>VHCG01000027.1 GCA_016871805.1 Verrucomicrobiota bacterium
GGGATTATCGTCAGGAGTACAACCGACACAGGCCGCACAGCCGATTGGGCTATCTCAGCCCGGCGGCCTTCGCCAAGACTCAAAGTCCATCCCCGGCTCCGGTCGGGCTCCGCCCTCCCTCCACCGGGGATGGACTTTCCGCAGCGAACCAACCACCATCAACTAGAGCCTAAAACCCTCACATCCCTTGGAGCAGTTTTTAAGGTCCTGTCACTACCTCAATGGAAAGGCCAGCTACTTCGAAGTTCTCGAAGCCCAGCAGCAGCTCTACCCGACCCAGTCGGACCTTGCCCAGGCCCGGTTCGCCGAGGCCAATGCCGTGGTGAACCTCTACCGCGCCCGCGGGGGCGGATGGAACCTCACCAACAATCCGACATGGACGCGGCCCTAGGAACCGGCAACTTTCGAAACCAGATGGTGTTGCAGAAAACCAACATGCGATCCGCTGTCCAGCGATGGGGGTCGGCGCTCCTCGGAGCGTCCTTGGTCGGGTGCGTCGTCCAGACGACGATCGCCGCAGACAACCCGTACCTGTCCCTCACGAACCGGAACGCGTTCGGCATCAAGCCGCCGCCGCCGCCACCTGAGCCGGCTCCCCCGCCGCCGCCGCCGCCCTCCCCGCCACCCAATGTCTTCCTGACTGGGGTCTCCCGTTCCGGAGGCGTCAAAAAAGCCTATTTTGCCATCAATCGACCCGGCGGAAAGCAGCCCGATTACGAGACCCTTCAGGAGGGCGAAGAGTTCGAGGACATCAAGGTCCTCGAGATCGACGCCCCGGCGGGTCGTGTGAAGACGCAGATCGCAGGCAAGGACGTGACGCTGAGCTTCGCGGAGAACGGACTGAAGGCGGCGGGTGGCAGTCCCGTCGCCCCTGGCGCTGTACCCCCGAAGAATCCCAACGTGCCCGTGCCTGCAGCGCCAGTTCCGGCACCTAGCCTCGTCGGTGCCAGCGGCGGAGGACCCGTCGTGATCGGACGCGGTGGTTCGGCAGCCAACAATCGCGCAGGGGGGCAAACCATCGTGCAACCCGTCGTCCAGCCCTTCATCAACGGCGGTGGAAATGGGGTGCCTATGAACGTCATACAGGACAATGCAGGGGACTTCACTCCAGCCCAGCCGGTTCAGCTGGCCCAGCCGATCGACTCGGGCGGCCGCATCCCGCCCCCGCCCCTGCCCCCGCCGACCCGGAACACGCCCTGAGCGCGGCACGCTCGAGGACCCGGCACCGACTCAGACCACCTCGGGTTCCCCGATGACCGAGGTGTTGTCCCGGGACTGGACTCCCTTCGATGCCAGACTGTCCTCCGGGGAGGCGTAACCCGGGATGATCCGATCCAACTGCGGCTGGGTCGCGCCGAGATGATCCCGGATGATTCTGCCAAGCACTGAGCGGTAGTCGGTGTTTCGCTGCAAATACCGTCCCGAGGCCCGGAACATTGACCCTGTCGGTCCCGTCACCCACGGAACCACATGGTCACCGTCACCACCACAGTTCCAGACCCCCGTCCGTTTCACCCCACCCAAGGCGTCAGGCTGGAAGCCGCGAACGCCACCCCCCGCCACCATCATGACGCTGGCCTCGGCGTGATCGGTTCCGCCATCGGAATTCTCGATGCTGGTGCGTCCGAACTCCGAAAGCGTGACCACGACGAGGTCGTCCCAGTGGCACCTGCTCGAGTACTTGGTGAAGTACTTCTGGAGCGCATACATCGTCCAGCCCACCCGGCGGAGCAGTCCCGCGTGGCTGCCAGTGTGGGCTCCGAGGCCTGCCGCCGTGTTCCTGTCATCGACCTGGTTGCTGTGGGTGTCCCAGCCATCGATCGAAACCCCTGAGACGATGGCGTCCGTGTTGTTCAGGAGGATCGATGCGGTCTTCAGGCGGGTGAAGTAGTCGTAGGACGAAGTGGGGACGACGTACTTGTCGGCCCGGTTGCCAGAGGCGCGTTTCCAGCCACCGTTTTTATCGTTGGTTGTTGGAAACAGGAAATAGCCACCCCCATTGGCGTTGGCCCAGTCGGTATCGGCATCGGTCGCCACGTCGTCCCGGAATGTGTTGTCCGCCTCGGCGAACTTGAGATCGGCAAACAGGTCGAGGGTTCCACTGAGGTTCCGATATTGTAGCTCGAGCAGGTCCCGATCCCGTTTTTCGGCGAACCGAGCCCTGTCCGCAGGCTCAAGGGCTGCAGAGAGTTTCGCCTTGGCCGCCGCCGTGTTCGGAATCGAAAGCAGCCCATAGCGGGTCGGATCACCGATGTTCATCATGGCCGCTTTTGAACCCCGCAGGATCATCGGCAGCGAGGTGCCGATGGTGACGCCCGTCAGCGGCGAGGTGTTGGCCAGACCCGACTCAAGCATCGCCCGGTAGAGCAGACCATCCTTGGCCCCGGAACTTGAAGGTGCCCCTGTCTCCCAGTAGGCCTGCGAATCGAAGTGGGACCGGGACTGTCGCGGATAGCCAACCCGATGGATCAAGGCGAGATCCCCGGCGTTATAGACCGGGGACAGGAACTTGAGGGAGGGATGCAGCCCAGCGAAGCCGTTGCCGAGAGACAGGGTGTAAGGATGGGCGTAGATCCCGGCCGTGTTCCCAGACTCCGGGAAGATCGCCGGACCAATCCGGGCCGCCGGCTGCAGGGGATCGTCGGGGATGGCGAGGTGGGGACGGCTGCTGTAGTAGGCCGGATCCCCCACCGGGATCACGGTGTTCAGACCGTCGTTGGCCCCGCGCAGGAACAGGAAGAGGAGCTTGCGGACCCGACCGTTCGGACCGGGTCGACCGATGGAGCCTTCCGCCAACGCCCTCTGGAGGACCAGGGGGACATCGGTGAGAGAGGCCAGTGCAGCACCCAGCCCCATTCGGGTGGCGTGGGACAGGAAGGATCTCCGGCTCAGGATGTTCATGGGCGAGGCGGTGTCATTGCTCCTGGAAACGCTGTGTGGACATCAACAGCGCCGCGGCACCACGGATCCGCTGGTCATGGGCGGTGGACCCGACGGTCAACGAACTGAGTGGCGAGGCCGTGCCGCCGTCGGTCGTGTCCAGGAACCCGACCGCCACCTTTCGATAGGCCTCGAGGTTGGCCTTGCCCTCGGCGGGAAAGAGCATTTGGAGGAGGAGATCCGCCACACGCCCGGAATCCCGGACACCCTCGGCTCCAAGCCTCGACTGGAGAACACCGAGGACATTCACCCGCGTGTTCGCACCCGCGTCATCCTTCCCCGTCATTCCAGCGGGCATGAGCGCCGAAGTGACGAACCGCAGACGCTCCGCCAACGTGCCCGCACTGACCCAACCCGCGGCATCTTCCGGGTATCCATCGGGCTCGACCCGGTCGAACAACCGCATGCGGCCCGCCCGGTTCATGAAGTTGGCCAGGCCGTAGCCATCGGTCTCCGAAGAGGAGGACCCATCCGCCAAGGGCACCCGAAGGGCTCGGATCGTGCCCACTGCGAACTCCAGGGGAGTCTTCACCTTCTGCAGCGAGCCCCCGTTTCCTCGGAACAGGTCCGACCTGAGGATGGTCTGTAGGATGGGCCTCAGCTGGCCCTTGGGAGCCGATGTCTCCCAGACTGTCATGCACCGGTGGATCAACTCCTCCTCCGGCGAGGTTTCGGCATCGGTGAAATCATAGCCATGCTCGAACCCATCGTGGACCAGCAGCCGACACAGCTTCACGCTGATGTATTCCTGGGTAAACGGCTGGTCGGCCATGTGCCGCAGGGTGTCGTAGCCGTCCTGCATTCCCGCATTCCCCGAACGGGCCGGCAGGGTCAGCGAGTAGTCCCGCCCCGCCCACGGAGGACCGAACCGATCCGGGACCCTCTTTCCCCCCAGCCGGGCACCACTGGTATCCCACTCATGGAACAGGTGCTTTGCGGCATTGTTGTGCCGGTCCGTCCGGTACTTGAAGCCCCACACGCCGACCACATTGGTGTTCGAGTTGAGGGCGCTGCCGGTGACTGCGGGATTCACGTAGTTGGTGCTCCGCGCCGCCAACGGATTGAACTCGTTCGCGGCATCCAAGAGCTCGAGACGCCACCCGGTCCACACCTTTGAAATCTCGACGATGTCCTGCTGGTCATAGCCATTGTCGACGCCGAAGCAGAACAGCTCGCAGAGCTCCCGGGCGTAGTTCTCATTGGCCACGTACTTGCCGTCCCCGCGGGACGTGACGGTGTCCAGGTAGACAATCATCGCCGGGCTCTCGGCGCTGATCTTCAGGAGATCATGGAATGTGACACCGGGCTTAAGAAGGGCCTCCCGCCACCGTTGGTTCTCGACGAATTCGGTCCGCACCGCGAGACGCTCCGGAAGGGGCGAGTCGTACCCACGCCCGTCGAAGTAATCCCGCGTCTTGGTGAACTCCGTGACGAAGTGGTTCTCGAGGAATTGTCGGAGCACCTCGTGGAGCTGTCGGGGCGACTGCACCGCCCGCAACACATGCCACGCGCGAAGGTCCGCCAATGTCGCCTGTCCCGACTTCAGCTTGCCGAACAGAGGCGCCGGATTGTTCTGGCTCCCGCTGAGGTCATGGGTGCTGGAGATCCCACTCCCGGAGAGACGAATCGTGAGCCGGGCCGACTGGTCCGCAGTCCAGTACCAATAGCTCAGGGTATAGGTCTGGGAGGCGCTGAGGGGGGGCGTAATGGTCTGGAAGAGGGACGACGACTGCGATTCGCCCGCCTCGGTGGACACCAGGTGCAACGAAGCGGCCCCCGAATGGACGATCGAGGCGCTTCGGGCGGAGCTGACCAGGTTGGAGGACAGCGTCCAATCCGGCGCCAACGGCGCCTCGAAGTCCCCATTCCGGAGGAGGTTCGGCTTGGAGCCGTCGTCGCCCACCCCAGTCACCAGTCGGAGGTCATCAAGGTATGCGTCCCCAGCACCATCCATGTAGATGTAGAGCTTGGAAGAACTCCCTGTGCCCGTGACCACGACCTTCTGCCATCGCGGCGAAGCATTCACAACATCCAGGGTCTCCGGAACCTCCTCCACCCCGATCTGTTCCTGGAGATAGGCCTCGGGGCCAATCTGCCGGACCCGATCCAGTTCATCGGGAGTCGGCCCATAGGCGATCCGATGGAGCAGCGTCGTGCCCCAGAGGACGTCAGCGTCGAGACCCCGTGCCTCAACCCGGTATAACCCGGTAATTTCAGATCCGAGGGAAACCGTCCATTGGAAGTCAGCGGGGCCCACAAGGACCGGCTGGAAAGGCAATCCGAGGCCGGGGCTTGCCTGGAGCTCATAGGCCTCAATGGCCGGCTGCGGGTTGAAACGAAGTCCCAGCCGCTCAACGCCGTCCACGATCTGCAGTGACGCCGACAGGGAGGGAGCCGATCCAGGGTCGGCGAAGACTGCCGGGACGGCTACGAGCGCCATCACCAAACCCATCAAACTCAGCGGTGGATGCCGGAGATCAGTCATTGAATTTGATGACCTTCAATGCCTAGCAGATTCAAGGCCATCTATCAAAGCCGCATCACCCTAAATTTGACGATGGCCCGGCGCTCAGAGCAGCCCGCGTTCCTCAAGCTCTTCCTCATCGAGCCCCAGATAATGGCCAAATTCATGGACGTAGGTGATCCGGACCTCCTCCACGAACAGCTCGATATCCTCCTCGGCGAAATCCCAGAGGTTTTCCAGGAAGAGCAGGATCTGGAGCGGAAGCCCGGAGGCGTTGGCCTCCCCGACCGGATCACCCACGAACATCCCGAGAAGATCCGGATCCCAGCCATCCCCGAGGAGGGCCTCACTCGGGTGGGATTCGTAGGTGACAGGCACTTCCATGGCATGCCGTCTCAGGTCGTCCGGCAGGGCTTCCACCACCCGGGACACTTCATCCTGGGCCAGCCGGAGCAGGTTTTTCCAATGGTCCTGGTCGGACGACATCGCCGAATACGGGACCCGAAATCCCTCGTTCGGGTCGACAGGAATCCGACCAAACCACGGTTCGCCATCCCGTCAGACCTTTGGAATCTGGGACAACGCATCAGTCCAGGATCCAAAAAACGTTTTGACGGCCCGGAAAACGCATCGGTAGCTTCCGCCCCTCAGAAGCGTTCCAGAGTAGCTCAATGGTAGAGCTATCGGCTGTTAACCGATCGGTTGTAGGTTCGAGTCCTACCTCTGGAGCCATCTCCCCTCCCCTCTTCGGTTCCCCACCGACCCCTTCCCCTGCTGATTTCGAAAACTGTCCCTGGATTTGGGGTCTTTCGTCTGTAGGTAGGTTCCCATCCCCCTCCGGCCTGTTCGCTGTGGGGTGTCATGGTCGGCGATTCGGCAACACTCCTCCTCGTGGCAATCCGCGGCGGCATCCGGCTGTCGGGACAGATCCGCCTTGCCCATGTGGATGCCACGCGACGACGGGAACTCCTCCTCCCCCTGCCACAATTCGAGACGCGGACCGACTGGCGAGAGGCGATCGAATTCTTCACGACCCCCGGCCTCGGGACGGACTACGCGGCCACGGACTCCCACCTGCAGAGGCTGTTGGCCAAAGCCCCTTACGATCGTCTGGGTGAAGAAGATCGGGCGGAGCTGAGCCGGCTTCACTCCGAATACGCCTACCTGAAGACCGCCGAGGAACTCGGCCAGGACTGGGCCGACGGATCCCGCGTGGATCCGGAGGACCTGGCCGCCCTGTTCGCGGTCCGACAGTGGCAACGACGCTCTCTCGACCCGTCACCCACAGTCCTCCAGCGACTGGCAGGGGTTCTCTGGGAGATGGGGGTCGACTACGCGCGCCACCACCCCGGCCGGTTCCCGGTTCATGGCCGACTGCCCCGACACCTGCAGGCCTTCCTTCGAGGTCTGGATGAGTCCAGTAGTCTGCCAGACCCTTGGCTTTCCGAACTGGTTCCTCGCCTGTTCCAAGTTCTCTCGGAACACGACACGACATCCCAAGGCGACGCCTGCGGCCTGCGAGGACCCGAGATCCTGCGCCGATTGACCTTCGGCATCCTCCACAAGGTCACCCGCCGGGTGGATCCAGGAGAAATGACTGACACGAGCCCGGTCGAGGACCTTGCCGAGCGGGATCGCATCGCGGACTGGGGGGAACACCTGATGCGGACGGTCCTCCGGTGGATCAACGCCGAACAGTCCGCCACATCCAACGCAACACCCGTCAGATCCACCCCCACGGGTCCGGAGGGATTGCCCCGGGTGGCCCTCGAATTCTTCGAAGCCGCTGTGTCGGACTCCGCCCGACTCGACCAGGCCCTCGGCTCGGGTTCCCTTCCTTCGCTGCTGCAGGCAGGAGTCCGCCTGGTCGGGGAACATCCCTCGCTGGCCAAAGAGGGAACGACCGGCATTCCCGAACTCCTCAAGTATCTCGCGGACCTCCTGGAGACCCCGTCCCGTCATCGATTCTCCCAGGTCCTCCCGTCGTTGGCCGAACGGATCCTCCGTCACGCTGCCGAAGATCCGGTGCGGCTCTGGCCCACACGACCCCGCAGCTCGACCGACTCCCCCCTTGTGGCGATCAGCGCACAGGTTCTGAGGCTCCTTTTCGATGAGAAGACCGATGTCGGGCCGATCTCCAGGTTCCGCCCGTCCGACCTTGTATCCATCCTGGACCAGGTCCTGACCCGGTGCGTGAACTCCCCGGAACTGTGGCTTCAGCCGGACGGTGCCCCTGCGGAGAGGCTCCCGCTCGCGATTCGACGGTGGCTCGCCCTCCTCGACGATCCACGCCGTGGACGAACCGCTCCCACACAGGCCCTCCGGATGCTTGAGGAGGTGTTGGATGCCTCGGAAGGCACCACGAAATCGGCCACCCGGAGGCCCATCGGAATCCAGACCCGCCGATCCACGCGGGCCCGCCCACCGAACCGGAAAAAGAGAACCCCTCCATGAATTCCAAGCCGGCACCCCGGTCCCGACTCCTGGTCATCGCCTTCGGCGCCCTGCTGGTGACCGGATGCCAGTCGACCAACCGGCTGCGTGAGGCCCAAGCCGCCTTCAGCGAAGCCGCCCGGACGGACAACCACCTCCTGCTGGAGGCTCTCCTCGATCGCCCCAATTACCCGTCCAACACCCCAATCAGCCCGGCATTTCCGGGATCGGCAGGCGATCAGGATCTCCTGACTGCCAGCGCCACCCGCGCGGGTTATGCTGCTGCACTGCTGCGCCTGCGACAACTGACCCCGAGGGAGACGGCCCAGCTGAAATCGGATCGACTCTGGGGAACAGCCCTGACCCTCCGCGCCCTCGCCCAATGGCGTCTGGGCCAGTTCGAGGACGCGCTTCGAACCGTCCACACGGCCGAAGCGCTGCCCGGGGAACAGCTCCACCCCAGGGATCTGACCCTGCTGGAAATCCTGCCGGCCCTCGTGGCCATCGACCATGCCGACGCCTGGGTAACGTCCTCCTCCGAGGAATCCCACCACGGCAGTTCGAGGCTCGAAACCTGGAGACGGCGACTCGTCAGTCCGGGCATGGATCCACGGTCGGCCGACGATCGGCTCGACCAGGCCCTGGGTCGGGTTGGGGCGAATGACTCCCTGCGCCTGTACCTCCTGATGTGCCGCCTCGCCGCCTATCGCAACTACGCGGAGATTCACAAGGTCCTGGTCGGCACACTGCCTCCCTTCGACGATCCGGCCCGTCGTGAAGCGAGCCATGTCCTGCAGGATCTGGGGGATCACCTTCGACACTCCGGAGCCAACCTCGCAGCCCTCGAACTTGTGCTGGCCTGGAAGAATCGGTTCGCCCTGATACCCATACCTCGAACCCAGCCTGCTTCGGAGAAATAGGTGGCCCTCCCTTCAGGGTTCGGGTTTTCCTCATCACACGCCCCTCCGGATGTCTGTGATGAGACAAATCCTCTGCCTGATCCTGCTCCTGGCGGCTGGGATCCTGGTGCCTGGGAGCTCCCGGGCAGACGGCAAGGTGTTCTCCAGCGTGATCGTAGCCGAACCGGTGCGGATCCCAGACCAGCGGGCCATCCTCTCGTGGTCGGAGGGTATCGAACGCCTGGTCATCGAGACCCGGTTTTCTGGCCGTGGGAGCAACTTCGCGTGGGTCGTTCCACTGCGCGCCCGTCCCGTGGTGGAACCCGTCAGCCACGGACTGTTCACCACGCTGGTTGAACTGATCCTCCACGATGCCATTGGAGGGATACGGGACATCGTGCCGATCCAGCCCGGAACAACCCCTCAAGGCCAACCGATCCCATAAGGACAGCACGGGACTGGGAACAGAACGTCTGCCGCGGCGACCCGGATCCGAGCTGCCGGGTTGACACATCCAATCCCAAACCCAAAGGCTGACTCCATGAAGCGTGTGCCCTTGAAACGGATCGTCGATCACTGCGAACGCCGTCTGCATCCGGGGACCTACAAGGACTACGACCGCGCATGGAACGGACTCCAGGTGGAGAACGACGGAACGGTTCGTCGGATCGCCGCCGCAGTGGATGCCTCGAAGGCCACCGTGGACCTAGCCGTGGCCGCCAAGGCCGACCTGTTGGTGGTCCATCATGGATTGTTCTGGAACGGCACCGTTCCGTGGACCGGACGCCGCTACCAGCTCCTGCGTCGCCTCATCGAGGGCAACCTCGCGGTCTACTCCCAGCACCTACCGCTGGATGGACACCCAACGCTAGGCAACGCCGCCCAGCTGTCCCGGGCCTTGGGCTTCCGATCCCCAAAGCCGTTCTTTGAGCACCACGGCCAGCACCTCGGGGTCTCCATCCGCCTGCCCCGACCCATGGATCGGGAGGAGCTGAACCGGAAGCTCTCCAAGGTTCTCGGGGCAACTCCGGTTCTCCTCCGCGGCGGCGCTGTGACGTGTCGGCACATCGGCATCTGCACCGGCGGCGCCGGGAGCGAGTTGGCCCAGGCGGCCCGGGAGGGGGTCGACACCTTCATCTCGGGCGAAGGACCCCATTGGAGCCACGGACTCGCCGAGGACCTCGGTCTGAACGTCTTTCTCGGTGGGCACTACGCGACCGAGACGTTCGGCGTCCGGGCCCTCGCCGCTGAACTCTCGGAGACGTTCGGGATCGAGTGGACCTTCCTCGACCACCCCAGCGGACTCTGACGCCTTCCGACGGTGCCGCGGAGACCGTGGCGCTCAGGCCTGGAGCGAGGCCAAGACCTGCGGGTCCCGGACATCCACCCAGCGTCCCTCGATCTTGAGGCCCGCTATGGAGTGTCGCGCTGCGACCATCGCCGACAGTGCATCCGTCAGCTCATATTCGTTGCGCGGGGATTTCTGGAGTCGCGCGGTGAACTCGAAGAGCACGGGGTTGAACAGGTAGATCCCAGCGTTGTACCAGACCGGACTGCTCGGCTTCAGCCAGCCGCTGGAACGCAGCTCCTCGAGCTGCGCGGCGCTGGGCTTCTCCACCAGTCGGGTCAGACAGAACCGGTCGTCGAAGAAGTTGATGCCTCCCTTGGTGACATCTTCGCCCTCCGTCACCGTCAGCAGGCCGCTGAAATTCCCCTCGGACCAACGCCGGACCATGCCCTGGTAGGTGTCGGGCCGGACCAGGATGTCCCCATAGGTCAGGAGAAAGTCCGAGGTGCCGACAAACTCCTTCGCGTACTCAGGTGCCTTGCCGGTGCCGTCCTGGATCACCTGACGGGCATAGGAGATCCGGGCCCCGAACCGCGAGCCGTCGCCAAAGTGGTCCTCGATCACCTCGGCCTTCCAGCCGGTGATCAGACAGACCTCCCGGATGCCCGTCGCGAGGAGACCCTCCAGGATGTGCTCGAGGATGGGACGTCCCTGGACACGGAGCATCGGCTTGGGGACCTCGTTGGTGAGATCCTTCATGCGGGTTCCTTTGCCCGCGGCGAGGATGACGGCTTTCATGACTGGGAAAATACGACGGACCGGGGCGGTCTGGGAACAACCACCCCGGTCCGGATCAGGAGTTCAAATCAGGCGCCGTATTTGTCGAACATCTTGGCGTTCGCCTGCATGAGGCGGATCAGGTACTTGGCCTCGAAAATGCCGAGCGACCCGATATTGGCGCCGGTCTCGGTGAACCGGTGGAGCTTGTCGGATCCACTGGAGGCCGAGTGCAGCAGCACCGGCTGCGGGTGCCAGGAATGCCCCTTCAACGCACACGGGGTCGAGTGATCCCCGGTGATCGCCAGGACGTCGGGCTTCCTCGCGAGCAGGATCGGCAGTGCGGCGTCGAAGTCCTCGATCGCCTTCACCTTGGCCGCGAAGTTGCCGTCCTCGCCGGCCTTGTCGGTGTATTTGTAGTGGATGAAGAAGTAGTCGTAGTTGTCGTACTCGGCGACGTACCGCTCGAACTGCTGGGCGATGGTCTCAGGTCCCTCGATCTTGGTCATGCCGACCAGCTGGCTGAGCCCCTTGTACATCGGGTAGACCGCGAGGGCGGCGGCCTTGAGTCCGTACCGCTGCTGGAAGGTCGGGATGTCGGGCTGATGGGCCACACCGCGCATGAGGAACCCGTTGGCCAGGGTTTCCTTCTTCAGCAGGGGCAGGGCGGCGGCGTAGAAGTCGGCGATGAGCTTGGCGACCTTCTTCTGCCCAGCGCTCTTCGGATCGACCGGCTTGGCGGTGGCGATGGGCAACCCCTCGCGATTGGGGTCGGTGTCGGTGAGCGGCCCCTCCAGACCGGCTCCACGGAACACGACGACGAATCGGTGTTCCTTGCCGGGGTAGATCAGCACCTGGGTGGAGCCGATCTTCTTGATCTTGGAGGACAGGATACCGCAGAGACGCTCGCAGACCTCGGTCGCGATGCGGCCGGCCCGGCGATCGGTCACGAGCCCCTTGGCGTCGAGCGTGCAGAAGTTCGCACGGGCGGCGACATCCCCGTTCTTGAGCTCGATGCCGAGTCCGAGGGTCTCGATGACACCACGGCCGACCTCCCATTCGATGGGGTCATAGCCGAACAATCCGAGATGACCCGGACCAGAGCCCGGGGTGATGCCCGGGGCGACGGGGATCATGCGTCCCTGGGCACACCCGCGTCGGACAAGGGCATCGAGATTCGGGGTCTTGGCGGCCTCAAGCGGGGTGAGTTCCCCCTGCTCGGTGGTGGCGATGTCTCCCAGGCCGTCGAGGACCACGAGGGCCATCTTGGCACCGGTCTTGACCTGCAGTTTGGCGTACACGTCGTCGAGTTTGCTCATAAGTCGGAATCGAGATTAGGGCGTCCCGAGGAGGCCGGCAAAGGCCAAAGGTCCCGGGCGGCACCGAGAGCGGGAGAGTTGGGGGTTGAGAGATTGAAAAGATCGGGCGGTAATCGGGGCAACTTCTGATGGATGCCGTCCTGAATCCTTCCCCTGCCCCCCAAAGCCCATCGCCCACTCCGATCGGGATCCGCCCCCGTCTGCCCGCGTGGCTGAAGGTTCCCCTCCCCAGTTCAAGCGCCTTCACCCGGACCCGCCTCCTTCTCTCCGACCTCCGTCTGCACACCGTCTGCGAGAGCGCCAAGTGTCCAAACCACTGGGAATGTTGGAGCCGCGGGACGGCCACCTTCATGATCGCCGGGGACCGATGCACCCGTGCCTGCGGATTCTGCGCGGTCGACACCGCCAAGCCGCTGCCGCTGGAGACGGACGAACCCCAGCGCGTCGCCGAAGCCACGCGGCGCATGGGATTGCAGCATGTAGTGATCACGGCGGTGGCGCGGGACGACCTCGAGGACGGGGGAGCCGAACATTTCCGCAAGACCATCGAGGCGGTCCGGGACCTCAACCCGGGCATCGTCATTGAGGTCCTCGTTCCGGATTTTCTCGAGAGATCCTGGGCGATCGACCGTGTGCTGGCGGCGAAGCCCGAGATCTACAACCACAACGTCGAGACGGTCCGCCGCCTCACCCCGGCGGTACGCCATCGGGCGACGTACGATCGATCCTTGGCCGTCCTGAAACTGGCCAAAGAACGAGCCCAGGCGCCGCTCCACACCAAATCGGGTCTCATGTTGGGTCTTGGCGAGACCCGCGAGGAGATTCTCCAGGCACTCCGGGATCTTCGGTCGGCCCGGGTCGACATCGTCACGCTGGGCCAATACCTCCAGCCGACGCTCCGTCATCTGCCCGTGCAGGCGTTCATCCCCCCGGAGGTGTTCGCCGAACTGCAGTCCGAATCCGAGGCAATGGGATTCCTCCACGTGGCCAGCGGCCCCCTGGTCCGCAGCTCCTATCACGCCGACGAGTTCTCGCCGTCCACCGCGCAGCCAGCCCGCTGAGCTGTAGTTGGCGCGGGGGAGGAGACGCACGCGGAGACGCGGAGACGCTAAGGAAGTAGGAGAAAAGAAAGCGGGAATGGGCATAGAGGCCGCATAAAAGAGGCTTCCGGAATCTGGGTTCTGATGAAAACCGCCTGCATCTCACCCCGCGTTTCTGATTTCTCTTCTTATCTTTCCTCCGTGCCTCCGCGTCTCTGCGTGAGTTCCTTGCCGACCCGTCTCTTCTTCACCTTCGCGTGTCCGAAATCGCTCTCGGATTCGGCTCCCTCCAGCGCTATTCTCTCCCTGTGCGTCCCCTGATCGCGTTCCTCGTCGGCATCGCGGGGCTGATGGCCCATGCCCAGAACCCCCGCGGCTATTACCGGTTCCCGACCCTTCACAAGGAGACCCTCGTCTTCACCGCCGAGGGCGATCTCTGGAAGATCGGGATCCAAGGTGGCGCAGCGCAGCGCCTGACCTCGCACCCGGGAACGGAACAGGACGCGGTCTTCTCGCCCGACGGACAATCCCTCGCGTTCATCGCCGAATACGAGGGCCCCAACGAGGTCTACACCATGCCCGCGTCCGGCGGACTCCCTACCCGACACACCTTCGATGGCAGCGAACCAGCGATCGTCGGATGGACCCCGGACAACAGGATTCTGTACCGGACCACACGACACTCCACCCTGCCGAACTCCCAGCTCGTCGAGCTGGATCCGAGGACCGGACAACAGCATCTCCTTCCGCTGGCACAGGCGTCGGAGGGGGTCTACGGCGGGGACGGCCAGACCCTCTTCTTCACCCGCCTGCCCAAGCAGAGCAGCAGCACGAAGCGCTACGAAGGGGGATGGATTGAGAACCTCTGGAGATTTCGCGCTGGGGATCCGGAGGCAACACCGCTCGCTACCGACTTCAAGGGAACCAGCCGCAATCCCATGTGGTGGGACGGCCGCGTGTACTTCATCAGCGATCGCGACGGTATCATGAACCTCTGGTCCATGAGCCAGACCGGGACCGATCTTCAGCAGCTGACCCGTCATGTGGGATACGACATCCAGACCGCCACCCTCGAAGGAGGTCGCGTCGTCTACGCCCGCGCTGGGGACATCCACCTGTTCGACATCCGCTCGAAGGCCGACAAGGTCCTGGATATCTCGCTCGTCTCGGATTTCGACCAGACGCGGGAACGCTGGGTGAAGCGGCCGCTCGACTATCTGACCTCGGCCCACCTCTCCCCGACAGGGGATCGGCTGGTCCTGACCGCGCGCGGCCAAGTGTTCGTCTGCCCCCTGGAATTGGGTCGCCTGGTGGAGGTGCCTCGAAAGAGCGGGGTCCGTTACCGAGATGTGCGATTCCTCCCCGGAGGCACCAATCTCCTGAGCCTCTCGGACGAATCAGCTGAACTGGAATTCTGGACCCTGCCGGCGAACGGCGTCGGATCCGCCACGCGCCTCACGACGAACGGGACCGTGTTCCGGTTCAGCGCTGCACCATCGCCGGACGGAAAGAGGATCGCCTGGGGGGACAAGGATCAGCGGCTCTGGGTCCTCGACCGCACCACCGGGACTACCACACTGGTCGAGGAGAACCCGAACGACGAGATCACCGAGTACACCTGGTCTCCCGACAGCCGATGGCTCGCCTATGTCGCCAACGCCACCAATGGCTATCCCCAGATCATTCTCCATCAGGTCGAAACGTCGACCCGGGTCGTGGCCACGAGCGACCGTGTGGACAGCGGGAGTCCGGCGTGGTCTCCCGACGGCAGGTGGCTGTACTTCCTGACCGATCGCCAGCTCCGCTCCCTCGTGGGCAGCCCCTGGGGACCGAGGCAGCCGGACCCCTACTTCACCGACACGACCCAGGTCTTCGCCATCGCCCTGAAACGTGACGCCGAGTGGCCGTTCCGGAGCCCCACGGAACTCACGACGACGAAGCCCCCAAAGGAGGAGAAACCCGACGAGGCCAAGGAGTCTTCCGGCGAGAAGCGCAAGGACGGCAAACCGCCGGGGGAAGGTTCGGAGAAGAAGGAGGAGATCCTTACCCTCGACGTCGAGGGGCTCCAGGGCCGCCTCTACGAAGTGCCTGTGCCCGCAGGCAACTACCGCCAGCTCATCGCCACCAAGAAGCATCTGCTCTGGATCTCGAAGGAGACCGGGTTCGACTCGAAGTCACAGCTTCGGCAGCTGGAGATCACGAACAAGGATCCGAAACCCAAGACCCTCGTCGAGGACATCACCAGCTACGAGCTCTCGGGCGACAGCAAGAAGCTGCTGATCCGGAAGGGCGACGCCTTCCATGTCATCGCGAGCGATGCCGGGGCACCGGCGAAGCTGGACGATCGGTTTCCGCTCGATGGCTGGACCTTCTCGATCATCCCACGCGAGGAATGGCGTCAGATCTATACCGAGTCCTGGCGGATGCTCCGGGACTACTTCTATGACCGCGGCATGCACGGCGTCGACTGGACGGCACTGCGCGACAAGTACCTGCCGCTCGTCGACCGGGTGAGCGACCGTTCGGAGCTCAGCGAGGTGATCGCGGAACTGGCGGCGGAACTCTCCACGCTGCACATCTTTGTCCGATACGGCGATGAACGGGACGGTCCCGATCAAATCCGCCCCGCCGCGCTCGGCGGTCGCTTCACCTTCGACCCGAGTGCCCGTGGCTGGCGGGTTGACTCCATCTACCAGAGCGACCCGGACTACCCCCGGGGCCTGTCCCCGCTGCTGCAGCCTCAGGTCGATCTCAAGGTCGGGGATGTCATCACCTCCGTGAACGGCCGTTCCACCACACCCGGAGTGCCCCTGGAAGCCCTGCTGCGACAGCAGGCCGGCAAGCAGGTGCTGATGGAGGTCCGGCGGTCCGACACCAACGCTCCGAAGTCGATCATTGTGAAACCAATCACAGCCGATCGGGAGGCAGATCTCCGGTACGACGACTGGGAGTTCAGCCGGCGCAAGACGGTGGACGCCCTGGGCAAGGGCCAGATCGGCTATGTCCACCTCCGGGCGATGGGCACCGACAACATCGCGGAATGGGCCCGGGAGTTCTATCCGGTGTTCCAACGCCAAGGCCTGATCATCGACGTCCGCAACAACCGGGGTGGCAACATCGACTCCTGGATTCTCGGCAAGCTGTTGCGGAAGGCCTGGTTCTTCTGGCAGCCGCGCGTGGGGAACCCGACCTGGAACATGCAGTATGCGTTCCGGGGCCACATGGTGGTCCTCTGCAACGAGCGCACCGCGAGCGACGGCGAGGCGTTCTCCGAGGGATTCAAGCGGCTTGGACTCGGGAAGGTCATCGGCACCCGGACCTGGGGCGGCGAGATCTGGCTCAGCGCTCGACGGTGGCTGGTCGACAGCGGCATGGCCACGGCCGCGGAATTGGGCGTATACGGTCCGGAGGGCCAGTGGCTGATCGAAGGCCACGGGGTGGATCCCGACATCGTGGTGGACAACCTGCCCCACACGAGCTTCAACGGTCGCGACGCGCAGCTCGAGGCCGCGGTGAAGCATCTCGAGGAACTCATCCGGAAGGATCCAAGACCTCTTCCCGCCCGTCCAGTCTACCCGAACAAACGGTTTCCGAAGTGACGGCCTAAACAAGCCCCACCAGAGACCACCAGGGAAAAACCAACCCGGGATTTTCCGCTGGCACACCACAAATTCGTTCTCAACCACCCAATCCCGCCGAAACAGGTACGCCACGGCATGGATTTCCAGGGTTTTTTTTGAGGTCTTGCAGAAGTGAGAATGGCTCACTGCTTGCATCTAAAGAGACAGAAAGGCGCTTTGATCGCGATGAGTCCAACTGCCCCCAATCCATTCCGCCCGCAGGCAAACACGCACCCTTCAGGGTCTCTCACATCTTGGGTCGCGATAACAGCGATCCCTTGAGCAGGCCTCAAGCTCCTGACAGCCTTCATGGAAGGAGTCCGTTACCCGGGATACACCCAATGCAATCCACTTCAAAAACCGACGAGGTGTTCATCCATCCGATGGCTCTTGTGGAAACCTCTGAGATCGGCAAAGGCACCAAGGTTTGGGCATTCGCCCAGGTCATGTCGGGCGCTTGCATCGGCTCCAATTGCAACATCGCGGGACACGCTTTCGTGGAGACGGGAGCCTTGCTGGGCAGCCGGGTGACGTTGAAGAACCAGGTGATGGTGTGGAACGGCGTGACGATCGAGGATGACGTCTTCGTCGGCCCCGGCGTGATTTTCACGAATGACCTGACCCCCCGCAGCCCGAGGACGCCAGCGGCTGCCGAACGCTACAGCACCCCGGCAAAATGGTTGGGCCGGACGCGGATCGGTCGTGGGGCATCCATCGGAGCCGGGTCGGTGATACTTCCCGTGAACGTTGGCACCCACGCCATGATCGCCGCCGGTTCGGTGGTCACCAAGGACGTGCCTCCTCACGCACTGATGAAGGGCAATCCCGCCCGGGTCTCGGGATGGGTCTGCTTCTGCGGCTCCAAACTGGATGAACATCGGGCGTGTCCCTCCTGCAAAAAGATCATCACTGTCCCTGAGTGATCGAACGGCGGCGCCCGCCGCCCAACAGAATTGCAATCCAGACCAAGACGAACGTGTACAGAGGACTTAAAGTTTCAGTTCTGATCCCCGCCTACAACGAGGAGTCCAAGATCGGGGCGGTCGTTTCCAGAGTACCCAAGGATCTCGTAGACCTGATTCTCGTCGTTGATGACGGCTCGACGGATCGCACGGCGGACGTCGCAAGGGCCGAGGGGGCCGAGGTGCTGTCACTGGGGGCCGTTCTCGGCGTAGGAGCCGCCCTGCGTTCAGGAATCCGCCTGTCGCAAAGCCGAGGCATCGACGTCGCCATCTTCATGGCGGGGAACAACAAGGACGAGCCCAAGGAGATACCCAGGCTTCTCGATCCGATCGTGGAATCCGGTCAGGACATCGTCATGGGTTCACGATTCCTGTCAGGAGGTCGCTACGGGGGAGACATGCCCGCCTACCGCAAATTCGCGACCCGCCTACACCCCTGGCTCCTCAGCCTGTTCTGCGGCAAGAGGATCACCGAGTCCACCAATGGTTTCAGGGCCTTCCGACTCGACCGGCTTGCGGACAGGCGTATCGACCTCGATCAGCCGTGGCTCGATGGCTACGCCCTCGAAGTCTACATCCTCTACAAGTTCATCACACTCGGTTTCAAACACACGGAAGTGCCGTGCACCAAGATCTACCCCCCAAAGAAGCTGGGCATCACCAAGATGAAGCCCGTGGTGGGGTGGTGGGATATTCTCCGGCCCGTGTTCATCCTCGGACTCAAACTCAAACGATAACAATCCATGGGAAACGGCATCGTCATCAACTGCGTCGGGGTCGGTCACTGGGGTCCAAACCTGGTCCGCGCACTCACAACCCACCCCGACGCGCGAGTCGGACTGGTCTGCGACATCTCAGAGGATCGGCTCAAGCTGATCCGACAGAAGATCCCCAGCGTGGGGGGCTTCACCACGGACAGCACCGCTGCGCTGACGGATCCCAAGGCGGATGCGGTCGTGATTGCCACACCAGCCAAGACTCACTTCTCCCTCGCGAAGACAGCCTTGGAGGCAGACAAGCATGTCCTCGTCGAGAAACCAATTTGTCTCACGTCCTCCGAGGCCACCGAGCTCATCCGCATCGCCGAGGAACGGAAGCGAATTCTGGCAGTGGGTCATGTTTTCCTCTTCAACAATGCCGTCCGCGGACTTCGCAACATCATCCGTTCCGGTGAGCTCGGTCCGGTCAAGTACATCTACTCGACCAGGACCAATCTCGGTCCGATCCGGAGCGACGTGAATGCCCTGTGGGACCTCGCGGCCCACGACCTCAGCATCTTCGACCATTGGCTGGGGACCGAGGCGCTGAGCGTCACCGCCAGCGGCAAGGCCTTCATCAAGCCCGGGATTGAGGATGTCGTATTCGCCAGCTGCGAGTATCCCAACGGAATCATCGCATCGGTCCACGCCAGCTGGTTGAACCCTCGAAAGGTGCGGGAAATCACCGTGGTGGGTGAACACAAGATGGCGGTCCTCGACGACATCGATCTCAACAATCCTCTCCGCATCTACAACAAGTCGGTGGCAATCGAGCGGGAACCCATCTATTCCGACAGCTTCGGCAGCTTCAGGACCCAGATCCGGAACGGGGATGTCCTGATCCCTTACCTCGGAGGCGGCGAACCCTTGGCCGCCGAGTGTTCTCACTTCATCGACTGCGTCCTCGGAAGAACGACGCTGATCAACGATGCCCAGGGCGGACTTCGCGTGCTCAAGGCACTGGAAGCCGCAGACCGCTCCCTCAAGGAAAACTCCCGGGCAGTCCAAGTCTGAGCTGTCAGGACCCATCCATTCCAAATCACTCTCAAATCCACCATCTTCCCAATGCAGATTCCACTCGTTGACCTGCAGGCACAGTACCGCTCCATCTCATCAGAGGTTGCCGCTGCGATGCAGGAAGTCCTGGACGAGTCCGGCTTCATCCTCGGTAGGCAGGTCAAGGCTTTCGAGGACTCTTTCGCCAACTTCAGCGGTGCCAAACACTGCATCGGTGTCGCCAATGGGACCGACGCCCTCCACCTCATTCTCAGGGCCGCAGTGATCGGTCCGGGTGATGAGGTGATCGTCCCCGCGTTCACCTTTGTGGCCACCGCTCTTGGAGTCATGCTTGCGGGAGCAACGCCTGTCATGGTGGACGTTCGAAGGGAGGATGCCTTGATCGATCCCGATCAGATCGAGAAGGCGATAACCCCCCGGACCAAGGCCATCATGGCTGTCCATCTCTACGGCCGCTGTGCCGACATGGACGCCATATACAAGGTGGCCAAAGCCCACGGCTTGAAGGTCTACGAGGATGCCGCACAAGCCCATGGTGCCACGTTCCAGGGTCGTCCTGCAGGGTCGATCGGCGACGCCGCAGGGTTCAGCTTCTATCCGGGCAAGAACCTTGGGGCCTACGGCGATGGAGGAGCGATCACCACCAACGACTCCAACCTATACGACCGGTTGGTCCTCCTCAGGAACTGGGGCTCAAGGAAGAAATATCACCACGAGGAGATGGGGCTGAACAGCCGTCTCGACACACTCCAGGCTGCGATCCTCTCCGTGAAGCTGGCGAAACTTGCGGGATGGAATTCACGCCGCCGCGACCACGCCTCATACTACAGCAGCGCCTTGGACCAGATCGGATCCTGGGCGCGCCCGTGCGACATGCCGGGACGCGATCCCGTCTACCACCTCTACGTGGTCCGCGTGCCCAACCGCGATCGTGTGCTTGCAGAGCTCAACCAGCGGGGTGTCGGCGCCGGCATCCACTATCCCTTCCCCCTCCACAAATTGGCCCTGTTCAAGGGAGTCATCCCTTCCGACCTGTCCTTCCCGGAAGCGGAAGGCTGGGCCCAGGAATGCCTTAGCCTTCCCATCTACTCAGAGCTTAGTGAGGAGCAGAGGGCGGCGGTCATCGACGGGTTCAAAGCCGTCATCCGCACCGCCTAGCTCTTCCGGAAGGTCACTCCGTTCGGATCGCTCTGCTCGGATTTCCAAAGCTCAACGAAGTCCCGACCCTCCCTTCGGCTCAGACCCCTGGAACACCCCCTTCAGGACCTTGAACGGTCTCAGCGGTGCCAGGAGGAATGAAGGCACGTGCCGGAGCTCAGCCTCCGGCTGTCCGAGCGTGCCCCCTACCTTGTACTCGAAGAGCTTCGTGAACGGAGCAAGGACGACGTCGAGGATTGCACCCAAAAGCGGGACGTCGCGCAGGGGACGGGCCTCGAGAACCAGATCCACCTTGCCGTCGAAGTCGACTCCTCCCTTCAGGTCGAGACGCATCGCCGAGGAGATGAGTTCAACCCTGTGGAAATCCACCGTGTTGTTGGTCAGGGTGAAGATGCCGGTACCCGCGTTGAACTGGGCCTTGCCCATGCCCGGGGCCACTGCGTCGAACACCGGGGAGAGAAGTCCGAAGAGGGGAAGTCCCCAAAGGAGGCCATCCCGGATCTCGGCGTTGCCACGCCCCTTCCAAGGCATGCCTTTTCGGCTCTGCCCCTGCTCCACCAGAACCTGACCACTCAGCAGGCCTCCGAGCTGGTTCATCCGCATCGCCAGATCCTCCATCAAGAGATCCACACGGACATCCCTGAATCTTGGATCCGCGGTGAAACGGGTGTTTCTGGGCTCCGTCATATCGAGCTGGATGTCCGTCTCAAGCGACCCACCGTAAAAGCCCGACGTGACGTTGGTGATCGAAAGCCTGTCCGCCTTCCATCCGACGGTGGCCACAAGGTTCGTGAACTTGAAGTACCACCACTCGAACGCCGGTGCCCGGGCCTTGAACACCACGTCCGCCTCCGCTTCGTCCGCGGTCGGGATCACGCCGTTGACCTCGACCTCGGGCGGGACCGGGAAATGATACGGCGCGAGCGTGTCGGCTGTACGAGGACCGATCACTCGAGCGAGCGACGCCAGATCCACCCTCGCGGTCGCGTTGGTGAACCACAGCAGGTTGGCCTTCGGATCGAACCTCATCCAGGGAGCCAGGATCCGATTCGTGGACTGCAGGAGATCCGTCCCGATGAAGAGGATGTTGTCGTTGGTATAGTGGACCGTGGTCCGGAGTTCGGTCACGGGTTCCAGACGGTAGATGGCGTTGGTGATCGACACCCGGGCGGTGCCCACGAGATCCGCGACGCTCCGGGTATTCCCACGAACCTCGGCCAGGATCTCCGGCAGGGAGGCGAGTTGGATCATGTCAAACTGCCGGGCCAAGCCCGGAGCCCGGATGACAGGTCGGAACACCAACGGATCCAAGGTGCTCGAAACCCGGGCATCGAAGTCCCCATCGACGGGATCCCACGTGCCATCGGCCTGCACCGCACCGCCCCCCTTCGAGACGCGGAGGGTTTCCAGCCGCACTTGTTCCCGATTCCAGGAAGCCTTCAGGCCGGCCTCGTCCAAAGTCACCCCACCCCACGACACCGGCGCCGCATCGAGGGTTCCCCCGAGGGAGATTTCTCGGCGGAGCGGCTCCTTCCACTCCCGCAATGGAATCGTCCACTCCGGCAGTCTCCCGGAGGCCGCCACGGCAAGCCGGACCCGGGAGTTGGTCCCGATGTCCTGGCGTGACCACGACTGCCAGAGCTCGGCAGGCAGAACGGTCGACAGGCCCCGGATCCCAACGTCGGCCCGAAGAGCCGCCTCCATCTCACGCGACCTGGCATCGACCGTGCCTGAGGCCATGACCACACCGTCCTCGAATCGCGCCTCCAGGTTAGTGACGGAAGCCCGACCGTCCACCCAGTCGACGCGAGCTCCGAGGGAGCCGAGGCGCAATCCCGAAGCAAGAATAGGATGGTCGAGACTCGGCTCCAGGTGAAGCCGCCATGGGGCAAGGTTCGTCCAGAAGGCCGACAGGACAGGAAGGCTTTGGGTGGGCACCGGGTGAACACTCCCCCGGAGCCTGAGCCCCGCAGCTCCATTTCCCTCGATCCGGAGGCCTTCCGAAGCCATCTCGAAGTCGAAACCCCGAGGGCTCCAGTCATTCGTGGGATTCCAGATTCGGGCGTCGATCGACGCGTTGGTGGCAGAACCCCACGGTGAGATGAGGTCCCGGAAGCGGAGGTCCAGTCGGCTCAGGTACCCACCGTCAAGATCGAGGCCAGCCCGGGCGATGGCCCGGATTCCTTCGCCGGTCGACACCTCGGGAAAGCGGTTGGTGGATAGCGTCACCCCCCTGATCTGGAGCCGGCCGATGTTGAGACCGTCCCGCTCAAGGGAACGGGAGTTCAACTGCCAATCCAGATGGGAGGGACGGGCCTCGGCGGCCAGGACCTGGAAACCGACCTGCCAGTCCAATCCGGCGAAGGATCCAAGCGACGTCCGGACCGCATCGGAGCCGAGGTGGAACAGGCCCCTCAAGGTCGGAGGCTTTTCGGCATCCGGCGAGACGCTCAACCGAAGGCGAACGCCCTCGAAGGTTCCCAGGTCATTGGTGACACCCGACGTCTCCAGTCGGAATTCGACGAGGGACCTCTCGGGATGTTCCCCGTCGATGGCAAACGCCAGAGCGAGCTTTGGCGGGTTCCTGAAGCCAGTTGTTTCAAGACGGTTCAGAATCCGGGCCAGCGGACCACTCTGCACCGAAAGTACCGGCGCGGTGGCATCACGAGGGACCGCGCTGCGGCTGGAGAACAAACTGGGCGTTCCCCGAAGGCTACCCATCGCCTCGAAGGAGAGGGAGTTGATCCGGGCCGAGAATCCCACGAGGCGCCACGTGTGGTATTCCTCAAACTCGAGGTCGCCCACGATCTGGTTCAACTTGAGCAGCGCCGCCGAATCCCCGGGCCCACCGTCCACCGGGAGGGACACCTCACCGCCGACGAGTCCAAGCGATTCCACGATCGGGAGCTCCGGATCCCACAGGGCGAGTGGGTTGATCCGGAGGTGCAGCTTCTGAAAGTAGGCGAACTGGCCCTCGGGACGCCCGCGGAAATGAACCAGCACATTCTCCGCGAACAACCCCTCTCCCCACTCGAGATGGATCCGGCTGTATTCCAGGCGGAGCCCCTGTGCCTCCAGCTGGGCGACCAGCGGTTCCCGGATGAACTCCGGCAGGCCGATCTGGTGCAGGTGCACGATCAGATAGAACAGAACGCCGGCGGGGAGATAGGCCAGCCGGACCCCCCACTTGAATCCCCTCCACCACTTCCTGAAAAACCCCCGCTCCTTCCCTCCTGGGACAACTTCCCCAGATCCACGATCCCGGGGCTCCGGT
The DNA here is from genome assembly GCA_016871805.1 of Verrucomicrobiota bacterium. Taxonomy (GTDB): domain Bacteria; phylum Verrucomicrobiota; class Verrucomicrobiia; order Limisphaerales; family UBA9464; genus UBA9464. The sequence continues at coordinate 23,950 of VHCG01000027.1, forward strand.
GACGCGGTTGGATTCACGGGGCGGAGAGATCCCGGAACACGTCCTCGTAGAGCGTCACCGGAAACTCCATCAGCAAGGGGTCCGCATCGGTATCAAACCGAACGAGGGCGAACATGTTGTTGGCCGGATTCTTGCCGCCGAACTGGAACCGCACCAAGGCCGGGCCGCTTCCCGGACGAAACCTCAGGTCGACGCTGTGATCGACCTCCTTGAACTTCAACAGTCCCAGCTGCTCCTCCTCAGGCGTCCGATATCGGGTCGAGTCGACCCGGCCCAGACGGAAGAGGGTCTCGTTCACGGCCTCATCCAGGAACGCCGCCGGTGACCCCGATGACCCCGAAGAGGCGGTCCATCGTCCATTCCCCCCTCGGGTCAGCACCCGCTGCCGTCCCTTCTGCTGGATCGTGATCTCGACGACATTGGTGGGGTCGAAACGCATCAGGCGAACCTGGTCCGCAACCTCCGGCAGACGGAGTAGTTCCCCCAAGCGCGTGGCATAGACGCTGGGTTCGTCAGCCCTTCGGACATAGACCTTGTCGTCCAAGCCGACCTGGGATCCGAAATCCAGCCGCACCAGCTCATTGGTGCCCCCGATGAGGACAAAGCCTCGATCTGGCCTCTGGAGGCCATAGCGGCCGAGATCCGCAGGCACATCGTTTGGAAACTCGACAATGGTCAAGCCACCCAGCTGACGAATCATCTGCTCCATCAGACCCGGATCGGCGCCGAATCGTCTCGGTTCAACCACCATCCAGTTGGTCCCCTGCCGCTCTATCCGGACCCAGCCCCCCTCCGATCGGAACCGCACCTCCGAGACCCCGTCGAGACGCGGCGTCAGGGATCGATCCCGGAAGTTCGGGAGCGGAAGTCGGAGGAGCATCCCGGCCTGGATGGGCGCCAGGACGACGTTGGTCGTCGCCAGACGCCGGACCAACACGTGTTCCGGGGAATTGGTGGGCACACGACCAAACTGGAGATGGACCAGATCATTGGTACCGCGGCCCAGGAGGAATTCGGATTCCGGCGGCTGAAAGCCATAGGCGGCAAGATCGACCAGGGGGGAGTCCGACACAAAGGCCGCCACGGGCGTCACCTGGAGGGCGTTGATGAGCGCCTCAATCCGCTCGGAGTCCGCCCGGGCCAACAGCGGCTTCACGAGACGCCAGGTGCCGTTCGTGGACTCCCGGACGGCGGTGAAGGCGGTGGGGCCACGGATCTCCAGGCGGTCAAAGGGCTGACCCCGGAGATCGAACAGGCTCCGATCGCGCCAATGATCCGGGGTCGGGGGCAGGTTCTTCAGGAAGATGTCGTCACCCGTGAACACCCCATCGGCTCCGACCTGCCTGAAGTAGAACTGGGATCCCAATGGGGTCGGGCCTCCGATCTGGTAGAGCAGGGGCGCCCCGGAGGCCATTTCGAGCTTCAAGGTGAGCGGCTCGGTGTCGAATCCGAAGGCCCGGAGACTGTTTGTGCCACCGGCCGACGACAGCTCGGATGCGGAGATGACACGCCGCGGCTGGAGTTCCGACAACGCCTTGAGGAATCCCTCGACCGACGACTTCTGGGCTCCATAGGCCACAGGCAGCGTCATCTTCCAGGCAGCTCCCGCACGATCCACGCGGACGATGCCGTTCGACCGAAGGAGCTCGATACCCTGCACCTGCGCCGGGTCAAAGGTCTTGAACCGGACCGCCTCCGTCCCCGCAGTGCGCGTCGGCCGATCGGTCAGGTAGGTGTATCCCCCAAGGGCCAACGCCAGCAGGACCAGGATCCATGTGGAACGGGTGTTCATCGCGTTTGGAGGTCAGATCCGGCGACGGTACCAGATTGAAAGCCCCACGAGGAGGATCGCTCCAGGAAGGCCACCAATCGCAGCCCAGCTGAGGATCCGGCGCTGTCGGGACGTCATGACGATGCGGTACTCGCGGATTCGACGTGGACCAATGGCAAGCGACTGGGGACGGTCCAGCAACCACGCCACCGCCATGTTGGCGAAATCGCGGTTCCCTGCGAGTTCCCGCGGCTCGTCCAGCGTCTCGTTGGTCATCATGGTGGAATCGCCGATGGCGACGATCCGGGTCGTACCCCTGCCGGCGGCGATTCCAGACACTCCGCCCTTTTCCGCGGCAACGGCGATGGGGATTTCCTGGTTCCGGACGTCACGGGCTGGATCGAAGGCGGCGTTCCCATCCTTTACGTTGGAGCGGGTCATGCCCGATGCGCTCGTCTTGACCAGCACGTCCGCCTTCGGCGCGTCGGCGGGCATCTGCTGTGCAGGCATCGGGGCCACAACCCGTGGCAAAGGAAAGTAGAGGGCTCCTCCGGATCGTCGGAGGGGGGAGACGATCGCATGCCCCCCGAAGTTCTGGCTCAGCACGTCGAGCTTCGTGTAGCTGGTGAACTGGTCGTCGCCGGCGTAGGCCGGCGGGGCCGCGACGCCCCAGCGGGCCAGGAGCTCCTCGAGCCCGGTCGACTTCTCGACCGTATAGGGATGGAGCAGCACGAGGAGTCGGCCACCGCCCTGGAGGAAGGCCTCGATCTTCTGGAGCTCCCCGGGAAGCAGGGGGGCCGTCGGACCGGCCACCACCAGGAGCTCGCAGTTCTTCGGAATCTGGTTCGTGACACCCGCCAGCCGGATCACGTCGACCGTCAGGTTCTTCTGCCCCCGCAACAGGTCGAGGAATGCCGCGTAGCCGATCCCCTTGTCTTTGCCATCCGGCGGATGTTCGCCGTGGCCCAGGAGGTAGCAGGCATGGGTCTCCCCCGAATCGGTCAGAGCCGCGATGGCCGAGGTGAACTGGTATTCCCCCGTGAATCCCACCCGACGGACATCCCGTTCCTCGCCCGAGACGAGGGCTCGAAGGTTGCCCGTGTCGTACACCGACAGCTCGCCGGCCGTGACCACCCGATGCCGGTTGCCGGACTCGAACACAACCAGGTCCTTGGCCCCAGCCCCGAGCTGGTACTGCGCCGCCACCTTGAGTCCGGCGGCCGGATCCCGGAGGTAGTCGACCGTCTGGACGCGGATCCGCGGCGAGAGGGCTTCGTAGTCCCGGAGAACCCCCATCACATGCGGAAAGAGATCGCTCGAGGGGTCGAACAGCACCGTCACCCGCACCTCGTTCGGCTGCATCGCCAACGTCTGGCGTGTCAGGTCGGACAACGGCTCCGAACGTGCCGACGAGAGGTCGACCCGCCAGACACGACGCGTCACCGAAAGGTGGTTCACGAGACCGACCACCATGACCAGGGCAACGACGGAAACGGCGATATGGATCGCGGTCCGCATCCGGCGTCCGGGTTCAAAACTGGGGCGGTCAGGATTCACAGGGGCATTCGCGGAGCGGTCATTTCCAGCGTCGGCTCTCCACGACACGCTGGGTCAGGAACAGGAACAGGAGGGTCATCGTCACGTGGAAGACAATGTGGCGGGAGTCGAGGATGCCCCTGGCGAAGTCGTCCATGTGCCGGAGCAGGGACATCTCATCCAGAAGCCGGGCCCACCGCCCATCACCCACGTTCGTGGAGACCGGCCGCAGACTGACGATCCAAAGTCCGATGCCCAGGAGGAACGACACCATCGCTGCGATGATCTGGCTCCGGGTCATCGACGAGGCAAAGCAACCCAGAGCCATGTAGACCGAACCGATCAGCATCACCCCCAGGAAGGCCCCTGCGGTGGACCCCGGATCCAGGAGTCCCACCTCACCGGTCACCTGCCTCAGGATCAACAACACCCCGAACAGCGGAAGCCAGACCAATCCGAAGAACAGCATCGACCCCGTGTATTTCGCCAACACCACCTGCCAGTCGCCGACGGGTGTCGTCATCAGCGCCTCATAGGTCCCGGAGGACTTCTCCGCCGCAAACGTCCTCATCGTGATCACCGGGGACACCACGAGGAGGATCACCCAGAAGTAGGCGCTCTGGTAGAACAGCTCGGTCACCGGGGAGTCGGTCGGCCGGTCGGACAGCTTCGTGACGAGGTCCACAATCGAGATGCCTGTGAGGAGGGCCGTGGCCGCCATCACAACCCAGCCAGTGAGCGCATTGAAGGCTCCCGCAAGCTCCCGCCGGACCAGCGCCATGAAGACCCTCATGGCTCATCCCTCCTGCCGCGGGTCAGATGGACGAAGATGTCCTCGAGCGTGTGCCGGCTCCGGGTCAGTTCCCGGAGCCGCCACCGACGCTGACCCACGATGTCGAAGACCACCGGCCGGAGGTCGACCCCATCCCGCGGGGTCAGAGCCACCCTGTGGAATCCGCCGTCCAGGGGGCTGAGATCGAACCGTTCGAGATCCTGAAGATCTTGGAACGCATCCCGGAGCTCCTGTGTCGGTGCCGCGATCTCGGCCACGACTTGCCCGTCCAGACCGAGATTGCGCTCAAGATTGGCCGGCGTGTCCACCGCCAGGATCTCGCCCCGGTTCAGGATCAGCACCCTCGAACACGTCATCTCGACCTCGCTCAGGATGTGGGTCGAGAGCAGGACGGTGTGACGCCGGCCCAGCTCCTGAATCAGTGCCCTCACGGATCGGATCTGGTGCGGATCAAGACCGATGGTGGGCTCGTCGAGGATGATGAGGTCGGGTTCATGGATGAGCGCATCGGCGAGCCCCACCCGTTGGCGGTACCCCTTCGAGAGCTGTCCGATGATGCGCTTCTGGACGTCGGTGAGCCCGCATTGCTGGAGAACGGTGTCCACGCGTTCCCGGCTTCGCCCCCAGCCCATCCCTTTCAATCGGGCGCGGAACTTCAGGTACTCGCGCACCCGCATGTCGAGATGGAGAGGGTTGTTCTCCGGCATGTAGCCGATCCGGCGACGGACCTCGTCGGGCTCATGGAAGACATCATATCCTGCCACGCGTGCCGTCCCGCTGGTGGCGGGCATGAAGGCCGACAGAATGCGCATCGTGGTGGATTTGCCCGCACCGTTCGGCCCAAGGAAGCCCACGACCTCCCCACGCCCCACGGTGAACGAGATGCCGCTGACCGCGGTGCGTCCGGGATAGCGCTTGGTGAGTTCCCTCACCTCGATCATCGGCGCGGCTTCCATGACGTGCTGGCGAGCCTACGTGGACCGGACGGGTGTCCAAGGAGAAGTTGAGTCTTGCCCCTTTCTTCCCTGCCCTGATCAACGCACCACCACCTCGGCCTCGCCCTCGGTCCGATACACCACCAGACCGCGCCGCTCCCCCCAGACCAGACCAAGCTTCAGGCTCTCCCCGGTCGCCTTCGCGAAGACCTGACGCGCGAAGGCCACCAACGAATCCATCCGCGCGCCATCCACGGCGGACAGCAGCATGCCCACCCGGATGTCCGCCCGGGCGGCCGGACCCGCCTTGTCGACCGACTCCACTAGAAAACCGCCGGGCTCCGCGGCCTTCAGCCGGAGACCCAGACGTTTCCAGAGGAGATCGTTGTTGAAGAACACCCGCTCATCGATCAGCCGGAGGCGCAGCATCCGGACCTCACCCTTCCGGGAGACCTTGAGCACGACATCGCGATCGGCCTTGGCCTGGACCAGTTCCCGGTTGAAGTCGATCAGGCTGTTCACGGCCTTGCCGTCGACCTGAAGGATGGCGTCGCCCACCCTGAGTCCTCCCTGGGCGGCGGGGCTCCGGGGTTGGACCCCCTCGACCAGGAGTGGGCGATTGAGACCGCTGAGCTGCGCCCCGAACCAGAAGCCCCCGACGGTGACCCCGCTGAGGGTCTCGGCGAGGGCCGCGCTGATCTGCTTTACCGGGATGGCAAACCCGATGCCCTGGCTGTAGGAGGGATTGAGCACGGCCACATTGAGGCCGATGAGTTCTCCTCGGAGGTTGATCAGGGGGCCCCCGGAGTTCCCAGGATTGATCGAGGCGTCCGTCTGCAGCCAATCCGCGATGTCGAGCGACTCGCCCAAGGCCACCTCGGAGGGCGCTCGGCGCGATTTCGAGCTGAGGATGCCCCGGGATACCGAGGCCCCAAGGTTGAACGGATTGCCCAGCGCGACGACCGTCTCCCCAAGGAGGAGATCGTCATCCCGGGCGAAGGTGACGGTCGGGAACTTCCGGGGCGTCTTGGGTCGCAGCCTCAGGACCGCAACGTCCTTGGCCTTGGAGAGAACCACCCGTTCCGCCGGGATCGGATCCTCCTCCTCGGCGAACTTCACCCAGATGTCGTCGGCATCGGCGACAACATGGGTGTTGGTGAGCACGTAGCCATCCTCGTTCACCACAACGCCTGATCCCCGGCTGTAGGTCGCCTCGGGTTTGCGCTGGTATCCGTAGTATTGACGCCAGAGTCCCTCGTAGGGGTGTTCCCGCTCAACCCAGGTCCGGGTGGCGATGTTGACCACGCTCGGCATCACCCGTTCCACGGCCACCACCGTCGCATCCCGGCGGGGATCCAAGGCCAGAGCGGCAGGCTCAGCGCACGACGGGAGGCCGACGCAGTGGAGGAATACCCAGCCCTTGAGCACCAGCCTCTGGAGAAAACCCGGTCTGTTCATGTGAAGGTGTTCCTGTGGACGCATGCCTCCGGTAGCTCGTTCAATCGGATCAAACCCGGAAGCGGCCGGCGAGTTGCAACGGTAGATTCGGCGACGCGAAGACGGCATCCCTGGAACGCCTTATCGTGGAGTTGGGACCGAAGCCGTCCACCCCCTAAATCTGGTGTCCCCCGGTTCTTGTCCGGGACACCGCCGGTTGGGCAAGGAGGAGGGGTGAAGACACCAATACCCACTCCTGCCGGGAACCCGGCTTCCGATGAACCGATCCACGCTGTGGCCGCCGGAACTCAATCCTTACCCCCTCCGGAACGGTGGATGCAGCAGCTCTGGAGGCATCAGCGCCTTCGTCGCAGCACCCTCTGCCTGACCCAGGGGCAACCCCTCCGGGTTCTGCATCCTGGGTTCTGGAACCGCGAGGCCGGTCCGGATTTCCGACGGGCCATCATCCAGATCGGCGATGCGCCTCCCCGCACTGGCGACATCGAGGTGGACCGGCACCCCACCGCCTGGTTCCAGCATGGTCACGCCCGCAACCCCGCCTACCGGAACGTTGTGCTGCACGTGGTCTGGAACACGGCAGCCTCCCATCCGGAACTGCCGACACTGGCACTCGAACCCCACCTCGAAGGCCGGCTTTCCGAGCTGGTTCCCTGGCTCGACACTGGATCCCTCCTGGCGATTCCCCCTGGAACCCTCGGTCGCTGCTACCCCTCGCTTCAAGGACTCCCACACGAGTCGCTCGCGGAGCTCCTGACAGCGTCGGCCAGGAAACGCCTCGAGCAGAAGACCCAGTTTCATAGGATCCGGTCCCGGCTGACAGACCGGGATCAGTCGCTCTGGGAATCCCTGTTCACGGCACTGGGCTTCCAGCACAACCGCTGGCCACTCCAGCACCTGGCGGAGATCGTCGCGGAGGAGGCCTGCGGTGACCCCAGGACCTGGGAGGCCCGGTTGTTCGGGCTTTCTGGACTTCTCCCCGTCGATCCCCCTTCGACCGTGGAGGCGGTCCGACTGTTCCGGGATCTCTGGGACACCTGGTGGCGCGAACGGGCTCGGTGGTCCGACGCCATTCTCCCCCGACAGGTCTGGCGGTTCACCGGCGTCCGACCCGCGAACCATCCCCAGCGTCGCCTGGCGCTCGCCGCCCGGTGGCGGGCGGAGGGTGGCCTTCCGGAACGTCTGAGGACCTGGTTGGACCAGTGTGCCTCGGAGGACCGTCCGCCCGGGGTTCTGCTTCGGAAGACCCTCGAGGCGAACCTTCCGACGGACTCGTTCTGGAACAGGCACTGGACCCTGAGGTCGGAAAGCCAGCCCCTGCATCTTCCGTGGCTTGGTGAGTCCCGGACGACCGACATCGCGATGAACGCCGTCCTGCCCTGGCTTCGCGCCCAGGCCGAGGCCGCGGAGGACATGCACGCTGTGCGTCGGATCGAGGCCCTCTATTTCCAATGGCCCACTGGACAGGACAACGGTCGACTCCGCCAGATCCGGCAACGGTTGTTCTCCCTGACCCGACCCCGCCTGCCCCAGGGAGCCGCGATCCAGCAGGGACTGCTCCAGATCGCCGAGGAGTTCTGCGAACCCGGCGGTTCCCTATGCAAGTCCTGCCTATTCCCGGAACTCATCCCTCCGTCCTAGAATCGCGTCCGCCAGATCGAACCGGCTGCACAGCGGCCCCGACCCGCCATTCCCTAACGGACAAACTCCGCATGGAGTCCGGCATACACACCGCCCGAGGCCACCAGCTGATCGTGGGTTCCCCGTTCTACGATCCGGCCATGATCGAGGACGAGGATGAGATCCGCATGCCGCACCGTGCTGAGTCGATGGGCGATCACAAAGCTGGTCCGGCGCTGGAAAAGGGTGAACAGCGCCCGCTGGATGACGGATTCGATCCCCGGATCCACCGCGCTCGTGGCCTCGTCGAGGATCAGGATCCGCGGATCCGCGACCATGGCCCGGGTGATCGTGATCAGCTGCCGCTCACCGGCGCTCAGGTTGCCACCGCGCTCCCGCACCTCCGTCGCATATCCTCTTGGAAGCCTCTCAATGATCTCGTGGGTCCCCAGCCTCCGGGCTGCCTGAATCACCTCCTCATCCGTCGCCTCTGGACGGCCGAACTTCAGATTGTCGAGGACCGTCCCGGTGAACAGAAAGCTTTCCTGGGTGACGATGCCGATCTGACGGTGCAATGAGCCCAGCGTGTGGAACGCCGTATCCTGTCCATCCACAAGAATCCGTCCCTCCAGGGGTTCGTAGAACCGGGCGAGGACACTGATGATGCTGGTCTTTCCAGAACCCGTCGGCCCCACGAGGGCGACCATCTGCCCCGGATGGATCTCGAAATCGATGCCATCAAGAACCCAGACCTCCCTCGGGGTGGTGTCGTAACGGAATCGGACCCGCTCAAAGACCACCCTTCCCTCAAGCCGTCGAAGGTCCACCGCCATGGGTCGATCGCGAACCTGGGGTTCGGTGTCGAGTAGGCCGAAGATCCGCTCGGCACTGGCCGCAGCCGACAGGGCCGCATTGTAGAGGTCGCCCATGACCTGGATCGGGCCGAAGAACAGTCCCAGGTACAGGACGAATGCCGCCAATTGCCCCACGGTCAGAAGGCCTTCCATGACGCGCCATCCTCCATACCCTAGGACGACCGCGGTCGCTCCACCCGCCAGGAGGTTCACCAGCGGCATGTAGGTGTGGAAGACCCTCGCCGAGGCCACCCACCGGTCGGTGAACTCCCCTTGCATGCGGTTGAACCGACGCAGGTTCTCGTCTTCCCGGCCGAAGGCCTGAACCACACGGACCCCCGTGATGTTCTCCGCCATCGCAGCGGTGATCCGCGACTGGGTGCCCCGAAGTCGCCGATGGGCGTCGCGTCCCCGGTGATGGAACCAGAGCGTCAGCCAGACCAGGGGCGGGAGAACGATTCCCACGGCAAGGAACAACCGGAGATCGTAGCGAATCAGCAGGATCACAACCCCGACCAAGGTGATCAGGCTCGACAACGCCTGGGACGTACCCCAGGTCAGCACCCGATCCAACGCGTCCACATCGGAATCCGCCCGGGCAATGATCCGCCCCTGATGGGTGCGGTCGAAATAGTTCAACGAGAGACGCTGGATGTGCTCGAAGACCGCGAGGCGGAGATCGTTCATGGCTCCCTGCCCGATGGTGATCGAGGAGCGGACCTGCCAGACGGACAGAGCCCAGCCTGCGAGCAGGTTGACGAGATAGATGGCACTCACCACACCCACCCCGCGGAAGGCATCGTCGAAAGCCTCCCGGCCGCGCATCAAGGCCGGCTCGAGGTAGCGGTCGATCCCGACCTGGACAAGCTTCGGGCCCAGCAGGGTTGAGCCCGTGGCCAGCACCGTCAGGAAAAGATTCGCGACGAACAGTCGGCGATGAGGGTGGGTATAGCCGAAGAGACGGCGGAAGACCGACCCCTTCATCGGTGCCTGCGCGAACTCCTCGTCGAGTGCGATGTCGTCATGGGTCGTCATCAGCGCCCTCCGTCCCCGGCTTGTCCGCCGAACAGGGACCGGTACAGATCATGGGATTGGAGGAGAACCTCATGGGTGCCAAGCCCGACCATGCGACCCCGATCGAGCACCAGGATGCGGTCGGCCCGACGGACCGTGGCGAGCCGATGCGCCACCATCAGGGTCGTCCGCCCCCGGCAGAGCACGCCCAGGGCGTCCTGGATCTCATGCTCCGTGCGCGGATCCACGGCGCTGGTGGCGTCATCGAGCAGCACGATCCGCGGATCCACCAGAAGCGCCCGGGCGATCGCCAGACGCTGTCGCTGCCCGCCACTGAGGGAAACACCCCGCTCACCGATGACGGTATCGTAGCCCTCGGCAAGCTCGCGGATGAACCCATTGGCCCCGGCAGCCCGGGCGGCCCGTTCGATGTCCTCACGGGCGGCATCAGGACGCCCGAAGGCGATGTTGTCGGCAACGGACGCACTGAACAGAAAGGTCTCCTGGAAGACGATCGCCACGTTCCTCCGCAAGGCAGCCGGATCCAGTTGGCGGACATCGACACCATCGACAAGGAGCCTTCCCAGTGTCGGCCAATGGAACCCGGGCACCAGCGAGAGGAGAGTCGTCTTGCCCGCACCGGTGGGACCCACGATCGCCAGCGTCTCTCCCGGCTCGATCGTCAGGGTGATTTCCTCCACCGCGGCGATTGGACTGCGTGGATTTCCCGACAGCCCAACATCGGAGGCGGCGGGCTTCTCGGATTCCACCCGCAACGAGGGGGTCGAGCTGTAGTCGAATCCGACTCCTTCGAAGCGGATTCCGCCGCGGAACGGGCCCCCAACCGGGTGGCATCGAGTGGCTCCGGGGGACGCGTCCTGAAGGATCTCGCAGATCCGTTGGGCGGCCGAGCTGGCGTTCTGGAGGATGCTGGTGATCTGCCCGATGATTCCGATGCGGCCGCCAAGGCCGAGCAGGTAGAAGACCACCTTCACCAGATCCCCGAGCGGAATCTCACCCCGGACAACCTGCTGGCCCCCGACCCACAAAACCAACGGCAGACCCAGACCGAACAGAAACTGGGCGAACGGGACACGGGCGGCCCAGTAGTTGACCGTCTCCGCCACCTCCCGGAGGAATTCCTCCCGCTTCCCGCGGAACTTCTCGATCTCGGCCGACTCCCGGGCGAACGCCTTCACGACCCGGACCCCGGCGATGTTCTCCTGGATCACAGTACTCATCGCCCCGTGGCGATCGTGCACGCGCCGCCACCGAGGCTGGAGCCGGATGGCGAAGTATCCCATCGCCACGACGGTCGGGAGCATGGAACCGAGCGCGATGAATCCGAGGGGCGCACTGACAAGGAAGACCAGCACCAGGGTTCCCAGCAGACCTGCCAGGACGTCGACGCTGAAGAGGAGACACACAAACAGGAACTCCTGGAGCCGACCGACATCCGTCACGGCCCTGGAGATGAGCTCTCCCGTGCGGGCGTTGTCATGCCACGCAAAGCTTTTCCGCTGGAGGCCGTCGTACACCGCCGCGCGGATGTCCCCCAGTGTGGTGATGGCGGTACGATTGCGGATGGGACCAAGAATGAGTCCAACCAGGGTCCGCAGGAGGACCAGGCCAGAAAAGACCACCACGGACCAGGCCAAGGGGTAGTTCTGTGCGGCGACAGGATCCTGGAGCCGGGTGATGGCATTGCCCAGGAACTGCGGGAGGATCAGTTCGATGCCGATGTTGACCAGCAGCAGCGAGACCGAGAGCGCCACCCATCCGGGCCGGCGTCCGAGAAAGGCCACGACCGTCCAAAGCGCCCGGGGGGCGCTGGGGACAGCTGCTGAGGCGGGTGGGGGTTGGGCAGGCATCAGGCTCTGGACAGGATCCGAGATCCTCCAAAGGAGCGGCCGAAGCTGTCATCCACCCCGATCCCGGCAAGCGGAAGTCGACCCGGCAGCGGCACACCACCCTTCCCTCGGGACACGCTCATCGGGAACGGTTCCAAACGAAGACTCTGACTCGTCGCTCATCCCCGGAATCACCAGTTCCGTGAGACGGGCCACCAAAACGGGGTAGGCATGGAGGTTAAAATACCGGAGGTGGTTTTGTGATCGAGGATCAGTCACAGGGACGTTGTAGTCTGGCTTCGCGCCGACGATCCGAAGGGGACTGGCTGCCCGCTCGATCCGGGAATAGGCTCCCGACATGGGTGATGTCTCACGTCGGGACCTTTTCCGAATCTTCGGCCGCCGGGTGCAGCCGGCTCCCAGGCCGGTCGCGGAACCCGACCCCCTTCGGGTTGCCCTCGTGTCGGGACGCCACTGCCTGGCTCTGACCTCCCGATGCTCGGTCTGCATCGAGCAGTGCCCCATCCCCGGCGCCATGCAGTGGGATGCTGGACTGCCCATGGTGAACCCCGACATCTGCAATGGCTGCCGGATCTGCCAGCAGGTCTGTCCCGCCCCCACCAACGCCGTCCGCATGCTGCCCCGCCCCCCGGGCAGCAATCAGTCGTGGCAGGAATCCCCAGACTGACCCGCCATGGCCGGAGCGCAGCCACGGGGGGGTGGATTACACGGCATGCGATCGCGTGCGCCAGTAGAACTCCTCCTGGACCTCCCTGATCTCGATGAAACGCCCCGTCTTACCCAATGCCGCAAGCATCCGTTCGACGACAGGCAGGTCGTCGTCGAACCGCCACGACAAGGACTCGGCGTGCCGCTTGCGTGCATGACCGGTGACCTCCCCGAGCCCATCGAAGACACCCTCTGTGGCGTCCCATGCAGTGCGAGCCTCTCTCTCGGTTCGACACACCGTCTGATAGAAGTATGGCATGTCAGGCTGCGGTTTCTCGGAGATGAACGAGGTTGCCCTCGGGGTCACAGACGTTGCGCACCTTCATGCCGGGCCCCGGCCACACAGGACCCCAAATGCGCCCCCCTGTCCCCTCCACCACGGCCTCCGCGACGGCAAGATTTTCGACGGTGAAGAACGGCTTGATGGCCTGATTCTCCCGGGGCACGGGCGGAACCCCGATGACAATGCCCTCGGCAACCTGACGGGGAATGGCGTAGACATGAGCTGGACGTCCGGCGACTGGAGAACCCGATGCTCCGGGTCGGAGTGGACCACACGCGCACCCAACACCCGCTCATAGAATGCCGAGACCAACGCAAGGTCCTTTGCGTAGAGAAGAACACCGGTTCTGGCAGGGCCTGACATGGATTCCTTGGAAGATCTGGGAATCAGGGTGTCACCCGTCGCTCCAACTCCACAACCACTCGCTCAAGGCTGCCCCGGAGAATGATGCGGTCGGAACCGCCGCCACGCTTCCGCTGGATGAGATATTGCTGGCCTGCCTGGGCCTCGAACTGCAGCAGCGGGAACTCCACCTCCCCCAGGCGCCCCGAAATCACCCGGACCGTGGTTGGACCCGGCGGAATCCGGAACCGCTCTCGGAACCGCCAGAAGCTCGTCGGCTGGCCATTGATATGGGGCGGCTATACATCCTCACCCACCAACACCGCATCAACTGAGACCACCCGAACATTGCGGAATTGGTTTGGGTAGGCGCAGCCAGCCAGGAGGGCAGCGGCCACCACGAAAAGGGTCATGGAACCGAGGGCGTTCATGTCACTGTGATCCAACCTCGAAATCGATGAGCCGGTCCAGACCGTCCAGGAAGATGTACGTCTGCACGTCGAGGGTCGACGTTTGCCCCACCGCCACCGCGCGCTGCGCCTTCTGGGCAATGACCCGCTGCCACGACGATGCATGGGTCGGTGCCCGACCCACCCAGCAGGGACTCTCCCGTCTTGTCATCCGGATCCGACACCCGAGCGTGGACTCCACCACGCTTCGCGGCGCATTCGTCGCCAGCAGCGCCCGCATGGCCGCATTGCGCTCCCCGATGCCACAACCCACCGCCACAAGCACCAGGAGAATCCATGCGGGCCGGCGCATGAACGCCAGGAACACTCGGGGACCTCTCACCTTCACGGCTCCGTTTCACCCGTTGGGAACTGCTGACAACGTCATTCCAGCAGGCCAACGAATCGGCCCGGGATGGGCGGCTGGGATCCGGTTTGCATCGAAGGGCCGTTATGCGAGCGTTGGAAGCATGCATCGGGATCCAGATGACGAGTGGCAGGAATGGTTCCGGCTTTCGCCTCTGGAGCGATGGGACGAGAGCATGAAACTGTGGGCGCAGTATCTCGCCCAGGGAGGCAGCCTTGATCCGGAACCAGATTCACAAAGTCCTTTCGACTTTCCAGAGCTGCGGGGTTCACGCCCTGTTGATGGGCGGTCAGGCCTGCGTGTTCTACGGCGCGGCGGAGTTTAGCCGAGACACCGATTTTGCGATTGCTACCGACCCTCAAAACATGGGTCGGATCGATACCGCCCTGGCCGAACTGAAGGCTACCGTCATCGCTGTGCCCCCATTTTCCAGGGACCATCTCCAACGGGGGCATGCCATCCACTTCCGCTGCCACCATCCCGAAGCCGCGGGGCTCCGGGTGGACATCATGTCCAGGATGAGGGGGGTGGCCCCTTTCCCAGAGCTTTGGCAACGAAGAACGACCCTCAACGGTGCCGAGGGAACGATCTACGAACTGATGGCCCTATCCGACCTCGTCCTCGCCAAGAAGACCCAGCGGGACAAGGACTGGCCAATGATCCGTCGGTTGATTGAGGCAGACCATGCAGCCTGCGAAGGTGAACCCGTCCTCGAACAATCCCGATTCTGGCTGAGGGAATGCCGGACACCGGAGCTGCTGATCGATCTGGTGCGGCAATTTCCCGAAGTGGCAAAGGATCTTGCAGCTGGAGTGCGGCCCCTTCTTTGGGCGGCACTGGATGGCGACGTGACGACGATCGAGGCGGCCTTGGCAGAGGAGGAGTGGATGGAGCGGGTTGCTGACCGGATCTACTGGAATCCCCTGAGGAGGGAACTCGAGCAGATGCGCCACGCCTCAAGACCGAATTAAAGGAGGGTCACACGTGACATCCGGGATGGAATCCCAGACCGGCACGGATCGGGCCATTGCGATGGTTTGGGTAGATGGATCAGTCCTTAGCCAGAAATGTCTGTGGCAAATCCTTCGCGACGTCCTGATCTTTTTCTCCTCCGTATGCTGACTTTAAGAGCGCTGGTACTGGTCGGATTCCTCGCCGTTCTCTCCGGCCTCCTTACATCCCTCGCCCAGACCACCAATGGTCTGATCGCCGACTACCGGTTCGATGGCTGGATCACCAACCGAACCGGTCTTCCGACACCCGGACTCGTGAGCCAGGCCGCGGTGTTCGGGCCCGATCGGTCCGGGGCCACTCATCAGGCCCTCGACCTGCAGAGGCGCGACTTCATTGGATCCGCCTCGGTGGACTACCTTAAAAATCGGCGTTCCTGGACCTGGTCTGCCTAGATCCGCCCCAGGGTGCTGACCACGACGACGCCTGCGGCCATCTATTCCGAGGGCAACGACGGAATCAGCGTCCTCATCGGGGAGTACCAGGGGAGCCTCATCGTTTCAGTCTGGAGCGAGTCGTATTCGGGAAGCTGGGGAACCGTGCAGTCTCCGGCTCTGTTGAAGACCAACGAGTGGACGCATGTCGCGGTCGTTCTCAAGGTGCCCGAGGGTGCCGTCACCGGCACCGCGACCCTCTTCAAGGACGGTCAGCCCGTGACGACAGGACCGATGCCCTACCTCAAGATCTCGGACAGCCGGGCCAAGATCCATCAGTTCGCATTCGGCATGAACATCGGCGCCTTCTTCGGTGGACAATCCGGTTCCCCCTACGCCTATCGAGGAGGGCTGGACCAGCTCCAGATCTTCGACCGAGCCCTGGCCGACCAGGAAATCCTTGGGCTGGCCGGAAAGACCAACACCCTGGTCATCCAGCCCGCAGTGGAGCTGCTGTTCGCGACCGAACCGGGTCTCAAATACCGCCTCCAGTGGAGCGAGGACCTCACCGGCTGGAGCAACCATGGTGATGTGATCCTCGGAACCGGCGAGACCCATTCGACCTTCGCCTCGACACGGGAGGAGACCCACCGCTACCGGCGGCTGGTGATTGCGCCGTGAGGTCCCAATGGCGTTACCCTGGGCTGCTATGCGGAACTCCCGTAGAAGCGGCAGCCACAGAGGTTGCTACGCCATTTTCCGGGATCTGTGATCCGTACGGCCAGCTCTCGCCATGGGATTGATTCTCATTTCCGTATGCCCTCGTGAGTCAATTCCTCCACGTTTCTGCTTCCGCTCCCTCCCTCAACGAGGCTCTCTCCGAGCCCGGTCATAATGTTCCGCGCTCACATCGAGTTCCGGCGTGTATTCCAGATTCCTCGAGCTGCTCGGGTTGAGGTGGTAGTCCAGTAGGGTGACCGTGGGCGGGGCCCCTCTCGGGAACGGACTGACCCTCAACTCGATTCGAGCATGGACGGTACCGTTTCGGCTTCTCAGGAAAAACCGTCCTTCGAAGCCTTCCCGCCAGGCCGGATCCTCGGCCGCCTGCTGGAATCGGATTTCAGGCAGGTAACCCACATCGGGAGCCCGGAAGGGAAACTCCTCCTCATGCGCCACCAAGCCGCCCTCTACCCCTGAGAGGACCACAGCCCAGTCGAACCGCCGTCGACCCTCGACCAACCGCTCGGGGCCATGATGGACCACGACCCGAAGATCGCCGCCCACTGCCACCGTGCGTTGCCCCACAAGATCGATGACCATCTCCCCGGTCGCGGACGTCATCGGGAACTTCAAAGTCTCGCGGTGGATTAGAGGCTCCGCCGGACCCCTTCTTCGGAGGCGCAACACCTCAGGCTGGTCCGGGTTTGGTCGGTGGAACCGTGGATCCCACGGCTCGCCATAGTTGAGGATGCGATGGGCTTCCCGGGTGCTGTGGAATCCCTCGCGACTCGCCCGGACGGTCAGCACGGCTCCTTCCTTTCCTTCGAGGCGGACCCGGCCCGATCCATCGGAGGTCATGGTTGTCGAGGAATGCCCAGCCGGTGAGAGGTCGGTCCAGGTCATCTCGACCCGGGCATCCGCAACCGGTTGACCGAGCTCATCCAGCACGAGTCCCCAGAACGCGATAGGACGCCGCCATCGCCACTCGGGATCACGTCGGAGAGCCTCGAGCGCCTCCTCGGCGATGGGATCCGTTTGGCCGACTCCCGGCTTGGATCCGATGGATTCCGGGACCGGACCTGTCGACTCCACCGAACCTGACGCCGCTTCTGCCTGAGCCGACCGCGACACCGTTGGCCGGTTGGCCGACCCAGGACCGTGGGCGATGCGCCACACAAGGACACCTGAGACGACCAGAGCCCCGGACAGACCCGAGATGAGAAGACCGCGGATGTTCTTCATAGGCGTTCGAGATCCTGGGTCATGCGGGAGATGATCGGCCATGCCATGGGAAGGCTTCGCGCAAATGCCGCACTGTGGTCGTCCCGCGTGGCGCCGACGGCAAACGGGGCGGCGGCCAGATCAACGCCGCTGCCTGGGTGCAGTAGGCCGCGGGCTCTCGGTTCGGTACCCAGAGCCCGGGAACGGGAACGGGCAATGAATGCGAGGATTTCATGGGCCCGGATCACAGGACGCAGCATGCGATGCGGATTCGATTGCAGCGCATATCGGGGTCTTAGATCCACAGGAGCAGCGGGAGCGGTGGCGATCCAGGCATACCTGCGGAAATCCGACAGTCCGGGCCAGTGCGGTTTCTGCATTAGCTGGTTTTCGACCCAGTTTGCCGTGACGCCCAGCACACGTCCCGTCTGCAGGGCAAAATCCGCCTCGTTGAAATAGTTGATCAGACGCGTGTCCACCGCACCCAGCATCCCACGGTAACCGCCGTCGGACTCGAACCGGTCGGGGGTGGCCAACCCTTCGGGTGCCCTGAAGTCGGTCACGGCCAGGGACATCCAGTCCAGGTGGCGGCCAGGATCCACCACACTGGCCGGCACCGCCGTCTGGAGCATCAGGCTATTCTCGACCACAGCCCCCGAGCGCAACGCCGAGACGGCCACCATGCCCCCCTGGCTATGGGCGATCAGGTTGCACCGATATCCGGCCGGAAGACCGGCAAGGAGGATCCTCAATGCCGCGCCGTACTCGAGGGCGCGATGCTCGCCGACGTTGAATGAATCCGAGAGGGTGGGTTCCTCCAGCATCGTGGTCGGCCAGCGGAAGGCACAGAACCGTCCCTTGTAGCCCGAATGCCACAGCCGTTTGAACAGCGTGTCGCTCAACCCGGACGACTCGCTGTCGGATAGATTCCACCCATGGATGAAGACGGTTGCCAGCGGGTCCTCCTCCGGATCGACCTGATGCCCCAGCTGGGGCAGCCATGGAGCCAGACCCATGGCGAGCGCCGGTGGCTGGGTCTCGGCATAGCGAAACGGGGGATCAAAGGCATCGACCGGACCTCCCTGTCCTCGCGAATACATCTCCTGGACATCGAGAAGACGCAGATGCAGGGGCGCCGACTCGCAAACCACCCGTCCGTTGAAGAGCAGGAGGGCCACCAGCTCGCCCTGACCGGTTGAGACCCCCTCGAAGACCAGATGACGTCTCGACCCCTGCCTCCGATCCGCGGCCATCTGTCGTGCCGGGAGCACCAGGCGTCGACCCGGCTTGAGCAGCGGATCCCCCGATGTCTCATCGGGGATCGCTTGGTCGTTGCCTGCCACCGTCAGACCCGCCTGTTCCCTTGCTCCGTCGAGCGTCTCCAGATACTGCCGTCCCCCGGTCTTCCAGGAACCCGCCGAGAACAGGTGGATCGCCGGCTGCCCCGAATGGATCCGTCGCCACTCGAGGGCGAGGCGGAATCCGGGCATTGCCCAGAGATCCTCCATCCCATCCAACGCGATCCACAGCCGCGCCAGATCCTCGACATCCCGCACCCCTTGGATTCGGGCTCCGACATGATCCGGTGTTCGGACAGGGATCTGTTCCTGATCACCCACGTCGCTGTCGTTGTTGATCCAGAAGCGGTACGGCGTCCGGAGGGACGTCGCATCCGTGGTGTTGAACCGGACCATGCCATCCCGATCCGCATCGACTCCCAATCGTGGTGCCGGGGGAACCCGGAGTGTCGCGGTCCGGTTGAATGTCGTGGCATCCGCCGTCCTCGACCGACCCAGCAGCGCCGGGGATCCCTCCAGCACCATGAATCCTGGAGGGCCCGAGCGGACTGGGAGAACCTCGGCATCGTAGAGCTGTCCCACGGCCGTTGGGCCGTACTCCTCGGGTGGCAGGAGTTGGATCAGGTGGGTCGAACCCGGTTTCACGAGGACAAGCCGTTCGAGAAGCCCCGCGGAACCCGAGCTGGTCGTGGCCGTCTTCTCCGTCAGCTCAAGGCCGCCCACCCGCATCCCGGGGGCGTGACATCGATAGCATCCCTCACCCCTCTCTCGGAATGAACCCAAGGTCCTCAGGCGGATCGGGACCCAATCCACCCCCACATCAATACGCGAGGCATCCTGGGTCGACGGATCCAGGCCAAAGAGGCCCTCGAGAAAGTCATTCAGCCCGTCGCCATCCGGATCCGCCGACTCCGGATCGGTGCCCCGCAGGAACTCCTCCCGATCCCCGAGTCCATCGCGATCCGCATCGCCGACGTGGTGGCTGATTTCAAACGGATCCAATCCTCGCGGGATCTCGAAATCATCCGGCAGGTGGTCGCCATCCACATCCACGGGCGGCCTCGACGCATCGTTGGAATCCGAGACCCGAACCGCGACATAGGGCCGCTGCTGGCTGGCTCCAGGCAGGCAGGCCCCGGCCTGCTTCTGATCGAAGACGAGCGCGAGATGCCGTGGTGGGGTCGTCGCCACGGAATCCCGTCGTGGCGTGATCCCGATCGTGATCTCCCCACCCGGCATTCCAGGAACCCACGATGGGATCGTCGCCAAGAGACCCTCTCCACCCGGGAAAACGGTTGCCCCCGTGACACTGCAGTCGGCGAGGCGGAGATCCCCCTTTGCGGTCAGCTGGACAACGGTTCCACCCGGGGTCGGTCCCTGGGCCCGGAGGCGCACCGACCATGTTCCCCCTTCCACGACGTGCGACGCGGAGGCGCTCAATGTCACGACGTTTGCGGGATCAATGAAGCGCACCGGCTGGACGATCGGCAGGACCCCGTTGGGATCGATGACCACAGTGGCCGCCGGGACATCCGTGACAGGATGCACCGCCCTAAGCCCGACAGTCCGCTTTGAGACACCGCGGGGGAAGGTTAGGACGGTGCTGGGCTGTCCATCGACCAGCAACACGTAGCTCCCGCCAGCCCAGGCAGGCACCGATTTGAAGTCCTGCCAGACCGATTGCCAGCGACGCCTGCCGAGGACCTCGATCGGTACCGTTAGCGGTTGGCTGGTCCGTCCCAACCGGGTCACCTCGATCAGGGCCGTGGCGCCAAGTCCCGGGGAGGCGGTCGAGGCGAGGGTGCGTCCCACGAGACGGTTCGGGGCGGGGTCCTCGATCCGGAGGGTGGCTTCCGACGCCGGTCCGATCTGGTAGTCGATCGACCCCGTCAGCACCACGGTCACCGTCTCCTGGGACTCGAGGTCCGAATCCGCATGGGGCGTGACCACGATCGACTCTTCAGACCGACCTGCTGGGATGAGGACTTCTCCAGGCAGGGCCGTGTAGTCCGGCCTGGATTCGGTCGAGACTCCCTGTGCGGTGCCACCGACCCGGTAGAAGACCCGAAGCGGTTCGGAGAGATCGCCGGTGCGGGTGAACCGGAAGATGCCGGGGTTCGGTGGCGTGGCGCCCTCGACCGCCTCGGGATCCGGTGCGGTCACGGTCACGACGCTTGGAATCGAGTTGAGAAGGCTGACGCTGACGATGGCCCCCTGGGGATCGACTCGATAGGCGACCGATCCTTCGGCCGTCAGGGTGACCTGAAGGGGTCCGTTGGTAAGGCCAGGATGGATCGGCACCACGGGGACGCGGATCGAGTTCTGTCCTGCGGGGATTTCATGGACCGGCGCGATGGCCTGGAAATCCCGTCCAGACGCGGCGGACCCGGAGACCCTGAGGATCACCTTCAGGGGACTCTCGAGCCGCCCGTCACGCCGGATCTCGACCTCGGCCAGATCCAACGCCTTCCAGAGGCACCGTCGTGCCGTGCCATCGACCACTGAGAGTCGGACCACGGGGAGATCGGAATCGAGGAGGCGGATCTGAGCGCTGCCGACGCCGATGGCATGATCCGCGGATCGTTCGACATGGAGCCGGATCTCCTCGTCCGGTTCATCCAGACCATCGGCGATGGGCCAGACGGGTACCCGGACCTCCGCGGCGCCCGGGGGAAAGGTGGTGCGATTCGGGATCCAACGGTAATCGCCACCATTGGCCGCCGATCCCCGAAGCTCGATGAAGACCTCCAGGGCCTGGTCCAGGGGCGGTGTGCGCCGCAGTACAAATGCCCCGGCGCCGCCGCGTTCCGGCATCGCCAATGAGGTCGCGGCGACACTCACAGTCGGGACGCCACCATCCTCTCCATGCCGCCCGATTCCAGAGGCACCCACCCAGAGTGCGGATCGGTCGACACTCTCCATCAGGGAGTCCCAATCCCGACCTGCGGCCGAGTGGGCCGGATCCGGGTCGTCACCCCCGGAACTCCTGGGCATCTCCGACGAGAGCTCCACGCGGTAGAAGCGGACCGGGTCGGGGTCCGTGGACTCATTGATCCGGAACGGCTGACCGGGACCTCCGATGGATCCGATCTCCTTCCATGGACCCTCCGGACTCGGAGCAGTGAAGAGTCGATGCGCTGTTCCCTGTGCCACGCCCTCCAGCCAGAGCTGTTGGCGGAGGGTGTCCGCTCTGAGGCGGGGAGAGATCAGGTCAACCCGTCCGGTTCCGACCGGTCGGGTTGCGGGGATTCCGGAATCGTTCGCCGGGGAATCCGACGAGGTCGCCTCGAGGCCGAGAAGACCGGCGAGGACCAGTGTGGTGAGACGAAGCGGATGGGATCTGGGTTTCCAATGCATGCCTGCATCGGATCACCTTCCGGGGCCGGTCCACCATCGCCAGATCTAGCGAGGGATGCGGGCTTGACGCCCTGGCCAACGCTATCGAGCGGAGGCCCGATACCAGTCGCCACGGAGCCAGTCGGCCAGGATTCCGATCTTCTCGACATCGAGCTGACCGGTCTCGGCAAACGCGGGCATGCGGTCGTTGCGCTTGCCATAGAACCGCGTGTGGGCGGGGTTGCTGATGATGGCGACTAGCCACTCGCGGGAACCCCAGCCGGTCAGATCCGGTGCGGTCGCATCCTCATCGGGTTTCCGGAACTGATGGCAGTCGGTGCAGTTGACCGACTCGCGGGCCAGGGTCCGCCCCTCCTCGATCAGCGCCCTGTCACGGACATCGAGTTCGGCCTGCACCGGCAGCGCAGCCTCGGCGCTCACGGCGAGAATGACCTTGGCGAGGTCGGCACGCTTGGCCTCGGAATACCTGGCGACCTTCTGCTGGACGAAGCGGACCATCTTGCCGTCCTTGAACTTGGTGCCGCCGAAGTAGTGGGCGGCCGCGACCTTGTCGGGATCGAGCAGGCCCGCCAGCCATTCGCGGGAACCAAAGCCCTTGAGATCCGGGGCGCTGGCAGCCTCCTGGAGGGTGTTTCCCAGACCGTCGTGCCCGCCGAACCGATGGCATCCTGCGCAGTGCTGTGCGAAGAGCCGGGGCCCCTGCGTGAGCGGATCACGGCGCAGCAGCAACGCCGCGCCCCCCTCCGGAATGCCGGTCGGGGACCTGGCCAGCTCGACGGCGCGTTCCGAGTCGCGATGGGCCTTCTCGACGGCTTTGCGGTATTCCGGATCCCGGGCGTCCTGGAGCTTCGCCTCGAAGGTCAGGAACAGCGCTCCCACCAGGATGGCTCCGACGAACCCAAGATTGAACCGGTGGCCGAGCTTCCACTGCCCCAGGATGGGCATGAGGGCCATCACGCCCAGGACCCCCGACGGGATGATGATGGCGCCCCAGACCTCGGTGCCCCCGGGGAAGTACTTGAGGAACTGGAACAGGAAGAGGAAGTACCACTCGGGCCGGGCTGCGGAATAGGGCTCACTCGGATCGGCCGGAGCCGAAAGCTCGGCGCCACGGAAGTACAAGGTGAGCGACACCGCGGTGAGGACCACCGCAAGGGCGGCGACGGCGTCCATCAGGACCTGGTCGGGCCAGAAGTTCGCATCCGGCTTCCGGAAGGGTTTCTTGGCTGTGATGCCGTGGCGTCGGAACAGGGCGATGTGACCGGCGACCAGGACGACGATCGCCCCGGGCAGGATGCCGGCATGCAGGGCGAAGAAGCGGGTGAGGGTGAGGTTGCCGTAGTCGGATCCACCGACGATGAGTCGTTCGATCTGGGATCCGAACACCGGTGTGATGGCGGCGATGTTGGTCGCGACCTTCGTGGCCCAGTACCCCTTCTGATCCCACGGCAGCAGGTATCCGGTCAGGGCCAATCCGAGCGTCACCATCAGAAGGGCGAGACCGAACCAGAAATTCACCTCCCGGGGCGCCTTGTAGGCCCCATCGATCAGCACCTGCATCAGGTGGAGCGCCAGCAGCACCACCATGAGCTGTGCGGTGTAGTGGTGCAGACCCCGGAGAAACCAGCCGCCGGCCATCTCATTCTGGATATAGAAGACGGATTCCCAGGCGGACTTCGCCCCGGGGCTGTAGGCGGCCCAGAGCACGAGGCCGGTGATGAACTGGATCGCGAGGCAGAAGGTCAGGGCGCTGCCCCAGACGTAGCGCCAGCGGGCGCCTCCCGGAATCTTCTCCAACAGGGCCTCCTGGGCCAGGTGCCGGATTCCGGTCCTGGAATCCAGCCAATCCCACAATGATTTCATGCGGTCGGAATCTTCTCCCGATGCCCTGCCTGGAAGTTCTGGAACCGAACCCAGACCTCGTTGCCACGGATCTCCACCGCCAGGGTGTCCATGGGACGGGGGCTGGGGCTCTTGGGATCGTTGATGCTGCCGTCGGCCGCGAAGGAACTGTTGTGGCAGGGACAGAAGAATTCGTTCTTCACCGGGCGGTATTCGACGAAACAGCCGGCATGGGGGCAGATCGACTGGAATGCGGTGATGTCACCCTTGGCCGACCGGGACAGGTAGATGGCCCCGACCGGTACGTTGGGGTTCTTCGTCCAGGCATCCTGCCTTTCGGCGATGACCGTGAACTTTCGGGGCACCCCATCGGCTGGGAGGGACTCGAGTCCCGTGATACGGCTGAACGCCGCCAGCGTGGTCGACTTGCCAGAATTCAGTGGGTCGAGCCACACGAGGAGGCCGGAGGCCACGGGCACCAAGGTTGCAGCGCCACCAATGGCCACAGCGGCTGCCTCCTTGATGAAACATCGACGCGGTTGGGCGTCGGGCGTGGATTCGGACGACATCGTTCGGAACAAACACCAGCTTCGGCAAAAGGGCGAGCGGGGAATTTTTTGTCGGGAGCCATCCCGGTGTGTTGGGGAATTCCGAGGGTTTCGACGCTCACGCTTGGCGTTGGGGCTCTTCATCCGGTTTACTGTGGACGTGCGTTCCACGGCGGAAACCCAGTCGTCCCAACCTCAAGACCTCGTGCTGCAGGTCGCCGACATCTTTTCGCCCACAGGACTCTTCTCCAAGGCACGGAACTTCGAGTTCCGTCCACAGCAGCAGCGCATGGCCATGGCCGTTGCCCGATGCCTGGCCGACAGGCGCCATCTTCTGGTCGAGGCCGGAACCGGGGTCGGCAAGAGCTTCGGCTACCTGGTCCCCGCCATCCTCCACGCCGTCGCCCAGAAGAAGAAGGCGATCGTCTGTACCCACACGATCAACCTCCAGGAGCAGCTGGTGGAGAAGGATCTGCCACTCCTCCAGAAGGTCCTGCCGGTCGAGTTCAGCTTCGCAATGCTCAAGGGCAGGTCGAACTACCTCTGCACCCGACGCCTCCGGAAGGCCCGACAACAGGCCGCTTCCCTGTTCACGTCTTCGGAACAGGTGGAGCTGGAACGGCTGTGGGCATGGTCCCAGGAGACGAACGACGGTTCCCTGAGCGATCTGTCAGAGGCACCTGATCCGAAAGTCTGGGAGAGCGTCTGCTCCGAACGGGGTCTTTGCGCCCCCAAGAAATGCGGCTACGCCAGCGATCTTGCCGAGCAGAAACACGTCTGCTTCTTCCAGCGGGCCCGACAACGAATCCTTTCGGCCGACGTCCTGGTTCTGAACCACACCCTGTTCTTCACGCTGCTGAACGGCATCGACGAGGACCGCCCCGGAGAAGGCCTTCTTTTCAAGAACGACTTCGTGATCTTCGACGAGGCTCACACGGTCGAGCAGGTGGCCGCGCGCCACGTCGGACTGAGCGTCGGAAGCGGCGCTCTGAAGTACGCCCTCCACCGGCTCTACAATCCCAAGACCCAGAAGGGACTTCTCACCACACTGCGCCAAGGGCCGGCCGTTCAGGAGGTCAACATGGCCCTGGAACAGAGCGAGACCTTCTTCGAACAGGTCGAGGCCGCCTGCGAGGCCATCGCCGATGCAGGTCAGCCTTCATCGTCCAAGGGAGAACACCGGTCCTGGAGTGAACTCCGGATCCGTCGTCCCGAGCTGGTTGCCAACACCCTGTCCCTGAATCTGACCCGAGTCCGCGACCAGATCAGTACCCTCATCCAAGGGGTCGACGACAAGGAGACGGCCGAGGAACTCACCGAATGCAACGGAAGGCTCCTCGAGATCCGGGATGCACTGAAGTCATTCCTCGACCAGGACGTCGAGGGTCACGTGTATTGGGTCGAGCGGACCGGCAAGACGCAGCGCAACCTCTCACTTAATGCCGCCCCGGTGGATGTCGCCGCCTACCTGCGACAACGGCTGTTCGGTTCCGAGACGAGCATCATCCTCACCAGCGCAACGCTCGGGGTGAAGTCGCCCCCGAATGCCAGCCGACCCGAGGATCGGGCACCGTGCACCACACTGAGACTGGAGGTCCACAACCCGGCCCTTGACTACGTCTCCCACCGCGTCGGTGGCGAGAACGCCCTTAAGCTCCAGGTCGGATCCCCCTTCGACTACGCCACCCAGATGAAGGTGCTCGTGCCGCGCCAGATCCCCGAGTGGAAGGAGCCCGGTTACCAGGACGCGCTGGTCAACTGGATCGAACACTTCATCCGTGAGACCCACGGCAAGGCGTTCGTGCTCTTCACGAGCTTCCGCCTGATGCACGAGGTGGCGGACCGGATGGAAGGCTTCTTCTCGGAGCTCGGGCTCGAGGTCTATGTGCAGGGCACCGGCATGCCTCGCTCCGTCATGCTCGAGAAGTTTCGGGAGAACGTGGACTCGGTGCTGTTCGGTACCGACTCCTTCTGGCAGGGCGTGGATGTTCCAGGCGAGGCCCTGAGCAACGTGATCCTCACCCGCCTGCCCTTCGCCGTGCCGGATCACCCGCTGATCGAGGCGCGGATCGAGCGGATCGAGGCGGCGGGCGGGAACTCCTTCGCAGACTTCAGCCTCCCCGAAGCGATCCTGAAGTTCCGTCAGGGGGTGGGCCGTCTGATCCGCACCGGAACCGACCGGGGAATCGTCGTGATTCTCGACAACCGGATCCTCGCCAAACGCTATGGCCGGCAGTTCCTCGACGCCCTGCCACAGTGTCCGCTGGAAATCGTCTAAGAGAGCCTCATGCAAGGAAAGCGCGTCATGGCATGACAACCATGAACGGTCGGAATGGGGCCGACAGCTGCGATCGTGGTGAGATAGTTCTCTCTCCCTGCTTGACTTCACCATTATCCCCGGTTTTCTCCCACCATCCCTTGGGGAGGAGCCTGATGGCCTTGCGCCATCCAATTGAAGCCTGTCGCATGTTCGAGGCAGAATCGTTCCTCCTAGGATTTCAAACGCCATGAAGCTCAAGCGCTCCCATCGTTCCTCAGGATTTACTCTCATCGAACTGCTCGTGGTCATCGCGATCATCGCGATTCTCGCAGGCATGCTTCTTCCGGCCCTCGGCAAGGCCAAGACAAAGGCAGCAGGCATCTTCTGCATGAACAACGGGAGCCAAATGATCAAGGCGATGCAGCTGTACGCGCTGGACCACAACGACTACCTCCCACCGAATCCCGACGATGGCAACACGTCGCCGGGAAAGAACTGGTGCCCAGGACAGGCTGGTCAGGGAGGTGGCGAGGAGTTCAATCCTGACATACTGAAGGATCCGACCAAATCCCTGCTGGCCCAGTTCCTCGGGTTTTCCGAAAAGCCCTTCAAATGCCCAGCTGACCGCCGGGTCGGGAGATACGCGGGCACCAATCCGAGCCTGCGAGGTACCAAGGTTCCTGCGGCGCGCTCCTTCGCCATGTCCCAGGCGGTTGGGACTAACCCATACAAGCCCGGATGTCGGACGGCCGTCGATGGACCCTGGCTGGACGGATCCCACGGTCACACCGTGAATTCAAAGTGGTTCTGCTACGGGAAGCTGGGTGATTTCAACCTGCCTGGGGCGGCCAACACATTGGTTTTCGTGGACGAGGATCACCGTTCCCTGAATGACGGTGGCTTCGCGGTCATGGGCCCTCCGCTGACGGGCAAGACCTGGGACAACACTCCTGAGCAGATGATCGACTGGCCCGGCTACTACCATAATGGAGCGGCAGGATTTGCATTCGCGGATGGCCACTCGGAAATCAAAAAGTGGAACGACAACCGCACCAAGGTCGGCGTGAACGTTTCCCGCCAGAGCCAGAAGGGAAACCGGGACATCCGTTGGCTGTCCGAACGCACTTCCGCCCCAGTTCGCTGACCCGCCCTTTATCTGGCCAGTATCGCCAGCTGCGGATCCCGTGCGGCGTGGAGGATTCTAACCGGCTCTTGTTGGAGGTGGGACTCGCGCTTGTCACGGCTGGGTATAGACGGGAGTTCTCGGCGCTCCACAACCCGGAGATCTCATAGATCGGTGCAGAGATTCCGCGTTGAATATTACTTGGGTCACACCCCTCATCCTCAGCCCTGTTTTGTCCCCGCTGCTCGGGTCTCTCAACCGATGAATTCTTCCGCGGAGCTGGTCGTGACCTGCCCCCAATGCCGCAATCGCGGCAAATGGTTCTCGGCCGGATGGGGTCCCTTCTGCAGCGAACGCTGCAAGCTGATCGACCTCGGGGCCTGGTTCAACGAGGAGCAGCGGATCTCCCGGGAACTGCGTCCCGGGGACTTTGGGGAGTTCGAGGATCTTCCGCCGGGAATGAACTTGGACCGACCGGAGTGACCTAGAGGCCAACGCGGCTCGTGCGGATCGACATGCTGGGACGTACTGGGTGACCCTGCCGGCCTGTGGATTTAGATGTGATCATCGTGGGCGGAGGTGCTGCCGGATTGTTCTGTGCCCGGACCGCCGGGCTGCGGGGACGAAAGGTGGTCGTCCTCGAACACAACCCTCGGCTCGGGAACAAGATTCTCATCTCCGGCGGTGGACGCTGCAACTTCACCAACGTTGGCGCCACTGCGGTCAACTACGTCACCTCGGGCAGCCCAAACTTCGTGAAGTCGGCCCTCGCCCGGTACACGCCCGCCGAGTTCCTTGCCCTCGTGGAGCGCCACGGAATCCAGTGGCATGAGAAGAAGCTCGGACAGCTCTTCTGCGATCAGAGCTCCAAGCAGATCCTGCAACTCCTCGAGGACGAATGCGCCGAAGCCGAAGTCCAGATCCGTCTCAACTGCCGGATCCACTCGGTTCAACGCCATGAAGCCCCTGAGGGCACCCCGGGGGTACCGACCTGGACCCTTCAGACTAGTCTAGGGGAATTCCGATCCTCCTCACTGGTCATGGCCAGCGGAGGGCTCTCGTTCCCCAAACTGGGCACAACACCCCTCGGCTACGATGTGGCCCGCCAGTTCGGGCTGCGGGTGGTGGAACCCCGACCCGGGCTCGTACCCCTGACCTGGACTTCGGCAGACCTCGAGCTGTTCGGCGCCCTCAGCGGGCTCGCGGTTGATTCGACTGTGACGCTCCCGGGGGATGCGCCCCGTTTCCGGGAGAACGTCCTGTTCACCCATCGGGGATTGAGCGGCCCAGCCATCCTACAGATCTCAAGCCACCGTCGACCGGACGAATCGATCCGGATCAACCTGATTCCGGATTCCCCTGCCCTCCCACTTCTCGAATCGGAACGTCGGAGCGGGAGGGATCTCAAGGCCATCCTGCGCGGCCGTCTTCCAGAGCGGCTCGCGACCGCATGGATCCAGCGTCATGGCACCTCACGCCCCTTGGCGCAGGTCGCCCAGCGGGATCTGGAGGCCATGGCCCGAGCACTGGAGTCGTGGGAGGTCCAGCCCGCCGGCGATGAAGGCTATGCCAAGGCCGAGGTGACGCTCGGCGGGGTGGACACCGCCGAACTCTCCTCCAAGACGCTCGAGAGTCGGAAGGTCCCACGTCTCCACTTCATCGGTGAGGTCGTGGATGTCACCGGCTGGTTGGGCGGCTACAATTTCCAGTGGGCATGGTCGAGCGGCCACGCGGCAGGAAGCGCCCTCTGAGGCGTTACCGGATTTAGGGCTTCGGGATCACCCGGTAGAACCGGACCTCGGAGTCGACGGTCCCGAGCGGCACCACGGTCCCGGAGCCGGAGGGAGTGACGTCG
>VHCG01000028.1 GCA_016871805.1 Verrucomicrobiota bacterium
TGGGATCGCATCCGCGACATGCGGATGAGCCTCTGTGTCACCTACTCGACCACCCGCGGTGGCTACCGGATCTATTCCGAATCCCAGGTCGACGAACTGCTCCGGGAACTCCAGCGGGCCGACCTTGTCGTCGGATTCAACCATCTCCGCTTCGACTACGAGGTCCTCCACGGCTACACGCCCTTCGATCTGACCCAGCTCCCGACGCTCGACATGATGGTGGATCTGAAGGAGCGGCTGGGGCACCGGCTCGGACTGGATTCGATCGCCGAGGCCACCTTCGGACTGAACAAGACCAGCGAGGGGCTCCAGGCCATCGAATGGTTTCGTGAGGGAAAGATGGCGGAGATCGCCGAATACTGCTGCTTCGACGTGAAGCTCACGAAGCTCGTCCACGAGTTCGGGGTGCAGAACCGGCAGCTGTTCTACAAGAACCGCTTCGGGGCCCTGCTGTCGGTCGCCGTCGACTGGAAGCCCTGAGTCCGCTCGCGGGTCGGCGCTAGTGCCAGACCCCAAGCGTCCGGAGCACCGCCCGGGTCCGGGGGACCTCATGAGTGCGGAACAGGTCCGTCTTTCCCAGCGCAGCCAGTACCGCGAAGAAGGGTTCCGCGGAGCGGACCTCGTCCCCAAAGCACTCGAACGCGTGGGGCAGGGCATGACAGGTTGGCCAGCCAAGCGTCCGCAGACGGAAGGTGTTCAGGAAGACCCGCATCTGGTGGCGGATCCGCACGGCGGAGTCCTGGAGGTTCCGGTAGTAGAATCCGAGCCCCGGATCGATCCAGAGACGCCGGACCCCGCAGCGCTGTGCCGCCTCGACCCTTGGGGCGAAGTACTCGTACAGCATCGCGGTCGGATCGGATCCGAAGTCGAAGTCGGCCACCCGCCGCACATTGGCCCCCTGCACGTGGCACAGGATCAGCGCCCCGTCGAAATCGGCCACCATCCGGAACAGCTCATCGGTCTGCTCCGTCCCCGTGAGGTTCAGCACCCGGGCCCCGGCCTCGAAACAGGACCGGGTCACGGATGGGTGATAGGTCTCCACCGAGACGATCAGGCCCGATCGCGAGAGCTCCCGGACCACCGGGAGGAGCTGAGATTGCTGGGCAGCCGCCCCGACCTCCGCGGCATGGGCCAGGGTCGATTCCGCGCCGATGTCCAGAATCGCCGCCCCCTGCGCCGCGAGGATCCGTCCACGTTCGATGGCGGCGTCGGCGCCGAGACAGACCGATTCCCGATACCAGGAATCCGCTGACAGGTTGATCACCCCCATCAATGCGGGAGACACGTTGCCGTCAAACCGATGCCCTCCGAGGTCGAAGGCGGCGACCTTGGCGTCCAGGGCGGGGGCGTGGTCGGAGGCGAGCCGCGACAGATCCTCGAGCGTTAGCATGATCCTGGAAGAAACATCCGGTTCGTGGAATGTCGAGCCCAGGGAGGGGACCGGAGCGGAGGGGCCTCACACGACGACACGGCGACGCGGCGACGCGGATGAAGAACGGGAGAGAAAGGGAAGAATGGAGGCGGGGTGCGGTGGTGGCCTTGGGCCGAGGTGTCGAGGGGTGGCTGAGGCCGTGCCCTACCCCGCTGGGTGCGGGAATGCCCAACTCGTGCGGGTCTGAAACCTCGAATTCACAACACCCGACTCCTCTTCAATCTTTCCTGCCTCCTTGGTTGTCCTCCGTGTCTCCGCGTCGCCGCGTGAGTCCCCCCTCCGTCTCCTTCAACCAGCCGCGCAGCGTGACGGTCATGGAGCGGACCCGGTCAGGATCCGCCGCCGCACGGTCGGAGGTCTCACCAGGATCGGAACCGAGGTCGAACAATTCCGACGGGCCATCGGGCAGGGCCATCACCAGCTTCCATGGGCCCTGTCGGAGAGCGGCACTCGGACGGTGGCCGGAGCCGTGGGCGTGTGGATACGACCACGCCAGGAACCGGTCCCTGACCCGTGGATCCTCCTCGCCCCGCAGCACCCGGGTCAGTGAGACCCCATCGACGTGCTGCCCGGGGAGCAGCGGGATTCCGCAGAGGTCCAGAAGAGTCGGGTACAGGTCGGCCGTGGAGGCAGGCACCTGCACCGTCAACGGCTCCAGGCGGCCGGGCCAGACGATCCAGGTCGGGACCCGGATGCCGCCCTCGTAGACCCAACCCTTGCCGCACCGCAGGGGAAGGTTGCAGGTCGGTCCCGGACTCTTTCCCGAGAGCGTCGAAAGGCCGCCGTTGTCGGACGTGAACACGATCACCGTGTCCCGTCGCAACCCCAGCTGTTCCAGCGCGTCGGTCATGCGGCCGACATTCCTGTCGAGATTCTCCACCATCGCCGCGTAGTCGGGGTCGTCCTGTTCGGCTCGGGTCACGGACCCGTTCGGACCCGGAATCGTCCGGGTGGGACCATCACCCGAGATCGCCGTGCGTCGGGTGCGATACTTGGCGGCCAGATCCCCGACCGGCTGGATGGGGGTATGCACGGCGTAGTGGCCCAGCATGAGGAAGAAAGGCCGGGTCAGATCCCGCTGGTGCAGGAACTCGATGGCGGAGGTCGTCAGGGCATCCGTGAGATAAGTGCCTGGGGCGACACGGTCGTAGTCGGGAACATCCCAGACCGTCGAGTTCGTCGCCGAGGATCGGTACGGAGGGAAGTAGGAGGCCGGTTGACCCGCCCGGTTCACGCCGCGGATCCAGTCGAAACCGTGCCTTGTGGGTTGATCCTCCGGACCTTCACCGAGGTGCCATTTGCCCAGATAGGCCGTCTGGTATCCTGCCTTCTGGAAGGTCTCGGCGATGGTGGTCTCACCGTGGGGAAGCGCGACGCCCGAGGCGGGATGGATCCAGTCGGTGATGCCCAGTCGCTGCGGGACCTTGCCGGTCATGAGGGTCGCCCGCGTGGGCGAGCAGACGGGATGAGCCGAGTAGAATAACTGGAAGCGTACACCTGTCCTCGCGAGGGCGTCGAGTCGGGGTGTCTCGTGGAACCGGGATCCCTCGCAGGCGATGTCCGCCCAGCCGAGGTCGTCGACCAGCACCACCAAGACGTTGGGGGGACGTCGGGTTGGAGCCTGGGCGAGGGCTCCGGTGCAGAGGAGGATCAGGAGGAGAAGATGCCCGGGGACTCGCATGGTTCACCGGGAGATACCTGGTCGCTGTCGGCGGGTCGATCGCAGGTTGTCCGGACCCGGCCTCAAGGCGGGTGCCTCGACCTTGCTCAGAACTGGGCCGGACTCAGTCCCAGCGCGACGATCGAGCAGGCCTGGACGACCTTCAGTCCCAGGGATTCGGCGGCGGCGACGACCTCCCCGGAGTCCGCTCCGGGGTTGAGCCACAGTTCCTCACACCCTCGCTGCGCGATGTCGGGGAGTAGCTTCAAGGTCACCGGGGGCGGAAGATACACGCTGATGACCTCGGGGCGTTCCGGGACGTCTCGGATGGACGGGAACGACGGGAGACCCTCGACGGCGGGTTCCTTCGGGTTGATCGGGAATACCCGGAATCCGCTCTGGAGGTAGGCCCGGACGGCTTTGTTCCCGAATTTGTTGCGGTCGGCGGAAGCTCCGAGGATGGCCACCGTGGTCGTCTTCATGGGAATCACGGGAGCGCCTCAAAACCTCGGAAGCAGGGTGGCCAGCAGGTTCCCTCTGCCAATGAGCCGTCCGCTGGAATCCCGGGTCTCGTCCCGCATGGGATCGTAGGTCCCACGGATCATCCCGGAGGCATTGCGGATCTCGAGCTTCGATCCGGAGGGGCGAATTTTGCCGAGCAGCTTTCCGCTTCGATCCCTGAGTTCTTGGTCGGCCATGGTCTTCCGTCCCTTTCGTGAATTCAGTCGACCGTATCGAGCTGCGCCCCGGGATCGGCGGCAACCATCGGTTTGCCGCCGCGTCGTGAACCGGTGGGCCGGACCTCGTGGAGGGCGTTCGGACGGAGCATGCGTTTCTGGCGTTCGCGGTCGCCGGCGTTCTTCACCACCGGGATGGGTTTGCCGGTGTTGATGTCCAGGCCGGTGACATACATGGCCGCGGAACCGGTCATGGGCAGAGGAATGAAGTCCTGCACCTGCTGGAGGTTCCAGCGTTCCTTCTTCAGGAACTGCTCCACCGCCCCCATCTCCTTCTCGGTGCAGCCTGGGAAGCTCGAGATGAAGTAGGGAACCAGGTACTGCTCCTTGCCTGCCTCCTCGCTCAGGTCGAAGAACTTCTCCATGAACGCCGGGAAGTCACCCGCGGGCTTGCGCATGCGACGCAGGACATCGGGATCCATGTGTTCCGGGGCCACTTTCATGTGGCCCGACACATGGTTCTGGACGAGTTCCTTGAGGTACTCCGGTGTGCGGAGGGCGACGTCCATGCGGATACCCGACTGGACGAACACATGCTTCACGCCGGGTTGGCTCCGGGCGCCGCGCAGGAGGTCGAGCCCGGCCTTTTCGTTGATCTCGAGCACCGGACAGATGCTCGGCCAGAGGCAGCTGGGTCGATGACATTTCTGGCATTCCTCGGAATGCCCGTTCCGGGCGCCGTACAGGTTGGCGGTGGGACCGCCCAGATCCGAGATGGTCCCCTTGAAGTTCCCCGATTCGGTGAGCTTCCGGATCTCCTTGAGGACGGAGTCGACGCTCCGGCTCGAGAGGAACTTGCCCTGGTGGAAGCCCAGTCCGCAGAAGGTGCAGCCACCGGGGCAGCCGCGGGAGACGATGATGGAGTCCTTGATCGTGGCGAATCCCGGCACCGGCTCGGTGTAGCTCGGGTGCGCCGCCCGCATGAACGGGAGCTCGTACAAGGCGTCGAGATCGGGTCCGTCGACCGGATAGGCCGGGGCCTCCTGGAGGACGGCCCGGTCGCCGTGACGCTGGAGCAGGCGGCGTCCGCTGTAGGGGGTCTGCTGGGCCTCGACGACCTTGGTGAGGCGGAGCAGGTGGGTCTTGTCCGTCTGGAGCTCCTCCCAGGATGGCAGCACGATGCAGTCGCTCAGGTCCTCGGAGGCCACGGCCTTGCTGCCCAGGAAGACGGCGGTGCCGCGGATCCCGCGGAAGCCCTTCCGGCCTTCCTGGAGACGGGACACGATCTCGCGGACGGCCTGTTCGCCCATGCCGTAGACGAGGACATCGGCTTTGGCGAGGGAGAGGATCGACGGCTTGAGTTTGTCCTCCCAGTAGTCGTAGTGGGCCACCCGGCGCATCGAGGCCTCCATACCTCCCAGCACCACGGGCACCCCGGGGAAGGCCCGTCGGGCCATCTGCGAATACACGATCGAGGCGTGGTTCGGACGTCGGCCCGGGACGCCCCCGGCGCTGTAGACGTCGTCCTTCCGCTTGTGCCGGGCCGCCGTGTAGTTGGACAGCATCGAGTCGAGATTGCCGGCGGTGATGCCGACGAAGAGCCGCGGGGTGCCCATGACCTGGATCGACTCGACGGTGGTCCAGTCTGGCTGGGCCACGATGCCGACTCGGAGCCCCATTCCCTCCAGCACGCGTCCGATCATCGACGCGCCGAACGACGGGTGATCGACGTAGGCGTCGCCGGTGATGATGAGGACGTCGAGCTCCGCCCAGCCGCGGGCGTCCATCTCGGCCCGGGTCATCGGCAGGAACCCGTCGGTCTTGGGCGGTCGAACCAGTGTAATGGGCTTGGATCCCATGATAGGGCGATAGGGAACCGCAGCCCTGCCACGTTGGCAAATCAAAGCAGAGTAAAGCGGTCTGATTTGGTTGGAACGAGAGGTCTGACCCGGGAGGGCACGTGGACGCGCGAGGAAAAAGGATCGACGCGGGGGCGAATGGGGGAGACCCACCGGAGCGGACCGCATTTGAATTTCTGCGAGAAGAGGCCCGATCGCAGAGGGAGTTCTGTCCGGAGCCGTCCTCGGATTCCATCCCGGTATGGATCTGTCTCATCCCCTGACGCCCGCCGTTTTGCTCGCCTCAGCGGCGGGGCTCCCCAAGACTCCGCCGAAGCATGACGGCGCCCCCTTCGCATCTCCGGGATCTCGACTATTCCGTGGTCCAGCAGTGCATGCACTGTGGCCTCTGCCTGCCGACGTGTCCGACCTACGACGCCACCAAGCTCGAGCGGAACTCGCCGCGGGGTCGGATCTCCCTGATGCGGGCTATCGCCGACCAGCGGATCGAGCCCTCCAAGGCGTTCGGAGACGAGATGTACTTCTGCCTGGGCTGCCTTGCGTGCATGACCGCGTGTCCGGCGGGTGTGGACTATGCGACGCTGTTCGAACACGCGCGGGCGGAGGTGGAATCCAAGGGACTCCTCGACACGCCGAAGCGTTCCCTCATCCGGCGTCTCACCCTCGGGTGGCTCTTTGAGGACCTGCGACGCCTCCAACTGCTGGGCAAGGCGATGCTCTGGTGGCAGTCCACCGGGCTTCAGGGCCTGGTCCGACGCAGCGGCATCCTCTCGCTCCTCCCGAAGCGTCTCCGGGATCTGGAGGCCATGACACCCCGGGTGGAATCCGAGTTCTCGGCCGACCTCATCGCTCCGGTCACCCCGGCCTCAGGGTCGCGCCGATACCGGGTCGCGATGCTCATCGGTTGCGCCCAGGATCTCACCTTTGCCTCCGTGAATCGCGACACGGTCGAGGTCCTCGCGCGCAACGGCTGCGAGGTGGTGACGCCGCCCCTCCAGAACTGCTGCGGATCCCTCCATGCCCACAATGGCGAGTGGGGACTGGCGCAGAACCTCGCCCGGAGGAACATCGACCAGTTTCCGCCCGAGGAGTTCGACGCGATCATCACCAATGCCGGAGGCTGCGGCTCCCATCTCAAGCACTACGCCCATCTGCTGGCGGACGATCCCGCCTATCTACAGCGGGCGCGGCTGTGGGATCGCAAGGTGAAGGACATCCACGAGTGGCTGGCCCAGATCGGAGTGGCTGCGCCCGCCGCCGCGGGTGCTCCCGAGCAGGTCGTAACCTATCACGAGTCGTGTCATCTCTGCCACGGACAGAAGGTGGTGAGCCAGCCGCGCCAGCTGCTCCGGCTGATCCCAGGTCTGAGGCTGGTCGAACTCCCGGAGTCGAACTGGTGCTGTGGCAGTGCGGGCATCTACAACATCACCCAGCCCGAAATGGCATCGCAGCTCCTCGAGCGGAAGATGGACCATGTGTGCAGCACCGGGGCGACCGTCGTCGCCACCGGCAACCCGGGCTGCCTGATCCAGCTCGAGGTGGGCTGCCGCGGCCGTGGCGTCGCCCTTCGGATCGTGCATCCGATCACGCTGCTTGCGGAGGCCTACCGGAGGATGGGCTGAGCCGTCGGGACCCAGTCGGAAGTGCGGTGCCGGTGGAGTCCCGGCGGGTGGATGATCTCACCCGAGGGTGTTGGATGCAGGCGATGGGCGGCTCCTTGTGGCGCGGGTTCAGGAAGGATCCAGAGCCTGGGACGGGAGTGCGGCTGGGGTGGTTGAGGGTCTTGGGGCCCACTCCCGCAGGGCAGTGCGCGTGCGACCGGGACGGCCCGAGACCCGTTCTGACGCCCGTCTTGCCCAGGAGGTCTGCCTAACACACTCTCCCGGTCTGAATCATGCCTGAGATCCCGTCCCCCGTCCGTTCCTTTAACGTCGACGAGCTGCCTGTGGACATCTTCGCGTCCAACGAAGTGATGTCGGAGTTCGTCGCCCACCATGTCCGATCGATCCTGATCGATGCCGTCGCCCGGCAGGGTTCCGCTGCGGCCATCCTGGCCACGGGCAATTCCCAGATCCGCTTCCTCAAGCGCCTTGTGGAGCTGGGCGGCATCGACTGGTCCCAGGTCACGCTCTTCCACATGGACGAATACCTCGGAATCCCGGCGGACCATCCGGCGGGTTTCCGACGCTACATGAGGGACCGCGTCGAGTCCCTGGTCCGACCCAGGGTGTTCCACTACATCGGAGGCGATGCCGATCTGCCGCAGATCGAGTGTGACCGCTACACGGCGCTTCTCCGGGCGCAGACGATCGACCTCTGCTGCATGGGTGTCGGGGAGAACGGGCACCTGGCCTTCAACGATCCCCCGGTGGCGCGGTTCGACGATCCGGCGTGGGTGAAGCTCGTGAAGCTCGACGACGCCTGCAAGATGCAGCAGGTGAAGGAGGGTCACTTCCCGTCCCTCGAGGCCGTCCCCGCCTATGCCATCACCCTCACCCTCCCCGCACTTGTGACGGCCCGTCAGGTCGTCTGCGTGGCTCCCGAGAAGCGCAAGGCGGTTCCGATTCGGGATGCCCTGAAGGGCCCGATCTCGACGTCCTGTCCTGCCTCGTACCTCCGTCGCCAACCGCACGCACGACTCCTGCTCGACACGGATTCGGCGTCCCTTCTCTGAGGTGGAGTCATGCGCGTCCTGGCCCTCGATCATGGGACCCGTCGGGTGGGTGTTGCGGTGAGCGACACGCTCAAGATGATCGCACGGCCCCTGGAGTTCATCCCTGCCGAACCCTTCCCCGATTGCCTCGCGCGGATCCGGGAGCTCATCCGCACCCAGGAGGTCGAACTGATCCTCGTCGGGATGCCTCGGAACATGGATGGATCGTATGGCGAGGCGGCAGCCAGGGTCCGGGAGTTTGTCGCCGTGCTGAAGGAGTCGATCCTGGTCCCGATCCGAACCTGGGATGAACGGCTCACATCGGTCCAGGCTGAGCGGTTCCTCCAGGAGGGCGGCATAAGGGGGCGGGACCAACGGCAGAAGGTGGACCAGGCTGCGGCAGCCGTGCTGCTCCAGAGCTACCTCGATAGCCTGTCGCCCTCGGTGGGCTGAGCCGGAGGGCGCCGGGTGGACGATGCTGCCGCAACGGATCCGGATCCCCTGGCCGGGATCGAACCGCAGTCGCCCGGGGTGGAGATCCTGGCTCCAGGCTACGTCCGCCTCCAGTTGGTGATCGCCTACGACGGTGCGGGATATGCGGGTTGGCAACGGCAGCCTGAGGATCTTTCCGTCCAGCAGAGGGTGGAGGAGGCGTTGGCACGGCTGTTTCCCGGCAGGCCGACCGTCTCGGGGTCGAGCCGGACCGACACCGGGGTTCATGCGGCCGGGCTCTGTGCACACGTCGACGTTCCGCGGGAGCAGTTCCGCATGCCGGGCCGCAAGCTGGTCCTGGCCCTCAATGCGTGGCTTCCGGAGGACATTCGGGTGCTGTCGGTCCGACGCGTTCCGGCGCAGTTCCATGCCCGGTTCTCCACGTGTGGAAAGGAGTACCGCTATCAGGTCTGGAACCACCCGGCCCACCATCCCCTGTGGCGCCGTCAGTCGTGGCACGTGCCCCGGACCCTCGACCTCGCGGCGATGCGACGGGCCGCTCGCCTGTTCGAGGGACGGCATGACTACCTAGCCTTCAGCGCCTCGCCCGGATATCTGCGGAACCACACGATCCGTACCGTGACCCGTTGTGCCATCGTCCGGTCCGGCCCGCTGCTGACCGTCGTGATCCGGGCCGACGGGTTCCTGTACAAGATGTGTCGGGGCATCGTTGGGACGCTGGTTCAGGTCGGACTCGGCCGGTTTCCTCCCGAAGTCATCCCCGATCTCCTGTCGGCCCGGGATCGGCGGCTGTCCGGCATGACCGCCCCGGCCCATGGATTGGTGCTCTGGAAGGTGTTCTACCCCAGGTCGGGGAAGCGCCTCGCCCATCTGGCCCGACGTCATCCCGCCGCATCCCAGACCGATGAACATCGTCCTGGTTGAACCCGAGATCCCGCCGAACACCGGGAACGTGGCCCGACTCTGTGCGGCCACGGGGTCGGTGCTGCACCTTGTGGAACCCTTGGGGTTCAGCATGGACGATCGTCGGATGCAGCGTGCTGGCATGGACTATTGGAGGTGGGTCACGTGGCACCGATGGCGCGATTGGGAGGCATTTGTCCGCTCGGTACCGGAAGGAGCCCGGCTGTGGCTGGTGGAGCAGGGCGGGTCCTCGATCCATTCCGAGGTCCGCTACCATCCCGGCGACTATCTGGTGTTTGGACGGGAGACATCGGGATTGCCCCGGGGACTCCTGGAGCGGCACCAAGACACCTGGGTACACCTTCCCATGCCGAACCCTGAGGCGCGGTCGCTGAACCTTTCGAACTGCGTGGCCATCGTTCTCTATGAGGCCTTGCGCCAGCAGGGGTTCCCGAAGCGGTAGAGGAATGGACCCGCGCCGGTGGGACGGTAAAGGCCCAGAGGGGACTCACACGGCGACGCGGAGGAAAGACAGAGAGGCGAAAGGCAGACGGCGTGGCGGGGGATTGGTAGGTCGACTGCCTGGACCGGTGGGTGATACAGTGCTCTGCATCACTGGGTGCGGGAGCACCCACGCTGCGAGGTGTTGGAGTCAGCCAGGTGGAAAGCCGGTAAGTGTGACGCCTGGGGTGTCGAAAGGCTCTGGGGTCTTTGGGAAGGTGACCCTGGGGTGGGTGGCCGCTCGGAAGCGGCGAGGTTCCGCAGAGCACTGCTGAACCCACCGGTGCGGTCCCGCAGATGCGGGACCGCGGGACCTCGTCCGCCTTCAAGGGCGGCTCGAAGCGCAGCGGGACGAGATCGGGCCGTGGTGGTTCACAGCCCTAACCACATGGCTTCTGTCCTTCCTCCGCGTCTCCGCGTCGCCGTCTGAGTCCCCTCTCTCCCCCCTCGATTTCATGGAGATCCGTCGACCCGGAAGAAGGTTGGTGTGGGTGTCGGGACCACTCGGAAGAGGGCCTTTCCCGAGCCATCGAGGACGCCGTCCACGAGTCGGGGGACCAAGCCCCAAGGGCTCGAGGCGATGACGAAGGTTTCCGTCACCGGACCGGACCAGATGCTCCGCAGTGGTGGGTTGTCGGGACCGGTCAGGGCGGTGTACTGCGGGTTCCGGGCCCGGACCACGATCCGGACATCGCGTGAGATCTCGATCGGACCGCTGTACCGCAGGGCACCCGGGGCGATCTCGTCACCTGTGGACCCTCCGGTCCGACGCGGATCCGTGCCGTCCAGGACCCAGTCGGGACCGGCTGGCAGGCTCAGTGGACCGAGGACACGGTTGAACCCGACTTCGTCCTCGAACTCCAGCATCAGGCTGGCCTTGCTATTCCCCTCGGTGCTGGACCCACGGGTGGCAATGCCTACCCGTGAGGTGAGGGTGGGCGGATGGGTAAGCACCGTCACCCTTGCAGCATCCGGTTCAAAGAGCTGCACATGGGCGAAGCTTTCGATGTCAGGCGACGGACGTCTGCGGTCGAAGTGGTGGATCAACAGCACCGAGACCGTCACGCCGGCGGAATCGCCCAGGGCGAGGTATCCGCCGGCCTCGCGAGCGATCTTGAAATTGGTGTGGAGGCGGGTGGTGTCGGTGCGGCGATCCTTCCCGGAGGCAAAGACCACGAGGAAGCCCCTGCCTGGGATGCTGACCGCTGGGAACGACCATTTCCGGGGTAGTGCGGAATCGTCTGAAAGGGTCTAGCCCAGGAGGTTCACGGAGGTGGTGCCTGGATTGAACAGTTCGATCCAGTCGGGCCGGTCGCCATCCTCGTCCTCGATCGACCGGCTGTTGCTGGCCAGAAACTCGTTGAGAATCACCGGAGCCGCCGCCGAGGCGTGTCCGAGGAGCAGCACGAAGCCGAGGATCCTGAGCCATTGGATCCAGGGGGTGGCAGGGTGGATGATGCGACGCATGACTCCCCATCCCACGACGGAGAACGACGCCGGGTCAAACCCGGGTTGGGGATTCGTGAGGGGCAAGGTCCTCCACTGACAATGGTGTGGACCCCTGCAGCGGGCATCTCCCGGCATGGATGGAGTCCACCTCTCGCAGGGCCCAGCCACGGGCCTGGACGGAGTCATCGCGTTGACGTCGGATTCACTTCAAATCCTGACTTGTCCACAAAAGGAGATTGCTCCGAGCAACCAAAAATGATCCAAACACTTAGGTCCCCATTTGAACCCTTGCACGATGGCGATCTCGAAATTTTTTTGCAGGTCCTTCGTCCGACCCTCCAGAAGGTCGGTACGCTCCGACGACCTCCGTTCAGCGCTGACACGGATCGCCTGGATGGCGGTCGCGTGCTTCGCCTCGGCTGGCGTTGCTCACGGTCAATGGTTGAGCCAGTCGTTCACCCTCAAGCCGGGGTGGAACGCCGTGTTCACCCATGTCGACGCATCCTACACGACTCTGGATGCCATGGTGCCAGATGCCAATGGTGCCGTCGCTGAGGTGTGGCTTTGGAAGCCCACGTTCTCGACCGCCCAGTTCATCAACAGTCCCTACTCGAGTTCGGTTCCCAACAGCCAGTGGTCGGTCTGGACCAGCGCCCGGGGTGATGTCGACACCCTGACCCGCATGGTCGGGAACGGTGCCTACCTGGTGAATAACCGCTCGTCGAGCGACTACGTCTGGACGGTCAAGGGTAGGGTGGTGCCTCCGACCTATTCCTGGACCACGACCGGGCTCAATTTCATCGGATTCCCGACGCCATCCACGAGTCCGAACTTCTCCAGCTACCTGACCCCGGCGCCAGGGTTGGACCTGTCCAAGACACTTCAGAACGGCGCTCACGTCTTCCGATATGTGGGCGGCGCCCTCGGGGCTTCCAATCCCGCGGAGGTCGTTTCCGTAACCGCGTCCACCACCTCGGTGGTCCGCGGGCAGGCCTATTGGGTCAGGGGAAACACCAACTACTACAACCGCTACTACGGTCCGGTCGAGGTGGCTCTCCAGGATCCAAAGGGGATCGATTACCGGGACACCCTCGGATCCTACAGTCTCAGACTCCGTAATCTGACCAGTTCGAGCCGAGTGGTGAGTCTGACGATGGTGGCCTCGGATGCAGACCCGGCTGGTTCGGGCACGCCCCCCAATCTTCCGCAGCTGCTCGTCCGGGGGGCTCTGGATCCCAACACCTTGACCTATGGGTACGCGGTTCTGACCAACCAGCAGTTCACCCTTCCGCCGCAGGGTCAGACCGGTTCCGACATTCAGGTCATCCTCGGCCTGAATCGCTCCCTGATGACTGCGGCTTCGGGAACCCTTTACGCGGGAATCCTTCGGATCACCGATGCGGACGGACTCCAGCAGTTCGATGTCCCGGTCTCCGGAAAGGTTCCGAGCACCTCGGGGCTCTGGGTGGGCAAGGCCAGCATCAACCAGGTGGGCCAGTACCTTAAATCATACCCCAAGGTCGACACTTCGCAGACGGACCAGACCTCGCAGATCAACGCGGCCGCCTCCGCTGCGGGGCGTCCGGCCAACGGATATGAGTTTCCGGGGTCGGCTTGGGTGGCCCGGGAGGCCAGCTCCAGCCGCGCGTATTCCGCCGTGGCAACGTCGCTCGACGGCAAGGTGGTGGTGGCTGCCGTCTCCGGGGGATCCCTCTACACCTCCCAGGACTACGGAGTGACCTGGACCAGCCGGGACTCCAGCCGATCGTGGGCCGAGTTGGCCTGTTCCGCCGATGGAAGCACGATGGCGGCAACGGTCTTCAACGGTTTGGTCTATGTGTCCACCAACTATGGCACGAACTGGACGGCTACTGGCGGTCCATCGGGGGCTTGGGTGGGATTGAGCATCTCCGCGGACGGCAACACCTTGGCGGCGGTTGTCCAGAACGGTCCCCTCTACCTCTCGACCAATCGTGGCGGAACGTGGACGTCGCAGTCGGGGGCTGGAACCCGCAACTGGAGCAGCGTCGCGATGTCGGCCGATGGGTCGAAGCTCATCGCCGCCGTCAATCCGGGGTACCTGTACACCTCGACGGATCGGGGGGGCACCTGGAAGCAGGGGGCCTTGTCCGCCTCGTGGTCGTCCGTGGCCTCCTCGGCCGACGGGGTAACCCTGGTGGCCGCGATCTCGGGCGGTGCCATCTACGTGTCCACGGACTCCGGGATGAATTGGGTTTCTCGTGGATCATCCGGCAAGTGGAGTTCGGTGGCTTCCTCCACGGACGGTAAGCGACTTGCAGCGGCGCAGGCCGGTGGCCAGATCTTCACTTCCTCGGACTCGGGGGTGAACTGGGTGGCCACGGACACCTCCCGCAATTGGGATGATGTGGTCACTTCCGCCGATGGGACCCGTTTGGTCGCCGTCGTGAATCCGGGTCAGATCTTCACCCTCAACCGGAAGTTCGCCAGCTATGCCGTCGATCAGGCCAGCGGTTTGGTGCAGGACCAGGACGGTCTCTACCTCTCCACCGGGGTGAACACCAACCTGGCGAAGGTTGGCAATCCTTACCCGCTCCGGTTGATCCTCCAAAACCAGGGATCCAACAGCGTGGTCAGCCTCCTGCAGCGGGTCTACGTGGGCGTCGGTATCAACACGTCGAATACCATCGTGGCCACCCGGGAGAGCCTGTTGGACCCCTCCCAGCTGGCCTCAGCCCGGCGCATCACGGCCACCCACCTGCCATTTTCCAAGACCAATGCGCTGTGGTCCGCCTCCGGTCTCTTCAACCCGGGCAATGTCCTGATGTTCACGGTGCCGCTCAGCTACAAGGATCAGGCCAGCAACCCGTTCCTGCACACGTTCCATCCCGACCACGACAACCTGGATGCGAACTTCAAATCCG
Source organism: Verrucomicrobiota bacterium (assembly GCA_016871805.1). Lineage (GTDB taxonomy): Bacteria > Verrucomicrobiota > Verrucomicrobiia > Limisphaerales > UBA9464 > UBA9464. The sequence goes on from VHCG01000028.1 coordinate 14,491, forward strand.
TCCTTGCTCGGGGTGTCGAGTCCTATGACCTGAACCGGAGCATCCGGATCACCTTCAGTCCACCGGGCACGGACTTCGCCTCGCTGACGGCCGCGGCCCAGACCCGATCGGGCACCTATGAGGAAACGATGACGGTGGGCGCCCAAGGTTCGGCCAGCAGGGATTTCCGCCTGAGCGGAACCTTCAGCCTCCAGTTGATCAGTCCCGTCGCAACCCTCTCGACCCAATGAGTTCCAGTTTTCGATCCACCACTCTCCAAGCAGTCCCCGTCTCCCCAGTCATGAAACGCAATGTCCTCCGTCTCGCCGTCGCGCTGAGCGCCGGGTTGATCCTGTCCGATGCCCTCCCTGCGCTGGGCCAGAACGCGAAGCCCCCCACGCAGATGACCTACCAGGGGTTCCTGTCGGACTCCAACGGCCTACCCTATGGAAACACCTCCCCGGTCAACAAGACGGTCATCTTCCGCATCTACGACGCCCTGACCGGTGGCACCCTCAAGTGGAGCTCCCAGCAGGTCGTCACGATCGACAAGGGTTACTTCAGCGTGTTGCTGGGGCAGGGGAGTGCCAACGGGACAGAGCCCTTCAGCGCCGATCTCACCAGCCTCTTCACGGGCGCTGGAGCCTCGGACCGATACCTCGAGCTCAATGTCGACGGGACAACGATTGCGCCCCGTCTCCGGTTCTATCCTTCACCGTACGCGTTGCTGTCGAAGAGCGCCTCGGATCTGATTGATCCCCTGACTGGCACTTCGGTTCTGACCATCTCGGGGGGAAACATCAACCTGGCAGGGTCCTTCAACGCGACGGGCGTGAACAGCACCCTGACTGGTGGCGCCGTAACTGCGAATTCCACGACGGCAACCCACAACCAAGGTGCCTTTCTCGAATGGAACCGGGATGTGGGCGGCGGCAAAACCTACCTGCTGAATCAGAAGGGAGGCGGGCCAGGAGGCATGATCTTCGGCGAGATCAGCACCGCGAATGTGGTCACCGAAACAATGAGGATCGAGCCCAATGGCCGGGTTGGCGTCAACGCGCCGAACGTCAAGGAGACCCTCGATGTTGGCGGCAATATCCACGTGACGGGTGGCAATGCCACGTTCATCGGATTCAATACCTACTATAACAATAACGCCTGGCGGGCGAAGGAGCCGGGTACTGGTGGGTACATCCGAAAGGACAACAGCGGACTCCAGATTGCCGTGTCGCCGAATGCCACTGCCGCCGATGCGGTGGTCAGCCCGGTGGTGGGAATGGTTGTGAGCTCGACCGGCTCCATCGGCGTGAAGACCTACACCCCCACCGCCGACCTCGAAGTGAACGGCACGGCCAAGGCCACCAGCTTTCAGGGATTCGGTACCGTGCCCGTTGGCGCGATCCTGATGTGGTCGGGTTCTACGTCGGTCATTCCTGCTGGATGGGCCCTCTGCAATGGGCAGAACGTCAATGGTCAGCAGACCCCAAACCTGACCGATCGGTTCATTGTCGCGGCGGGGAACAGCTATCAGGCCCACGCGATCGGGGGATCCACCTCCGTTTCGCTAACCTCCAATAACCTGCCGACGTTCACGATTCCGTACAGTGACATTTATTACTCTGAGAAAGGGGGTACGGAAACGGTTCCCAGCAACCGGGGCAGCGGTGACTCGGACGGTGACAACAAGGGATTTGAAATCAGTCGGACAGCCACCTACACGGGATCGGCCACCGCCTTCAGCATCATGCCTCCCTACTACGCGCTCGCGTTCATCATGCGGGTCCAGTGAGGCGTCCGCTACCGATTGCCATGAAACGACATTCCCGGCTTTGGCGGAGGGTTCTCTCGGTCTGGGGAGCCACCGTGCTGGCGCTGACGGCCGCTGCCGACTACGTGCAGGTGGACCAAAACGCGATGATGTACGCCACGAACTACCAGCGTGGCGTGAACCTGACCTCGTTGCGTGGGGCTCCTGGAAAATCCCCAGCAGGAGGCGGTTCCGATGGACGGGCGCCAGCAGGCGCGACCGACGGCCAGTTCCGAGGGGTGGTGACCTTCGGTGCCGTAGTCATTCCGAAGAATGGAGCCACCCTCACCCCCGGTGCCACGTTTGAGCAGAATTCTGGAAATCTCGCTCTGCCGGTCGGCAAGTCAGGGACCACAGTCACCATGGTGTTGCGGTCGTCCCAGGCGGGCGCGCCCTTCTACTCGCAGACGGTCTCCTTTTTTTTTGGCTCGGTCATCGCCCCCCCCAACACGGATGAAAACGGGGTTCTGCTGACCAACACCACGGCCACAGCCTACTGGTATCCCGAGCCCTACGTGGGCAGCACCAATGCCTCCCTTGGCTACTACTATAGCCGGAACGCCCGACAGGTCTTTGCCACCGTGCCGGGACCGATCCAGATCACGTGGCGAAAACAGGATTCCGGGGTCGCAGCCAACGCCACCAACACGGTCACGATCGGCGGTCTGAGCTATGCGCTCACCAACGCCAATTACGTGGTGTCGGGTGCACCGGCCAAGACGCCCCGGAAACTCTATTGGACCGAGAAGTCCTTCTCCGGGACCGGCAAGCCGGTGTCCGTGCCCTCCGCCTCGGTCGGGGCCGTGTACATCGCCTATAATCCGGCGGTGCCCCAAACCGTCGCGACTGAGTACTCCGATGGCTATTCGGATCCGGGGGCGGGTTCGAGCAACTCCGCGCTGCCGGAACTCAGGACCATCTGGTATGACATCAACCAGGGGCTGATCCTCTCGTCTGATCCTCTCCTACAACGTTGAGGGACGGGTCTTCATGGAGCTGCTTGGCGACAGCACGGCTGACGACACCCGGGAGTTCCTTGGGTTTGAGATCGTCGACATCTTCCAGCAGCCGACGGCCGAGGAGCAGACGGCCTATCTCGGGGACAAGTTGACCGCCTATGCCGATGGTACCTCCGATGCCGCACTGACGCCCGAGCCGCTCCAGGCAACCCTGAACAGCAGCTACGTCTATCAGGACGCCTCCGGTTCCACCGGGCGGACCGAATACTACGCTGCGGAACTGACCGACAATCCGAACGACGTGCTCGTCTACTGGATGGAGTCGGGCGAGGTCGGCCTCCAATGGCCCCTGATCTACAAGCGGTACACCCTTGTCTGGCCGGACGATCCGTCCCTCTACAGCCACTACCTGCGCCCGGCGGCCACATCGGCGAGCGATGCGGCACTGACTGCGGTCCAGCTTTCTGCCGACAACGTCCCGATCCTCCAATTCCAGGATCCCCTGGATTTTCCGCGAGCGTTCATCGACGAAACATCGCGGTTCTACACCTACCTCGACGCCTCCCAGCCCCAGCATCGGACCCTCCTCCGTCTCAGCGCCGGGACGACGATCGCCTTCGAGCGCATCTGGTCCAGTCTGAGCTCTCAGCTCGTACGAGGAACCAATCCGGCCTTCGCCGATGTCAGTGGTGTCGTTCCCATGGGGGGGCGGCTGTCGGCGCTGAATCTGGACGGCACCGGCTATGGGCAACTTCCAGCTGGAACCTACTTCAACGGGGGCAGCTACACTGTGGAGGCCTGGGTCAACCTGGCATCCTACGCCAACTGGTCCCGTTTGTTCGACTTCTCAAATGGTGCCGGGGGGGCTTCTCAAATGGTGCCGGGGTTCAGAACGTCCTCTTGGCGTTCTCGAGTGGAACCTCAGGCAATGTGGTTGGGGCGAATTATGCAGCTGGATCCTCCCAGCCTAACTGGGTCACCACCACGCTTCTCCCACTCAACCAGTGGAGTCATGTGGCCGTCGTCTTCGACGCCCCATCGTCGATTGTGACCCTGTATGTGAACGGGGTGAAAGCCTACAGCGCCACCACAGGCGCTCCGCAGAACGTCAATCGGACCCTCAACTACGTGGGTAAGTCGGCCTGGTCAGCCGATGCATTGGCCAACGGCCAGATCGACAGCTTCCGGATCTGGAGCTCGGCTCGCTCGGTCTCCGACCTGACCTCCGGGATGACGGTCAGCGCCTATCCGTCCGGGACCTCGGGGCTGCTGGTCCAGTTTGCCTTCGATGAAGGCGGGGCGGTTGCCTATGACAGCAGCGGCAACAACAACCACATGACCCTCTACGGGGGGGCCAAGCTGACGTCCTCGAGCGTTGCCCGCAGCAGTGCCCCCCGGTACCTGTACCAGACCGCCTACGTGGGCGACCGGATTGGTGCCCCGATTGGGGAGCAGGGCAACGGGGCCACCGACTACCTCGCAGGCTACATCCAGCAGACGTCCGGCACCTCCTTTCACCCGTCAGCCTACCAGGACCCCTTTGCCGTGGGCTTCGACAAGGCGAAGCTCGGTGCGATCATCCCGGTCAACGCCATCCCGAACTCCAATCAGCTCGAGGTCTGGTGGTTCCGCAAGAGCGCCACCAATTCGGTCAAGAACGAGGTCAACGGGTTCAAGCCGGTCTACTGGCCCTCGGTCATCGCACGGTATTCGTTGGCGTGGCCGGACAGCACCGCCAGCCAGATCGTCCTCGCCAGCAATGCGGGGAGCGGTGGGCTGCCTAGTCTTCAAGCCAAGGGGGTCATCTACACCCAGAACGATGCGACCCAGCTCGGTTACAATCCCAACGAGGAACATGGGTTGATGATCGGCGGGCAGGCCTACGCGCTCCGGGATGACCTGAACGTTGTGAGCGGCTCGGGCTACTCGTCCCAACCCTACGTACTGATCGACTACACCGAGGCCGATGGCCGTCCGGCGATGAAGGCCTTCAAGGTGCTGCGTGAGGATCCGACGCGTGGACTCGTCTTCGACTACGTGGCCGAGGCCGGCAAGCAGCTCCAGGCCCCCATGCCGCTGCCGATCCTACCCCAGCCGCTTCAGACCATCACCAATGTCGCGGCCGGGACGACCACCTACTACACGACCAACTACAACGCCGAGATCGTGGGGACGACCGGGGACCTCCCCGTTGGCTGGAGCGCCTCGGAGTCCACGGGGCCCTACGGATACTATCCGTCCTTCACCTATCGGGATCGCAAGAACGCCTTCTGGGTGATGCGCGGTCTGCATGCCGGCCTGCCTGCGCTCGCGGCCGGGACCTACTCCACCTCCGCGGGCACCTTCAACGCAACGGTCGCGGGTGGCGGCGCTCTGAATGCAGCCTCGACGAACTACATCCACACCTCCCGGCGGTTCGACACGCTTGTCGCATCGGTCTCCCCGTCGACGCCGCTTCCGAATGGAATCACCTTTGGACCGGTGCAGGATGGATTGGCGGTGTACGGAACCTGGACCGTCTCGAGCGGTGGACCCTACCAGTTGAGCATCAGCGATGGGGACGGCTCGGCGACCACCGTCAGCTTCTCGTTCAGCACCAGCAAGGGTTCCCAGGGGGCCATGCTGATCAACGGATTCACGGGACGTCCTCCGTACCTGGCCCAGACGGCGACGAACACGAATTCGTTCACGATGCGGTTCTTCTATCGAACCCAGGATGGGTTTGCCTGGCCCGGCTATGCAAATCCTCCGTCGGTCGGAACGATTGTTCCGTATCTACGTCCGATCAGTTCGGGCGTGTATTCCGGTTCGGGTGACGGGCCAACGCAATCGGCGCTTCCCATCGTCTATCGTCCGACGTGGCCCGCCTCGGTTCCTGCCGTCGACTTCGGCGAGACCCTTACCGTGGCGAGCAAGGGGCGCCCGGCCATCCGGGGGCAGAGCAGCGCAAATGTCGTCTACCAGCAATCGATCGCGCTGGCCCCGAGTTCGCGGTCCAGCTACCCGGCGGTCACCCTCCATGATCCGACGCGGCAGAAAACCTATGCACTGAAGTCGAACACCAGTGATGGGCTTACCCAGATCCCAGGTGGGGTCTATACGCAGAATTATGAGGGCAAGATCTACTTCCCAAATCTGCCTCCGCACCTCGCGAATCGGTTCTACTTTGATCCCAATCTAAGCACGCAAGGCAGCCTGGTGTTCAAGGGTGAGTTCAAGGATGAGCCCACGGGTGAGAAGTATGTCCAATTGAACGCACTGGGGTCCCTGGATCTCTCGACCCTCAAGGGTCTATGCCCGGCGACCGATCCCGACAAGACCCGCTGGGATGCGGCGGTCAACGGCCTTTCGGTCACGGTCGACACCTACTACGAGAACCCCCAGATCCCCGGTCAGTACATCGTCAATCCGATACAGAGCGTCAGCCGTGGGATCTCCGATCTGGTCACCATCACGAACATCAACACGCCGGTGGACAGCTATGCGTTGACCGCGGCTGGTCCGGGGCAGGGATTTGTCACCCTCGTAGTGGGGGATGGCACGGCCTTCACGCCGCCGTCCGAGCCAGTGTCCCTGTACGTCCTTCGTGTGACCGGAAGCCTCCATCCGGGTGAGGTAAAGATCATCCCGTCCGACAATCCCCTCAGTGAGCTCATCTCCTTCGAGCACACGGGGGACCTTGCTGCGAGGACGGCGGACTATGAGTACGAATGGAAGATCTCGCCGCCGGTTGATGGCTTCCCACCGTTGTCGGATGCCACTATGAGCCGGTATCAGGCCCTGACGAACGGAATGGATGTTCCCAGATACACCCTGGGCACCAGTGGCGTCCTTGTGCTCTCCGACAACTGGCTGGTGATGCGCTACCGAGCCAAGAATCCGTCCCATCCCCTCTACAACCAGTGGTCCTCGTGGAGCAATCCGCAGTTTGCCGAGGGGTATGTGAAGCGGGTCCTGAGCGGCATCAATCCGTTCAACCAGCGGACCTCCGATCTCAACAACAACGCGGTCAACACCGGAGCCAGCATGCTGACCCAGGCGGGCAAGCGGTATGAGGGCGATATCGCACTCAACCAGGACACGCTGAACAGCTACGGGTTGATCGAGATCTACGAGACTGTCCTGAAGCGCTCCCGCAACCTGAGCATCGACGCGGGCATCAACTACGGTCCGGCCAACGATTCGCTCCTCCTTGCAGCTGGCTATCTGAGCGACCTCTACAAGATCGTCGCCGACGAGGCCTCCGACGACGCGGACAACCCGACCATTGGTATTGGCACCAAGGACAAGACCTACGGGGACATCTCGACAGCCCTGTTCTCCTTCAAGGGTCAGATGGCGACGCTCCTCGATGAGGAACTGGGCCTGCTTCGTGGACGTGATGACGTGGCCATGCCAGGGGTGCAGACGGCCCCGGTCTACAATCGCTTGGTTTGGAACTACACGGGCGGCATCGATTCCGGCGAGATGATCTACGCGCTGAACTACAACATCCTCGACCAGAACCAGGATGGTAAGGCGGACGCATCGGACGCGTCGGTGCTCTATCCGCAGGGACATGGCGATGCCTATGGCCACTACCTAACATCACTTACGGGCTATTATTCCCTGTTGATGAATCCGAACTTCGACTGGGTACCGCGGGTCCAGTCGACTGACGTCCTGGGCATGCCCGTGACTGTGGGCTACATGGATGAACGCAAGCTCGCCTCCGCGGCGGCCTCGGTGGCGAGCACTGGCTTGAGGATCTTCGACCTCGTCTGGAGGAAGACCTATGTGCCGGATCCGGCCAGCAGTTGGGAGCCGTTCTCGACCAACCGCGTCTCGACCCGCACCGTGACGGATGGTGGCAACGTGGTGAACGTGGTCCGCGAATGGGGCATGGATCAGTGGGCCTCCCGCGTCGGACAGGGTGCGCTGGTCAACTGGGTCATCGCCAATGCGATCCTGCCTGACGTGGATCCAGACCCAAGCCACGAGGGGATCCAGAAGGTGGACCGGACGACGGTGCCGGAGCTCAACGAAATCGTCTCGACCGCGAATGATCTCCAGGCGGCCATGGACAACGCCGAGGGGCGTCTTTCGCCGCTCAGCGTGACCCAGGGAAGCATCGCCTTTGACCTCAATCCGGCACTGGTGACAGGGGACCACCCGAAGGGACATTTCGAGCAGATCTACGAGCGCACGAAGCTGGCTCTCCAGAATGCGATGGCGGCCTTTGATGATGCCAAGGACATCACCCGCCTGATGCGCTCCGAAGGGGATTCGCTGGCAGATGTCCAGGCCCAGAACGCCCAGCAGGAGATGACCTTCACCAACGCGCTCATCGAGATCTATGGAACGCCGTATCCGGACGACAAGGGGCCGGGTAAGACATACTCTCAGGACTACGACGGTCCGGATCTCTACCACTACATGTACGTGGAGACTCCTGAATTGGTCTTCCCAGGAATTCTCGATCCGACTCAGGCGAAGACCATCCGGATCGACGTCCAGACACTTCCGCAGGGATGGATCAGTGGGCTCGAGGCGAAGCCGGAGAGTTTCGACTTCCTGCAGCTCAACGATGACGGGACCGGCAGCGACCCCCGATCGTCCACCAACTACGTGGAGTACATCCTCAGTCCCCATGGGTATTTCGGGAAGCCCTCGTCCTGGACCGGCAAACGCTCGAGTCCTGGACAGCTCCAGCAGGCGATCTCGGAACAGATCATGGCTCGCGCCGCATTGCTTCAGGCGTTGGACGACAGTGTCCGAGCCAAGGTCGCACTGGATGGCATGATCCGGATGCGACAGGCGCTGGTGGAGGCCGAGGCACAGGTCGACCAGTTGACCCAGGGTCTGGACGAGGCCGATCAGCTGATCAACCAGATCGAGCAGGCCGCAGAGATCTTCTCAAAAGTACAGGACGGAATCTCGGAGGCAGCGAAGTTGGCCGCCGATGCGGCCTCGATCTCGTTGCCATCGTCATTCATTGCCGGGTTGTCGGTCGGTGGAGACCTCACCTCGGTTGGACGCGGACTCCTGAAGGGAGCCACGGTGGCGATCGAAAACAGCACCACGGCGATCTCAATCGCCCGCGAGGCGGTGGCGGCCGCCCGCGAGGCCCAGGGAGCGGCCGACGCAATCGGCATCAATTATGGCCAGGTCAAGCCGCTGGAGAAGACCGAGGATCAGCGGGCGGCCATGTACCAGCTGGAGCAGGCTCTGGTGGCGGTACAGGAGAAGACCTACGACATCAACCGGGCGCTCCAGCGCTATGATGACGCCCAGCGCCATGTGGCAAGTCTAATGGCCAAGGGAAACCGGATCATGCAGATCCGCGAGAGTTCCCGTCAGCGCATGGCGGCCGTCATCCAGGGGTTCAGCACCCGGGACGCTGCATTCCGGTTGTTCCGCAACGAGAAGCTTGAGCGGTACAAGACCCTGTTCGACCTCACCTCACGCTATGCGCTGTTGGCGGCCAACGCCTACGACTACGACACAGGCCTCCTCGGGACCGATGAAGGGAAGGGGTTTGTCAGCCAGATCATCAACAGCCGGGCGTTGGGCGTGATTCGCAATGGGGAACCCCAATTTGCTGGAAGCAATACCGGGGACCCGGGCATCTCAAGCGCGCTGGCAGAGATGAAGGCCGACTACGACGTCCTCAAGAGCCGTCTGAGTTTCAACTCCCCCGATGGCTATACGACCCTCGCGTCGCTGCGCACCGGAAACCTCCGGATTCTGCCCGACACGAATGGGCTCTCCGCGTGGCAGGACTATCTCCAGGGCAGCATGGTCAACAACATCCTGGATGACTCCGATGTCCGGCGGTACTGCCAGCAGGCCGACCGGGGCGACAGTCTTCCTGTCCCGGGGCTCATCCTCACGTTTGCCACCACCATCACTCCCGGACAGAACGTGTTCGGGCAGTCCCTCGCCGCCGGTGACGCCGCGTTCCACCGGAGCTCCTTCGCCACAAAGATCCATTCGGTGGGTGTGGCGTTCGAGGGATACCGTGGGATGGCCATTCCGGGACAGAACAACACGGGCGACCCGAGCCTCTCGTTCCTCGATCCGCAGGCCCTCGCTTCGAATCCCTACGTGTATCTGATCCCGGTCGGTGCCGACATCATGCGGAGCCCGCCTTTGGGGGATCAGAGCACCCTGCGTCAGTGGAAGGTCGACGACGTGGCAATTCCACTGCCCTTCAATATCGGCGCGTCGGGTTTCTCCGGAAAACCCTTCTACCAGTCGGCGGATTCGCTCACGGAACCGTTGTTCGTGATCCGGAAGCACCAGGCATTTCGTCCCGTGGACAGCATCAGCCAGTTCTCGGCCAACGCCTACTTTGGCAGCTCGCTCCAGTTCTCGCAGTTCACCAACCGCCGGCTGATTGGTCGGTCGGTCTGGAATACTCAGTGGAAGCTCGTCATTCCGGCAGATTCGCTGCTCGCGGATCCGAAGGAGGGACTCGCGCGCTTCATCCAGACCGTCACCGACATCAAGCTGCAGTTCACCACCTACTCGTACTCGGGCAACTAGGATGAATCCTGCCACACCCATGCCATCGCAATCTTTCATCCGGAGCCTCTCGGGCCTGGTACGTCTCGCGCTGCTCCTCCTGGGCGGAATGGCGTTGCTGCTCGTGTCGGTCGAGGCCTATCCGCCAGCCCCGCATCACACCCTTCATGGCGTCCTCCGGGACGAGTACGGAACGCCCATCGACCTGACTGGTACCGAGATCATCCTTGAGACGTCCTCCGGCATCCGGATCAAAACGCTGGTGAATCCTGGGATCGAGACAGGTTCCAACTACCGGCTCGAGGTTCCGATGGATGCGGGACTCTTGTCCTCGGCCTACCAGCCGACCGCTCTTCGCCCCACGGTCCCGTTCCGGATCCGGGTCAAGGTCGGTGGAGCCACCTACCTTCCCATCGAGATGAAGGGGGATTACGCGAAATTGGGGAAACCCAGCGAGCGTACCCGCCTCAATCTCACACTGGGGGAGGATTCCGATGGGGACCTGTTGCCCGATGCGTGGGAACGTCTGGTCAATCCCGACATCAGCCAGGTGCATCCGAACGGGGATGCCGGCAACGGGATGACTTATCTTGATACCTACTATGTCGGCACCTACGTCGTGGATCCCAAGCAGGGATTCACCCTCGAGATGCGCGGCATCCAGCAGGGTGCTGCCCAGTTGCAGTTTCTGGCCGTTACAGGGCGCGCCTACGTGGTCGAGGGCTCCAGCGATCTCAAGAGCTGGCAGCCTGTCTCGTTCCGGGTGAAGTCCGAGGGTGGTACTGCACCCCTGCGACGGACCTTCCAGACCTCGACCATTAAGCCGATCGATATCGAGGTTCCCGGAAACCAATCCGATCAGCCCCTCAGCTATTTCCGGCTGATCCTTCAGTAGCACCAGTCCCCAATGACCGGCTCACTTCCCATGGCAAAACAGCTCGGAAAGATCCGGGCTGTTGCCGTGACGCTTGTCGTCGTAGTGCTGACTTTTGGAGCCGTTCGGGAGGTGTTACTGCGGCGTTCCAAATCGGTAGGCTCGACTACCGTGACAGAGACGGTTTCCCGCGATTTGTTGGAACAGAGTGATGGCCGGTTCTTTCGGAGGGGAACCTCGAACACGTTCAACGGATGGATCACGGATCACTTTGAGAATGGGGAAGTCCGACTGAGATCGGCAGTTGTGGACGGTCGTCTGCATGGCATCTCGGAGGGGTGGTCCACCAACGGCGTTCGGAACCTTGAGGAGGACTTTCTGGATGGGCGACCGCACGGGCGCCGGACGACGTGGCACGCGAATGGCCAGAAGCGTTCGGAAGGTCAACTGGTCATGGGGCAGCAGGATGGTCTGTACCGCCTTTGGAATGAGGATGGAACCCTCTCGACTGAGGCATCATTTGCCATGGGTAAGCCCCACGGGACCTCTCGAATCTGGTATTCCAGTGGCTTCCTCAAATCGGAGGTTGTGATGGATCAGGGAACTCTCCTTTCCCGTCAGGATTTTCAGGATGGAGAACGTCCCGGTACAGCCATCTTGGCCGACCGAAACTCCCCATGATTTTTTCGATGAAGCATCCACAGCATCACCGCGCACGTCTCCTACGGGCGCTGGTCAGAGGAACCCTCGGTGTCGGCCTCATCCTGCTCGGGTTCGCTTTGCCCGCAAGGGCAGGACTCCTGGGTACGGCTCCCTCGAACGACGCCTTCTCAAGTCCAGCTGAGATCCAGGGCGGCTCATCCACCTCGGTGGGTTCCAGCATTGCAGCGACACGAGAAACTGCTGAGCCGGATCACGCCGGAAAAGTGGCAGCGGCCTCGGTCTGGTGGATCTGGACTGCGCCCGATACCGGTCCCGTTGTGATCGACACCGAGGGAAGTTCCTTCGATACGCTTCTGGCGGTCTATACCGGGGGTACCCTCGAGAGCCTTAAGCTTGTAGCGGCTAGCGACGACGCCCCCGGAGTCCCAACGAGCCGTGTCCTTTTCAGGGCGGAGCAAGGTGTCACCTACCGTATCGTCGTCGACGGGTATCAGGGCGCCTCGGGATCCATCCACCTCAGGCTGGTTCTCGCATCGAATCCCACGCCTCCCGCGATCCTATCCCAACCCGTAGGTCAAATCGTGCCCGGTGGAGTTGGGACCAATGTCCTCTTCTCGGTGCTGGCCACGGGCAGCATGCCGCGTGCACTCCAGTGGCAGAAGGATGGGATCGACCTCGCGGGGCGGACCCTTCCGCTGCTCGTTCTTTCGAATGTGATGGTTGCAGACACCGGCGATTACAGGGTCGTGGTCCGAAACGACTTCGGCAGCGTCACCAGTTCCATCGCCAGACTGACGGTCCTGGAACAAGGCGGTCAGGATCAATTCTCGGAGCGAATCGCCCTGGGGGAGGTCCCTGTTCTGACTACAGGATACAACGTGGGGGCCAGTATTGAGGCTGGGGAGCCACGCCACCGGGGGGTGGACTGCAGCGCCTCCATCTGGTGGTCCTGGAAGGCCTCTCGAAGTGGACGGGTCCGGATTAGCACTGCGGGAAGCCAGGATGCTAAGGGCGATCGACTGACGACAGTCGTGGGGGTCTATCGGGGAGAGGGGCTCTCCTCGTTGAGTCCGGTCCGGGGTTTTCCCGAGGAAGCCGTGGACGGTGTTGTTTCCGGTGGTAACGGGTCGCTGGTCTTTCGTGCAACGGCGGGGACCACCTATCAAATCGCCGTGGCCAGTGCGACCACTGCTGACGGAAGCGCGACCACGGGTAGGGTGGAGTTGGTTCTTGACCAATCCGTTGACAACGATGCCTTCGCCAACGCCCTGAGCTATCCCGCCGACCATTCGACCGTGGTTGACGACAGCACCGGGGCTAGCATCGAACCGGGTGAACCGAGCCACGCCCGGCAGGCGGGGGGACACTCGGTCTGGTGGCGTTGGGTCGCTCCTGAGGATGGTATCTACGAGTTGGACACCGAAGGCAGTGCATTTGACACCGTGTTGGCGGTTTATACCGGGGATCGGCTCGATTCGCTGCGGGTTGTGGCCGAGGATGATGACCGCAGTGACGAAGGTGCCTCTATGGTCAAATTCCAGGTCCAGAAGGGGACTGTCTATCACTTCGTCGTGGATGGTGAGCCCAACCAGGGTGAGGTCGAAAGCGGACCCATCCGACTCAACCTCAATCGTTCGTTGGCTCTCAATGATCTCTTCGCTGATCGTGTGACGTTGTCGGGACAGACCAATCGGGTTTCCGCCACCAACGTCGGTGCGACCAAGGAGGCTGGGGAGCCGGAGCACGGCGGCAACCGGGGCGGACGTTCGGTCTGGTGGTCTTGGATGGCACCGCTTACGGGCCCGGTTGTGATCACCACCCTGAACAGCACGTTTGACACCAGCTTGGGTGTCTACATTGGGAACGACGTTCAGTCCCTCTCACTGGTTGCAGAGAACGAGGATTTGAATCCTCTGGATCCTCAGTCCGGAAGTGCGGTGGCCTTCAAGGCGCTTGCCGGTCAACGGTATGAGATCGCTGTGGACGGTTATCGCTCGGGTTCAGGTGAAGTGGCCGAGGGGACCGTGGAGCTGGCCATCATCCAGCCGACGCTCCCTCCCGAGGGTGGGAACGATCTTTTTGCCAAGCGGTTTTCCCTGATGGGAGCGACGAACCTTGTCGCGGGCTCAAATGGCAATGCGACCAAGGAGTCCGGGGAGCCAGACCATGGGGGCAACATCGGCGGCAAGTCGGTCTGGTGGTCTTGGGTGGCACCGGCAACAGGACCTGTCATGGTTGGCACCTTGGGAAGCAGCTTCCGGACGGTGTTGGCCATCTACCAGGGTGGCAGGCTCGATGGTCTGGACCTGGTGGATGAGGATGAGCGTAGTGGTCTCAACCAGAGCAGCGTGGTGACGTTCAATGCCGTGGAGGGGGCCGAGTACCAGATCGCTGTGGATGGCTTCAATAACGGCGACGGTGCGGAGTCAGGCCGTGTGGTGCTGAGCCTTCGCCAATTCCCCGCGGGACCGTTGGGTGCCAACGATGCCTTTTTGGATGCCACACCCATCTCCAGCCTGTTCCCGTTTGTCGTCGGTTCCAACCTCGGGGCCTCCCGTGAGCCGGGTGAACCGGCCCATGCCGGAGTCCGGGACGGTCGTTCCATCTGGTGGACCTGGACGGCACCCGTGGATGCCGCCATCGCCATTTCCACCGAGGACAGTGATTTCGACACGGTTCTTGCCGTCTATGTTGGGGATGAGTTGTCCAGTCTTAGGCGTGTTGCGGAGAACGATGACATCGATCTCCAGAATCCAAGAAGCCGGGTAGCCTTCATGGCGACCGAGGGCACCACCTATCGGATTGCGGTGGATGGCTATGGCATGGAAATGGGAGAGGTCCACCTTTCAGTTCAACCGCTCCAGGAGGTTTCACAGGTTCCAGTCGTCCGACAGGAACCTCGTTCCCAGACGCGGTTCCGCGATGGGACAGGTGGAGGCATACCAGTTGTTTTTGAGGTCGTGGCGACAGGCCAGGGACCGATCAGCTACCAGTGGACCAAGGACCAGGTCGCCATTGAAGGAGCCACCGGACCCGTCCTCACCCTTTCCAATCCAGGGCCTGCGGATGCGGGATCCTATCAGGTCGCTGTCAGGAATCCGCTTGGTGAGACCGTCAGCAGGGCGGCTCGGTTCAACTGGTTGGATATGCCGTTCAATGACGACTTCGGGAGGCGTATCCCTGTCGAGGGCAGTCCAACGACCCGGACCACCGTCCACGGGTCGATCCTGGGTGCGACCAAGCAACCGGGAGAACCAGAACACGGCGGCGAAATAGGAGGTGCATCGGTGTGGTGGAGCTTCGTTGCCTCAGCCGATGGATTGGTGGAGGTGAACACCCGGGGGAGCGGGTTCGACACGCTGCTGGCGGTCTATGAAGGGGACGAGGTGGATCACCTGACCTTGGTTGGCGAGAACAACAATGTGGTCGAGGGGGGCGACCATTCGAGCCGAGTCCGATTCACCGCCATCGCCGGTCGGCACTACCAAATTGCTGTGGATGCCCAGAAGCCCAATGAACCTTCTGGCGGAGTGGTCCTGAACATTGGGGCTCCGGGTTCCCCGATGGAAATCACACAGCAGCCTTCAGGGCCGGGGACGGTGCTCAAGGGAAGCGCTGCATTCCGTCTTCAGGTGGGTGTGACCAACGAGACACCCGCTGTGCGATACCAGTGGTATCGCAATGACGTTGAAATTGCTGGAGCGAACCAGCCGGCCCTTCTGGTCGATCCAAAGGGGCGAGATATCAGCGGTCGCTATCAGGTTCGGATCTCGGACGGACCATCGACCCTCTTTTCGGATTGGGTCCAGGCCTGGGTCGCTGTACCCCAGGTCCTCGAGGCGCCCCAGTTTCTGGGCTCCGGCAATGTGGTGATTCGTTTCTCGGATCCGGATGGAACCCTCTGCCCTCTCCCGGCGCGTCTCGAGATCCAATCGGCCGATGGGATGGATTCCATTGAGGGATGGAGAAAGGCCACCGGAACCGTGACCCAGAAGGAAGGTCGTTTCCAATTTGAGGAGAACTCCGCATCCGGTGGATTCCTTCGTCTCTACCGGGTGATTGAGAAATAGCCGCCCTGCCGAAGGAAGGACCCTTCGGTATTTTCCCGGCACTTCTGTCTGAGTCCGTTCACCCCGCCAGGTCCTTGGGGTCAAAACTCGTTCACCCCTGGTTGGGCGGGAGGATCTCGATGATCTCCGCCAACACCCGACCCTCGGCGTTCCGCAGGGCATTCTGGCGTCCGTGGAGAACGCATCGCCCCTGGATGCCGAATTCCTGATCGAAGAACGAGCTGCTCTCGATCCTGAAGAACGCCGTCGGACGGCTGGTATACCGGATCCCGCTGTTGTTGAGGATGCCCCCCAACGGGCGGCGCTCCTCGAGGATCAGTCGACGCGACTCTTCCGGGAAGAGGTCCAGATGGATCCGGATCGCACCGAACTCCACCGGCCGCCCCGTCCCGTCGAGCTGCAGGATCGATTCCCGCCCGTAAAGGTCCCCCTCGTGGAACCGCGACAGCACCCGGAGATGGATCGTATCGCCATGGTGTCGCTCCAGCGTGCGGGTCATGTCCCGGTCGTGCACGAGGAGCGATCGGTCTGGCTCCGGCATCGCCTCCGCTACCACGACCTCGAAAACGGGCAGGGGACGTCCATGTCGACGGTGGAAATTGTCCAGCGGGGAGAGGACGGATGTGGGCACGGAGGTCATGCGATGGCGAGGATGGCTCAGGCGTAGCGTCCCGTGCGGTGCTCGGGTTTGAAGAACTCGAGCAGCAGTCGGTCGATCTGCAGTAGACCCTCGCGGGTCACGCCGATCCGTCCCGGCGTCTCCACCAGGAATCCCTGGGATCGGATCGAGGCCAGGGGGGTGGCGAACCGCTCTCGCGGGTCCTGTCCGAACTTCCGCGTGAACCCATCGAGACTCACGCTGCCCAGCTTCAGCTGGAGCATGAACTCCCGGATGTACCGCTCGTCCTCGGCCGTCGGGTAGGTCCGGAACACGGGCAGTTGGTCCGAGCGGACAGCGTCGAGGTACGGCTGGAAATCGTGATGGTTCTGGTAATGGACCCCTCTGAGATGCCCGAAGCTGGCCACGCCGATCGACAGGATGTCGGTCCCGGAGAAGAGGCCATCGCGGTAGACGAACTTCACCTTCGCCGGATCGCGCACGATCGTGGTGCCGCTGGTGACCGTGTAGCCGAACTTCTCGAATTCCCGGTAGGCGTAGTCTACCCAGCGACGCTTGGTCTCCCAGTCCGCGACGGGCGCGACCAGTTTCCCCGCAGCCTTCATCTGCTGGTAGATGCCGGTGTTGTAGGGCACCTCCATCTGGTAGACGGTCAGTGAGTCAGGACGCAGCTCCACCGCCTTGGCGACCGCCTCCTTCCAGTGGTCCTCGGTCTCCTCGACCATGCCTGCGATGAGGTCGATGTTGATCTGCGGAAAGCCGATCTCCCGGGCATAGGCGTAGGCTCGGTGGATCTCCTTGGACCGATGGGCGCGGCCGTTGACCTCCAGGATGTGGTCGTCGAAGTGTTTTTATCTGCGGAAAGCCGATCTCCCGGGCGTAGGCGTAGGCTCGGTGGATCTCCTTGGACCGATGGGCGCGGCCGTTGACCTCCAGGATGTGGTCGTCGAAGTGCTCGATGCCCAGGCTCAGCCGGGTGACCCCAAGATCGCGGATCGCCCGGAGCTTGTGATCGGTGAGGGTTCCTGGCTCGCCCTCGAACGTGACCTCCTCGGCCTCGTCCCAGGGGAGCAACCGCTTCATGCCGTCGGAGAGAAACCGGAGCTGATCGGGCGACAGGTAGCTCGGGGTGCCGCCACCGAAATAGAGGAACCGGGGTTTCCGACCCCGGATCCAGGGCTTTTGGGCGAAGACCTCGAGTTCCTTGAGGAGGGCATCCAGGTATCCCTTGATCTCGTCGGCGTTCTTGTCGGTGTAGACCCGGAAGTAGCAGAAATGGCAGCGCTTCCGGCAGAAGGGGATGTGGGTGTACAGGCCGAGCCGGGGGGCGTCAGAGCCCGGGTCCTGGTCGAGCACGGACTCGAGAGCCTGGAGGGCATCGGGTTTCCAGAAGGCGAAGGGCGGGTAGTTGGCGACGAAGTAGTTCCCGGCGGTGGTCTCCTTCTGGAGCGGCGGTCCTGCGGGCGGGGGTGGGGTAGGGGGCGGGCTGGAACTCATGGGGACGTGGGGGGATTGGAGCCGAGGCAGTAGACGGTTCCGTCGTCGGCACCGATGACGAGACGTCCGCCCATCAGGGCGGGAGAGCTTTGGACGGGCTGGCCGATCTCGTAGTTCCAGCGTTCCTTGCCGTCGGCGAGTCCCACGCCGTAGAGGCGGCCATCGTCGGATCCAACAACCACCTGGGAGCCGACCACGACCGGTGAGCTGTCGACCTTGCCCCGGGTGGCGAAGGTCCAGACGGCAGTTCCGGTCTTGCGGTCCATGCAGTGGAGCCGCTTGTCGCGACCTCCGACCAGAATGCGATCCGGGGTGACGGCAGGGGAGGAGAAGTAGGGAAAGGCGCGGTCCTTGTAGGTCCACAGCACCTTGCCGGCATTGAGGTCCACGGCGACCAGGGCGTTCTCGTAGTGGCCCACGTAGAGGATGCCGTCCACGAGCGCCCCGGAGGCGGCGATGTAGGCGCCGACCTCGATCTCCCGCGTCTGGACTCCCCGGACGGCGTCGACCACGTGGACGATGGCGTCGCAGCCGCCGAACGCGGTGACTCCGTTTCCGACCGCAGGGGTGCCGTTGATGTAGTTGCCGGTTTCGACGGACCAGTTGGTGGTTCCGGTGGCGGGGTTGAAGCTGTGCAGCCGGAAGTCGTATCCGCCGACGAGGATCTGTCGGGCCCCATTGGTGCCTTCGACCCAGGTGGGGCTGGAGAGGATCTTGTCCTCCAACCCGTGGCTCCAGAGGAGCTTCCCGGAATCGGCCGCGAGGGCGTAGACGTTCGTGTTGGCGGTTCCGAAGTAGACCCGGCCGTCGAGCACCAGGGGGGATCCCTCGATGGGTCCGTCGGACTTGAAGGACCAGATGGGTTTCCCGTCGAGGAGCGACAGGCAGTGGAGGTTGGAGTCGGTGGACCCGATGAACACCCTGTCTCCAACGATCGCGGCAGAGGATTTGACCGCGGCACCGGTCTTGAAGGTCCAGAGCAGCGCGGGCTTCTCGGGGAAGGCGCCCTCGGCAAGGCCGGTCAGCTGGGGATTGCCGCGGAACATGGGCCAGTCAGCCCCACGGACGGCAGATGCCAATGCCAACGCCAGCCACCCGAGGAGGAGGATCGATGGTCGGGCGATGCTCATGAGGCCGATACGGTTCGCCGTGCCGTCGCGTGTGGCAATGGAATTGATACGAGTGCGTACGAAAGGAGTTGGGTCTCGATGGGATCGGGATCATGCGGTTTCCGGAAGGTCTGATCCGGTCCGCCACCCGAACCGGGTGTCGGCGTGGAATCGGTCCGAGGCTTGTCGGTTGGTTCAGATGGGTGGCACCTGGATTCGCCGCACGCAGACCACAAACTCATTGCGATCCCGGGAGGTGCTCACTAGTTTCGCTCGGCTTCGCAACCCGCGCGGGTAGCTCAATTGGATAGAGCGTCGGCCTCCGGAGCCGAAGGTTGTGGGTTCGACCCCCGCCCCGCGCACCAGTTCCCCCCAGTTCTCCCCAAATTCCAGGATCCCGACCCGGAGACCTCCCCGTTTCAGAGCCTCGCCAGTAGGGGAAGGTTGTCAGGATGGGAGTCCCGCCAGATCAGCACCAGCGCGTGTTGGAGTGATTCTTGCTTCTTTCCTGATTTTGGATGTAGGAGCTCCTGGGAGTGGAAATACGCGGGTTTGTCATCTTGGATCCTCACGCCGCATTGAAACCGCCGAACCGTTGGGCGGCCGCGGGAATCTTTGCGCTGGTGTTCGCCATGGGCTGCCTCCTTGCCGACATCGTGCCGGGCTCGGTCCAGAAGGATTGGCCTGCGAATTTAAAACGGCATGTCGTCCGCCTCAACCGGACGCCCAGCGACGAAGCCTCCCTCAAGAGGATCACCATCGCCGAGAATGCGTCGACGGGCACCAATGCGTGGTCCCAAGGCACGCAGCTCGGAATCCGGCTGCCTTTTGCCCTGACGCATCCGGCGCTCGAATACTATGAGGCCCTAGTTTTGGGGTATCAGAAGCGTTCCTGGAAGACGTTCATCGAGCCCAGGAGTCTCATGGACTACTCGGCGGCGGTCTCGCACCACGAGACCTTCGAGCGGGATGGGAAGACATTCCGGGAGGTCGACGTGGTGGAGTTGAAGCTGGCCTTCCATGCGGACTTCACCCAGGAAGGCACTCAGGGGGTGCACTTCACCAAGACCCGCACGGTGGTGTTGGACCGCAAAAGTACTGTGATTGCGGTCTTTGGCGATGGGCCCGCCGAGGCCCCCGTCCTTGCGATCTGATCCGGTCGAGCCCAGTGCGGTGTCCGCCGCCGGATCGATCGGTGGCGGTCTGGATCAGCTGCCCTCTACGACCGTCCAGACGCGGGTGAGGGATCCGAGATTGAACACGCGGGTGTAGCCCAGGCCTCGGAGCCTCTGGAAGGCGATCCCGCTTCAGCCGCCGCTGAGGCAGTGCAGCAGTAGGACCCGATCCTTGTTGCGCACCTGCCTTGCGATGCCGTCCACGACCTGTCCAATTGGAATGAGGATGGCTTTCCGGACGTGGTCCTCTCAAAATTCCTCGGGTGTCCGGATGTCGACCACCAACGCTCCCTCGGCGAGGTGGCGATGGGCCTGATTGGAGGAGATCTGGGTCCACCGCCGCCAGAGCAGGAATGCGAGGGCCAGCCCGACGGCAAAGAAAAGAAGTGCCCAGTTCTTAGCGGTTTCAACGCACGGCCTCGACCCGGTAGAAGCGGGGCTGTCCTTCGACACCAGTGTCGATGTACTCGGTGGTCGCGGCGCCTGCCCGGGCCCGCTTGATCTGGATCCATTTGGAGTCTGGCAGTCGGTCCTTCCGGAGAATCCGATGGGTGGCCCCGATGACACTGGTCCAGCGAATCGATGGATTCTGCCGGATTCCTGAAGCGAAACCGTCGAGAGGGGCCACCGGACTTGTACCGGCCCGATATTCGGTAGGGTTATCGGAACCGTCGTTGTCGGGATCGGAAGCACCAGCTGCCCTTGGATCCAGTGCCGCCTAAGCTCCGAAGTACTTGAGTCACCAGTCCCAAGAGATCTCATCATCAAATGGGGGCACCAGCACATAGTCGCGCTGGATGGGGTCTCCAAGCGGAATGTCACTCTCGAAGGCCTGGACGATCAGGCGCGTGGTGTCCGTCAGGGTGAGTATCGAACCGAGGGCTAGGGAATTGGTCGTGACCCGGCTGCCATCGAGCGAGTGGCGAAGGACCACTCCGGTGTCAGTCATCGAGACCACCTCGAGCAGGCCTCGGAAGGTCAGGGAATTTGGAAAGACAAGGAAACGGTCGGCCGTCCGGCGAACCAGCTGGATGGCGTTCAGGCTCGGAATGTATTGGGCGTCTCGATCGGCATGGATCACGAGAGGGTCATGACGGCTGACCAAGACGTTGGTGAACCGGACGTACTGCCGTCCTTCGGCCCACGGTGGCGCCTGCCAGCCCGTGTTGGTGGTGGTCGACCGGGTTCCATGGAGGACCGATCCTGAGGTCAGGCTGAACGCGGTATTATAGCCGTCGCCGGGTCCGCCGTGACCGTAGAGATAGGCGTCATAGAACCCGGTGGGCAGGTTGGTCGCCGTGAGGGTGATCCGCTGGGTTCCGCCGAGGGGATAGACGTAGAGGGCCATGAGGGGATGGCTGGCACCGCTATCCCAGGCCCCGGGAGCATTTTAGACGATCAGGCCTGCTGTGCTCGGCGTTCTTGTGGCGTCCAACAGCGGTATGACGGATCCCAGAGTTCGGCACCCCCCTTGGCCGTCGTCGCGGGAGTACGGATTCCAGAAGTCGTTGGTGCCCTCGCCGCAAGCCGCAGGGCCGGAGTAGGGAGGCGTCGCGGGAGTGCCGAAGCGGAAGTTGAAGAGCCCCAGCTGGGTTCTGGGGGCTGGAAACTAGCCAATGGAGTGATGGCCAGTTCATCCACCTGCAGCTCGTCGCTGGGTTGGACGTTCCCATCGATCACAGCCCGTATCCCCACCGGAAAGCTCGGAGCCGTGGAGACCCCCATGGACGAACTGCCATCCGGGCCCAGAGGGAATGAACACGAAGATGTCCCCGGGGACGTCCCAGAGGTCTAGGTGCATGGTCGCCTTGCTGTTGGAGGGGTTGGGACGTCGAACCCATTCGCTCAGGACGTGCGGCACCCCTCTCGGGAGGCTCATGGTGGCGCCCAAGGTGAGCGCGATGCCTGGACCGGTGAAGGTGCCGGGGGAGATCACCACCCCGTTGGTGCCCCGGGCCGCCGCAGTGCCATCGATCCGAGCAGTGCCACCGCTTCCTGCTGGGAGAACCAGTTGCCAGTTTCCATCGAGAACATATCCCGTCCAGGCAGCGAGTTCGCCACGGGTGATCTCAAAGGAGCCACCCTCCACAGGGGTCCAGGACCCGGTTCCGGGACGGAGGGTTCCACCAGTGCCTCTTGGGTCTGGATTGCTGTTGCCGAGGCGAGGCACAGGATCATTCCGCCGAGAATCCTGTGGATTCGGCCCCAACTAGACGTGGAACCCTTGGTAAGGGTCACTTCCGACGTGTGGACCTCCCTGTAATAAAATTTTTCGACGATGAAGCCGTCCCGATGACGCAGGGTCCGAGGCGGTGCCTCTCTCGAGGGACTTAGGAGTGACCCCGCGACGGACGGGGGGGTTCAGGCGCCCGTATTCGTCTTTTGCCGGCAAGAGGTCGATCCTATCCTCATCCCATGAACGCCGTCCTTGAAGCACCGCAGACCGTAGGGATCCGTCCCCTCCGGGATGTGTCCGATCCGCTGTCCCTTGAGATCCTTGAGCTGAAGCGTCGTCACAACGCGGTGATCCTCGCCCACAACTACCAGATCCCGGAGATCCAGGACGTCGCGGACTACGTGGGGGATTCACTCGGGCTCTCCCAGCAGGCGGCACGGACCCCGGCCGACGTGATCGTCTTCTGCGGAGTCCATTTCATGGCGGAGACGGCGAAGATCCTGAATCCCAACAAGCCGGTCCTGCTGCCGGACCAGGACGCGGGCTGTTCCCTGGAGGAGAGCTGCCCGGCCGACAGGCTCGCAGCCCTGCAGCGGACCAACCCGAACTTCTACACCATCGCCTACATCAACTGCAGCGCGGCCGTAAAGGCGATCAGCGACGTCATCTGCACGAGCGGCAACGCGCGGAAGATCGTCGAGAACGCCCCGAAGGACCGCGACCTGCTGTTCGTTCCCGACGAGAATCTCGGAGCCTGGGTGACCGAGCAGACGTGCCGGCCGATGACGCTCTGGAAGGGCAACTGCTACGTGCATGTCGAGTGGACCCACAACGCCATCCAGCGGATCCGTCGGGAGCATCCCGGGGCGCCCGTGGTCGCCCACCCGGAGTGCACGAAGGCGGTCCGGATGCTGGCCGACGAGGTCTGCTCCACCGAGAAGATGGTCACCTACTGCCGCCAGAATCCGGCCAAGGCGTTCGTGATCGCCACCGAGGCGGGCATGTTGCACCGGTTGCGTCGGGAGTGTCCCGACAAGGTCTTCATCCCCGCACCCACCGAGCGGTGCGCCTGCAACGAATGTCGGTTCATGAAGATGAACACCCTGGAGAAGCTGAGGGATTGTCTCCGGGACCGAACCCCGGAGGTCCTCCTTCCAGCCAACATCCTTGAGAAGGCCAGGTTGCCGATCGAGCGGATGCTGGAGATCTCCGCGCGGCCCTGAGTGGGGCAGGGTGGGGACGGAAGGGATGGGGTTCCGAAGGGACCCCTCGGGCTTGCCGCTGGGGAGGTGGTGTTACAACCTGATCCGCTTGCCATGAAAGCCTTCCTGACCACTGCTGCGGCCTTGTTGTGCGGGACCCTGCTGGGTTCAGAGCCGAGGTTTCGCCCCGTCAACATCGACACCAACATCGCCATCGGCTACGGCCTCGCCATCGCCGATGTGGATGGAGACCGCCGGCAGGACATTGTCCTCTGCGACAAGAACCAGATTGCCTGGTATCGGAATCCAGAGTGGAGGAAGGCCGTGATCGCGGAAAACCTGACGCCTCAGGACCACGTCTGTGTGGCGGCGGCGGACATCGATGGCGACGGCAAGGCGGAGATCGCGGTCGGGGCGGGGTGGAATCCAGGCGATACCCTGAATTCCGGGGCGGTCTTCTATCTGGTGCCCCCGGAGGATCGAACCCGTCGATGGGACGCAGTCCGGTTGCCCCACGAGCCCACCGTCCATCGGATGCGCTGGGTCCGGGATGCGGATGGGAAGCACGTTCTCGTGGTCGTTCCGCTGCATGGCCGTGGCAACAATGCGCAGGCCGGGGACGGGGAGTCGGTTCGTATTCTCCAATACCGGCGCCCGGCGGACCCTAGAACTCCGTGGTCGGTCTCGCCGGTGACTCGACCGGACTGGCTCGCTCTACACAAGACCCACAACTTCGATCCAGTGCCGTCCGACGGCGCCTGGCCACAGTCGCTGGCCATCGCTGCAAAGGAGGGTCTGTTCATGGTGGATCCTACGGGAGGCCTCCGTGTGCTGGCCACCAACGCCATCGGGGGTGCTGGCGAGGTTCGGTATGGACGTTTGCCCGTCGGCAACTTCGGTGCCGTCGTTGAACCGATGCATGGGAACACCTTGGCGGTCTACCGGAAGGACGGTGATAGGACTCAACGACTGGTCCTTGACGAGTCCCTGGTCGATGGACATGCCGTGGCCTGCGGCGATCTGCTGGGGCTGGGACGGGATCAGATCGTGGTGGGATGGCGCGCGATGAACCGTCCCGGGGTGCGTGTCGGTCTACGGCTCTACATCCCGGAGGATGCAGCTGGAAGCTTCTGGCGACGGGTCCAGGTGGATGACAACACAATGGCCTGCGAGGACCTTGCACTTGCGGATCTCGACGGGGACGGGCGTCTGGACATCGTCGCCGCGGGCCGGGCAACCCGCAATGTCGTGGTCTGGTTCAACGAGACCGGACGGTGAATGACGGGTGAAGGGTCTATTTGGCGCCGGTTCCAGGTCGAATCAGAGGCTCGGATTGAAGGGGCGGCGGGCGCTCTGTGCGTGAATCTCATCCTCCTCAGGCTCAACGTTTGACTTTGGAATGGGCGCTCCTCTTTACTCAGCCGCGTTTGTTCCCCGGAAACCTTTCAAACGCAGTTCCGGGGACATTCAAACCATTTTCCTGTGGCTGCCAAAGACGACTATCTGCTCGATACGATGCTCGAAACGGGACTTCTGTCCCCCGAGCTGGTGGATGGAGGCCGTGCCGAGGCGGAGGCGAATGGGGAAGGAGTCCTCGATACCCTCGTCAGGAAGGGCTCGGTCGAGCCGTCCGTGGTCACCATGGCCAAGGCCACCTACTTCGGGGTGGAGTCGGTCAATCTCGGTGACCTGCGCCTCCGGGACGAGGTGATCGCGCTGATTCCGCGCCATGTGGCCCGGAAATTCAACGTGATGCCCGTCGGCCAGAGCGACAGCGGCGCCGTGATCGTCGCCCTCAGCGACCCGTCGGACATCGATTCCGTGGACGGCCTGCGTCATGCCATCGGCAAGGATGTCGAGATGCGGGTGACGAGTTCGACCGACATCGAGTCGTCCCTCAACCGGTTCTACGGCAATGCGACCCGTGATGACAGCGGGATCGCGAAGATGATCCAGGACATCACCGAGGGTGAGGTGGAGGTCGGCGGTCTCTCGGGTGATGTTGCGGACGACACCGAGGCGATCGATGCCGACGCCCCGATCATCAAGCTGGTCAACCAGGTAATCGTCGATGCCTTCAAGAAGCGGGCCTCCGACATCCACCTCGAACCGCTTGGAAAGCGGTTTCGTCTCCGGTTCCGGATCGACGGTGTCTGCGTGGAGCAGCCCGACCTTCCGAAACGTCTCCAGGCCCCCATCGTGGCCCGGTTGAAGATCCAGTCCGGGATGAGCATCGCCGAGAAGCGCATCCCGCAGGACGGTCGTATCAACACGAACGTGGGCGGCAAGACGATCGACCTCCGCGTCAACTCCATCCCCACGCAGCATGGCGAGTCGATCTGTATGCGTATCCTGGACAAGTCCGGGCTGCGCCTCGGTCTCGCCGAGCTGGGGTTCTTTGCCGACGATCAGGGCACTTTCGAGCGGTTGATCGGGCTTCCCGACGGCATCCTGCTGGTCACCGGCCCGACGGGGTCCGGCAAGACCACCACGCTGTACTCCTGTCTCAACTACATCAACCGCCCCGACCGCAAGATCATCACGGTCGAGGACCCGGTCGAGTACATGCTGGCCGGCATCAACCAGGTCCAGGTCAACGAGCACATCGGATTCACGTTCGCCAATGCGCTGCGATCGATGCTCCGCCAGTCGCCGAACGTGATCATGCTGGGGGAAATCCGCGATCTCGAGACGGCCTCGATCGCGATCAACGCCTCGCTGACCGGTCACCTGGTCTTCTCGACGCTCCACACGAACGATGCTCCCAGCGCGGTGACCCGTCTCATCGACATCGGAGTGAAGCCCTTCCTTGTGGCATCCTCGGCCCGTTGCTTCATGGCCCAGCGTCTGGTCCGCAAGATCTGCAAGAACTGCGGTGCGCCGCACACGTTGACCGAGAAGGAAATCCAGCCGCTCAACATCACCCCGGAGCAGCTGCAGCAGGCGACGGCCCGCAAGGGGAAGGGTTGCTCCGAGTGCAACAAGACCGGTCACCGGGGGCGCTTCGGCATCTTCGAGATCTTCCTGGTCCAGGACGAGGTCCGCCGCCTGATCTTCGAGAAGGTTCCGGCCAACATCCTGCGCCGCAAAGCGTTGGAGCTTGGCATGCGGACGCTCCGTGAGGATGGCACCCGGAAGGTCCTGTCCGGCCTCACCACGGCGGAAGAGGTGGTCCGGGCGACCGTGAGCGAGCACTGACCATGGCAATGCACCTGCTAGCCGGATAGGCTCATAAACCTATGTTATAAAGGATCCTTCGCATGTCCTACCAAATGTCCGATCTGTTGCAGTTAGTGGTGTCCGAGGGCGCCGCCGACCTGCACATCCGAGTGGGGATTCCCCCGGTCATACGCCTTCACGGCATCCTGCACCGCGTCGATGGCCCTCCGCTCAAGCCCGAGGACACCGAGGAACTGATGCGGTCGATCACCTCGGAGGACCACATCCAGCAGATCCGGGAGAAGGGCGGAGCGGATTTTGCGCTCGCCTTCGGTGAAATGGCGCGTTTCCGCGTCTCGACCTTCAAGGAAAAGGGAAACTTCGCTCTCGTCCTGCGTCAGATCCCCAGCAAGCTCCTCACCATGGAGCAGATCGGCATCCCGCCGAGCGTCAGGGAGCTGCTCTGGAAGCCTCGCGGACTGATCCTGGTGACGGGCCCCACCGGGTCGGGCAAGACGACCACGCTGGCCTCGATGATCAACATCGTGAACGAGGAGCGTGACGAGGCCCACATCATCACGGTCGAAGATCCCATCGAGTACTATCACAAGCACAAGAAGGCGGTCGTCACCCAACGTGAGGTCAATGTCGATGTCCCCAACTTCGCCGAGGCTCTTCGGCGCGCCCTCCGTCAGGATCCGGACTGCATCCTGGTCGGTGAGCTGCGCGATCTGGAAACGATGGAGGCGGCGATCACGGCGGCCGAGACGGGCCACCTCGTGTTCGGCACACTGCACACCACCGGTGCCGCCAAGACCATCGACCGCATCACAAACGCGTTCCCGACCAACCAGCAGGAGATGATCCGGATCCAGCTGTCGACCGTGCTCCAGGCGGTGATCTCCCAGCTGCTGATCCCCCGGATCGACAAGCCTGGTCGAGTGGCCGTGTTCGAGATCATGGTCAACACACCGTCCATCGCGGCCCTGATCCGTGATAACAAGACCTTTCGGATCCAGTCAGATATCCAGACCGGCGCCAAGTTTGGCATGGTCACCCTAGACAGCTTCCTGCTCGAGAAGTTCGATGCGGGTATGATCGCCGAGGAGGAGGTGCTGACCAAGGCCCAGGATCCCACCACGATCCTCCAGAAGGTCCAGGAAGTGAAGGCTGCGAAGGCCGCCGCTGCTGCTGCTGAATCCGGTCGCTGAATCCTATGTCCGAAATCGTCTCCGACCCACTGCTGCTCCTCCTGCGGGAGCGGGGCATGCTGGACGACCTCCAGTTCGAGGAGGTCAGCCAGGAGGTTGGCCGCAGCGGCAAGCCCGTGCTTCAGGTCGTCCAGGATTATGGACTGATCGACAAGGACATGGTCCTGCAGCTGGTCGCCGACCATCTGGGGACCTCGGTTGTCGAGCTCGACGAGGGGGCGATGACCTCGGAGGTGATTGCTGCAATTCCTACCGAAAGCGCACGGATGTATCAGTGCATCCCCGTGGCCCTCTACGGCGACACGGTCCAGGTGGCGCTTGCGGATCCCCTGAATCCCGCCGTGCTCGACGAGTTGGGCTTCACGGTCAAATTCCAGCTCCAGCTGGTCGTCGTCGACCCGGCCGCCATCAGCCAGGCCATCGCAAAGTTCTATCCGTCCCAGGTCGGCGCGGCCTACCAGGACATCATTAAGGAGCTGGGCGGTGCGGCCACCGAGGACTCCGGCACCGACGAAGGGCCGAATGGGCCCGATCTGAGCGCTTCGGACGGCAATGATGCTCCGATCGTGAAGTTCGTGAACCTCGTCCTGATGCAGGCGGTTCAGGACCGGGCGAGCGACATCCATTTCGAGCCCTTCGAGGACGAGTTCAAGATCCGCTACCGGGTGGACGGCGCCCTGTACGAGATGTCGCCTCCCCCGAAGAATCTGGCAGGACCGGTGACCTCACGTCTCAAGGTCATGGCCAACCTGAACATCTCCGAGAGGCGCCTGCCGCAGGATGGTCGAATCTCGGTGAACATCGGGGGACGTCAGGTGGACCTGCGTATGTCGACGCTGCCCACCGCGTTCGGGGAGTCGGTCGTGCTTCGCGTGCTGGACCGCAACGCGGTCAAGATGGAGCTCGAGACGCTCGGTTTCCCGCAGAACGTCTACGATTTTACGATCGAGACGATCAACCAGCCGAACGGGATCTTTGCGGTGACCGGGCCGACCGGCTGCGGCAAGACCACAACCCTTTATTCGGCGCTGCGCCGCATCAATACGATCGACTCGAAGCTCCTGACTGTAGAGGACCCGGTCGAGTACGACATCGAGGGCATTATGCAGGTGCAGACCAACGAGGGCGCCGGGCTCACGTTCATGAAGGCTCTGCGCGCATTCCTGCGCCAGGATCCCGACATCATCATGATCGGGGAGATGCGCGATCTCGAGACCGCACAGATCGCCATCCAGGCTTCGCTGACGGGTCACTTGGTGCTGTCCACGCTCCATACCAATGACTCGGCTGGCGCCGTGACCCGTCTGGTTGACATGGGTGTCGAGCCCTTCCTGATCTCCTCGACTCTCCTGGGAGTTCTTGCCCAGCGGCTCGTCCGCAAGATCTGCACGAACTGCCGGACGCCGTTCGAACCCACGGAGGTGCAACTTGGTCAGTTGGGGCTCTCACCCCATGACCTTGGGGACAAGTCATTCTTCTACGGACGCGGATGTCCGACCTGCACCGACTCCGGCTACCGGGGGCGTAAGGGCATCTACGAGCTCCTGGTCGTGAATGATCCGATCCGCAACCTGATCAACGAGCGCGCCCCGACGGTTGTGATGCGCCAGAAGGCGATCGAGATGGGCATGGTCACCCTCCGGGAGGACGGCCTTCGGAACATCTACGCCGGGGACTCCACGGTTGAGGAAGTCTTGAAGTACACCTGATCGGCACCGCACTAGGACACAAGGACACGCTATGCCTAAGTTCCAATACGTCGCCATGGACTCCCGTGGCAAAGAGCAGAAAGGGGTGCTCGAGGTGGCCTCGCAGGCCGACGCGATCAACCGGCTCAAGGAGATGGGCTTCTTTCCAACCAAGGTGATGGAGGCCGAGAAGCCGAAGGCCAAGAAGGATGCGAAGAAGGCGGCACCTGCCGGCGGCGGTGGGGCCAAGAAGAAGGCCGGCAGCATCAACATCAAGATCCCTGGCCTCGGTGGAGGGGTGAAGACTAAGGTCCTCACGACCTTCACGCGCCAGCTCGCCACGCTCGTCGATGCCGGTCTCCCTCTGCTCCGCGGTCTCCGCGTCCTCCAGAAACAGGAGAAGAATGCCACCCTCCGCGAGTGCACCGAGAAGCTGGCCGAATCCATCGAGGGCGGCTCGACCTTCTCCGAGGCCCTGGCCCAGCATCCGAAGATCTTCAACCGCCTCTTCATCAACATGGTGAAGGCGGGCGAGCTGGGCGGCGTACTCGAGGTCGTCCTGAACCGTCTCGCCGAGTTCATGGAGAAGGCCGAGAAGATCAAGGGCAAGGTCGTCGCCGCCATGTTCTATCCGGTGGCCGTCATGGTCGTCGCCCTTGGCATCCTCGCCCTGCTCATGGTCGTCGTGGTGCCCAAGTTCAAACAGATCTTCGCCGATCTCCTCGGAGACGCCGGCATGCCGGCGTTCACCGAGTTTGTTCTGGCCATTTCGGACGCGATCAAGAGCAAGACGGTGATCATCGTCGAAGGCCCCCCGTATGTGTACCCCGGTCCAGTGATCTGGGCCATTGTGGCCTTCTTCGTGATCATGAAGCTCCTCATCCGGACCAAGAAGGGGCGCTGGGGCTGGGACTGGGCCAAGCTCCGTTTCCCCGTCATCGGAGCCGTCATCCACAAGGTTGCCATCGCGCGCTTCTGCCGAACGCTCGGCACCTTGGTGAGTTCGGGAGTTCCCATCCTCCAGGCCCTCAACATCGTTCGCGAGACCGCCGGTAATGTGGTCGTCGCCAACGCCGTCCAGTTGATCCACGAGTCCGTCAAGGAAGGTGAGACCATCACCGCTCCGCTCGAGAAATCGGGCGTATTCCCGCCGATGGTGATCTCGATGGTCGACGTCGGCGAGCAGACCGGTGCACTGCCCGAGATGTTGCTGAAGATCGCAGATACCTATGACGACGAGGTCGACAACGCGGTTGCGGCCATGACCTCTCTCCTCGAGCCGATCATGATCGTGTTCCTGGCCGTTGTCGTCGGCAGCATCGTCATCGCACTGTTCCTCCCCCTGATCACGCTGATCGACAAGCTCGGCAGCGATGGCGGCGGCGGCGGCGATTGACCCGGTGACCCTCGGGACAAGGTCCTCTCATGTTCAGAAATTCCCAACCTGTGACTTGACCCATCTTTGCCGGGCGGGTACATACAAAGTAGCTACAATGCACGGGCTGAGTGTGGCCGACCTCCTGTGGAATTTGACTGGAACAATCCGCCGTTTCCGATGAACGGCTCGATGACTGCGCGGGACATCGAGGAGTCCTTCGAGGATCCCTTCGCGGTCCGTCTGTTGCCGGACTCCTCCCGGTTTGGGGCCCAGGCCCGTTATTTCAACCTTGGCAAGTCGGACGGGGGCGACGGGATCTTCAGCATCTACCGGACGAACGGCCGCGTGTTCCGGGTGATCTGCTCCCGGGGTTTCTCGGAGCAGGAGGAGTTCTTCTACCAACGCAAGCTGCGCCAGGCGTTGCAATCCTGATGAGCCCGACCCTTGTAACCTCGTGGGACGAAGTTCCTCTGTTCGACAGCGAGCAGGCGGAGGCTGGATTCTGGGTGGACAACGGGATCGATGTCCGGCTGATGGAATCGGCCACGGTGGCGGCGATGGAGCAGACGGAATCGGTGACGATCTCGATCCGGATGGACCCGCGGATGCTGGGGCGGATCAAGCGCCTGGCCCGGGAGCGGTATCTGAACTACCAGAGCATGATCAAGCAGTGGCTCAGTGAACGGATGGAAAAGGAATTGAAGGAACGCTGACAGGTCCCTCACCTTCTTGGACTTCCGACGCATCATGAACCCCCGAATCCTCTCCAATCGGGTCTCCGCAATTTGGGGCCGTTCGGCTCGGGCGTTCTCGCTGATCGAGCTGCTGGTGGTGATCTCGATCATCGCCGTCCTCGCCGGTCTGGTGGTTGGGGTGGCTCCGGTGGCCAGCAAACGGATGCGCGAGGCACGGATCCGTGCCGAGCTCGCGGCCTTGGTGACGGCCATCGAGTCCTACAAGGCGAAGTACGGGGTCTATCCGCCTGACAACTACAACCCGACGACCCGCACGACGAACCCCGTCCTGAATCCCCTCTTCTACGAGCTGACCGGGGTCCTGGTGGACAACGATCCGTCGAACCCTCGGCTGGTGACGGTGGACGATGGGTTGGCGATCAATCCAAACACCTTTCTCCAGTACTTTGGGCGCGAGGGGGTTCTGAACAGCATTCCGCGAATCAAGGTGGCGGATCCGGTGCAGCAGAACCGGATGGATCGGGACCAGAAGCGCCGTCTGGTCCGCCGCGAGTTCAAGCCTGGCCAGTTCGCCGAGATCTTTCGAAGCCGGAACGATCCGGGATATGTGGATCTTGAGGTCCTGGCGGTCGGGTTTTCGGCTGATGCCTCGGGCAAGAAGGGCGGGGGATTTCCTTGGCCTCTCCAGCAGGCGGCCCCAGTTCCAAGCAATCCGGGCCTCAACCCGTGGCGCTACGTGTCCACGAACCCGACCAACAATCCCGGGCGGTTCGATCTCTGGGCCGAGATCCGCGAGAAGAACCGCATCAACATCGTCGGCAACTGGTGATCTCCACTGACCCCAACCTCCAACCCAAGTCTCTCCGAATGAAAGCGCTCTCCCAACCCCGACTTTCCCGAGGATTCACGCTCATCGAGCTCCTCGTAGTGATCTCGATCATCGCCATCCTCGCGGGCCTCCTCCTCCCGGCTGTCACCAAGGCCGCGGGCTCGGCGAAGATCAAGAAGGCCGAGGTCGACATGAACAACCTCGTGGCCGCAATCACCGCGTACAATGCCGCGTACACCCGGATGCCTTCGTCCAAGCGCACCCGAAACTCGATCTCCGAGGCCTGGCCTGACTTCGTCTATGGCACCCAGCAGGGAGGTGAGCCCCGAGCAGGTCCGGGATTCCAAGCTCAAGACGGACTATCCGGTCGTCGCGAACCGGTCCGGGAACTGGAACATCAGCAATGCCGAGCTCATGGCCATTCTGACCGGCACCCCGCTCGCCAATTTTCCTCCGGGAGCCCCGGGCTATGGAGTCCAGACCGACCTGGATGGCAACCCGATCAATTTCAACAACTCGCTCAACCAGAAGGGGAATGTTTTCCTGAACTCCAAGATCGCCAAGGGCTTGGGTCCGAATGGTGTGGGCGAGCTCGACAAAGTCCTTCGGGATCCCTGGGGCCGACCCTACGTCGTCTGGGTGGACCTCGACTTCGACAACCGGGTGGTCGACCCGTTCCCGGCGGCCGTGGGCCAGACGGTGCTTCCGGCCAACAATCCCTCGGCACGCTTCGTCACCCAGCCGGCCCTCGTGATGTCGTTCGGTCCCGATGGAAAGGCTGATTTCTCCATTCCGGCTAACGCGCGGAACACGGTGAACGCCGACAACATCTACAGCTGGCGCTGAGCCCGCTGGGAATCCTCGACATGGACTCGGAACCCAGAACAGGGATGCGGGACGGGCAGAAAACGGCGTTCACGCTCGTCGAGCTGCTGGTGGTCATCTCGCTCATCGGCGTCCTGATGTTCATCGCCGTGCCGGCCTTCAAGGGGTTCGGTCAGGCCAACTCGATCGCCGCGGCCCAGCAACAGCTCAAGGATGATCTGGGCTTCGCGCGGCTGCAGGCGATCCGGAACCGCTCGCCGGTCTACATGGTCTTCCTTCAGCCGCCGCATGGGATGACTCCGGAAGTCTTTGCCGGCGAGCTGAACCGGATCCGCGGGCAGCTCCTGTCGCTTCCCGGCTCGACGGAGTTTGACCGTCGATACCGTGACATCGCGCTCCGCGAGTTCACCAACAGCTTCAACAAGCAATTCACCGGCTACGCCCTGTACACCGACGGGGGCCTCGGGGAGCAGCCTGGAGTCCGACGGTCCCGGTTCCTGACGGAGTGGCGCATGCTGCCAGAGGGAACGCTGTTCCCGACGAATGGTCTCGAAATCCTGGTGCCCGGCTGGGCCTTTGGTCCGACGGCACCTCCCGCGGTGACCAACCTGAACCTCCGCTCGTTCCCGTTTCCCATCGCGCCGGAGCGCGACAGCCCGGCCACTGCGACGAACATCGTGGTCAAGCTCCCCGCCATCGCGTTCGACGCACAGGGGCGTCTCTTCAACTTCGATGGCACTGGCCGTGCGATCGGCAACGGCACCACGCTGGCCGACCGGTTTGTTGCAGTCGGCTCCGGTTCCGTCCAGTTCGGACGCCAGGTCGTTGGCCCGGGGGAGCCGGACCGGTTCGACTTCACCCAGCCGGCCGACGTCGTCGAGACCCCCCGTCGCAACTACACCAACCAAATCGTCCGGGTCTCGGCCCTCACCGGTCGCACCAAGGGCATCAAGCCACCCGAATGAACCTACCCCTACACACCGGAAAAGGTTCCCGCCGGACGGACGGCTTCACCATGGTGGAGTTGGCCATGTGCATCGGCATCGTGGCCTTTGCCATGGTGGCCATCCTCGGCGTCCTCCCCCTGGGGCTCGGGGTCCAGAGGCAGAACCGTGAAGAGACCATCGTGGAGCAGGAAGGACCCCTCTGGGTCGAGTTGATCCGTCGGGGGGGGATCGGCTGGGACGAGGTCACCAACTATGTCGACTCCATCGTGGTCGAGCACACCCCGCTGAACGGAACGGGTGCTGGCCAGACCTTTGGATTCCGCGGTCCGTTCTATCCGGTGTCGAATCCGGTACCGGCTCCAGGAACCCTGCTTGTCACGCCGAGGGACATCGTGAGCCTGCTGTCCATTCCCCGGTTCGAGGCCGATCGGGGAATTCTTTACAGCAACCGGGTGACGGCCCTCTGTCGGTCGTTCAGCGGTGACCTGAACTCCCAGATCCGGCCCACCGGTGTCGTCGGATTCCAGCCGTCCGATCGTCAGCTGGACGACGCCCTGCGCTATCAGATGCAGGTCGATCTCACTCCGGCCGTCCAGCTTCCGAGCCTCCCGGTAACCCCGGGCAACGTCCAGTCGATGACTCCCTTCACGACGGGGGTTCAGCTTGGTGGATACCTGGATGCGATGAGGCTGGACCCGAGCCTCATCAAGTTGATCTCGACCCCGGAGGAACGGCGCAGTTCCCGGGATGCCTTGGCTGGGACCGTCTACAACCTCCGCCTGACCTTCCGTTGGCCGGTGTTCCGAGTCGGGAACGAGATCAGCGTGGGATCCGGACAGCGGGTCTTCAGCGCCCAGATCGTCGGCAAGCCCCGCTTTGCCATCCAGGTCCCCTCGAACCCTGAGGCGGTGTTCCGCCCCGGCACTTCGTTGCGGCCGCGTCGGTTCGATGACTCCGCGCTGAACCGAA
This sequence comes from Verrucomicrobiota bacterium, assembly GCA_016871805.1. Taxonomy (GTDB): domain Bacteria; phylum Verrucomicrobiota; class Verrucomicrobiia; order Limisphaerales; family UBA9464; genus UBA9464. Next base: position 49,828 of record VHCG01000028.1, read on the forward strand.
ACCTCACCAGCAGCCCGCAATGATCCCCGTCCTTCCCAATCTGAAATCCCGTGGATGCGCGGCCCGATCAAGGAGGGGCTTCTCCCTGCTCGAGATGCTGATCGGCATGGCGATGCTGTCGGTCATCGTCCTGGCGCTCTTCGCGATGTTCAACCAGACCCAGAAGGCGTTGATCGCGAACTCCGGGCAGACCGATGTCATGGAGAACGGCCGGGCCGTGATGGACCTGCTCATCCGGGACCTCGGTCGGGCACGGCCCTCGAACATCGGGACCAACCTCGTCTTCGTCCCGCGTTCCACCAACGTCCAGGAACGTCTCGGTCCGGCGCCCAACCTGATGGTCCTCCGGACCGCTGCGGGTCCCTCGGACCCGCAGGTCCGTGCGGCGTTCCTGGATGGATGGCGGCGGACGACCTTGTTCCATGACCTCTTCTACATGGCCGAGAACCGTCCTGGGCAGTGGACCGGTGCAGGGCTTTTTGTGGCACCGGAAAATCCCATCACTCCTGATGATGCCGTGGGGACGCTGTATCGGTATGAGGATCCGTGGCCGGTGAGCCTTCGTGGGGCCCGCGGGGCCGACCAAGCCAACCTTCTCTATGGTCGTTTCTTCAACAACGCGGCCTATCGACAGAGCCCGACGAATTCGAGCCGTCTGTTGGACGGCGTCGTCTTCTTCCGGGCGACCCCCTTCGGCCCGAGTGGCCAGGCTTTGGACCCGACGACGTGGACGCAGACCAATGCCTTCCCTGTTCCAAAGGATGTTCTGATCGGACCCAATCCGGCCGCGGCATTCCCCCTCAATGGAACCCTGTTCCGCGGTCGTGCCTTTCCGACCTCCATCGAGCTTGAGATCGGAATCCTCCCGCCGGAATTGATGGAACGGTACCGGGTGTTGCCGGTGAACCCGCCCGGCATCCGGACCCGGTTCCTCACGAACAACCTCGCGAACATCCTAGTGTTCCGTCAGCGCGTTCCCATGCCCGTCTCTTCTGCAACCCAATGAACGCCCAAACCCCCAAGGGCAGGCTGGACGGTTCGTCCCGGCGCGGCATCGCGCTCGTCATTACCCTGCTGATGCTGTCGGTGGTGACGATCACTGCCGTGGCGTTCCTTGCCGTCAGCCGTCGGGAACGCGAATCCGCGTCCACCGCCGCGGAGCAGGCGAACGCCCGAGCCATGGCCGATGCTGCATTCCGGCACGCGGAGGGCCGGATCCTGAGCCGGATCGCCGCAGCGACGAATCGGCTGGCCTCGGTCTCCTATTTCGTCTCGACGAACTATGCGAATCCCCGGTTTCGCAACCTTCCGGGGAGCCACTACGTCGACACCCGCGACTATCGCCAGCTCACCAACGTCAGTTACACGCGGACCTCCAATCAGTTGCCGTTCAACCTGCTCATCGCCGGCCAACGGGACGAATACGCTCGGCTGCTTGGGAATCTCTACTATGACCCTCGGCCCCCCGTCTTCGTGCGGCCCCCCGTCTTCGTGCAGACGAACCGGGATCCCCGGCTGCCGATGGACTTCCGGTTCTACCTCGATTTCAATCGGAACGGCCAATTCGAGACCAACGGTCCGGTTCTGGCCCTGGATCGCCTGGGGCGTCCCATCCAAGCCTCGTTGACCAATTTCCAGTGGGGTGATCCGGAGTGGATCGGGGTGCTCGAGAACCCCGACGTTCCGCATTCAGGCACCAATCGTTTCATCGGCCGGTTTGCCTATGTGGTTGTACCAACCAGCTCGACCCTCGATCTCAATCACAGCGGCAACAACGCCAAACGTCTTAGTCTGGGTGACGGTCAGCTGTTCCCCGCCGATCAGGATGGACTCCAGCCCCAGAGCGGCTTCTTCCGAAACCAGGGTGTCGGGACCTGGGAACTCAACCTTGGTGGCTTCTTCGGGGCGCTGAACACGAACATCTGGGGGTTCGCCCAGAACGACTATCGGTATCAGACCAATCTCACGCTCCCGAGCACGGGTCTGGCGTTCGCCGACGCAGAACGGCTTCGCCGCTTCCGTCAGCTCAGCATCGCACCGGCTTCGGCCGATGAGTTCTACCGGGTCGAGTCGGGCAACGCGAACGTGACCCAGATCGACCAGGAGTTCAGGAGGGACTTTGTCGATGCCTACTCCGATGGTCCGCTTGTCGCTCTGCGTGAGGAGATCTTCCGGCAGTATGAAAACGACGTGCCTGACAGGTCGTGGCCCGGCTCCGATCTCACCAACCGCTTCGCGGACCTGAACGACCTGTTCGATCCGCAGCTTGGGATGTCCGGCCGGGTGACCGGCCAGTTCACCAACCGTGCCATAGCGAGGACCTCACCCCTCAGCACCTACGACCGGTACACCTTTCATCGGCTGATGCGGCAGCTCGGCACCGACTCGGGCGACGGACGCTTCGAGTCCGGTTCCCATCCGGCGTTCTCCGATCTGGAACTCGGGGTGAACTCGGTGAATCCCTATGGGTTCTACCGTCGTGCGAAGCTCAACCTCAACTATGCCCAGTCGGAACCGGAGGGGGATCTGGCGGCGTCCGCGAGCGTTTCGACCCTGCGTCCCAGGGGTGCCCTTGAGTGGTTCACCAACGCCACCCATCGCCTCCTGCTGAGCGAATTCACCAACGGGCTGCCATTCCTGCCCCAGGGCTCGCGGATCTATCGGCCTGGCCTGGGCGTCCATGGTTGGACGCTT
>VHCG01000029.1 GCA_016871805.1 Verrucomicrobiota bacterium
TTTTCTGGGACTTCAGTGCAGCCACTTCACGTCCGAGTCGACGGACCTCGACCCAGTTGCCATAGCCCCAGAAGCCGACGGCAACGAGACCGGCCCAGGCTGCCCAGTGTGTCTTCATGAAGGAATTCTGGTGACCCACAATCTTTGCCTCGGATCCGGTCCCCATGGCAATCTCCAGCCTCTTCCGGGCGGGTCTGACAGTCCGGATCCGCCCATGGTGTCGTTTCTCACCCGAAACTGGTTCATCCTGACCCTGCCGCCCGTGATCGCCTTGGCGGCCCTGTTTCCCGGGTTCGGCGCGGACGGCGGCCCGCTGCACCCCGAGGTGTCGACCCGATGGGTGGTGGTCGGGATCTTCCTGCTCCAGGGTCTTTCCCTGCCCTCGACCGCCCTGGCACAGGGTGCCCGGAACTGGCGACTCCACCTGCTGATCCAGTCGGTCACCTTCCTCGTCTTTCCCGGCATCGCCCTCGCTGGCGATGCCCTGGGCGGACGGTTCCTGCCCAACCCGGACCTCCGGATGGGCGTTCTCCTGCTCGGGGTCCTGCCCTCCACCGTGTCCAGCTCGGTGGTGTTCACCCAACAGGCCGGCGGCAATTCCGGGGCCGCCATCTTCAACGCCGCCCTCTCGAACCTGCTCGGACTCCTCGTCACGCCCCTCTGGGTCGCCTGGCTCGCGGCCACCCAGGGCGGGATGGCCCCGGTCACAGGACAGGCCGTGCGGGACATCCTGCTCCTCATGCTGCTCCCGGTCGGGATTGGACAGCTCGTCCGGTGGTTCCGTGAGGGGCCCGTGAAACAACTCGGGCGGCATCTCGGCACCGCCAGCAGCCTGCTGATCCTCTTCCTCGTCTTCTGCGCCCTCGCGGACTCCATCCACGACGGACTCTGGCGTTCGGCGCATCCGGAGCTCCTGTCGCTGCTTCTCGGGCTCACCTTCGCCCTGTTCGGGCTGATCCTCGGGCTGACGCTGCTGACGGCCCGATGGCTGGGACTTTCCCGGGAGGACCGGATCACGGCGGCGTTCTGCGCCCCCCAGAAGACGATCGCGGCGGGGATTCCGCTGGCCAAGGCCCTCTTCGGAAGCCACCCCGGCCTCGGCCTCATCCTGCTCCCCGTGCTGATCTATCACCCGGTCCAGCTCATCCTCTCCGGCATCCTCGCCAATCGATGGCGCAAGCCACCCGGCGCCTAGGGGGGCAGCAACCACCCCACGGGTGGGATCCTGAGCGCCCCGCCTCCCGGGCCACTTTCGGCCGGGGTCTCTCCCCGTCTTGCCTCTCCTGTCTTTCCTCCGTGTCTCCGCGTCGCCGAGTGAGTCCCTTCCCCCTCCCGCCGGATCCGGGGTGCTGACCGGACCTGGTGCCCACCGCCGACCCGGCGCACCGCTCTTTGCCCTTTGATCTCCCTTCCGTCCCGGCAGGCTTCCGGACATGAAGGATGTTGCCTCGACCCTCGTCGGCCAGGTTGTCGATCTCCACCACCGTCGGGTCTACCCCGGACGTGTGGAATGGCGACGCGGACGGATCACCCGGATCGTCCCGGATCCGGCCGGCAGGCGGGGACCGCTCCTCCTTCCCGGCTTTGTGGATGCCCACATCCATATCGAGAGCTCGCTTCTGCCGCCGTCCGAGTTCGCCCGCCTTGCCGTGGTTCACGGGACCGTGGCGACCGTCTCGGATCCCCACGAGATCGCGAATGTCCTCGGCACCCGGGGGGTCGACTACATGGTCCGGGACGGCCGACGCACCCCGCTGAAATTCAACTTCGGAGCCCCGTCCTGCGTCCCGGCCACCCCTTTTGAAACAGCCGGGGCCACACTGTCCGCCAAGGACGTTGCCAGGCTTCTGAAGCGCCCGGAGATCCGTTATCTGAGCGAGGTGATGAACTTCCCCGGGGCGCTCTCGAGGGACCCTTCGCTCATGGCGATGATCGATGCCGCGAAGGCGGCCGGGAAACAGGTCGACGGCCACGCGCCGGGACTCCGGGGCGGTCAGGCGGCCCAGTACGCGGCGGCCGGGATCACCACGGACCACGAGTGCTTCACCCTCGAGGAGGCCACCGACAAGCTGGCCGTCGGGATGAAGATCCTGATCCGCGAGGGATCGGCCGCCCGGAATTTCGACGCACTCGCCCCGCTCCTGATATCCCATCCCGACCGGGTGATGTTCTGCTGCGACGACCTGCATCCCGACCTGCTCATCGAGGGACACCTCGATCGTCACATCCGCCGCGCCCTGCGGTTCGGAGCCGATCGCTTCGATGTCCTCCGCTGCGCCTCGGTCAACCCGGTCGAACACTACGGCCTCGACGTAGGACTGCTCCGCGAGGGGGATCCTGCGGATTTCGTGGTGGTCGACGCCTGGCGGACCTTCCGGGTGCTCCGGACCTACCTCCGCGGCGAACTGGTGGCCTCGAACGGACGGTCCCGACTCCCGCGGCTCACTTCAACCACGCCAAACCAGTTCCGGGCGACGCCCCGCAAGGCGGAGGAGTTTGCCGTACAAGTCCCGGAGAAGTCCGCGAGGACCCTCAATGTCATCGAGGCCCTCAATGGTCAGCTCATCACCCGGCATGTGAAGGACGTCCTGATGATCCGGGAGAGCCTGTTGGTGACCGATCCCTCGCGAGATCTCCTCAAGATCGCCGTCGTCAACCGCTACGCGCGCAAGGCACCCGTGTCCGTGGGATTCATCCGGGGCATCGGCCTGAAGCGCGGCGCGATCGCCTCTTCCGTGGCCCACGACTCCCACAACATCGTCGTGGTCGGGGTCGACGACACCTCGATCGCCACCGCCGTCAACGAGATCGTCGCGCACCGGGGGGGGCTTGCCGGGGTCGATGGACGCCGCCGACTCGTCCTCCCCCTGCCCATCGCGGGACTGATGTCGGATCTGGACGGCCGGACGGTTGCCCGTCGCTACACGAGGCTCGACCGGATGGCCAAGCAGCTGGGTTCGCCGCTGGATGCCCCGTTCATGACGCTGTCGTTCATGGCCCTGCTGGTGATCCCCGACCTGAAGATGAGCGACCTCGGCCTGTTCTCGGCATCCCGGTGGGGATGGTCTCCCGTGGCGGAGTAGGATCTGGGGCGGAAGGCCGGGACCTGGTCCGACAGGTCCCCATCCCGATCCGCCCGGCGTTGAGGACCGGTGGGGGCAGTTGGGTTCTCCTCATGGGTCGGAGGAACCCGACTCGCCCTCCAGGTTCGCTCCACCCTCGCGGGTTCAGATGGGGACCTGAGGGACCAGGTCCCTACCAGCGTGGGTGCTCCCGCACCCAGTGATGCAGGGCACGGCCTCACCCACCGGATCCACACCGGATCACCCACCTGACCCTATCTATTTCCTGGGAGGATTCGGGTGGGGAGGGCTTGGCGGGGAACGGGGGTCTGCGGAATGATGACGTCCATGGCTCGCCGGCGTCCTCTGAAATGGCTCCTCATTGCCGTGGGGCTGGTGGTTCTCGTCACGCTGATCCTCGCGGTTGGGATCGGGCTGTCGCTGAATTCCAAACAGGCCAAACGCTGGCCCACGACCGCGGCCTTCTTCCAGGACATCGCCATCGGCCTGGTCGTGGGACGGATCCCGGAGCACAAGGTCCTGCCCACCCGCGTCTATGGCACCCGACACGGTCAACCTCTCGTCATCGAGCCGTTCCGGCCGACCGAGACCAACGGCCTAGGTGTGCTGCTGCTGGTGAGCGGCAGCTGGAAATCCAGCACCAACTCCATCCGTCCGTGGATCCTCGCCCCCCTCCTTCGCCGCGGCTACACGGTCTTCGCGGTCTGCCACTTCTCCCAACCCGAGGCCACGATCATGGAGATCGTCGACGACATGCATCGGGCGGTCCGGCATGTCCGACACCACGCCCGGGAATTCGGCATCGATCCCGCACGGCTGGGGGTCACCGGAGGCAGTGCGGGAGGACATCTCAGCCTCATGCTGGCGACCCGGGGCGGGCCGGGAAATCCCGCGGCCTTGGATCCCGTCGACCGTACCAGCAGCGCCGTCCAGGCCGTCGCCATCTTCTATCCGGTGACCGACCTCCTCAACCTGGGCACCTCGACCGAGAACCTGGGTGACGGCGGCCCCCCGAAGAGCTTCGTCCGCGCCTTCGGTCCCGGGGCGACCAACCTCACCCTGTGGAAGGGCATCGGACGGGACACCTCGCCGATCTACCACATCCATTCCAACCTACCCCCGACACTGATCTACCACGGGGATGCCGACACCCTGGTCCCCCTGGACCAGTCCCAACGCTACCAGTCCGCGGCCCGCGGTCTCGGCAACGTGGTCTCGCTCGCCATCCACCCGGGAGGAGGCCACGGCTGGCCGACCATGGTCTGGGACATCGATCACTTCGCGGGGTGGTTCGATGAGCACCTGCGCCGTTGAATGCGGAGCCGGCCGGGTGCCATCCTCCCCGGCATGAGCACCAGCTCCATCACGGTCGAACGCTTCTACACCGACGTCGGCACCGCACTCGGGCTGAAGCTCCTCGCCGGTGCCGGAGGGCTCAAGCGTCTGATCCGTGAGCCCACCGTGAACCGACCCGGACTCGCCCTGGCGGGATTCCGACAATACTTCGCACCGAAACGCGTCCAGGTGCTGGGCAGCGTCGAGACCGCCTACCTGCGGTCGCTCGGCAGGAACGTGTGTGAGGATCGGATCCAGGAGTTCTTCCGGTACAGGATCCCCTGCGTGGTGCTCTGCCGGGACATCAAGCCGGGCCGACTCCTGGCCGCGGCGGAGGCGTCGGACGTCCCGCTGTTCGGAAGCTCGCTGATCACGATGCAGTTCATCAGCCGGGCCACCATCGCCCTGGAGAACCTCTTCGCCCCGCGCCAGCAGATCCACGGCGGCATGGTCGATGTCGGCGGCGTCGGCGTCATCGTCCAGGGCGAGAGCGGCATCGGCAAGAGCGAGGCGGTGATCGGCCTCCTCGAGCGCGGACACAGTCTCATCGCCGACGACGTGGTCTGCCTCTGGATCCAGGACGGCACCGAGCTCTACGGCACCGCCAAGGAACTGGGACGCAACCTCATGGAGGTGCGGGGCATCGGCCTCATCGACGTCGCCGCGATGTTCGGGGTGAAGGCGATCCGCCAGGACATGCGGGTCGACCTCGTCGTCACCCTCAAACGCTGGGAGGACTCGCAGGAGGTCGATCGGCTCGGACTGGAGCTCGAGCATGTCACCCTCCTGGGCAATCAGATCCCGCACATGGTGATCCCGGTCCGACCCGGACGCGATCTGGGGGGGCTGATCGAGGTGGCGGCGTACCAGACCAAGCTGCGCCTGCAGGGCTACCACGCCGCCGCGGAGCTGCAGGATCGGATCGCCCGGAAGATGAAGCAGTCGCTCTGAGCCGTGATGTCCACAACAGCATCCCCCACCGCCGAGGGATGGCGGTTCGACAACTCGTACGCCCGACTCCCCGCACCATTCCACTCCAGGGTCGATCCCACTCCGGTCCCGTCCCCACGACTCCTCGTGTTCAACCGGGACCTGGCCCTCGTGTTGGGACTCGATCCCGATCGGCTGGATCAGGCCGAAGCCGCCCCGCTCTTCACGGGGAACCGACTGCCGGAGGGCGCCGAGCCGATCGCGCAGGCCTATGCGGGACACCAGTATGGCAACCTGACCCGGCTCGGCGACGGCCGGGCGATCCTGCTGGGGGAACACCTCACCCCGTCGGGGCAGCGGGTCGACCTCCAGCTCAAGGGCCCGGGGCCTACACCCTACTCCCGCCGGGGAGACGGTCGTGCAGCCGTCGGCCCCATGCTGCGCGAGTACCTCATCAGCGAGGCCATGCACCATCTGGGGATTCCGACGACGCGGAGCCTTGCGGTGGCCTCCACGGGGGAACCCGTCTTCCGGGAACGTCCGCTGCCCGGCGCGGTCCTCACCCGGGTCGCGGCCAGCCACATCCGGGTCGGGACCTTCGAGCTCTTCGCGGCCCTTGGCGACCACGACTCGCTGCGGACCCTGGTCGACTACACCCTCAGGCGACACTTCCCGGACCGGGTCGACCTGCCGAACCCGGGTCTCGCCCTGCTGGAGGGGGTCTGCATCCGGCAGGCAACCCTGATCGCCCACTGGATGCGGGTGGGGTTCGTGCACGGGGTGATGAACACCGATAACATGGCGCTGTCGGGCGAGACGATCGACTACGGCCCCTGCGCCTTCCTCGACGCCTACGATCCCGGCACCGTGTTCAGCTCCATCGACCACCAGGGGCGCTACGCCTTTGGCCGGCAGCCTTCGATCGCGTCCTGGAACCTTGCCCGGTTCTCGGAGGCCCTGTTGCCGATGATCGACTCCAACCCGGAGAGTGCCGTGGAACAGGCCACCGGGGTGCTGGAAGGGTTCACGGGCCGGTTCCGATCCGAATGGCTGCGGCTGTTCCGGGGTAAGATCGGGCTGACGACGGAGGAACCGGAGGATGCCGTCCTGATCGAGGATCTCCTGGAGGCGATGCGGGGGGCGGGAGCCGACTTCACCCGCACCTTCCGGGGTCTCGACCCGGCCGGAACCCCCTCGATCTCCCCATCGGGCATCCCGGAAGCTTGGTACACCCGGTGGAGGGATCGGCTTGGACGCCAGCCATCGACACCCGACGAGGCCGCGGCCTGCAAGGCGCGCCACAATCCTGCCGTGATCCCGAGGAACCACGGTGTGGAGACGGTTCTGTCCGAGGCCTCGGACCACGGAAACCTGTCCCCATTCCAGGAGCTGCTCGCGGCCCTGCGGAATCCGTACGAAGACCCCACCACGCCCACCCCCCTTCTTGATCCACCGGCGCCGGGAACGCCCCGCTGCCGGACCTTCTGCGGCACCTGAGGTTCTAGCCCCGACGGGGTGATGCCCCATCGAGGGCTTCGATCGGCCATCACCCCTCCATCCGTGCAGCCGTACGTCGGGTTCCATCACCGGGTTCCATCACCGGCATCCACGAGTCGGCGGGCACCGGGACAGCAGGCGGTGGAGCACTGCCCCGTTTGACGGAACCTCGATTGCGGTTACTCATTCCGTGCCAGAAGGGAAAGCCAAGGCGTGCGGTACAGACCGTTGCCTGGCGACCGGCACGGTTGAGATCGAAGCCGTTTTCACGAGGTTTACAACGTCTTCCTCGTCCTCCCTTTCAAGGATATCCCATGAGGTTCAACACCACGACCGCGACCACCACGCCGACCCGGCCAGGCCACCCGACCGCTTTCGACAGACTCCCCGCCCGGACACCCTCGGCTCGGGTGCGACCCCGGGAAAAACGCCGATGGGACGACCGAGCCCTCGCACAGCTTCGACACCGGCTCGTCGCCCTGGCCCTGGCGCAGGTCCAGTCCCTCAGACTGGTCGAACCCATCCGACGGGCGGCCCAAGAGGCCGAAGCGTTGGCATGGGTGGAGGAATTCCCACTCCTGGTCTTTCCTTGTCTGTTCCAGGAAAAACTGGAGTCGGCCCGCTTCCGAACCCAACGCCAGATGTGGGTCGAGGCCCGAACCTCCGGCTTCACGACGACCACGGAGTAGGGCGACGGGCGCGGGCCGGTTCGGCCCGGGGATTGAGCGTCCCGCGATGCGAATCCGGAGGACCGGGCCTCGGGATGTGATGCGGCAACCGTCCTTCTGCTGGAATCCGGCCTGGATTTCAGGATGATGCCGACCATGTCGTTGCTGGAGCAGATCGATTCCGTCAAACAGGCCGCGCTCGCCGAGCTGCGCTCCGCCCAAGACCTGCCCTCCCTCGAACGCGCGAAGGGCGGGGCCCTGGGTGCGGAGGGGAGTTTCACCAGCCTGATGAAGCAGCTGGGGTCCCTCGCCAGGGAGGAGCGGCCTGCCGCGGGAAAGGCCATCAATGCGGCCAAGCAGGAACTCGAGGCCGCTCTGCAGGAACGCCGGACCGAGCTAGAGCTGAAGGCGGCCCTGCCCAAGGACCCCACCGATTTCAGCCTGCCCGGACGCCGTCGCGCCCCCGGCCGGATCCATCCCCTGACCCAGACCACGGCCGACATCGTCCGGGCCTTCCGTCGACTCGGCTTCGCCGTGGCCGATGGACCGGAGATCGAGGACGAGTACCACTGCTTCGACGCCCTCAACACCCCGGCGGATCATCCGGCGCGGGACAGCCAGGACACCTTCTTCCTGGCCGGAGCGGCTCCCGGGCAGCGTCCCCTCCTTCGGACCCACACCTCCTCGGTGCAGATCCGGGTCATGGAGAAGCAGGCGCCGCCGATCCGCATCGTCGTCCCGGGCCGCGTGTTCCGTCGCGACAATGCCGACGCCACCCACAACCCGACCTTCCAGCAGATCGAGGGACTCTATGTCGACCGTGGGGTGACCGTGGGCGACCTCAAGGGCACCGTCACCGAGGTCTTCCAGTCGCTCCTCGGCAACGAGGTGAAGCTCCGGTTCCGTCCGCACTACTTCAGCTATACCGAACCGAGCTTCGAGATCGATTTCACGAGCCCACTGGTGAAGAAGATGGGCAAGGAGTGGCTGGAGATCGCGGGCTGCGGCATGGTCCATCCCGCCGTCTTCGAGCGCGTGGGCTACGACCCCGAGGTCTGGAGCGGCTGGGCGTTCGGCTTCGGCATCGAGCGCATCGCGATGATCCGGTACGGGATCAACGACATCCGCCTGTTCTACGAGAACGACGTGCGGTTCCTCTCGCAGTTTTGATCAGGGTGCCGCCCGGGTCCCGGACGGTTCAGCCCTCCCACTCGCGGATCGTCTCCCCGATGAACTGGAGGAGCTCGAACCGCCCGACGCCCGTCTCGGAGGAGGTCCGGAACGCCCGGGCCGGGCTGAGCCCGAGTTCCTCGAACGTCTTGGCGAACAGGCCGATGTGCCGTTCCAGCTCGGCCGGCTTGACCCGGTCGATCTTCGTGAGGACCAGGGAGAACGGCACATCCACCTGGAGCATCCAGCGCACGAACTCCTGGTCGATCGCCTGGGGGGGATGCCGTGAATCGATGAGGACGAACGCCTGCGCGAGCGACTCACGGTGCTCCAGGTAGTCCAGGATGAGCCGTTCGAACCGGGCCCGGGCCGCGGCATCCTTCTGGGCGTAGCCATAGCCAGGTAGATCCACGAGGGACCACCGGCCGTCGACGTTGAAGAAGTTGAGGGTCTTGGTGTGGCCGGGAGTCGGGGAGACCTTGGCCAGTCCGGGACGTCCGGAAAGGCGGTTGATCAGGGAGGACTTCCCGACGTTGGAGCGTCCGATGAACGCGAACTCGGGGAGGTCGCTGTCGGGACACTCCCGGAACGTGGGGGCGCTGGTCCCAAACTCGACGTTCTGGACGGTCATCATCGTCGGGGCAAGGTGACTTGGGCTTTCTGATCCTGGTATTTGCCGCTCCGGGCCGCATAGCTGGTGGCACAGGGTTCGCCGGAGAAGAAGACGATCTGCACGATGCCCTCGTCGGCATAGAGACGGCAGTCGGCCGCGCTGCTGTTGCTGAACTCCAGGGTCAGATGCCCCCGCCATCCGGCCTCGACCGGGGTGACGTTGGCGATGATCCCGCAACGGGCGTAGGTACTCTTGCCGACGCAGATCGCCGTGAGGTGGTCGGGCATGTCGAGCCGCTCCACCGCCACCCCGAGCCCATAGCTCCGGGCGGGCAGGATGAAGTACTTGCCGTGGGCGTCCCGATGGATCGGGGCCGGCTCCAGGTTCCTGGGACTGATCGCCTTGGGATCCAACACGGTGCCGGGGACGTGGCGGAAGATGTGGAACTCCCGGGCGGACAGACGGAGGTCGTAGCCGAAGCTCGACAGACCATACGACAGGACCGGGTGCCGGGACTCGGTCCTGCGGATCAGCCGGCGGACGAACGGCCGAATGAGTCCGCGCCGGGCGAGTGTCGTGATCTGGAGGTCGTTGAGAATCATGTCGGGGGCAATGCGTCCCCACTGGCCGAGGACCCGCGAGTCCTAGAGTGCTTCGGAGTCGTGGGTCAATGACCATCCCATCGGCAATTCCAGCTCCATGACACTTCTGTGACACACGGAACCCAGGGCTGTGGAACAGTTTTCCCCTGTGCCAGTCACCCGATCATCTGCTGCCTCCATCCCCGGGCTCCGGGAGCAGGACGGCTTGTCGGCAGGAGGTGCCGGACGGGAAGGACGTCATCGACGCGGCCCTGCTGACGGGCAAATGCTGTCGGGCATGAATCAGAACTCCGGATTCTTTTCCGGCACAACGCAGGTCACGGCCCGACGCCTCATGGTTCTCCAGGCCGCCTGGCTGGTTTTCCTCTTCGGTCTCGGCATCTGGTGGGTATCGCTCATGCTCGAACAGGCCGGTCGGATCGCCACCCTCGAGCAGGCAGCCGGCGTGGCTCCCGGGGCGGCCCAGGAGCAGTGGATGCGAACGGAGCGCATGCTGTTCTGGGAGGGCGGAACCTTCTTCGGAGCCCTGATCCTGAGCCTGATCCTCCTCGGAGGGCTCCACTGGCGGGACTCCCGCCGGGCCCAGTCGCTCCGGAACTTCTTCACCTCGGTCACCCACGAGCTCCGGACCCCGCTGGCCTCGCTCCGTCTCGAAGCCGAGGGGCTGTCCGAACTGGTCCCACCCGGCGCACCGGGACGCACCCTCATCGACCGCATGCTCGAGGATTCGGCACGGTTGGAATCCCAGGTCGAACGCGCGCTCGAACTAGCGCGGGTCGAGGGTGGCGGTGAAGTTCTCACACAACCGGTGGATGTGGGATCTCTCGTGGCCGATTTCCTTCGGACCTGGCACCCCACCATCCAGCGCACGGTCCAGATCGAAAACCTCGCCGGCCACCTCGGCGTCCTCGCCAGCCCGGCAGGGTTGCAGACCATCCTTCGAAACCTCCTCGAGAACTCCGTCCGCCACACCGAAGCAACCCCCCTCGTCATCCGCCTCCGGACCGACACGGTCGGGGACAGGGTCCAGCTCACGGTCGCCGACAATGGAGCGCCCAGGACGCTGCCTCCCCGAAACCTCGGAGCCCTGTTCGCCCGCGGCGACACCTCGCGCGGTGCCGGGGTCGGGCTCTATCTGACCGCCCAGCTGATGCGACGGATGGGAGGCGAGGCCTGTTTTCAACCCGGGCCCACGGGGTTCGAGACCCGGCTGCTGTTCAGATCGGAGGACCTCCATGCCTGAAACCCCCGAGCCCTCCATCCTGCTGGTGGAGGACGACCCCAACCTGGGCTCCACCCTTTCGGAACGCCTCGCCAACTCCCGGTACCGGGTGCGTTGGGCCCGATCCCTGCGGGAGTCCCGTCGGGAACTGTCGCTCGAACCCGTCGCGCTGGCCCTGGTCGACGTCGGACTCCCGGACGGTTCTGGCTTCACCCTCGCCGAGGAGATCGGGCGACAGCACCCCGCGACCGCGGTCGTGTTCCTGACCGCCCGGGGGGAACCGCACCACCGGGTGCACGGACTCGAGCTCGGCGCGGAGGACTATGTGGTCAAGCCGTTCCACTTCGAGGAACTGATGCTCCGGATCGAGAACAGCCTGCGTCGGCGTCGACACTGGGCCTCGGTGGCCGACCCGCTGCGGATCGGCCAGGCCACGGTCCACTTCGCAGAGCTGAAGACCCTCCGCGACGGCACTGTGACTCCACTCAGTCCCAGGGAGGCCTCCCTCCTCAGGCTGCTGGCGGCGCAGCGCGGGAGGGTGGTGCATCGCGACGAGATCCTCGACGAGGTCTGGTCCCGCGACGAGTACCCGACGCCACGCACCGTCGACAATTTCATCATGCGGCTGCGCCGCCTCGTGGAGGCGGATCCGGAGCGACCCGAGGTCATCCGGACCATCCGTGGCGTCGGGTATCAGATCGTGTCCGACCCACCTGCTCCTGACTGAGACTTCCTGTTTCACCCCATCCCAAAAAGGAAACCCATGAAGACCCATCGATCCTCCCTGCTCCCGACCCTGACCCTCGCCGTCTGCGCCGCGGGCCTCGCCCAGGCCGCTACCACCGGTTTCGTGACCCCGGACTACCGGAATCTCCCCGGCTCCACCCACGGAGGATGGGAGGTCATGACTGTTCCGGGAAACACCCCACCTGGAAACCGTCCGGATCTCCCCGGAAACCTCTCCGGGGCCAGCCTCCTGCAGCTGGACCCAAGAGCGGTCATCACCGGCACCGGTAACATCTACAACCACGCCGGCGTCAGCTCCTTCGACATCAGCCACAACCCCGGCCAGCCCGTGGGCTGGGTGACCCTCCAGGTCCGGACCAGCGGCACCGAACTCGACTACGCTTCGGTCCGCCTGACGTATGAGCTGGGTGGACAGACCCTGACGGTGGCACCGCTCGATCGGATCGAGCTGGACCGTTCCGCGGGAATGGGGGTCAACGTCTCCAGCCGATGGGACTGGAATCTGAATGCCATCGCACCCACGGCCTACCGGATCCAGTTCGGGGCGAAGGAGCCCCTGATGAGCTTCGACTCGGCGGTCCTCGACGCCGCAGCCGTTGGCGTGGTCGTCCCGGAGCCGGCGACCTGGGCCCTGGTGGGTCTTGGCGGGGTGATGGGGCTCGTCCTCCATCGGCGACGGACCGCCTTGTGAGCGCCTGGGGTGGCCCCTGGCCGGGGGGCCACCCACACCCGTGGATCCCGTGGGCCGGCAGAAACCTGTTCCCGTGCCCCGCACACCTTCCTAGCCTCATCGGCATGTCCTCCACGATCGACACCCTGCTCGACGGGAACCGCCACTTCACGCAGAGCGAGTTCCAGCCCAACGCCGAGTACTACCGGGCCATCGCCACCAAACAGACCCCGAAGGTCCTCTGGATCGGCTGCTCGGACTCGCGTGTCAGCGAGCACCAGATGACGGGGTCCAAACCGGGAACCATATTCGTGCACCGCAACGTCGCGAACATCTTCGCCTTCAACGACGGCAACATTTCCGCGATCCTCGAGTACGCCAGGGTCCACCTGAAGATCGAGGACACCATCGTCTGCGGACACGCCCGCTGCGGCGGCATCGCGGCGATCGAGGACGAGGTTCATGAGAACTACATCGCCGACTGCCTCTGCATCGCATCGGGGGCCAAGGCCAAGGCCGACCAGATCGCCCGGGAACGGAAACTCAACCGCGAACAGAAGCTGGAAGTCCTGACCGAGGAGAACGTCAAGCTGCAGATCAAGCACCTCAAGAGCCTCTGCATCATCCGCAACATGATCGCCAAGGGACCCCTGCCCCGGATCCACGGCTGGCTCTACCGGGTCGAGGAAGGACGGGTCGACGTGCTGGTCGATGGCCGCAACGCCGCCGGTCGTCCCAGCCCGGTCGCCACCCCGGCACGACGCAAGACCCGAGCCCGTCGCTAGACGGCGCTCCGCATTCCCACCCATGAACGGCCCGCGTCCTTGGTGGTGGAGGGCCTGCATCGCGGTCCTCGCCCTCGCCGTCTCCTGCCGCATCGGGGCGGAGGGCCACCCGAGCGAGTACGACATCCTTCGTTCGTTCCCGCCCGGACGTCTTGAGGCCCTGACGGCGTCGGACATGCCCGACGCGCAGGGGTTCACCGGCGGCAACCGCACCGTGGGTCGATGGCTTGAGGCCGGTCCACAACGGGGAAGCTGCCGGGCCGTCATCGGAGCGGTCGTGGCCGGGGACCTGGATCGCGCCGACCGCGCGTGGCAGGGCATCGAGGTGGCCTTCACCCACCAGCGCGCTGATGGCGGGTTCACCGCGGAGACGCGTCCCAACGGATCCAGCGCCGCCGTCGGAGGCGCCGCGGTCGAGACCGCCTACTTCTTCCTCCAGGAATACGGGCGGGCGGTCCTCGTGATCCGGGAGTCCCCCCACGAGGCCCACTTCCGCGACCGCATCGAGGCGCTGCGACCCCGGCTCCGCAGGGCCTGCGACTTCATCGCCGCCGGCGAGGCCACGATCCTGCAGCGGAGCCGCAAGGCGGTGAACCGCGTGCTGATCGCCGCCAAGGCCTTCGGCACCTGCGGCCGGGTGCTGGGAGACGACGCCCTCATCGATACCTCCCGCAGGCTTGTCACCGAGGCACTGCGGCTCCGCGACGCCAACGGCGTCTTCATCGAGCACGGGGGCCAGGACTCCAGCTACAACGCCGTGTCCCTGCTGTTTGGACAGGTGCTCGCCCTCCACGTGCCCCTGCCCGAGCTCGATGCGGCGTTCCCTGCCGCGGCGGAATGGCAGATCGGACGCGTCCTGGTCTCGGGCGAGGTCGACAACCGCGGGAACACCCGCACCGGCGTGGGCCTGGAGCCCGGCTTCAACGGCCAGCCCAAGGGTATCAACCACAACGAGGTGATCCTCGCGCTCCAGTACCACGGACTGGTCCACCGGAATCCCGCCGCCTTGGAGGCGGCGGACCGCGTCTTCGCCTGGACCCAACGGGAGCGGCTGCGGACCCCGTGGATCTCCGGAGAGAACCGGGTGGTGCTCGACGGACGCGAACGCCGCGTGCAGGTCGACCTGCCCCAGGAACGGGCACCCAAGGCGCCGCTGGTCCTCGCCTTCCATGGATTCACGGGCTCGCCGGAGGACCTCCGAAAGACCAGTGCCCTGACCGCCGCGGCACAGCGTCGGGGGTGGGTAGTCGCGTATCCCGAGGGCACCCGCGATGGCGCCGGACGTCGGTTCTTCCAGGTCGGCTACCGGTTCCACCGGCACCTGCCGGTCGACGATGTCCAGGCCGCCCGGGAACTGGCGGGCCGACTGGTCCGGGACCTCGACCTCGACCCGCGGGCCGTGTTCGTGACCGGATTCTCGAACGGAGCCGACCTCGGATTTCTCCTGGGCTCGCGTCCGAACTCCTTCCCCCGCGCCATCGCACCGATCTGCGGCACCATGATGTCGGACTGGACCCCGTTCCTCGCGGATTCCGCCCGTCCCTCGGTGCTGGCGGTGAACGTCATGGACGATCCCATCACCCGCTGGACCGGGGATCGGAAGGATCGCGATGGCTGGGGGCCGTACCGGGGCACCGAGGAGGTGATCCGGGCCTGGGTGGACCATCTCGACCTGACCCCGGACGGGGTCCCGACCCTGGAGGACGGGATCCGGTGCACGCGATGGGCGCGACCGGGAGGGGGTCCGGAGCTCCGGTTCTTCGCGATCCAACACGGCGGCCACCGCTGGCCGAGGACGCTCGGGGAACCCGGTCGTTCCACGGCGGAAACCCTCCTGGAGTTCTTCGAAGCCCAACGGGACCGCTGAGGCGGAGGGCATCCAACCCGGGGTTTCCTCCACGGGTCGCCCGTCTCGGGCATTGCCCAGTCGGCATCTGCGTCGTCAGGCTGGGCCCGTGATCCCCGTGCCCGACCTCGTCCGTGCTCGCGACCGCGTCGCATCGATGCTCCGTCTCCTCCTAGGACTCCTCGGACTCCTGACCACTTCCGCACTGACCGGCGCGGAGATGGAATGGACGCTCCAGACCCGGGACCCGGCCACCGGCCAGGTGGTCCTGGTGAGGGAACGCATCGATCCCAAACGGGTGGGCGTCGTGGCCGTGGACGTCTGGAACTTCCACTGGTGCAAGACCGCGACGATGCGGGTCGACGCCTTCGTCCCGCGGATCGACCGCGCCCTCGAGGCCGCGCGGGACCTCGGCATGACCGTGATGCTGTGTCCGAGCGACGTGGTGGACAACTACGCCGGCTTTCCGCAGCGGGAATCGGTCCTGGCCCTCCCGGGCGTCGAGGTTCCCAAGGCCGTCGACGTGACCTGTCCGCCCGTCCCGGACGCCGGCGGCTGCGCCTGTGGCCGGGAACGTTGTGCGGGCAACTATGGCTGGGATGGCATGCATCCGGCGCTCCGGATCGGGGAGGCCGACCTGATGCCGGACACCCAGGCCGAGGTCTACGCGATCTGCCAGCAGCGGGGTCTGACCCATCTGCTCTACGTCGGGTTCCACACCCAGGTCTGCCTGCTGGGCAAGCCGATGGGCCTGCGTGCGATGAAGGCCGCCGGCCTGCGCTGTGTGCTGGCCCGCGACATGACCGATGCGCATCCGGGATACGACCCGTCCCGCGGCTTCACCCCCGACCTCAACACCGAGCAGGTCGTGGCCCACTTCGAGAAGCACCTGGCACCGACGATCCAGCTCGAGGAGGAGCTGACCCGGCTGGGACGCTGGAACAAGACCCGACCGGTCGATCCGGTGCGCATCGCCCCGTGGGGGACCCGGATGCGACCACACCTGTTCGAGCAGCCCATCACAGTCACCCTCACCGCACCGCTGCAGCCAGGGGCCGAGATCCGGTACACGCTGGACGGCTCCACCCCGGGACCGCGTTCGAGCCTGTACACGACGCCGCTGGTGTTCACGAACACGACCCAGCTCCGGACGCTGGCGTTCCGGGGTGGAGTGCCCGTGGGGCTCGAGTCCGAGGGCTCCTTCGCCCGCATGATTCCGGCGCCCCCCAAGCCGGACGTGTTCATCGGGGACCTGTCCCCGGTCCGCTCCGTGGGCTTCGGCCACACCTATGGCGGCACGGTCCGATACTCCGGCACCACGCAGGCGCCACAGAAGGACAAGGCCAACACCGGAAAGCCGCTGCGGGTGGATCGCCGCAAGCCCGAGCATGGCCTCGGCGTCCACGCCCCCTGCGCGGTGGCCTATGCGATCCAGCCCGACTACGAGCGGTTCGTGGCCTACGCTGGGGTGGATGAGAACCTGGTCGACCTCAACTTCGGCTCCAACCTCGCCAAGTACCCCAGCGTCGTCTTCAAGGTGTTCATCGACGGCAAGGAGGCGAGGGTCAGCCCCGTGATGCGGATCCTGTCGCCGGCCTGGCGCTTCGACATCCCGATCCCCCGCGGATCCAAGACCCTGACGCTGGTAGCGATGGATGCCGGTGACGGCTCCCGGGAAGACCTGGCCGACTGGGCCGACGCCGGGTTCATCGTGCGCCGTTGAGGGTGCTGGCGGGACCGATTCGAGCAGGCTCACCCCCTGCCCCCGATTCCGGCATCCCGATGGGCACCTCGCAGAAGGTCAGGGCCGCGAGACCGTTGGTGCCCTTCAGAAGCCGGGTCTGGCTCCAGTTCCGACTGTCGAGATACGTCAACGTCCTGCCCTCGCCACCCCCCGTCAGCTGGAGGGTCAGAACACGGCCGGCCACGCTGCCGCTGGCGACCCGTCCCCGACGGCCATCGATCAGAAACTCGCTGACCAGGCTGGGGGTCCAGACGATGTCCTGGTCGAACTCGAGGGCGAGGACGGTCCGGTCGGGCCGGGTGAACCACGCCCGGCGGAGGTTCGGTGGACCGACAGGTCCGGGGAAGGTCTTCCCATGGTCATCGCGTTCGATCAGGGGAAAGAGCAAGCGCGCAAACTCCGCATAACCGCCGGCGGGAAAGTGGCATCCGCCGGGGGGTTCGATGCCCAGGGTGGACAGGACGCTGAGACGGGAGAACGCCGTCGGCAGGTTTCGCTGTACCTCCCTCAGGCGGTTGTCGGAACCGTCGATACCCATGGAGCACGACAGCGGCCAGATCTGGAATGCGTAGTAGTGCTGGACGTTCGGATAGTCGCGCTTCCACGCCGCGGCGAGGTCGATGAAGAAGTCCCGGTAGGTCTCCCAACCGAAGCCGCCGGTGGGCCCATCGGCTCCCTGATCGTTCTCGCCCTGGTGCCAGACGATGCCCCGGATGCCGTGGGTGAGCCGGGCCTGTCGGGCGCGCCAGAGCAGCCGACCGTAGATCGTCGATGAATCGTCGGGCTGGGCCGGATTGCGTTGGTGTTGATCGATGCGCGTCCCGCCGACCGCCCCATTCAGGATGCAGATGGGCATGCCGTGGGCCTCGACCAGCCTTCGGGCCAGTTCCATGCCCCAATAGCCGATCTGGAGCCTCTCGCCATCCGGGTTGCGATGGACGGCCTCGCCCCACAGGCGGAGGCCATTCGGATCACCCGATGGACTGCCGAACGTCCGGATCCAGGGGCTTCTGAAGGCCGATTCCTCTGGGCCCCAGTCGGTGGCAACGGTATTGGACTGGCCCTGGAGCAGGTAGGCGTCGCCACAGACGACGTTGGTGGCCCGACGCAGGACCGTTTCCTGGCCGGACCGGCGCGATCCAAACTCGACGTCATAGCGGATCAGGCCGGGCTTGAGCCGCACGGACAACTGAAACCGCCCCCCCTTCCCGAGTCGGACCTGGGCCTCTCGCCAAAGCCTGCCATCGGCCAAGACCCGCACGAAGACGGCATCGGCCGGTGCGGCCGCCGTTCCGTGGCATAGGAGCGTTCCCTCACCCCGATCGTCGCGGGCGTAGAACTGATTGTCCTCCGGCAACTCGTCGGCGTCCGGGATCCGCTGGACCCAGCGATCCGTCTTCGGCTCCCGGACCTCTATCGTGCAGGAGCGGGTGACGGGTTGGCCTCCGTTGTCGAGCGTCGCGTTGACCGTCAACAGACCGCTGTTCTGGGCGCGGGACAGGATCAGTTTCCCGGGGGCGATGTCGCGGAGCGTGGCGATGTCACCCATCGCCCAGGACGTCGTGAGATTTGTCGCCCCGGCGGCCTCGAGCGCCGCGAGATTGCCGACCTGCGGGACGATCTCGAGGGTCCTGCGCCCATCCCAGGTCCTTGGAGCCTTCAGCGTGAACGTCGGATCTGGAATGGCCTCCCGGAGAGTGACCGGGATGTCGCGGACCTGAACCGTGTCGGCATACACCGCCCTGAACTGGAGTGTGGCCTGGGCATCACCGGTGAACCGTCCCGCGTCCAGCGTATGGTCGAACCGATCGACCGCCACGACGGTCTCGCGGCCATCGCGCTTGAGGATCCAGTAGACCTTCCGGGCTCCCCCGGCCTCTGCGGTGACTCTCGCGGTGGCCCCTTCGACCAGGGTGATCCGGTCGTGGGACACGGCGAACCGGTCGCCGGCGGTGACCGGATGGCCAACAAGCCGCTGCAGTGGCCTCTGGTTCTCGAACTGCAGGCGAACCCAATCCGGAGATCGGACCGTCCTCGAAACCCGCACCTCGTCGATGTCCCCCTTGAAGGTGTAGTGGTCGTACCACCCCCCGATCCACAACCGTGCGGGTGAGCGGACGTTGAGCGGCGAGGAGCGGCGGGTGGATTCCACGTCGAGGACGCCATTCACGTAGAGCCGGGTGCGCCCCGACTCGTAGGTGTGCACGACATGCGTCCAGTGTCCCTCCGGGACGGGGGTCCTGCCGTCGAGGCTGGAATCGGAGAAGTAGGCGTCGACGCCGACGTGGGGCGGGCTTCGGAACTGCAGGACCACCTTGCCCTGTGCCTGTTCATTGCCCCAGCCCACCACGGTGGTGTTGGGCTTCAGCGGACGGATCCAGGCCTCGGTCGAGTGGGGTTCCGAACCGGTGGGATACCCGGTGAGCCGGTCGCCGACGAAGAATCCCTGCCCTTCCTCGAGGTGCCGGGCCGGACCCACGATGCCGCGGGTGGCGGTGGTTCCCGAATCCCGGGCCATCCCGCCGCCGACCTCGTCGCGCGGACCTCCCATGTGCCACACACCGAGATGGCCGTTGGAGGCATCAAACACCTCTGCGCCTCGGCCCACGGCATTCGCGCCGGCATTGCCCCAGTGGATCCGGATCTCCTGCTGGGCGTTTCCCTCGATCCTCGGGAGGCGCACCCAGGCGCTCGCCAAACGCGCGGCCGGATCCCATTCCTCCACCTGGTGGGACAGGACGGTGCCGTCGGCCAGGGCGAACCGAAGGTCGGCCCCGTCCGGACGCGCCTCGTCGAAGCGGAAGGTCCCTCCATCGAGGCGCACCAGCAGGGGGAACCCCTCGACTGTGGTTCCAGCGGGCATCGCTGCGCCGTCGGGCGTGGTGAGAACCCAGAGCGATGCCGAATGGCGCCACTCCGTCAGTCTCTCGGCACCAGCGGCACCAGCGGCGCCAACGACACCCGCAGTACAGGCCAGTACCAGGCCCAGGGCGATGCGGTTCTTCATGGGGAGACTGGGATCAGAAACGACGGGGTATACCGGTGGCCTCGCGCCGCGGATCCTGAGGGGCGATGGCGACAACCGACCTCGGGATTGCCGGTTCGGGCAGGGGCTGTCGGACGGTGCTGGGATGGTTCATCGGGCCTTCTCCGGAACTCCCCAGAGGCGTCCGACCAGCGCCTCCATCTCGGGATCGGCCTGATGCAGTTCACCGCGGTGGAACGGAAAGAAGTCGTTCCGGGTGAAATAGGCTTCGGTGCTTTCGGCGAAGTACTCCATCGGCGTGGTCAAGGCATACGCCCGGTCGAACCGTCGCCGTCCCTCGGAATCCTGTCGTTCGACGCGGTCATAGACTCCGCTGGCCTTGGCCTTCTCATACTGGGCCTTGATCTCGACGTTTCCGAACCCGCCCTCCAGCACCCGGTCGTGGTAGCCGTGAGCCAGTTCGTGGAGCGTGAAGTTGGGCATGCGTCGTGTCTCGGCCTCGAAATCCTCGACCCCGGTGAATTCCACGCCTCGGGCCATGTCCGGGTTGCGCTGATGGGACCGCAGCCATCCGGCATCGGGATGATACTCGGCACCTGATCGGACCGCCGGATAGGGCGGGGAGAACCACAGTCGGATCTCGCGGAGTTTTCCGACGGCGGGGGCGGGGACGACCCGCACGATCTCCTGCAGCTGGATCCGCAGGAGCTCGAGGGCCTTGGCGGTGAGGACAGGTTGGTCCTTCAGCAGGCGCACATCGACCAGGACCGTCCAGCCCTCGATCACCTGGGTCTGGTGGGTCGGCTCGGTCGCCCCGACAGCCGGCCACAGCAGGAACCCGAGGGCCAGAATGCGCAGGAGGGCGGCTGCAAATGAACGGGTCGATCCAGGATTCATGCGGTTGCCCAATCGTCCGGAAGAGAGTCCCACCCTGCGAGTCTGAGTTTTCGGGAAGCGACCTGTGGCGGCACCGGTCCGACCGGTCCATGTCCATGTCGACAGGACGGCAAGGGTTCGTCCAGGAGGGGCAAAGTCCCAGTCCCGATCGGCACCGGATTTACCCCTCAGGGTAGGTCCTCGTTCCTCAACCCAACCCCGGGCTCAAGGCCTTAACGCCGTTGGCGTAGGGAAGGTGGGTGCTCCCACACCCAGTGATGGAGGGCACTGCATCACCCGCCGGCGTCCAAAGATGGCCCCCTTTCCCTTCTCCCGTCTCCCCTGTCTCCCTCCGCGTCACCACGTCACCGCGTGAGTCCCTATCTGTTCTGCCCCGCATAGAGTGCCACGATCAACCACCGCCTAAAACTCTTACCGCCCATGGAGCAATTTTTGCGGTCCGGTCGATGGAGCTCATTGGCGGTGACGATGCCGAGTCCGGGATACTGGATCTCCCACCACCACTGGGGTCCCACGACACGGACCTGCAGGGCATCGGGAGGGAGGGGGGCGTTCTGGATCGCGGCGGTGGTGCGGAGGGTGGCGACCACCAGCACAACCACAACCAGGATGGGGATGGCGGTCCAGGCCATCTCGAGCTGGACGCTGCCGTAGATCTGGGCGGGTTCGGAATCGTCGTCACCGGGTCGGCTCCAAAACCGGACGACGGCATAGGCGAGCAGTCCGCCGACCACCAGGAAGATCGCGGTGCAGATCAATAGGGCCAGAATGGAGACCTCGTGGATGGCTTCTGCCGGGGCCGAGAGGGGCTTGAAGATGTTGGCCACTGGATGCGTGGCCGCCAGGAGGCCAGGGCTTGCCATGGCACAGCACCCCGAATTCCGACATCGCAACCACGATCTCCTTCGGCGAAGGGTTTTGCAGAAGAGAGGAATCAGGCACACGCAGAAGTTTCCGTCAAAGGATCCACCACGACAGTGTCTCCAGACTGTTTTTCAGCCCTGGCAAAGTCAATGTACCGGAGGATTTCTCAATCCGAGTGATCCGAGAGGCATTCCCAGGGGCTCTCTTTAAGTCGACGTCACTCGAAATGGCGACACTCAAGTGGGGAGTCTGCTTCCGGTGATGCCGCGGGATCCTCGATTCAGGCTTTCGCTCCAAACGACCGGCTGGAGGCGTGTCCAAAGGTTTTCGCCGTCCTGGTGGTTGGGATGTTCGAGACCGAGAAATCGGGTCCACTCGGCGCGTGCCGTTCCGATCCAGGGCGAGTCGGTGTTCCGAGCCAGAATCTCCTCGGTTTCAGCACGAAGCGGACCTCGAAACCAAACGTGTTTGGGAGAATTCCAACCAATCTTGTCCCTCCTGCTACGGAGCGGATCCGGGACCAGTCCACGAACGGAATCCCGAAGGATCCTTTTGGTGAAACCCGCACCGATCCGACTCGTCCATGGCAACGCAAACGCGAAGCTGACCAGTCTCCAATCCATGAAGGGCATTCGGATCTCGACACCGCTTGCCATCGAGTAGCGGTCATAGTTCCTCAGCAGCGTGGGAAGAAACGTCGAGTGGAATGCCTCAAACAGGGAACGCGTCAGCCAGTCCATCTGCTGGAACCTGGGATGGGACTGGTCTTGGTAGAAGGTGTCCTGAGCCAAGGGGGGACGAGGCTTACCAGAGAGGCGTTGCAGGCAGCGAACCGGCGGCGTCAGCGCGAGCCTCAGTCGAACAGCGATTCGATGTCGCAACCACTCCCACAGAGGAATCGCTGCGGGTGGTTTCAGTTCCCCGGAAACCAGGGAGTTGACGATAGAACGCACCTCGGCCAACTGCGTGCGCTGAGTGGCATCCCATTCAGAGAACCTCAAATGGCCGTAACCGCTCAGCAATTCATCTGCACCGTGTCCGTCCAAGGTCACCCGAGTCCCGCTCTCCCGGATGGCCCGATAGGTGGCCAGCATGGGGAGCGGAAGTGTCAGATAGGGATCTTCTACCTGAAACAACGCCTCCTGCAGGGACCACCCGGATTTCAAGGGGTCCACGGTGACGACATTGAGTGCTGCACCCACGTGTTCGGCAGCCATCCTGGCGAAGGGTGTCTCATTAGGACCATCAGCACCGAAGCTCGCGCAGACAGGTTTCTGCCACCCGGCAGTCTCGGAATTCCGAAGCCCGCCGACTCGACCGAGATGGGCAACACCGCATAAGACGCTACTGGAATCCAGACCGCCGCTGAGCGTGGTTCCGACCGGAACATCCGCCCGAAGCCGGATGCGGATCGAATCGAGGAAAAGCTCACGCCAGCGCTCCACCTGCTCCTCGTATTGTAGAGGTGCCTCAGGAATGTGATCCAAGGTATTCCACCAGCGACACACGCTGAGAACGCCCCTCTTCCAAGAAGCCCAATGGCCTGCGGGAATCTTTCGGATGCCCTCGATCACTGCCACTGCGGTGGCCTCGTACCTTAAGAGGTCCTGAAAATCCTGATCGACCGATCGCGATGGGGTGACGGACCTCATGAAGGGAAACAACCCTTTCATCTCGGAAGCGAATGCGAAGGCACCGTCCGCAAGTGACGTATAGAAGAGCGGCTTTTCCCCAAACCGATCCCTACCCAAAAGGGCCGATCCCTCTTGTCGATCCCACAGACAGAACGCCCACATGCCGTTGCACTTCAGCTGGAAGTCTGGCCCTTCCAACATCAAACCCTGCAGGAGCACTTCGGTGTCCGACAGGGTCCTGAACTGGACACCTCTACCCTCCAATTCTTTTCGAAGTTCTATGAAATTATGAATCTCGCCGTTGAAGACGATAACATAGCGACCGCAAGAGGAGTGCATCGGCTGGTCGCCGTCCGAACTCAGATCCACAATGGCCAAACGAGCGTGGCCCAATGCCACCGGCGTCTCACTGGGGGCCGAAGTCCATTCGGATTGATGGTCGGGACCACGATGACGCAGCAGCGAAATGCTGAGGTCCAGGCGTAATCGGGTACCGATTGTTCCAACAATACCGCACATCGGAATAACTTGCCGAGACGACCGGCTCTTCAGCAAGACTTTCGAGGGATTGGGTTCCGCGCAGGCTCAGAAAGACCCCATCCGGTACACCCCTCGGTCAGCCTCCACGGGAACGACGGTCAATCCAGGCCTTCATTCGAGGTTCCAAAAGATCCAACGGCAGGGCACCTCGACCCAGCAGCTCATCGTGGAACTCCCGGAGGACAAACCTCGATCCGAGCCTCGTCTCTGCATCACGACGAATCGTCTTTATCCGAAGTTCACCCACCTTGTAGGCGAGGGCCTGCCCGGGCCAAACGATGTATCGGTCAACCTCCACCTCGACGTCGTGCGGCGTCTTGCCGGAGTTCTCCAGGAAGAAGTCGATGGCCTGCTGCCGGGTCCAACCCCGGCTGTGGATCCCGGTGTCGACCACCAGTCGGATCGCCCGCCACATCTCGTAGGTGAGCTGTCCGAACCGGGAGTAGACGTCATGGTAGAGTCCGAGGTTGGGCCCCAGGCTTTCGGCATAAAGCGCCCAGCCCTCGATGAAGGCTCCGGTGTCGGCATGCTTCTGGAACTCCGGCATGTCGGCGATCTCCTGCGCCAACGCCATCTGGAGATGATGTCCCGGGACCGCCTCGTGCAGCGTCAGGGCCTCCATCTCCCACTTCGGCCGCATGTCGAGGGCATAGGTGTTCGCAAAGAACACCCCGGGCCGACCCAGGGTGAGCGCCCCGGGCTGGTAGTAGGCCGTGGTCTGGGCGCGCTCCTGATAGGTCGGAATGGCCTTGACCCCATAGGGAAGCCGGGGGAGCCGACCGAACAGCCCGGGCAGCTCCCGGTCCACCCGGCGGCAGATCTCCTGGTATCCGGCCAGGAGCTTGGGGCCGCTGTCGTAGTAGAATCGGGGATCGGTCCGGAGAAACCTCAGAAACTGTGGGAAGGACCCGGTGAACCCGGATTCGCGGATCACCTCGTCCATCTGCCTCCGGATCCGGCGTACCTCCGACAGACCGAGCTCGTGGATCTGGTTCGGCGTTAGATCGGTTGTGGTGTGGAACCGGACCCGGAACGAATACCAGGCGTCGCCATCAGGAAGACGCGTCGAGGCCCAGGCCGCGCGGGCACCGGGCAGATAGTCGTCGACCATAAACCGGTGCAGTCGACGGAAGGCCGGATAGGCACTGTTGGTGACAGCCGACAGCGCCGCGGCCTCGAGGTTCGATCCGTCCGTCGGAGAGATTCCAGGGACCCCGGCCGACAGCGCGGACAGCAAGGAACGGGCGAGCGGGCTCTGGCGAGAGTCTTCCGGAATGTTGTCGCGGATCTGCCGGGGCACGTCCCGCAACGGATGCGCGGGCTGGGTGATGCCCCGTCGCAGGCCCTCGCGCAGCAGGGTCGTGACGGCATCGATCCGGGGTCCGATCCGTTGGAGACGCTCGACGATTCGACCGAGGTCAGCCGGGGTGGCCGTCGGCATCTGGGACAAGGTCTGGGCCAGACCCTGCTGGGGTCCCATGAGTTGGGACAAGGGCAGGAGCTCATCCGGGAACCGTTCCCCCTCCACCGAGAGGCGCAGGGTTCGGGCAAAGAGGTCGAAGTACAGCTGTTCCCCCTCGGGCAGTCGGCTCCGATCAAGCGTTCCGAGGGACTCCTGGGCGATCCGGAGCTCGTGACGCCGCCGGGCCAGGGCCTCGAAGGAAAGGTCCGTCCACTGCCCCTGCCCTTCGGTCGCGCCGACATAGGTTCCGAATTCCGGATCCCCAACGAGCTGCTGGCGCCACCAGAGATCGACGAGCCGACGGAAGCGGTCCCGTTCGGAGCCGGCGTCCTTCCTGGACCGGATGGACCCATACGCGGCATCGAACTCGGCCGGTGAGACCGGCTGGGACTCCGCCGCCTCCGGGGCGTTGGCGAGAGACAGAAACAGGATCGTGAGGAGGACCGGGAGGACTCTCATGGGGAAACATCCTCCGCCAGGGCCCACCCGGGCGCGACCTCGGCATCGGACGGCGTGGGCGAACGACCCTGGACCTGATGGAGTTCTGCCAGAACCCCCACCATCGCAGCATTGTCGGTGCATAGGGACGGCGCGGAGATCCGGAGCCGGAGCCGATGCCGTTCACAGCGCGCTGCCAGGTCCCGGCGCAGTCCGGAGTTCAGCGTCACACCACCGCTCGCCGTGACGCACCCGACTCCGAGGTTCCGCGCCGCCCGGACGGTCTTAGTGACGAGCACGTCCACGACGGCAGCCTGGATGCTGGCGCAGAGGTCCCGAAGGCGCTGGGGATCGTCGGCGAGTCCAGGATGCTTCTGGAGGAAGTATCGGATGGAGGTCTTGAGTCCGCTGAAGCTGAAGTCGTGGTTCGGATCGGATACCAGAGGCCTTGGAAACTCGAACGCCACAGGGTCCCCCTCGGCAGCCAGCCGGTCGATCTGCGGTCCCCCGGGATAGGCGAGTCCGAGAAGTTTGGCCGCCTTGTCGAAGCATTCGCCGGCGGCGTCGTCGAGCGTGCCTCCCAGGACCCGATGCTCAAGCGGCGCGGTCACCTGGACGAGCAGCGTGTGGCCTCCACTGACGATGAGGGAAAGGTTGGGCTCAAACCGGTCGAATTGCGCGACCAGTGGCTGGCCCTCGATCCATGGTGAATAGAGATGGGCCTCGTGATGATGAATTCCGAAGAGAGGACGTCCGAGCGAGAGGGCGAGTCCCTGTGCCGCGGTGAATCCCGCACGAAGCGCCGCAGGAAGACCCGGACCTCGGGTGGCTGCCAGGGCGTCGAGGTTTGCCGGGCCGATTCCCGCCTCGTCCATGGCCCGCCGGGCCACCGGGATCAGGTTCCGGAGGTGCTCGCGGGTGGCGAGCTCGGGCACGACCCCGCCATATTCGGCATGGAGCCGGATCTGGGAGGCGACGACATTGGACAGGATCCGTCCCTCATGGACGACTGCGGCACTGGTCTCGTCGCAGGAGGTCTCGAGGGCGAGGATCACGGGCGGTGGGTCGGAGCCTCCTGGTGGATCACGGGGAATGGGGCACGCCCTGGATCGGGCTGTCTCAGCCGCGCGGCGCGGTGAGCGCGGTGTCGGCCGGAGGCCTCACGACACCCCCGGTTCGAATGAGCTCCTTGGCCTTCTCGAGCGGGGCATCGCTGCCCTTCTCGACGAGTTCCCGGAGCCGCTTCTGTCGCTCTGCGGGAAAGGACTTCAACGCCTGTTCCAGGTTGTTCCTGCCCCCTGGGATGCGGGTCAGCTGGATCGCGATCTCCTCGTCCTCGTCCATCGGCACCAAGACATCGGGCTGGATTCCCTTTCCGTGGATGACCTTCTGGCTCGGGGTGTAGTACTTGGCAGTGGTCAGCCGCAGGGCGGAGCCACCCGGCATCGGGAGGACGCTCTGGACGGATCCCTTCCCGAAGGTCTTCTCGCCGACGAGGGTGGCCCGCTTGAGGTCCTGGAGGGCGCCCGAGACGATCTCGGAGGCGCTGGCGCTGCCGCCGTTGACGAGAATCACGAGGGGGAGGTCCTTCGCCAGCCACTTCTTCCCGCCCCCGGCCTTGCGCTCGACGTTCTGCTCGGAATGACGGCCCTTGGTGGAGACGATGGGCTCTCCGCGCTTGAGGAACTTCTCGCTGACCGCGACGGCTTCCTCGAGGAGCCCCCCTGGATTGTTGCGGAGATCGAGGACCAGCGACTGCATCCCGGCCTTCTCCATCTTCCGCAGGGCCTCCTCCAGCTCGGCACCAGTCTTCTCGCCAAACTGGGTCAGACGGACGTAGCCGACCTTGTCGGCATCCACCGGAAACTCGCGACGATTGTGGATGTCCTTGGCGGTGTAGACCTGGATCTTCTGGCGTTTGAGGGTGAGCTCGAGGGGCTTGTCGGCACCCTCGCGATCGAGGGTGACCCGCACCTCGGTGCCCGCCTTGCCGCGGAGCTGTTTGACGACATCGCCTACCGCCAGACCGGCGGTCGACCGACCGTCGATCTGCCGGATCCTGTCGCCGGGGAGGATCCCGGCCTCGAACGCCGGAGTGTCCTCCATCGGGGCGATCACCACGAGATCATCCCCCCGCTGGGCGACCTGCATGCCCACGCCGCTGAATTCCCCTTCCGTATCCTCCTTCAGCTCGTTGAAGGCGGTGGGCTCCATGAACTCGCTGTGGGAATCAAGGCTCCCCAGCATGCCCTTGAGCGCCCCGTGGACGAGGTCCTCATAGGTCATGGTCTCGCCATCGACATAGTCGCGGCGAACCCTCTCGAGCACCCGGGAGAACAGCTCCAGCTCCGTGTAGGCGTCGTCGCCCTTGTCCTTCGCGGCCGTGGCCTCGAAGACCTCGGATCCGACGAAGACATAGCCCGCCAGGGCGGCGACGAAGAGGGAGTAGAGGAGGCGGAGATTCATGGGGGCCGAAGACCGGGGCCGACACTACGGTCCGGGAATCACGACTGCAACCGGAGGCACGGGCAATCCTCCCAGGATCGAGGGGAACCCCCTCCCAGGTCATCGGCCGGGGTCCACGGAAGCGGTGGTCGCGCCGGAGGCGGTCCAGTTCCATGCCACGAGGGCGCGGAGTTCCCGGATGTAGAGGCCGTCCTCGGTCACGGCGAGATGCGCCCAAGCGTCCTCCTCGCTCACCTTGCGCCGGTCGACGACCTCGAACCGTTCCGGGTTGGCGGCCAGCAGGAGCAGGTCCCCCTTTTGGTCCAGGGCCAGGAGACGCTTCCGGTTGGCCACCAGACTCCAGTACTTCCCGAAGGATTCCGAGGTCGTCCAGGCCTCCTTGCCGGTCTCGAGGTTGATGCAGAGGGCACGCTGGTTCCGCAGATGCAGGTAGGCGAAGCCGTCCACCACGACCGGCGAGGTCATGTAGCCCTGGGCCTTGAACTCCCACGCGGGTGCCACGCTGAAGGTGGGCCCCTCGGCCCGGACATCCCAGGCCAGCGTCCTGCCGCCATAGGCCGAGGCGAAGAGCCGGTTCCCCAGCACGGTCGGCGTCAGGATGTTCATGCCCCGGAACGCCTCGACCGGCTGACGCCACAGGACAGATCCGCCGTCCGGATCGAGTCCGACCAGTTCGGCGCGTGTCTGGACCACCAACTGGTTCCGCCCGGCCAGCGTGGCCAGGACGGGCGAGGAGAAGGCGCTGCCCAGCATGCCGTCCTTCGATTCAAGACTGCGCCACCGGATCTCCCCGGACTTCCGATCGAGCCGGGCCACCCCCCCGCCGGCCTGCACGAACACCGCGTCGCCCGAGATCAACGGCGAGGACACAAACCCGAAGTCAGGGAGGGTTGATTTCAGCTCCGCCACGAAATCCTTCCTCCATCGGACGGTGCCGTCCTGGACATCCAGCGCCACGAGGACATCCCGCATGCCGGCGACGAGGAGCAGCTCGCCATCACAGGCCGGGGTGGCGCGGATCCAATCGCCGTTTGCCTTGGCAAAGAACGGGACGCTCATCGCCCCTTCCCACTCGCGGCGCCACAGCTCCTTGCCGGTCTGGCGGTCCCACGCCCGGACCCGTTCGGACTTCTTGTCGACGGTCTCGGTTGAAAACACCCGATTGGACGCCACGATCGCGCCGGAGTAGCTGGGGTCCAGGTCGACCTTCCACCGTTGGGTCAAGGTCGGGGCTTGGAGACTGGACGGCCAGGGGCGCCCCATGACCTGTCCATCCCGGTGGGGCCCGCGCCACTGGGGCCAGTCGGTCTCGGC
Organism: Verrucomicrobiota bacterium; assembly: GCA_016871805.1. Taxonomy (GTDB): domain Bacteria; phylum Verrucomicrobiota; class Verrucomicrobiia; order Limisphaerales; family UBA9464; genus UBA9464. The sequence continues at coordinate 29,514 of VHCG01000029.1, forward strand.
CCGGACCAGGGAGGTGGCAGCCAGGAGGAGGGCGGGGAAGAGCGTGCGAATCACTAGGCAAACAATCACCGAACCCGAGGTTGGCAACTCTCCCGATTGCGTGGGAACCGCATTGACCCAATGATCCGGCGTGTGGCGGTTCATAAAGCTCACGACTCCAATATTTTGCAACGATTAGGCCCCACGCATCCGGTCGTGGCGGCACTGGGCTGGTTCGGCATCACCTTCATCGCAGCGGTGATCGGATCCCAGGCGGGTCCGGGTTCGTGGTACGCCGCACTGAACAAACCCAGCTGGAACCCGCCGAACTGGGTGTTCGGTCCGGTGTGGACCTACCTCTTCGTGACTATGGCCCTGGCGGCGTGGCGGGTCTGGCGGCGCGGGGGGTGGACGAACCGGAGGACCTCGCTGCTGATGTATCTGCTGCAGCTGATCCTGAACGCCTTCTGGAGCCCGATCTTCTTCGGCCTGCAGCAGCCGGGGTTGGCCTTTGTGGAGATTCTCCTCCTTTGGGCAGCCATCGTGGGAACGCTCGTGTTGTTCCTTCGAGTCGACCGCCTGTCGGGGATCCTGCTGGTTCCCTACCTGGCCTGGGTCTCGTTCGCCGCGTTCCTGAACTTCACCCTCTGGCGTTTAAATCCTTGATCCCTGGGCCTCCCTGAGGCGGCAGAGCTGGGACAAGAGCGGGCCCATGTCCCGAAGCGGGATCATGTTGGGACCGTCGCTCAGCGCCGTGTCGGGTTCCGGATGGGTTTCGATGAAGAGCCCGTGGGCTCCGGCCACCACCGCACATCGGGCCAGAACGGGAGCGAACTCCCGTTGACCACCCGATCGACCACCAGCCGCCCCGGGCAGCTGGACGGAGTGGGTCGCATCGAAGACCACAGGGAAACCCAACCGGCCAAGGATGGGGAGACTTCGCATGTCGGCCACCAGGTTGTGGTACCCAAACGTGGTCCCGCGCTCGGTCAACAGAAGCCTCGGGCGGGGCCCGGAGGACGCCTCGGAGGCCTTGGTCACCACCGACTTCATCTCGTCGGGAGCCATGAACTGCCCCTTCTTGAGGTTCACGACGCGCCCCGTGGCGACCGCAGCGGTCACCAGGTCGGTCTGCCGACACAGGAACGCCGGGATCTGGAGGATGTCGACAACCTCGGCCGCCGGCCCCACCTGGGCCACCTCGTGGACATCGGTCAGGACCGGGACCTCCAGGCGTTTCCGGAGACGTCCCAGGGCAGCCAGCCCCTCGTCCAAGCCAGGGCCGCGGTAGGAGGTTCCCGAGGAACGGTTGGCCTTGTCGAAGCTGGCCTTGAAGACATAGGTGATGCCCAGTCGATGGCAGATCCTCCGCAGATGGAGGCCGATCCGAAGGGCCGTGGCCTCATCCTCCAGCACACAGGGGCCGGCGATCAGGAACAACCGCTTCCTGGAATCCAACGCACGCCACAGCCGGGCGGCGGATCGTTCGGGCGAGGGCCACATCGGGAAGAGAGTTGCGGGAGGGTGACCGAAGGCCAACCCGATTCTTGATTTCCTGCCCCGCACACACCCCGCACACACCCCGCACGCGGCCTCCGTATGCAGCCTCTGCCCACCGCTCCCCGTGGTCCGGGAAGTCCCAATTCCCATCAGTCCCACTTCCCATCTTGGCGGACCGGCCAAACTCGATGATGATCGCCCGCGGTGATCGATTCCGCAGCTGAATTGGCCGAGTTTGCAGCCCGTGTGTCCGAAGCCCCCTGGGTGGCCGCGGACACGGAGGCGGACAGCCTCCATGCCTACCCGGAAAAGCTCTGTCTCCTCCAGGTGGCCATCCCAGGCGAGGACCGCCTGGTGGACCCCTTGGCGGACCTGCATCTCGAGCCGCTCTGGGAGGCATTCGACCGACACGAGATCATCTTCCACGCCTCCGACTACGACCTCCGTCTGCTGTCGTCGGGACACAATTTCCGTCCGACCTCGATCTTCGACACGATGTGGGCGGCCCGACTTCTCGGTGAGGCCAAGTTCGGTCTCAACGACGTCCTCTCCACCCATCTGGGTCTGCGCCTCGAGAAGGGCTCGCAGAAGGCCAACTGGGGACGCCGCCCCCTGACCGAAAAGATGGTCGACTACGCGCTCAACGACGTCCGGCATCTCCATCCGCTGAAGTCCCTGCTGAAACAGCGCCTCGAGGAGCTGGGCCGTCTCGATTGGCACCGTCAGACGTGCGACCGGATCCTTCGCGACGCCACACAGCACACCCCGGACGACCCCGATTCGGTCTGGCGCCTTCGGGGTCACGACAAGCTGGACGAGACGGGGCTGGCGGTCCTTCGAGAGCTCTGGCACTGGCGCGAGCGGGACGCGCTCCGGACGGGACGCCCCCCCTTCTTCATCCTCAAGCACGACAGCCTCTGCTTCCTCGCGGAACAGGCGTCGCGAGGAGGCACGAGGGTCGTCCGGCTGCCACCCTACCTGACCCCAAAGCGCAGGCAGGGAGTTCTCGAGGCGATCCACAGAGGCCTCGCCGTTCCCGCTGGAAAACGTCCTCGGCATCACAGGAATTCGACGCGACGGATGACGCGGAAGGAGCTCGACTTCGCGGAGACCCTCCGAATCCGCCGGGACTACCGGGCGAAGGAGCTCCGGATCGATCCTACCATCATCGCCTCGCGGGGCACCCTGATGGCGCTGGGTCGGACCGACAGCGGTGAGTGGTCCCAGCTCCTCCCGTGGCAGCGGGAGATTCTCGAGACTCCCCTTCCCCCGGGTGCGGATCTGCCGCCGCCGGCACCCGAGACCCCGGAGCCCCCCGCCGATGCGGAGCCGGAGGGCGAGACGGAACCCTGAGGGTCGACGGTTCCGGACGAAGCCCATGGATCGACGCAAGTTCCTCAGGGCCAGCGGCACCGGACTGGCGATGGCGGCCACCGCAGGCCTCCCCGGATGCCGCACCCGAGGACACACCCGTGGTGCCCCGAGGGGCATTGTCGACACCCACACCCATTTCTACATCCCGGGCCGACCCCAAGGGGTGCCGTGGCCGTCGCCGGCCGATCCGGTGCTGCACCGGGCGTTCCTGCCTCCCGAGTTCGAGCACCTGGCCCGACCGCTGGGGGTGACCGGAACCGTGGTCGTCGAGGCCAGTCCCTGGATCGAGGACAACGACTGGCTGCTCAACCTAGCGGAGGACCACCCCGTGATCCTCGGCGTGGTGGGGAACCTGCCGGTCGGGACCCCCGGGTTCGCAGGGCACCTGCGTCGACTGTCCCGCCGCAACGCCTTCAAGGGCATCCGCATCGGTGCGGAGGCCTTGTCCACCGCACTCGTTCCGGGGCGTTCCTCCGACGATCTCCAACGGGTGACCGATGCGGATCTCACGGTTGACCTGCTGATCCCGCCTGATCGGCTGGCGGACGCAGCCCGCCTGGCGGACCGGCTGCCTCGACTCCGTCTCGTCGTCGACCACTGCGCGAATGTCCCGGTCGGAGTTGCCCCACCCGAGGCCTGGTTGGCCGGACTCCGCGACTGCAAGGACCAGCCGAACGTCTTCATGAAGTTCAGCGGGCTGGTCGAGGGGACCGGCCGCCGTGGGGGACTGGCCCCGCAGGAACCGGCCACCTACGCGCCGGTCACACGGGCCGTGGTTTCGGCCTTCGGGCCGGAACGCCTCCTGTTCGGCAGCAACTGGCCCGTGTCGCTGCTGTTCGCGTCCTACAAAACCGTCCTGGACATCGCGATCCGGACGCTGGCCATCGAGGCACCCGATGCGATGACCGCCGTGTTCCGGGACACTGCAATCCGGGTCTACCGGCTCCCGACCACCAGCGTCACCACGGGAGGCTGAACGTCTTCACGTAGCTGTAGGCCTTGATGGCTTCGATCACGCCTTCCTTGATGCCCAGTCCGCTGTCCTTGATGCCGCCGAACGGGCTGCTCTCGACCCGGAATCCCGGCACCTCGTTGATGTTCACGGTGCCGCACCGCAGGGTCCGGATCGCCTTGAGGGCATGATCGAGGTTGCGGGTCACCACCCCGGAGCTGAGTCCGTAGACGGTGGAATTGGCGAGCTGCAGGGCGTCGTCAAGGTCGCGGATCGCCAGGATCGGGGCCAGGGGACCGAAGCTCTCGCACACCACCATCCGCGAGTCCCTGGGGACATGGCTGAGGACAGTCGGCGGATACAGGGCGCCCTGGCGGGTTCCGCCGATCCGGACCCGGGCCCCGGCCTGGACCGCCTCGGCCACGACGGTCTCGAGGTGGCGGGCGCTGGCCTCGTCGATCACGGTGCCAACCCGGGTGGCCTCGTCCATCGGATCCCCACAGACATACTCACGGGTCCTCTCCACCAGCCTCTCGGTGAACTCCTCGAGGACGGCCTCATGGACGAGGATCCGCTTCACCGCGGTGCAGCGCTGGCCCGAGTTCCGGTAGCTTCCCTCCGCGGCGAGGGTCACCGCGAGATCCATCGGGGCGTCGTCGAGGACGATCAACGGATCGTTGCCACCGAGCTCCAGCACGAGCTTCTTGTAGCCGGCGGTCGCGGCGATCCGTTTGCCGACTGGCACACTGCCGGTGAAGGCGACGAGCTCGACCTCGGGATGGGTGACCAGAGGCTCGGCCACCTCGGCGGTGGGTCCGAGCAGGACGCTGAGCATGGGACCTGGGAGTCCGGCCTCGTGGAGAAGCTGGGCGAACCGAAGGGCCACCAACGGGGTCTTCTCCGAGGGTTTCAGAATGATCGGGGTTCCGGCGGCGATGGCGGGACTCACCTTGTGGGCCACCTGGTTGAGCGGGTGGTTGAACGGGGTGATCGCCACCGCACAGCGGAGGGGTTCTCGCGTGGTGAAGATCTTCCGGGACTTTCCCTGCGCCGAGATGTCGCACGAGAAGATCTGTCCGTCATCACGAAGGGTCTCCATCGCGGCGAATTTCAGGACATCCAGCGTGCGACCGACCTCATAGCGGGACTCCCGCAGCGCCAGCCCGGCCTCGGAGGTGATGATCCGGGCGAACTCGTCGCGCCGCGACTCAAGCGCCATGCGGGTCTTCTCCAGGATCTCGGCCCGCTGATGGCGGCTGGGCGTGTCCCGGAATCCAAGGGCCGCCGCCACGGCGGCCTCGGTATCCGCACGACTCGCCAGGACCACGGTCCCGGAGACCGAACCGTCATAGGGACTGCGGACGGTCAGGACTTCACGAGCCGAGACAGGCTGGCCGGCGACTAGGGAGGAGAGCGACTGCATCGGGGACGATCATGTGGACCGGCCGGGGTCCGATCAACGGGTTCCTGTGGCGACCGCCGGCGCGGGGTCGGGTAAGAAACACCCCCGAGACCTCGTTGCGGAGGGCAGTAGGATTCCATGCCGCTCTACGAATATGTCTGCCGCAAGTGTGGGAAGAAATTTGCCGAGGTCCTGTCGGTCGATGAGCACGAATCCAAGAAGGTGGAAGGCCCGGCCTGTGGAAACCGTGACCTCGACAAGGTGATCGAGCCCTTCTACGCGAGGATCTCCAGCAAGACCGGCCGTCTCTGAGCGCGAGCCGTCGGGTTTCGGCACCGCGCCCAGGAGAACTCCGAACTGGGCAACCCCGGGACCGCGGAGCCATGCTGCCGGGGTCCATGAACCCCGAGAAGCGCGGCCCCAAGATCTCCCTGACCCGCTGGATCCTGATCTCGATGGTCGTGGGCGTGCTGGTCGGATGGCTCTTCCCGGGTCCGTCCCAGGATCTCAAGGTGCTCTCGACCCTGTTCCTGAACCTCATCAAGTGCATCCTGGTGCCCCTGGTCTTCTCGACCCTGGTGGTCGGCATCGCCGGACACGCCGAGGATCTCCGGGCGGTGGGGCGCCTCGCCTTCAAGTCCTTCGTCTACTTCGAGGTGGTGACCACGCTGGCCTTGGCGATCGGGCTGGCTGCGGTGAACCTGGCACGGCCAGGGGATGGCCTGGTCCTTCCGCCACCCTCCGCAGCCACACCGGCGGCACCCCCGACTCCCGTCACATTCTCGGGCATCATCGAGCATCTGGCGCCCAAGAGCTTCTTCGCCGCCGCGGCCGCCAATGACGTCCTGCAGGTCGTGGTCTTCGCCATCCTGTTCGGCGTCGCCCTCGCCCAGGTGCCCGGGGAGCACCGCACGACGATGCTGGCATTCTTCGAGGGGCTGACGGAGGTCATGTTCAAGTTCACCGCCCTGGTCATGAAATGCGCCCCCATCGGCATCGGTGCCGCAATGGCGGTCACCGTGGGGCACGGAGGGCTGGACGTCCTCAAGAACCTGGCCCGCCTGATCCTCACCCTCTACGGGGCCCTCGCGGTGTTCGGCGTGGTGGTCCTTCTCCCCGCCGCCCTTTGGGCCCGAGTGCCGGTGATGCGGTTCCTACGACTGCTTCGCGAACCGATCATCCTGGCGTTCACCACCACCTCGTCGGACGCCGCAATGCCCGACGCCATGAAGCGGCTGGTCACGTTCGGTGTTCCCAAGCGGATTGTCTCCTTCGTGATGCCGATGGGCTACTCGTTCAACCTCGACGGATCCACCCTCTACCTGGCCATCGCCTCGGTGTTCGTTGCCCAGGCGGCCCGGGTGGAACTGTCGATCGGCCAGCAGCTGGTCATGATGCTGACCCTGATGCTCACCAGCAAAGGGATGGCGGGGATACCGAGGGCCTCGCAGGTGATCCTGGCGGGAACCCTGGTGAGCTTCGGACTCCCCCTCGAGGGCGTGCTCTTGATCATGGGTGTCGACGAGCTCATGGACATGGCCCGGACCACGGTAAACTTGGTCGGTAACTGCCTCGCGACCGCCGTCATGGCACGTTGGGAGGGCTGCCTGCAGATTCCGCCCGAGGCCAAGGGATCGGATGGCGCCTCGGTCTGACCGCCTCGGTCGCCGCTGGGCGGCGCGCGGTGCCACGGAGCAGCCTGGGTTCACCGTGAACCTTCCCGCCTGCGATCCCCCAGGAAAACCTTGCACAAGGGGTGTCGCACGTGAAGTTTCCTATCCAATCCGGCGACCTCAGGCCCATCGACCCTGGGCGTGGGGACCGGATGTTCCCAAAATGATGTCCCCAACCTCTCGTCTACCGCGGGCCCTGCGTCTTGTCCTTTCCCTCGCAGCGACCCTCCTTTCCGTGCCCTTGGCTCAGGCTCAGGATAAGCCCCAGGAGCCGCGCGCCTATCTGATCTCCCCGTCTGCAGGGACCGTCCTCATGCCGAAGACCCTCACCCTCGAGGCCGTCACGGTCGACGGCTCCGAGTACCCGGTAACCCAGGTGGAATTCCTCGCCTCCGAACGGGTGATTGCGACGGTCGATCGGCCCGTCGACCAGCCCAAGCCCCAGGCCTGGACCAGGATCCGGTTCAAGGCGATCTGGGAGAACATCCCGTTCGGCCTCCACATCCTCAAGGTCCGCGCCCTGAGCGGCGAGGTCGTGGTGGCCTTGTCGGACCCCGTCGCGGTGCTGGTGGTGGGCATCCCACAGCCACCCCCGGAGCCGACTCTCCGGGTGGCCATCGCCTCGCCCTCCGCCGGAACCAAGGTCACCCCCGGGGACCCCATCACGGTTTCGGCCAAGGTGGCCGGAGAGGAACCGATCCAGCTCGTCTCCTTCTTCGCCATCGTGAACGGACAGACCCAGGAGCTCGGCACGGCCACCCAGGAACCCTGGCAGGTGGACTGGAAACCCCGCGAACCCGGACTCACGCTCCTCTACGCCAAGGCCGGATCCCGCACCGGATCGGCCCGATCCGATTCCGTCCCGGTGCTGGTGATGGGCATCATCGAACCGCCCCTTCGCCCGGCCCTGCCCATCCGGGTCGGCATTGTCTCCCCGAAGACCGGTGAGCTGCTCAAACCCGGGACCTCCCTCACCGTGGCGGCCGAGGTGAAGGGTGACGAACCGATCGAGTCGGTCTCGTTCGAGGCCGTCGTGGACGGCCGATTCCAGGAGATCGGCACCGATTCCGAGGCCCCGTGGGCGATCCAATGGACGGTCCCCAAAGGTCGCGTCGCCGTGCTGACCGCCATCGCCCGATCGAAGACCGCCAAGGGCATCTCGGTCTCGGTGGCCGTGCGCATCGCCTCGGAACCCGAACCGGTGGCCCCACTGGTCTGGTTGAAGCCCCAGGGCGAACTGAATTGGGTCTCGGGGGTTCCCTTCCTGCTGGTCGTGCAGGCCAACGAGGTGGAAGGCACCTTCGAGTCCGTCGAGTTCTTCGACGGTGAGACCCCGCTCGGCAAGGGATCCCGACTGCCCACCGGTGGCATCGTACCCTCGAGAACCTCCCTGTTCGTCCTCGACTGGAAGGGCACCGCCGGGACCCATGCCCTCGGCGCCGTAGGACATCGGACCGACGGCTCCACGGTCCGGGTGGACGGCCCCAAGCTGACCCTCAAGGATCCCACTGAACCGCCCCGGCCCGCCTGGGTGAGGATCACAACGCCTGCGATGGGATCGTTTGTGAGCACACCGGAGGTTTCACTTCAGGCGGTGGTCTTCGAGACCCCGGATGCTCCCGTCTCTGCGGTCGAGTTCGTGGTCGACGCCACGGTGGTCGCCACCGCAAAGCGTCCAGCGGATGCTCCGGCCTCGTCGCCGGACCACAAGCTGCTATTCGAAGCGCGTTGGACCCAGCCGGTCGCCGGCATGCATGTCCTGCATGCGCGGGCGATCAACGACCAGACGGCCGTCGCCAAGTCGGAACCCGTGCGCTTCGTCGTCGTCGAGGCCAAACCCCCGGTCCCGCCCGACATCATGCCGAAGATCGTGATCGCCTCCCCACAGAACGGCGATCGCCTCCCGGCCGGCCAACCCCTCGAGATCGTGGTCAAGCCCACGACAGGCGAGGCCATCGAGTCGGTCGAGTTCCTGGCCATCTCCGGGGGCGAGCTGAAGGAACTGGGGACGGTCACGCAGGAGCCGTGGTCGTTCACCTGGAAGGAACCCACCGAGGGACTTTCGCTGCTGCTGGTCCGGGCCCGGATCGGGGACGAGACCGTCCGTTCGTTCCCGACACTGGTCGTCATTGGCGACGGGATTCTCTGGGGCCGCGACGACATCAAGACTCCCGGTGCTGGCGTGGTGCCTGGCCTCGGGGTGTCGGAACCCGATCAACCGCGGATCGCCCCCCTCCGTCCCACCCGAGATGGGCGGCATGAGCTTGTGATGGTCGGCGGGGACGACGGCACCCCGATGGATCTTGAGGCGTCGGAGGACCTGATCCACTGGAACCGCGTGGCGCGGGGTGTCCTCAACCTTGGGGCCACCATGGACGTGAACACCACGGCGGAGTCGAAGAAGGGACTGTTCTACCGCCTGGTTCCGGCTGCTCCGTGAGCGCTGGGGCCCTGCCCCGTTGTCCCATCCATCATGGCCCGCACCGGATTGACCCGGATGCGGGCCTTCATTTTTTCCCAGTCGGCACGCGAGGGCAGCGTTCCAGGCACCACCTGGGTCGCCGCGGTTCCCGCTGCAACACCGGCGACCAACCAGTCGACGGGGTCGTGGCTCGCCGAGGACTCGGCAACCACCGCGGCAAGCAGGGCATCCCCGGCGCCGACGGTGTTGCGGACGGCAACGCGGGGAGGCGTGGCCTGCATCGCATGGCCGAGCCGGGAATTGACGAGGAGCGCCCCGCGTTCACCCCGGGACACCAATACCCAGTTCCGCGTCAGGGTTGAGAGGGCCTCCGCAGCCGACAACACTTCGGAATCGGACCCGAGGTCCTGGCCCGCCCACTGGGCGAGTTCGAACTCATTGGGCTTCACGAGGAACGGCTGCTGGCGTGCGGCCCGGGCAAAGGGTTCCCGGTCGCAGTCGAGGAACAGGCGGACTCCAGCCCGTCTCGCCTCGCGGGCGAGGTCGGCATAGGTACCCATGGGTGAACCGAAGGCAAGGGTTCCGGAGATCACCACGGGATCCGATCGACGGATCCAGTCGGTTGCCAGGGACTTCAAACCCTGCGATTCCGCCTTCTCCAGGCGCGGCCAGGTTGCATTGAAACGGAACTGCGGGCCGGTCTGCGGGGAAACCACCACGTTGCAGCGGTTGGACCCGGAGATCGGGAAGCGGATGAACCGGATCTTTTCCAATCGGAGCCCACGGGCGAGCTCACGTCCAGTCGACCCGCCGAGGGGCAACAGCACGCGGGAGGGGAAGCCCGACCAACGGAGCCAACGGGCCACGTTGATCCCCTTGCCACCCGGCCACCGGGACTCGGCCTCAATCTCGTTTTTCTCCTCAGGCAACACCCGACGGAGACGCCACTCGACGTCGACCGCAGGATTGAACGAGATGACGAGACCGATCGGGGACATGCCGACGGATCAGGGTGGGAGCTGAACGACCCGATAGAACAGCGGCTCCCCACCCGTCGGAGGCTGCAGGATGAAGTTCAGGAGATCGGAGGTCGCAACCTCGGTGGTGACGATTTTCCAGGTGGCCGGGTCGGCCGCGAGAGAAGGGCTCGCACGGATCTCATAGCGTTCACCAGGGATTGTTGTGACGGACATCACCAATCCGGTCCCGGTGCCAGGCTGGATGTTGGCCTCGATGGGTTCGCCACTGACCAGCATGCCATCCCGTTCTAGGGACGCCCGGACGGTGAAGACCGCGAGGTTGGTGGAGTTGACCTGGACCTGGAGATACCAGGCCCCGGAGATGTCATTGGACGCCCCGGAGCGGAGGGCGATGCGCTGACCGGTCGGGGTCGGACCCGGCGCGAGGAAGACGTTGGTCTTGTCCGCGAACGGGGGGAGCACTCCCTTCGACGCCCGGAGGGTCACCGGAATCGAGTAGTCATAGACCTCGAACAGCACGCCACGGCTCGTGGGCGGAACCACGAACGAGAAGAAGACGCTGTTGGAGGCAGGAGGGTTGACGTAGGGGATGGAGTCCGGGAGTGCGATCGCACCGGGCGCGTTGTTGGTCACATAGCTCGCCACGACGGCGAAGCGGACCGGAGCAGGGTCGTTCGCCACTGCCGTAAGGAACCACCTCCCCTTGCTGAGGCCCACGGGCAGGCTCCCTGGTCCAAGGGCGATCACCTCGTCGAGACGTCCAGCATTGGTGCTGGCATAATCGAAATCGGTGCCGGTCGGGTACGGCAACCCACGCCTGAGGTACAGGTCGACGTTGGCGCTCAGATTGGTGAGCGCGAAGGTTCCCTTGCCGGGTTCCTCGGCGATATCGAGGAAGAAATGGGACTCCTGGGTCTCGTTGGTGATCGAAGCCAGGTAGGGGATTCCATTGGTGAGCCGGATGGCATTCCCCTCGTCCTCGGACGCAAGGATCGTGTAGGTGATCGGTTTGCCGATGTTCGTGCTGGTCGAGTAGACCCCGAGGTACCAGAGGCCCGTCGTGAGGGGTACCGGCTCGCTCCTGCGGTCGATGAGGATCACCTCCGGCACAAGACCGACGTTGGTGCTGGCGTAGTCGTAGGCGAACTCGCTGGGGATCTGCGGTGCCTTCCTCGCCACCAGATGCAGGTCGTCCGTGTGGTTGGTGAGCATGAAGGTCACCGCGACGGTATTGGATCCCACATTGAACGAGTAGTAGTCCATCAGACCGAGATTGTCGTTCGTGGCCCGCACCGGGATGTTGTTGGTGAGGGGCCGGATTGGGAGGCCGAAGTCCACCTGGATGGCAAAGGTGTTGGATTGACCCGCATCGAGGTTCTCGACGGACAGGTAGTACCGCTGCCCGGGCACCAGCAGCGGCGGCGTCTTGGTGTTGAGAACCTGATAGTAGTTGGTCGTCCCAATCGTGGGTCGGATCAGGCTCTGGTCATCCGGGAGTCCACCCTGACCGGGAAGACCCACCGGATTGTGCCAGAGCACGAGGGGTCCGCCCGTGGTGCTCTGGAGGTAGTTCGTTGCACGCGTGGCCTCCAGCGGGACGTCGATGTAGAAGTACCGGGGCTCGGGTCCGATGATGTTGGTCGAATAGGCGACGCCATTGGTGAGGCGTACCGCGGGCAGGCTCTCGGGAGCGAAGGTGAGGGTAAGCTGCCAGTCGAGCAGTTGGCCTTCATACGGCGAGCGGGTGTCATCGACCTCGAGGCTCCAGGTTCCCAGACCGGCACCCAGCAATGGACCCAGGGGCTCCTCGGGCAGGTAGGTCATGGATCCGGCGACCTGGATCAGCTGCACATCATCCAGGAGCATGCCGTGCGAACCGGACGGGACGCTGAGGGAATCGAACTCCACGACCGCTGTCGATTTGGTGGCGCGAAAGACATAGACGTTGTTGGTGTTCCACTCGTTGGTGCGGAGCACGACCGGCGGCGGGGTGACCTTGATACCGTCGATGAGAACCGTGGGATTCACCACGCTGCGTTCGTCGGAGACGAGCCGGGCGGCGAAGTTGATCGCATACTTCTCGCCGCTGACCACCGGGAAGGTCCGTCGGACCACACTGTTGGACAGCACCATGAGCTTGCGGCTGCTGTTGTAGGACAGCACCGGGTTCAGCCAGACGGTCATGGTGTTGGTGACCACGAACCAGTCCCGGACAGCATCACCGGCCAGGTAGGGGATCGGATCGAGGTCCTCGAAATCATCCTTCACGACCAACATGTTGGTCTCGACCCGACCAGCGAACGGCGGCGGCACGAACTTGATCTTCTCGTGGGCCCGGTTGGTGTTCTCGCTGAAGGTGGCGAACAGGATGTTGGTGACCTTGCGGCCCCTCTCGAACTGGTTTGGTGCCGAATTGATCAGGATCTGCTGCCCATTCGTGGAGGTCATCACTGCGGTGATGGATCCAAGACCATTGGTCGGGTTGCTGATCAGTCCGGGTCCAAACTTGAAGTCGCTTCCCTCACCCCAGAATCCAGCGAACACGGCGTTGGTACCCGGAGGAGGGATGTAGACCCATCCCTCCAGGGTGAACGCGGAGCCCGGGCGAAGATTGACCTCGCTCCGCGTCCGCGCGATGCCCCGCTCCTTGCCCTCGATGAACACCGATCGGCTTCCGGGAAACTGGCCCGTCGCGGTGGAGCAGAAGAAGTTGAAGACGACGCTGTTGGTTCCCAGGGCATCGATGCCATCCGGTGCCGTCGTCCCAAGGATCGCGTCGAACGGCCACAACGCCCAGAGGCCCGCGGCCGCGTCGATCCTCTGCTTGGGCTCGCCCTGGACGCCACGAAGGTAGATGTCGCGGATCTCCTGGGGACGCAGCGCCCGCTTCCACAACCCGAAGTCATCCACCCGAACGCCACCATTGGGGACCAGGCCATTGGGGGTCGGATCGATTCCGAAGTAGAGGCGGTTGCTGGTCGCCGGGACAAACCCCGGCGGCAACAGCCCCTGGCTGGCGATCTGGCCGTTGACGAAGACGATGGACTTCCTCGAGACGGGATCAAAGGTCAGGGCGACGTGTTGGAAGTCGTTGTTCGTCGAGACGACACTCTGCCCCAGATTGGTGGCCGTGGTGCCACCCCGATTCTCGAAGAGGACCGAACTGTAGCCGTTGGGATTCCCGAGGCGCATCGAGAGGTCGGACGCCCTCGGGTGATCCACCCGGACGCCGATGTCCATGGCCGTGATCTTCCGTTCATCATCCACGGTGAGGGTCGAGACCCTGCGGGCCACGTCGGGGATCAGCCCCTTCTCGATCGCTGTGAAGGACCGGGTGTAGCTGGCATCCAGATTCCGCTCGATCCGTCCGCGGATCCGATAGCAGACCTGCACGCTGTTGGGGTTGTACACCGCGATGAAGTAGCGACCCGCCTCCAGCGGCGGGACATCCCGGGTGCCGATCGAGACGCTGCCACCCGAGGCCGGGATTCGGGCATACTTGTCGGCGGCGTCCGGATTCGAGATGTCCGGGTACTGATCCCTCATGATGTAGACGTCGAGGGGCATCGGCGGATTGATGTCGATGATCGACACCGTAAGACGGCTCGCATCCGGCGGGACCAGGATGACCTCGAGGCCGACGGAATCCGCATTGACGCACCGGGCCACCCACTGGTCGCCGAAATCGTTGGGTGGCATCAACAGCGAGAGGTTGTTGATCCGGCCGACGTACCCGAGGGTGCTGTCAACGCTCTGGAGGAACCAGGCACCGCTGGCGGGGTAGCCGAGGAAGGAGATGAGCGATCCGGGTCCATCCGAGGGCTGGGTCCCGGCCGTCCCGCTGCCCGTGTCGTCATAGCGCACCTGGATGTTGGTGCCCGAATCAAGCCCAAGGAGCCGGGAATGGTTCTGCAGGACGACGGCGTTCTGACCGAAGCTCAGGGACGTGAGCAGATCCGGGAAATTCTCATGGGTCGTTGTGACCGTGGCGTACACCGCCCGGATCGGGGTCGGGATGATGTTGATCGCCATGTAGGTCCCAAGACCAGGATTCGACGGTGTTCCATCGGGTATGGGCTGGACGAGGGGGACGGCGAGGGGCATCGGGAAACCCTGCTCGTTGAAGGCCGTCAGCGGTTGGTCAGTGCTCACCCCGACCAACCCGTATTCACCCGCCATGTGGTCCTCGGACTTCACACCCACGTAGAAGACATTGTCGGGGGCCGGTGGATCACCAAGGAAGTAGACCAGCTCGTTGCCGCCCCGTGTGGTCGATTTGCGGGCTCCGGCGACCGCGTTCACGTCCAGGTTCGTCAGACTTGGATCATGCGACACGTAGAGATCGATGTCCGGCCCATTGGTCCGCCCCCGCGACAGGTTCCCGACCGGAAAGGTCACGAAAACCACATTGCTGCCGTTCGTGAAGACGAGATCCCCGTTGGTCACGGTTCCGGGGGCATTGGTGAAGGTATAGAACTGCCACTGCTGGAACTGTCCGTTGGTCCCTCCGACCAGCGGTGAATTCGCACCCACCCGCTGGTTGAGGAAGGCGGAGCTGTTGGTCATCGACAGCACCGCGGGACGGACATAGCTGGCCGCCACCGGGTTCACCCCCTTCGGCACCCCGACCGTCGCGATGACATTGGTCGCCGAGGGAGCCCCATCCGAGGCGAAGGCGAGCGAGAAATCCTGGGCGATGCGATTGGTGTTGGATCGGACGCTGTTCACGTTGACCCGACGGGCCACGACCGTGATGACCAGGTTGGAGCTGAGGGGCGGGGCGAGGATGATCCGCTCGACGTTGTTGATCCGGTCGAGGGTCGGCAGACCGTTGGTCGAGATGTCGTTCGTCCCATGGCCCACGGAGAACCCGGATTCCCGGTTGAGGTCGTTGCCCCAGTAGAGCTCCCCGGTGATCCGGTTGGAGACGATGAGATCGAGGTCGTTGACCAGCTTGGGTCCGACCAACGGATCGCCGGGGGGATCGGTCCAGACCAGGGTGATCCGGAGGGTCTCCTCCAGCGCATTGGTGCTCAGGATCGCGAGGTCAAAGTCCACCGACTCGCCCGTGGACAACCCCTTGTTGTTCTCAACGGCGAGGACATCCACCTCGCGCCCATCGACGGTGGAGCGGAAACCACGCCCGAGTGCACGCTGCAGATTTGGACGCCCCCAGCCACCGTAGTTGAACACCTCGTCGCGGCTGGGCATGTAGCCCGGGCTCGTGGCGCGCGCGGAATTGATCAGAAGCGCCTTGTAGGTCGAGGCGGACGGGAACTGCTTCACCTTGTACTCGAAGTTCTCCTGCATCTGGGCCAGCACCCCGGAAATGGCCGGTGCGGCCATGCTCGTGCCCGACTCAAAGCGGTAGTTCGGCAGGACCTCGTCGTCGACTTCCGCCATCAGCGAGGCGATGGGGTAGAACGGGGACCGTGAATCGGGCAGTTCAGGAGGATCCCACTGGGTCGATCGCACCGATGAAATGAACGTTCCGGGGACGACGACGTCCGGCTTGAACCGGCCCACCGTTCCCTCGATGCCGATGCCGACGTTGCCACGGCTGGAGTACCCGGCGACCTGCCAGTCGGAATCGGTCCGCTTCTCGAGGATCCGGTTGGTGAAGTAGGGGCCTCCATTGGTCTCCCAGCCCGGGACGAGGACCTGGGAACCGATCTGAACCGGAAGCCCATTGGTTCCGCTGATCACCGCGTTGGTGAGATACCGGGGACTCTCGAGAGCGCCGACGGTGATGACGTTCTTGGCGTTGGCCGGGGAGAGGATGGTGTCAGGAACGCCACCAATGCCGTTGTCCCCCCCTGCCCCGTCGTTGCCCGCAGCGAACACATAGAGGATCGGCTGGTCTCCGGTCTCACCCGGCAGGGCATCCCGGACCGCGGCGTCGAAGCTGGCGGAGTGGGTGGAGTACTCGTAGATGTCCGGCCCGGTGTATCCCCAGGAATTGTTCGAGATGAGGATGTTGGTCTTCGCATTGAACCGCTCGGGCGCATTTGCCGCGGTTTCCTGGAGCCACGAATCCCCGGAGGCCGGGCCAGAGGCGAGGTCGACGGGCAGGATGAAGATCGAGGCTTCCGGGGCCCGGCCTTGGAAGTCCATGTTGTTGGTCGATCCCTGGGGCGGAATCTTGACCGTGCTGGACTGCGAACCATCCCCGGCGATCGATCCCGCCACATGGGTGCCATGGCCGTTCGGGTCGCGAAGCCCAGCCGGCACGCCGGCCTGCGTGAACACCCGGCCCTCAAGGTCAGGGGCCGTGGCATCGACACCCGAGTCGTTCACGTTCACCAGCACCTTGTTCCCGGTCAGCCCCTCGAAGGAGCCTGTGTTGGCGGGATTCGTCGTCGAACCCAGCGCGTATCCGGTCAGGTCGTTGGCGAGGCCGATGGTGCGACGTGGTTCCACCCGGTGGATCCCGGGAACGGCGGCCAGTGCAGCCAGACGCCCAGCCGGGACCGACACCGTCACGAGCGTTCCAAACGGTCCACGGCTCCGTCCCAGCTCCTGGACCCCGATCGAGCCAAGCTCACCGGAAGGGTCGAACCCCTCGGGAACCGTCACAACCAAATCCTGTCCCGACTGTGGTTCGGAACCCCCAAGAACCTGGTCGATCAGGGACGGCGAGAGCTTGAAGTACGGCTCGAGGCCCAGGATCGCATGGGTTCCCGGATCGGCCGCAAGTCGTTCCGAGACCTCGGCGGAGGCCCGCACCAGAAGGGCGTTGTTGGGAACGTAGGAGAGGACCGCGGCACCGGACTGCACCAGACGCTGCTGGAATTCCCGCGTGATGGGGCCGGTGGCCTGGACGATGAAGGCTTCGGCGGGACGCGTGGTCCGCAGGCTCTCGGGAATCTGGAGCGGATCCGGCGACGCGGTGTCGATCAGTGCGTTGCGCAGCAGGATGGCCCGATCGTTGAGGATCAGCTCCTCGACGGCTGCCTCCGTATTCCTCAGACGGAAGGCGAAGGAGGGATCCCGGTGTCCAGGATTGGCCCCAGAGGGAAGAGTCTCGATCGGGATCCACCGCCCCTGCCCCGCCACAAAACCGGCGGTCGGAGCGGACGACACCAACAGCGGCGTCATGGTCGCACTGCGCGCCGCGGAGCCGACGAAGGGATCGGTCGACCCAACCGGACCGAGGGTCAGGAGACCGCGGTCATGGGCGCGCCATCCCAGGTGGGCGAGAACCCCAGCGAGCAGCACCACGGCCAGTTTCTGACGACGGGAGAGACTCATGGATTGGAAAACGGAGAGCCGGGCTATGGGTTCGAGAGGATCACGCGTTGATCCTCGACGACGGGACGGAGCCTCCGGGGATCACCGTCGATGCGGAAAACCGTCTTGGTCACGAACTCACCGGTGATGGTGTAGTTGGTGGAGATTCCGTAGAGCGGTCCAGGTCGGAGGTTGATGGCATTCTGGGCGGGCTTGAGGGTCTGTCCGTACGCGTAGACCACATACCGGGGCTCATCGGCCCGAAGCAATGACATCGCCTGCTGGGGCAGCCGCTCGAGGACCTCATCCCCGACATTCCGGATCCGCGACCAGTCGAGGTCCGTCTTCAGGAACGGGGCCCGATCGGACAGGGTGGGCACCTGCAGCACGGACCCGAGATTCTGGAACGCTCCATCCGGATTCAACAGCACGCCAGCCTGGTTTGTGGCGGCTTGCATCTGGCTGATTCCCGGAATCCGGTTGTTCCTCGAGTCCTTGTAGCCGGAGACGAATTCGGCGATCCGCGGCGAGTCGGGCCTGAGGAAGAGGGGCTGTACCCGGTCCGGATCCGCCGTGCTCGTGTTCTCGAGGAGCGGCAGGCCAGACACGACGGCGGCCCAGGCGGCCTCGCCGGTCTGGTTGACGCCAACCTGACCGCGGGCCGAGTTGTCATTGAGCGACGCGGTGAAGAGATCCATCAGCTTCCAGTCATTGGTCGGGTGGGTGTACCGATCCCCGGCCCAACCGCCCCAAGTGAGGCGTCCCCCAGTGAGCCGCGTGGCCACCGACGCCTGATCGGGGGGCAGCTCGAACGCGGGGAGCGACTTCAGGTAGATCGTCTGCCATGGCGTGCCGCGGTGGACCCGACCCAGCTGACCGACGCCACCGAAGCGGAACGTGGTGTTGGTTCCCACAGGGAACTTCCAATCATCCGAGGATCGAATCAGGGGATCCTTGAAGGCGTAGTCGAAGGCGGTGCTGCCCGCTGCCGTCGCCGGGATGGGCAGGCCGGTCAGGTTGGCGTTGGTTCCCCATGGGGCGTAGGCATTGACGAATTTGGTCGAGCGGCCGACGTCGAACGCAACAAAGTTGGTGGTCAGACTGATTCCCAACAGGGAACCGGGTGCGCGACCAAAGAACTCGTGCGGCACCTCGGTGTAGCCGGCCTCGGTCAGGAAGAAATAGCCCGGCGAGAGATCATCCTTCGTGTAGTGGACCAAGGGATCGTTGGCCATGCGGCGATCGGACAGGAACACGCGTGGCGACGGGTTGAATCCGACCTGGGTCACAAGGTTCGACCCGTAGTTCTGTCGGATTCGGATGATATAGGCGGGATCGGCCGCCGGGAGGATTCCGTAGAAGAAGTACTTGAGACCGTCGATCGACTCCTGGATCTGGTCCTCCCGGACCGGGGCCCCCGTCGGGTTCCGCCACAGGGTTCGCGGCAGCTGGATGGTGCCGACCGAGGCCAACATCTGGTTTTCGACGCCGAGGGTCCGGTTGGCCTGAACCAGGTTCGTGTTCCAGAACGGCGGCATGGACGTGAAGCCGCTGTCCGAGGAACCCGCCTGGTCGCCGAAGTACTGCTGCTCGGCACCCTGCGCGTTGAGCCCGAGCGTCGAGATCACGTTGGTCCGCACCATCGTGCTCCGAAGCGTCGTCAGATCCAGGAGCCTCTGGCTGTTCTCGTCCAGGATCGCATAGACGAGGCTGTTGGTGATGTAGGCCGAGAGGACGGGAGTCAGGTATCGGGACGTGGCCTGGGAGATGACGACGCGCCCGGCATTCGTGAGGTTCGGTGGGTAGGCCTGTCGATTGACCGGGTCGTAGATGAACGAGGTCCCGATGGCCAGTCCACCGGGGACGGGCACGGTGCGATTGGTGATGTAGGGCGGGAACTCGAGATAGGCTGGGGCATTGGTGTTCCGGACCAATCCGGCGGCCTCATAGGCCCGGGCGGGCCACGAGGACTTGAGGTAGTTGGTGCTCAACAGCTCCCGACGCCTCAGGACCACCCGGGGGTCCCCGGGAATGGTCTCATCCATCAGCGTGAACTCGAGGACATTGGTCGCGAAGATCCGGACCCCGCGCGGGAAGTTGGTCAGGTAGGAGTTCCAGGCCTCCAGCCCGACCAGATTGGTGACATTGATCAGGTATTGGTACTCCGTCCGGAATCCCCCGCCGTTCGCCCCGGTGAAGGGGAGTTCTGACTGCCCGATCTTGGCCACCCGCGACGGGCGGGTGACGTAGAGGCGACGGGTCGGCTGGATCACCGTCTGGAACAGGGCCTGGTTGAAGTTCGGCAGGCCCTTCTTGGCTCCGAGAATCCAGGGAATACCGAAGAGGTTCACCCCAATGTTCCGGGTCGTCACCGCGGTCTCGGGCGCCGATGGGGTCAGTGTGGAGGCGGGCGAACCGATGTCCCTCGGCGCCCGGTTGGTGACGAGATCGGGCGAGGTCCACTGGCGCGCCAGGATTCCGGCCACGGTGATGTTGGTGATCTGCTCGAAGCTGTGGAGCCTCAGCACCCCGGGGGTCCTCGAATCCTCGTACAGGACAGGACGGAAAACGGTGGGGGCCGCGATTCGGCTGATCGGATCGACGAAGAACGCGTTGACCGACGCATCATAGATGTTCGCGGCCAGCTGCATCTGTCGATGGACCTGGGCGGCGTACGGATAGTTGGTCAGGAAAACGACCGGTAACGCCGAGCTGCTCGGGGTATATTGGGAAAGCGTCCAACCATGGACGCCCAGGCCAGGCCGATAGATCCGCGAGCCCTGGGGCAGGAATGGCAGCCCGTTGGTGAATTCGCTCAGCAGGAGGCGATGGGTGGCGTTGGTGAACCACTCAAGGGCA
>VHCG01000030.1 GCA_016871805.1 Verrucomicrobiota bacterium
TCCGGAACGTCCTGCCCCGACTGCGAGATCCGGGAATCCGTCGCCATTCCAATCCGCCCACGACACTCCTGGACTCAGCTGGCCGAGCCCGTTAGGCAGGAGTGGCTGGCGGCTCCCCTCCTCGAACGGCGCATCGGTGGCCACATGCTTCAGGCGGTCGGAGACATCCTCGAAGCGGAGGAGGGATGCCGGCACGGCTGCTGCAGGTCGGGTCGGATCACCACCCGAAGGCTCGTCGATCTCAACCAGGGCGTCGACCGGGATCCGCCTGTGACGGCTGAGATTCCCGGAGGGCCACCGCACCGTGACCTCGACGGTGGATGCCGTGCCCGCCGCGAAGGTCCGCATCGCCTCATCTCCGCTGAGATAGCGTCCGCCGGCGATGACGTTCTGGGACTGTTCCGTCGGAAACGCCGACCGGGGCTCCGGAACGATCACAGAAATCCGGGATCCGATCCCGCGCGAGTTTCCTCCACGCCCCCGGAGACGGATACCCACCCGAGATGCGGTGGCTTCGTTGCGGTAGATTCCCGGCCCTTCCAGGAGATTGTTCATCACGACGTCGAGGTCGCCGTCCTGGTCGAGGTCCGCCACCGCAGCGCCCTGGGAAATGCCCACTGTGGCGAACCCCCATTCCGCTGCCCGCTCCAGAAACACGGGAACGACCGGGGTGCCGGGAATCCCATCCCCTGCCCCCGACTCCCGGAGACGTTGCGGGGTCCGGTTGTGGAACAGAGCGTTGGCGGTGGCGAAGCGCGGCAGGTCCCGGTTCAGCTTCAGGATATCGGACGGCGTCAGGGTCCGCCCCCCGGCCTGCGCCGTCGCGACCCGCTCGGCGGCATCGCTGTCCTGATAGTCCCGGATCTGGCCATTGGTCACGAGGATGTCCTCGAACCCGTCGAGGTCGACATCCAGAAAGATCGGCCCCCACGACCAGTCGCTGGCCTCGACGCCGCTGAAGATGCCGGTCTCGGCGAAGGTGGTGTCGCCCCGGTTCCACTGAAGGGCGTTGCGGAGGAGCTGGACCCGGTCCTGGAACTCACCCGGACGCCGGAACTGCGGGGCCAGGCCCGACATCTGACGGGCGCGGATCGACCGCTCACGGGCCAGCATGTCGACCGTGAAGAAATCGGTGAAGCCGTCGCGGTTGAGGTCCCCGAAGTCGACGCCCATCGAGAACGTGCTGTTGTTGCGCAGGGCCAGCCTCGGGATGGCCTCGAAGCGGGGCTTCCCGGGAGTTGACCGATTCATCCACAGACGGTCCGGCGTATGCAGATCGTTGCAGACGTACAGATCCATCCGCCCATCGCCATCGAGATCCCCGAACTGGGCGGCCAATCCCCAGTCCCGTTCCGGACTCCGGAACGGCTGGCCGTCTTCGTCGACGAACACCCCCTCGGTCCAGGACACCGCCCGGAACCGTCCGGCCCCCTCGTTGAGCCAGAGCACATCGGGCTCGCCGTACTCAACGACCTGGCCTCCGGGACCCATCTCGAACCGGTTGGTGAGGTCGGGCGCAGTGGTGGGGCGTCCGTCCATCGAGATCACGACCGGACGCCCGCCGATGTTGCGCAGGGCGAACTTCACACCGGGTTGATCCATCACCGTGTCCGGGCGGAAATTGCAGACGTAAAGGTCGAGGTCTCCGTCCCCATCCACATCGGCCAATGCCAGGGAGGTCGCCCCCGTCCGACTTCGGAGACCCGCCTCGTCGGTCCGTTCCTGGAAGCGACCCTTTCCATCGTTCAGCCAGAGCCGGGTTCCTCGACCGAATCCATTCACCAGAAGGTCCAGATCGCCGTCGCCATCGATGTCGGCGAAGGCTGTTCCGGTGGCGTCGCTGCCCGGTCCCGACCCGGGATCGACCGCAAACCGCTCACGGGTCACATCCTCGAAGCGCCATCCCCCCCGGTTCCGGTAGAGCCGTGGGGAGACATCGATGCCGCAGAGAAAGACGTCGCACCAGCCGTCGCCATCGACATCCCCCAGGGCGACACCAGAACCAGAACCCAGGTTGCGGTTCGTGATCGTGCGATCCTCCTGGACCACGTTGGTGAACGTGATGCCAAGGGAGGTGTTGGTCAGGAGGGTGAACCCCGATCGGCCCACGCCGGCAGGCTCGACCCGTCTCCATCGATAGCCGTCGGCCGTCTGCCATGCCGGTTCCGCGGCACCGAGCCGGAAGACCAGCAGGAGGAGGGCGACCAGTAGAACGTCTGGAATCCGGGGCCACTGTCCCCTTTCTGCCCGTCGCCACCTCCCAGATGAACGGAGTCTCATCGCGCGACCTTCAGGGTTCCGGATGGATCGACCTCGACCTCCGCGGCCCCCAAGGGGACGGGAATCGTCTTCGTGGCGGTTCCCGGCCAGCGGACCTCCAGGGCCACGATGGGATCGCTGGCGGTGAGGATTCGGACGGGGCTGTCGACCGACATCCATCCCGTGCCCGACTGCACCTCCTGGAGGGCGCCCACCCCTTCGGCGGTCCGAGGTCGCAACTGGACGCCGACCCCCGTTGCGTTGCCCTCCGGACCTTGGAGCACCACACGGAGGCCTGGCCTGGCGCAGAGGTTGTGGAAGAGCGCGGTGGGACCGGAGTTCTGGGCGACGGCGACATCGGGACGGCCATCCCGGTCGAAGTCTCCCACCGCCGAGCCCCGGGCATCACCCCAGACCCGGATGCCGCTCTCGCGGGGGTCGACCGGCTTGAAGTTCCCGACGCCATCGCCACGCAGGAGCAGCCCACAGCCTGCGTCCTGGGGCACGTCGTCCGGGCGCACCGGCATGAAGTTCTGGGCCATCAGGAGGTCCTGCGCCCCATCCCCGTCGAAATCCGCGACCGACAGTCCCCAGACCGGGGACATCGACGCCTCGCGCGGCAGCGGGTGGAGCAGCCAGTGGGTGCCTCGGTTCAGGAACACGGCCGAGGAGAACCAGATCGCCTCGCGGGTCGAGACCGGACCGCTCGCCTGGAGCGTCTTCAGGAGGTCCGCGATGGTGGCCTGCCCAAATGCAGCCCGGGTCGCGAAGGCCTCCTGGAGCCTGGGGCTCCGGCCGAAGAACGCCCCGAGCAGGACGTCGGCCCTTCGGACCGGGAGCCAACGTTCGGTGTCCGGAAAATCCGGATAGGATTCGAGAAGGTCGAGTTGTCCCTGGCCCGTGAGGTCGCCGAACTGCAGGCGACGCCGATCGGCGGGACCCGCAGAACCGAGCGAGGGGGCCTTCGGCACGGGAAACCAGTTCCAGCCGCGATTGCCCACGACGAGATCGAGTCGGCCGTCGCCATCGAAATCCCCGGCGGCCACCGAGGTCCACCACCCGGTGAGGGTCGACGCCGGCATCGTGCGACGCCCACCGAGCCGGGGCCCCGGATCCCAGAGCTCGAGTCCGACCGTCAACGAGGGATCCCAAGGGGCAAGACGCCCCTTCTGGTTCTGGAGAAACCGGATCCCACCCCATTCCTCGACCGCGACGAGGTCGGTCCATCCGTCCCCATCGAGATCGGCCGCCACCGCGGCATTCACGAGGCCCAGTTCGGGCAGGCGTTGCTGGACCGAGAACCGTCCGCCCTCGGACTTCAGCAGCAGGGAGGGGACCGACTCGGGATAGCGTCCTGCCTTGGCCCGTCCTCCGACAAAGATCTCCAACGCCCCGTCACCATCGAAATCTGCGGAGACCAACGGCCCCACCGACGTCGCCTGGCCGAGCAGGCTCTCGCCCGAGGCATCCTGGTCGAGCGCATAGACCCGAAGGATGCCGCCATTGGTCCGCCCATCCCGATAGTTGCTGGAGCCGGCCAGGAGGGTGCCGCCAGCAGGTAGGAGCGTCGTGAGGTCCCTTGCCACCGGACGCTGCAGCGGCCCATTGGTCCAACGTCGGAACCCGGAACCCTCGACACTGAAGACCGCCGGAGTGCCCCCCGCGCCGGCACCGATCACGAGTTCCTCCGGGGGCTGGCCGTCGAGATCGGCCCAGGTCACACCCGGCGACGGATACGCGCCGCTCCAGGGCAGAAGTCGCTGGCGCGCGAAGTCGTCGAAGCCGGACTGGGTCGCAACATGGTTGAGGCGGGAGGAGAGATCCTCCATCCAAGGCTTCGCCGGGACCGCGGGCGGCATGGCTCCGGGGTCTTCGGGAGTCTCCGTGACCTCCACCAGGGTGTCGGGCGGAACGTTGGAGATGATCTGGTGCCGACCCGAGGGCCATTGGAGTTCAACAGTGTGCCGGGAATCCGGTGCGGCGGCGAAGGTCCGGAGGGGTTGATCACTGCTGAGATAGCGTCCGCCCGCGAGCAACACCTGGGTCTGGACGGGCACCGGCCCACCCGTGACCCGGATCCGCGCGCCAATCCCGTGCCGGTTGGCACCCAGGGCCGAGGCCCGGACGGCGATGCGGGGAGCGGGCGCGTCGTTCCGAAGCAGCGTCGGCGGCGCATTGAGGTTGTTCTGGACGATGTCGAGATCGCCATCGCCATCGAGGTCTCCGGCGGCCATTCCGTGGGTGACCGCCTCGAGGTCGAAGCGCCAGTCCTTGGAGACGTCGGTGAAGGCGAGGTTCCCGCCGTTGCGGAATGCGGCGTTCGGGGTGGCCAGCCGAGGAAACAGCCTCCGAAGCTCCAGCAGTTCGCGTTGGGTGGGCCGCGCCTTCTGGGCCTTGATCCGCTCCGATTGCTGGATGATGTCGACATCCATCATGTCGAGCTCATGCCCGTTGGAGATCAGCACGTCCTCCCAGCCGTCGAGGTCGACATCGAGGAACAGCGGCGTCCAGGACCACTCGCTGGCCGCAAGGCCGGCGAACCGGGCGATCTCGGCGAAGGTGCCGTCCCCGCGCCCAAGGAACAGGGTGTTCTGTGAGAACTGGTTCCGCTCCTCGGGAAGCGTGGGGTCATGCCGGCTGGGCGGCAGGTTGTCGGCCTGCCGGCTGCGGTCGGCGTGCCGACGACTGAGCATGTCGAGGACAAGGAAGTCGTCGATCCCGTCGCGGTTCACGTCGGCGGCGTCCACGCCCATGGAGAATGCCGAGGTATGTCGGAGGGCGCGGAGTGGCGCGGCCCGGAAACGGACCGGGCCGCCCGGAACGGTCTCGTTGATCCAGAACCGGTCGGGCGACTCGAAATCGTTGCAGACATAGAGGTCGGGACGGCCATCCGCCGTGACATCGCGGAACATCACGCTCAGCCCCCAGTCGTAAGGGGGCGCGACGAGCGGCTTGCCCGCCTCGTCGAGGAACACACCCTCGGTCCACGACACCGTGCGGAATCGGCCCTGACCCTCGTTGAGGAAGAGGGCATCGGGTTCGCCCGTCTCCTTCACGCCGGAGGGAGTGACCACGAACCGCCCGACGAGGTCGGGCTCCGAGGTCGGACGCCCATTGTAGGTGATCACCCGGTGGCCGGTGGCCTCGGGACGGATGGTGAACTTGCCGTTGGGATCGTCCCGGAGGGTCGTGGGGCGGTAGTTCGCCGTGTAGAGGTCCAGGTCCCCGTCCCCGTCGGCATCCGCCGCGGCAAGGCTGGTGCCGGCATGTCCCGGATTGAGGACCGGTCCGACGGCGAAGGTCCCCTGTCCCTGGTTCCACCAGACGTGGGTTCCCTGCCCGACCGTGTTGAGCACCGCATCCAGGTCGCCATCCCCGTCGAGGTCGGCCAGCAGAACCCCGGATCCATCGAGTCCACGCGCCACGGCCGGAAGATTCCCGGACAGTTCCTCGAACCGCCATCCATCGAGGTTTCGAAACAGGGCGGTCTGGCCTGCGGGAGCGGCGAACAGAAGATCGGGCAGCTGGTCCCCAGTAACGTCGCCGAGGGCGATGCCGGAGCCGTTCAGGTAGATCTGGTTGGTGAGATGACGGTCGGCCTGGACCGAATTGGTGAACCGGATTCCAGCAACCTCTGGGTCCACCCGGGTGAACCCCGGCGAGGTGGAGGCAGGACGCGACACGAGCGGGGTGATCTTGGCGGTCGCAACAACAGCCGCGACGGGGCTCAGCAGACCGACGCCGAGCAGCCCCACCGCAACCGCGCTGGCCCGACTGGGATTCCGGGAAACCACGGGTGGAGGATGTCGACCAGCCTGCAGGGCGTCGAGGCGTGGATTGCAGGATGGAAGGCCGGCGGCGGGCCTGATTCATGGCGTTGATCCCAGATCCAGGTCCCCCCAACGACCTCAACTTGTGCACCGCGGGGCCTCGCACACCACTCCTGCGCCAGCAGGGTCCCGTGAAAAGGAGAAGGGGTTGGTCTTTCGACCAACCCCCGGTGATAAGGTCGTTCACGCGCTCACCAGCACGCTCAGATCAGCGGCAGGGCCAACTAGAGTCAGCGACCGCACCCCACCGCAAGCAAGACCTCTCTGCCAACCCTTAGCGGTCGCCCAATCCAACCAACACCTAGGCTAAGATTCCTAGGTGCTGAAAATGTTCGAAAAAAGATCGTCAACGTTTCAGTCCGGAGTCCCGTGGCTCAAGCCGCTCGCACCATCCCACCACTTAGGCTGAGCCCAACCCTATGAGGGGCATTACAGGAATCTTCAATCAAATCTTTAGGAACGAGGTCTCCGGGACTGAAAAATGGCTAATGAACGCAGTTTTTACCATTCGTCCCCCTTCCCTCGTGGTGGCGGGTGGTGGATTGACGCTGCCCACAACGCACGGGAGCGTGGGGTTGGGATGGAGTCCTTCAGAACCGAGGGTGAGATTGTGATCATTGGGGCCGGAATGGCAGGCCTGGTGGCCGCCCGGGAACTGCAACGGGCAGGACGACGGGTGAGGGTCCTCGATAAGGGGCGTGGGGTTGGCGGGCGTCTGGCGACGCGACTAGTCGGGGACGCGACCTTCGACCATGGAATTCCCCACTTCACCCTGGGTCAGGGGCGGTTTGTCGATGGGATCGTCCCCCGGTATCTCGCCGGATCTCTCGTCCCCTGGTCTGGGCCCCCGACCGACGGGAGCCCCCAGCCCCTCCTCTGGCGCGGAACTCCCACCATGTCGGCCATCGCGAAGCAGTTGGCCCTCGGGGTCGAGGTCCATCCCGAGACCGTTGTCACGGCACTTCGGAGGGAGTCCGACCATGTGGTGGTGGAGACCCGATCCGGCGATACGCTCCGAGCAGAAGGCGTCGTGCTGACTCCTCCAGTCCCTCAGGCCCTGGCTCTCCTCGATGCCGGAGGCTATCCGCTGGAGGCCAGTCTTCGGACCCGCCTCACAGGCATCGCGTACGATCGCTGCCTCACCGTCCTTGCCTCACTCGAAGGGCCGTCCCGGGTTCCACCGCCCGGCAGACTTGCCCCGGGGGGAGAGTTCCTGGACTGGATTCTGGACAACCGGCAAAAGGGGGTCTCCGCCGGATCGGCTGTGACGATCCACGCCACGCCACGGTTCAGTCAGGACCATTGGGATCACGACAGGGATGCAGTCGGTCGGCTTCTGCTGGAGGCGGCAGCGCCATGGCTGGGATCGGGGGTCCGAGGATTCCAGGTGCACGGCTGGCGCTACAGCCAACCCCGGGTCCTCGATCCTTCCGGATGTCGCGTGGTGACCTCCCGTCCCTTCCTCGCCCTGGCCGGGGATGGCTTTGGGATGGGCGGGGTCGAGGGAGCGGCGCTGTCCGGAGCCTCGGCCGCCGAGGCCCTGCTCCAATCGATGTCGGACCGCGGGAGCTGAAAACCTCTGCGACGCCGAAGGCCCCAGGCCCCAACTCGACCCCGGTGCGCACGCAGCACACCTCGAAGGGTCAGGCCCTGCGGTGGCGAATCCTCTGGGCGAGGGCCAGCAGGTCGGCGGCGGGGCCCAGTCGACGCCAGAGACAGAACCCGAGGTAGACTCCACCCGAGGTGGCGATCGCGCCGAAGACCCCAAGGACGCGCGCCCAGAGGGGGGCGATCCCGAACACGGCCTCGACGCCCCGGTTCCACGACCAGGCCACTCCACCGGCCACCGCCGAGGCCGTCGCAAGGGTGAGCAGGAGCGTTCCGAGTCCGTCGTAGGTGAACTTGGGCTGCTTCCTGCGCAGCGCGAAGACGAGAAGGGCCGTGTTGAGCAGCGCGCTCATCGTATTGGCGAGACCCATTCCCGCCTGGCGCAGCAGGGGAATCGTGAAGAACGCGAACAGGAGATTCGCAGCGAGGCAGAAGACGCTGATCATCATCGGCGTCCGGGTGTCGCCAAGCGCATAGAAGGCCCGGGCATAGATGCTGTTGAGCGAGAACGCGATCAACCCGGGTGCCAGCGTCCACAGCGCCTCGGCCGACAGCAGCGTGTCGTCTGCGGTGAACTTTCCGTGCTGGAACAGCAGGCGAAGGATCGGCTCCGCGAGGACCATCAGCACGACCGTCGCAAAGGTGTTGATGAACACCAGCTGGAGCAGGCCCTCGCGGAGGGTTTCCCGGAATTCCGGATACTTCTTCTCCGCGGCCAGGCCGCTGAGCTCGCTGAGCAGGTAGGTCGCCAGGGACACGCCGATGACCCCCTGGGGCAGCTCCATGAGCCGGACCGCGTAGTTGAACGAGGAGACGATGTTCCGGGCCTCGTTGACCGCCAGGGTGCTCGTCAGCACCACGTTGAACTGGTAGGCGGCGACCCCAAGGGTGGCGGGAGCCATCCGTCGCACCACCTCCCGGACCGTCGGATCCCCGATCGGATTAACCCACTTGAACCGGAATCCCTCCCGATGAAGCGTCGGATACTGGAAGGCTGCCTGCAGGAACCCGGCGATGAGGACGCCCACGGCCAGTCCGAACACCTGGGTGTCGAGCCGCTCGCCGAACGCCGGAGCGATCAGGAACACCGAGGCGATCATCACCACGTTGAGCAGCGAGGCCCCGATGGCCGGCATGAAATAGTGGCCGCGCGCATTCAGGATGCCGATGAACACCGCCGCCACGCAGACGAACAGGAAATAGGGGAACATCACCCGCATCAGGCGCACGATGAGGTCGGTCTGCTCCCCCATCGGGAGCCAGCGGAGAGCGACAGTCGTCCCAAGGATCGAGACCACGACCACGACCCCGCAGAGCAGGAGCAGCGCGGAGAACACCGCCTGGGCCGACTGCCACATCGCCGCCTCGCCGTCGTTCTTCTCCCGGTTCTTGAACACCGGGATGAACGCCGCGGTCAGGGCCCCTTCCCCCAGCAGACGTCGGAGCAGGTTCGGGATCGAGAAGGCGTAGAAGAAGGCGTCCGCCACCGGCCCCACACCCATGAAACCCGCGTATACCGCCTCCCGGGCGAATCCCAGGATCCGGCTGCACAGCGTCGCCGCGGCGACCGCACCGGAGGACTTGATCAGACGTGACATCGACCTGCGGAGCGTCCGCCGAATCCCCACCCGGCTGCAATCCCCGGAAGGGGAGATCTACCTGATCCGCGACCCGACCTGCGGAATCCCCCTTGGGGCAACCACCGGATCGCCACGGGATCCGGATTCCCCGTGCACGATCGATCTGGTACATCCCACGCATGGATCTGACACGACGACGGTTCCTTGGCACCTCGACGACCCTCGGCACCGGTGTGGCCCTGGCCTCGCTGCCCTCAACCGCAGAGGCCGCCTCCCGCAAAACGGCGGCCCAGGTCCAGCTGGCCATCGCAACCTACTCCTATTGGCATTTCCGGGGCCCAAAGGTGACGGTGTCGACCGTCATCGAGAAGGCCGCCCAGCAGGGCATCGCGGGCGTGGACGTGCTGCACCGGCAGATGGACATCCCCGAGAAGGAGCCGCTGACCGGCGACCACCGGCGCCATCTGGCCGAGCTCAAGCGCCATGCCTTCCGGCACGGCGTCAGCCTCTGCTGCCTCAGCATCCACCAGGATTTCGTCGACCCCGACCCGGCCGTGCGACGCCAACACGTCGAGCATACCCTCAAGTGCATCGAGATCGCATATGCGCTGGGGATTCCCATGCTCCGCATCAACTCGGGCCGCTGGAACACGATCGCGAGCTTTGACGATCTCATGAAGGCCCGCGGCATCGAACCCGTGCTCCCCGGGTACTCCGAGGACGACGGATTCCGCTGGTGTGTCGAGTGCCTTGAACAGTGCCTTCCGAAGGCCGCCGAGTGCGGTGTCACCCTCGCCGTCGAGAACCACTGGGGCCTGACGCGGACCCCGGAGGGACTTCTCCGCCTCGCCAACTCGATCTCGTCGCCATGGATGGGCGTGCTGATGGACACCGGCAACTTCCTGGAGAACCCCTACGACAAGCTCGCCGCCATCGCCCCGAGGACTGTCTACGTCCAGGCCAAGACCTACGTCGGCGGAGGCGAGTGGTACACGCTCGACCTCGACTACCCGAGGATCGCCCGGATCCTGGGTGACGCCGGCTACCACGGCTGGGTGGCCCTCGAGATGGAGGGCAAGGCCGATCCCGACAAGGCCGTCCCGCAGAGCATCGCCCAGCTGCGCAAGGCATTCCGTTCCTGATTCTCCCTCTCTTCCATGAGCCGCCCCGTCAAACACATCGTCCTCGTCCGCTTCAAGCCCGACGCCGCGCCGGCGAAGATCGCCGAGCTGTTCGAGAAGCTCCATGGGCTCCAGAGCCTGATCCCAGGAATCCGGGATCTGTCGTCCGGCCCCAACTCGAGTCCCGAGGGTCTCAGCCAGGGCTACACCCATGCCTTCGTGCTCACCTTCGACAACGCAGCCGCGCGCGACGCCTATCTCCCCCACCCGAGCCACCAGGCCGTGGTGGCGCTCATCGTCCCGCTCCTCGAATCTGTCGCGGTGGTCGACTACGAGTTCGAGGGCTGATCCGTCACCCCGCTGGCCAACCCTCCCGCGACCCCGATGTCCGAGGTGCAGATCAGTGCCGCCTTCTTCCAGAAGACGGCCGGATGGGAGGCTGTCCAACAGGCCCGTGCGCTACTCGCGTCCGGGAAGGTGCTGTCATCGAACTGGGACCCGCCCATGCTGAAGGGCGTGGTCCAGGCCGGTGAGACCACCTATCGGGCCGGACTCGTCGTGCGGGGACCGATCGACATCGACAACCTGTGCACCTGTCGACGCTCCCGGGAGGATGGGATCCTCTGTCACCATTCCGTTGCCGTCGGCCTGCACCATCTTGAAGGCGGAAAGCCGCCGTCCAGCCCGGCGCCTACGACTCCCGCGAGCCCCGGCTCCGGCAGGCCCACCGCTCCGAAAACCGCCGCCGCCCGCCCTGCGATCCGCCTGCGTCGGACCCCCGGGGGCGAACCGCTGTCGCTCCAGATCCTTCTTCCTCCGAATCTTTTCGACGCCGCCCAGCGGGGAAAGGTCATGGTGATGTTCGAGGGCGTCTGGCAGCGAGGCCGGACACCGCTCAACTCCCTCGTCGCGATGGGTCCCTTCGCGCTGGAGGCCGCCGATGAGACGGCGCTGACCGCGGCCGAGGCGCTGACGGGCGGCGACACGCCGGGGATGTGCCAGCTGTCGACCTCCGACCTCTGCCGGCTCCTCCCGTCCCTTGCGGATCACCCACGGGTCACGCTCGGCAGAAACTCCCCCCTGCACGTCTCGACCCCGCCCGCATCGCTACCCCTCGCGGCGACCCTCGATCCGGCAGGCGAGATCGAGGTCCGGCTCCGTCCGGGAATGTCCCTGGGTGGACTGCTGGCGGGACCGGATGGACTGTGGATCGCCACGGGCGACCAGCTGCGCCCCCTCGCCCTCCCCGCCGCCCTCAGGGCGGTGTTGCAGGGACCCGTCCGACTGGGACGCCACCAGATCCCGGACTTCCTCCTGCGGGACTGGCCGACCCTTGATCCGGGGAACGTCTCGGCGAACTTCCGACCGGAGGATTTCGAATTCACCCCTGCCCCTCCCCGGTTCCTGCTGAACCTCGCCGGCGGAATGGCCCAGCTCTTCGGCACCCTCCAGTGCCAATATGGACCTCGGATCATGACCGTCGGGGTGACGGCTCCCGGGGAATCGGCGTGGCTGCCTGACCCGACGCATCCGCGACGCTACTCGACCCGGGACCTTTCGGCAGAGCACCGGGCGTTCCAGCGCCTGCGTTCGGCCGGGTTCACCGGTCCCGATGCCAAGGGGCAATGGCAGCTGTTGGGACAGGACCGGGTCCTGACCTTCTTCTCGAGGGAACATCCCCGACTCGAGAAGGAGTGGACCGTGACCCTCGAGGAGCGACTCGACCTCAGCACACGGAAGAACCTCGACCGCATCGAGCCCCGGTTCCAGATCACACCCAGCGGCGAGCAGTGGTTTGATCTGGATGTCTCCTTCGAGAGCGCGAGCGGCGAGCGGTTCTCGGCCGCCGACATCCAGCAGCTCCTCCGGGGCGGTGGCGGACGACGGCTGCGCAATGGACGGTTCGCGGTGCTCGACACCGACGCGGTCGGGGAATTCCAGGAGGCCCTCCTCGACTGTGCCCCGAGGCAGGAGAGCGGGACGGAGGGGGTCCGATACCGGATTTCCCAGCAGCAGGCGGGCTTTCTCGAGGGGACACTTCGGGACCAGGGCCTTGCGGTCCAGGCCCCACCCGCCTGGCAGGATCGGGTCCGCCGACAGCAGGGAGCCCTCGAACGACCCTGTCCTCCGCTCGGCGCCCTGGAGAAGGTGCTGCGTCCCTATCAAAAGGACGGCGTGGCCTGGATGGCGTTCCTGCGTTCCAACGGTTTCGGAGGCGTGCTGGCCGATGAGATGGGCCTCGGCAAGACGCTGCAGGTCCTGGCTCACCTCGCCTCGGCCCCGCGGACTCGGGGCTGTCCATCCCTCGTCGTGTGCCCCACGAGCCTCGTCTTCAACTGGGCGGCGGAAGCGGCGCGCTGGACGCCCCAGCTCCGGGTGCTGGCCCTCCATGGAGCGGATCGGCACGACCGGTTCGCCGACATCCCGGAGTCCGACCTCGTCGTCACCAGCTACGCCCTGCTGCGACGGGATCTGGACCTGTATCGGGAGGTGTCCTTCGACACGGTCGTCCTCGACGAGGCCCAGCACATCAAGAATCGCCAGACCCAGAACGCCCAGGCGGTGAAGTCGATCCGTTCCGCCCACCGGCTGATCCTCACCGGCACGCCGCTGGAGAATTCCGTCCTCGACCTCTGGAGCCTCTACGACTTCCTCATGCCGGGATACCTTGGAACCGCGAACGACTTCCGGGACCGCTACGAGATCCCAATCGTCCGCGAACGCGACGCCGGATCGATGCAGCGCCTCTCCCGCCGGATCCGCCCCTTCCTGCTGCGCCGACTGAAGAAGGACGTCGTGAAGGACCTTCCGGGCAAGATCGAGCAGGTCGCCTACTGCGACCTCGGCCGGGAACAGGCGGAGGTCTACCAGCAGATCCTGTCCCAGACCCGACGCGAGGTGGCGGACGCGGGATCAATGGGCGGATCCCCCAAGAACCGCCTCCTTGTCCTGACCGCCCTGCTGCGATTGCGACAGGTCTGCTGTGACCTCCGGCTGCTCAACCTGAAGGGGCCTCAGGCCGCCGAGGACGAGGCTGACCGGTCCGAACCGGGTATCGGTGCCAAGATGCAGCTCTTCTCGGAGCTCCTGGACGAGGTCATCGACGGCGGCCACCGGGCGCTCGTGTTCAGCCAGTTCACGTCGATGCTCGACCTGCTCCAGGACGAACTCAACGCCCGGGAGATTCCCTGTTGTCACCTCGACGGCAGCACGAAGGACCGCGGTGCCGTCGTGGAGCGATTCCAGAAGGATCCGTCGATCCCGGTGTTCCTGATCTCGCTCAAGGCAGGCGGCGTTGGGCTGAACCTGACGGGTGCCGACACGGTGATCCACTTCGACCCGTGGTGGAACCCGGCCGTGGAGGACCAGGCGACCGATCGGGCCCATCGGATCGGCCAGACCCGGGTCGTCACCAGCTACAAGCTGATCGCCCGGGGAACGGTCGAGGAGAAGATCCTCTCCCTGCAGCGTCGGAAGCGCGACCTGTTGTCCGCCACGCTTGCCGACGAGGCCGCCTTCACCGAGTCGCTGACCTGGGAGGACATCCAGGAACTGCTGGCCTGAACGACAACGGCTTCGTTGGCCCATGGGCCACAAGGGTCTACAGGACACCATCCCAGAATCCGGGATCGATTCCGTCCAACCCCTTGTACCGGGCGATCTCCGGCGGCATGGAATCGAGCTGCCCCCGAACGGCCCTGGCCACGCCGGGATCGCGCAGGACCTCCGAGAGGGGGTGGACGGTCAGCCTGATGACGAATGCGACCCCCCCGGTCGACGGCAGCGCCCGGAACGCCTGGTGCTCCACGCGAAGCCAGGTCGTGGAGACCCGGGATCCGGGACCCAACCGGGGACGATCCAGGGCCGGATGAAGATTGCGGTCGGGCACCGCCGCGAGACCCCAGTTCTCACGGACCAGGGTCACACCCACAGGCAGTCTCTCGAGAAACGTCCGGATCCGGTCCCCGAGGGTGGCGTTGAGTGTCGGGACCGGGGCATGGATCTCTTCGATCGGTTTTCCCAGCTTCGAGCCTGGATCCCACCAGGAGGGGTCACACACACAGGCCCCGACCATCCTGAAAGCGCCATCCTCGCGGCGCATCAGGACGAAATCGGGTTCCCACAGTCCTGCCAATGCGATGGCCTGCTCGCGTGCCCCGCCGGGAACACGGATTCCTGGAGTCCCTCCGAAGAGACCCAACAGTTCCTCGAACACGGGGTCCGCAGACGGACTCCAGGGCAGATGCCGATCCGGCTGTTCGGCAAGCTGTTGGCGACGTTCCAGAAGAAAAGACGGGGCGTTGGCGTCCAGCCGAAACCAGTCGCGATCGGCGGGCCGGATTCCGAAGTCGAACCGGAATCGTTCACCCCGAAAGAGACGCCCGAAGTCCATCGTCGCGTGATCAGCCCGATCCTCCATGGGGTGACGCTGCCCCACGACCCGTTCCCTGGAAAGCACCCTGAACATCGATCCTCAGCCGCCCCCCTCGACCGGGTGGACCTCCCAGGTCCCCCAAGGCGCCGATGCCGGGGGGCTGGACCGTACCGGGCAGCGGATCGTGGTGATGTCCTCCCGGGGACGTGTTCGTTGGTCTAATCCCGACCATGGTTTCAACCGATCAAAACATTGAAGTCGAGCCCTCACGTTCGTAACCTGCCGGTTGATGATTCCCTACTCAAGATACCTACAGTGGGCGCATCGTTCCTGGCCCTCATGGCCAGCGGTCACGCTGCCGCCGTCAACCTCCCCGCAACCTCGGCTCTGCCGCCGGAATCGTCGACCACCCGCGGGTTCCTTGTCCGCACCGCCCAGGCCCCCACGGAGGCTTCGGCGGGCAACAACGGGATCCGCGCCTACAGGCAGATCAACGGCACCCTGGCCGACTCCGCCGGGAAGCTGATTCCTAATGTCGCCTTCGGCGGACCCGAGGCAGGCGGCGCCTACGCGGTCGACACCATCAACTTCGAGAAGGAGGGCAACCAGATCGACCTGATCGACCTCGAGCAGAACACCCTCGGCTCGTTCACCTCCCAGGTCTTCCCCGGCATCCCCGGCTCCGACGGCACGACCGACAAGTTCGCGGTCGAGGTGGTGGGTTTCCTCGACCTCAAAGCCGGTGAACAGACCTTCGGCGTGAGCGTCACGGCCGAACGGACCGACATCAACGATGACGACGGTTTCCAGGTCCTCGTGGCCCGCAACCCGCGGGACTTCTTCGGCCAGAAGGTCGCCGAGTACCAGCGCGTCGCTCCGGGCTTCCAGAACAACTGGCGTAACGAGAACCAGTTCACCGTGAACGCTCCGCAGGCCGGACTCTATCCGTTCCGGATCCTCTACTGGCAGACCGGCAGCGGCTGCAGCCTCGACTTCTACACGGTCGACGGCGCCTCGGGCGCACGGGTGCTCGTCAATGATCCGTCGAACACCGACGCTGTGAAGGCCTACCGCGACAGCAAGGAAGCCGACGCCAACGCCCCCTACGTCGCCGAGGCCTCCCCCGCCGCCGGTTCCGAGGGCAATTCGGCTGCCGCCCCGATCGAGGCCCTGATCGTCGATGGGGCCACCACGGTCGATACCGCGAAGGTCAAGCTGTCCCTCAACGGTACCAGCCCCACCCCGCAGAGCCTTACCAAGGCCAACGGCAAGATCTCGGTGGTCTACAACCCCAACGCGACCCGCACCACGGTCAACAACGCCGTGGTCCTCGAGTACACCGACTCGGCCAGCGTGGCCCGGTCGGCCGCGTGGAACTTCGGCATCGTCACCTCGGGCGGTTCCACCACGAAGGCAGTCGGCCAGTGGGACTTCAACAGCGGCGACCTGTCGGCCACCGTCGGCAAGGCCCTTGCCTACTTCGATCCGAGCTTCGACGGTCCATCGGGCAACGCCGACGACAAGACCCTGTTCGGCACCACCGCCGATTTCGGCATTCCAACCATCGCAGGCGGCGCTCCTGACAAGGTCATGCGCATACCCGGAACGTTGACCCGGAAGATCGGCTATGTGGTCGACCACGGCATCAAGCCCAACGGCGGAGGCACCCGCGTCAACCAGTACACCCTGATCATGGACGTATTCGTGGCGGAGACCGGCCCGGGTGCGGCCTCCCTCTGGCAGGTGAGCTCTACGAGCAACACCGACGACGGCGACCTGTTCTGGCAGGGCAACAACTTCGGTCAGGGCGGCGGCGGCTACAATGGCCGCGGCACCTTCACCGCGGGAGCATGGCACCGTGTGGTGGCCGCCTACGACATGGCCGCCACCCCGCCTGTCGTCGTGAAGTACGTCGACGGCGTCAAACAGGACGACTGGACCGCCAACCAGGGTCTCGACAATCCCCGCCGCTCGATGGGTCCGACGGCCCTCCTGTTCGCCGATGGCGATCAGGACGAGCGTCGTGAGATGTTTGTGAATTCGATCCAGATTCGCGACGGCCGCATCTCGGACGCCGAGGCCTTCATCTTGGGAGCTCCGAGATCCGCCGGGATTCCGATCGATATCCAGACCGCTTCGGTCACCGGATACTGGACCTTCAACTTCAAGGACCTCGGTGCCAGCATCGGATCCAACCTGCAGTACCTCGATCCGACCTACGACGGACCTCAGGGCACCGCGGAGAACAAGACCCGGTTCGGCACCACAACGGAATTTGGTATTGCCGACCTCAATGGCACGCCGGCCTCCGTCATGCGGGTCCCGGGTGATCTCACCCGTCAGCTGGGCTATGTGATGACCCATCGCATCGCTCCGAACGGCGGCGGGACTCGGGTCAATCAGTACACCCTGATCATGGATGTGTTCGTGGCCACCACCGGTCCCGGGGCCGCCTCCCTGTGGCAGGTGAGCTCTCCAGGCAACACCGATGACGGCGATCTGTTCTGGCAGGGCAACAACTTCGGCCAGGGTGGCGGTGGCTACAACGGCCGCGGCACCTTCACCGCCGGAGAGTGGCACCGCGTGATCGCCGCCTACGACATGACCGCCACCCCGCCCGTCGTCGTGAAGTACGTCGACGGCGTCAAACAGGACGACTGGACCGCCAATCAGGGTCTCGACAATCCCCGTCGCTCGATGGGTCCGACGGCCCTCCTGTTCGCCGATGGCGACCAGGACGAGCGTCGTGAAATGTGGGTCAGCGCGGTCCAGATCCGCTCCGAGCGTCTCAGCGACGCCCAGTGCGTCCTCCTCGGCAAGGCATCGGCCAGCGGCATCCCGGTCAATGCACACAACAGCTCGGTCACCGGGCAGTGGGACTTCGAATTCGGCGATCTTGGCGCGACGGTGGGATCCAATCTGGCCTACTTCGATACGACCTACGACGGCCCGACCGGAACCGCCGAGAGCAAGACCCAGTTTGGCACCACGACGGAACTCGGCATCCCCGACATCAATGGCCAGCCAGCCAAAGTCATGCGCGTCCCGGGTGACCTCACCCGTAAGCTGGGCTACGTGATGACTCATCGGATCGCCCCGAATGGCGGCGGCACCCGCGTCAACCAATACACCCTGGTCATGGACGTGTTCGTGGCCGAGACCGGTCCGGGCGCCGCATCGCTTTGGCAGGTCAGCTCCCCGAACAACACCGATGACGGCGACCTGTTCTGGCAGGGCAACAACTTCGGCCAGGGCGGCGGTGGCTACAACGGCACCGGCCAGTTCACGGCTGGAGCCTGGCACCGCGTCTGCGCCTCCTACGACATGGCCGCCAACCCGCCGGTCGTCATCAAGGTCGTGGACGGCATCGTCCAGGACAACTGGACCGCCAACCAAAGCCTCGACAACCCCCGCCGCGCCTTGGGGCCAACCGCCCTCCTCTTCGCCGACGGCGACCAGGACGAGCGTCGTGAAATGTGGGTCAACAGCGTGCAGATCCGTGATCTTGCGCTGAAACGCGAGTTCCTCGAGGCCATGGGCGGTCCATCAGCCAACGGCATTCCGATCAAGGTGCTGGTCCCCTTCATCGACCCGGCCGTCTCGGTCGGCTCCGACTCCAACGGCAACGTGGTGATCACCTTCACCGGTACCCTCCAGCAGGCCGACTCCATCAACGGCAGCTTCCAGCCGGTGGTGGGCGTCACCAGCCCGCTGGTCATCCCGAAGGCGAATCTCGCCGCGGGCCGGTACTACCGCGCGTCCAACTGATCCTCACCTGAGGCAGCACAGACGGGCCGGACGAAAGTCCGGCCCGTTTTTTTGTGCCATGGTCGCCGTCCAGGACGGGCTCGTGGTATCGGGCATCGCGACCCACAGCTCGCCGCGTTTCCCCTTCGACAGGCCCAGGTCCGCGATCTGGATCAGCGATCCGGCATCCGTTGAGGATCACCGGCCGGTCGCGAGCCCCGGTCCGAATCCGGTCCGCCACGCCGCTCCCGACCTTCACCCCGGTCCGACCGCTCCACCCGACGGTTTCGCGATTTGATCAGGCGATCGAACCGCTCTACCTGCTGCGGGTTCAGCTCCGACCGGATTCGCCCCTTCAGGGCCTCCGTCTCGGCTCGGACCTGCGGGCTGACCGGCTCCCAGAGCTTCCGGATCCGTTCCCGACTGGCGTCGAGATGCCCTTCCACGCGGGATCGCTGATCCTGGGACAGATCCAGCTCCTGCTGGGCCTTTCTCAGGAATTCGAGCCGCTGGCCCATGGGGCCCGCAGGCTGTGCGCCAGGACCGCCTCGTCGATCGGCTTCGAGTCGACCGTGGTTCTGTCGGCCGATGGCCTTTGCCCTCAGACCGGAGAGTGAATGCCCGGCAACGAGACCGGAGGAGAAGATCACCGTGGTGACCAGTGCGATTCGGAGTCCCTTGGTCATGTTCAGAGGTCGGATTCGACATCGTCCGCCGGGAGAACCGCCAGCTCGAGCGTCTCTTCGACACCGGGTTCGCCGAGCGGGTCCTGCACCGCAAAATCCAGTCCCGAGGCCATCATGGCCACCGCGACGCTCAGGAGCGCAGCCCTCCAGAGTCCAGCGATGGCGGCTCCCGCCGGAGCCCTGAGGCCGGTTGCTGGAAGTGCCGACATCACCCGTTTCTCGAAGGCGTAGGGGACTCGGTCTGACGTCGGCACACGACGGGCAGCCGCCCACAGATCGGGGATCTTGGATTCAGGGATCATGCGATGGTTTCCATGGGTCTCGACGTGGGAGCGGCCGGAACGGTTACAGGTACTTTGAACGCTGCATCCGCCCGAGTTGTGTTCGAAAGGCAGCCCGGGCCCGGAAGGCCCGGACCTTCACCAGAGGCACAGACCACCCGGTCAGATCCGCGATTTCCCGGACACTCCGCTCCTCGAGCTCCATCAAGATGAGCACCAATCGGTGGGCTGGGGGGAGACGCTCGAGGACCGCTTCGACCAGGGCCTTGGCGGCGGCGGGATCCGCCAGGGGCGTCTGTTCCGGGCCGGTTCCGGATGCCGACGCCATGAGATCCAGCTCCTGTTCCCCACCCGAGGCCTCCTCACGGTTCCTCTGGTGCCTGCGGAGGTGGTCATAACAAGTCCGGACCGCGAGTCGCACCAGCCAGTGCTCGAATGGCGCCTCGCCGCGCCAAGAATCCAGTTTGTGATAAGCCTTAACGAAGATCTCTTGGACGATGTCCTCGACCTCCCTCTCAAGACGGGCATGGCGTCGGGCCATGGCAAAAATCCGGGGCTGATGGCGCCGAACCAGCTCCTCAAAACGATCCATTCGCCCCGTCCGGACCTCGGCAACAATCTCGGCATCCGATGGGCCGGCCTCCATCGAAGTCGGGGCGTCCTTGGAATCCGTCACTGGAATGGCATCCCTCTCAACCCTGGACGTCGTTCCCCAATCCGGGGAACGGTCCATCGGTGAGCCGGTGCCGAGCGCTGCCACTTCTGCCTAGAGGAAGCGGCCCGCGACGAGGTTTCAAGAATCTCGATGGGTGCACACCGGTTGCGGGGGACAAAGGGGATGACACGGCCCAATGCGGCGATCGGGAGCGTGCGGTTGCGAACGTTGTCGGAGACCCTGGATATCCCTAGACTCCCGACATGAGCGATGTGCTGGTCGGCGCCCTGACTGTCCTGCTGGCCACAAATCCGCCAGCGGCCCTGACCAACCTGGTCCTGGAGAAGACCGGACTCGCTGTCCTGCAGACCCGGACCAATGACCCCGTGGCACGGGAACTCCAGCTGATCCTCGATGCCGACGACGCGGCACAGGAGGAAATCGACCGCTGGATCGAGGAGGCCGAGCCGGAGGGGGATCCAGGGGCCCGGTTGGCCGCATCCACCCTTCGTGGCCGCATCCAGCAGCGGATCGAACCCATCCGAAACCGGTACAGGGAGTTCCTGTCGGCCCATCCGACCAATGCGACGGCCCACCTGGCCTTCGGGAGCTTCCT
This sequence comes from Verrucomicrobiota bacterium, assembly GCA_016871805.1. Taxonomy (GTDB): domain Bacteria; phylum Verrucomicrobiota; class Verrucomicrobiia; order Limisphaerales; family UBA9464; genus UBA9464. The sequence continues at coordinate 20,759 of VHCG01000030.1, forward strand.
CAATGCCTATGGCGATGAACCGGCAGCCATCCAGAGCTGGGAACGGGCTCGTCAGCTGGATCCACGGAATCCGGCGTCATGGAACAACCTCGCCAATGCCTATGCACACTCGGGCCCCGTCACGAAGTCGTTCCCCATGTTCGAGGAGGCGATCCGCCTGAACCCCACCGAACCCGTCTACCTCCACAACTACGGAACGCTCGTCTTCATGTTCCGCCGTGACGCCACCAACCATTTCAAGTGCGACGAGCAGGAGGTTTTCCAGAAGGCGTTTGGACTGTACCAGAGAGCCATCGCGCTCGATCCCAACAACTTCCAGCTCGCCGCCGACGTTGCCCAGACCTACTACGGCTGGCGATTGCCCAGGACCACCAATTCCGTCGCCGCGGCCCGGGCCGAGCTCGATCTGGCCACGACCGCGATGAAGGCCTGGACCAATGCCCTCTCCCTCGCCCCGAACGAGATCGATCGCGAAGGGGTGCAGCTCCACTTCGCCCGATGGAACATCCGCCTGGGCCGACTCGAGGAGGCCTCTCGCCATCTTTCAACCGTCACCAACGAAGCCCATGCGGTGATCCGGAAGCGGCTGGAGAAAACCGTCAGGGAACGGGAGGTGGAACTGAACAGAACCCCGTCGGAGGCAACCGTACCCCGCACCCCTTCCCGGCAGCCTGAGGCACCGGACCCCATGCCCTAGAGACGTCGTTCCCGATCCCTGGAATCCGTCCCATTGTGGATCGAATCCTTGGTCGCGGGGCCGAGCCTGTGGACCCCGACATCCATCCTGTCTCCGGATTTGACCCCCGACCCGATCCCGAGCCCAGTGGAGACTCTCCCATGAAACGGCCCAGTCTCCTCATCATTGCCGACGGCGAGACGGACGCGGACATGCGGTTTGCGTTGGGCCTGCAGGTGACCGGCAGGACGGTGTTCCTGAAGACCGGGAGCCGATCGATCGCCCTGCTGCCCGATTCGGATCTTGCCCGTGCCCGAGAGGAGTCCCAGGTGGGACGGGTGGATTCCATCTCGAAATATCTGAGGCGAGCCGAACGCACCGGCACTGCCGATCCAGGGCCCGCCCAGGTCGCCTTCCTCCTCTGCAAGGAATACCGGGTGCGCAAGATCAACGTACCGCATCTCTTCCCGGCCGGATTCGTCAAACAGCTCCGCAGGCTGGGCATCCGGGTGAAGGTACGGGAGGGCCACTTCTTCAAGGAACGGGAGTCCAAGACTCCGATCGAGATCCGCAGGATCGTTGCCGCCATTAGCATGGCCGAGGTGGGACTGTCGGAGGGGATCCATGCCCTCCGACGGTCGAAGATCGGTCCAGCCCGCCAGCTGATCCTCCACGGAACCGCTCTCACCTGCGAAAAGCTCCGGACCATCTACACCGGTGTGATGCAGGCCGGCGGCATTCCCCTGCACACCGTGGTCAAGACGGGTCCGCAGTCCTGCGATCCCCAGGGACCCGGAACCGGTCCCCTGTTGGCCCAATCCCCGATCCTGATCGACATCCGCTCCCGATCCGCACGGACCGGGTACCATGGACGCCTGGCCCGGACCGTCACGCGGGGAAATGCCTCGGAGGCACTCCGACAACACTATGAGACCGTCCGACGGTCCCAGGAGATTGCCGTATCGGAACTGCGCCCAGGGAACTCCGCGCGTGGTCTCCATGAGACGCTGAGGTGGTTCTTCCTCACGGAAGGCTTCCGGACCCGCACCTCAGGACCCAGACCGACGGGGTTTCTCCATGAGACCGGATCGGGGATCGGCTTGGAGCCGGCGGAAACACCGTCCCTGCACGGGACGTCCAAGGACCTTCTTCAGCCCGGGCACGTGGTCACCGTCCATCCGGGACTGTACTACCCGGAGATCGGAGGTGTCCGGCTCGGTGATGTGGTCCGGGTCACCGAGACGGCGGCCGAGACCCTGACCCAGTTCGAAAAGGTGCTGGAGATCTGACCCCGGCTCCCCAATCGAAGGGTCCTGACTAGACCTTCACCTCGTCGCCCGCAACGACCGGAACCAGCCCCTGACCCAGCGCAGGACGCTGGCCCTTGTGCCACCAGAACACGAGGGCGCTGGCGATGTAGATCGAGGAGAAGGTGCCGGTGAGGATGCCGACCAGGAATGTGAACGCGAAGTTGTTGATGGTGCGTCCGCCGAACAGGTAGAGGGCCAAGGTCGCGAGGAAGACCGTTCCCGAGGTGATGACCGTACGGCTCAGGGTCTGGTTCAGCGCCTTGTTGATGATCTCCGTGAACGAGCCCGGGATGCCGAGCTTCAGGTCCTCGCGGATACGATCGAAGATGACGATCGTGTCGTTGATCGAGAAGCCGATGATCGTGAGGAGTGCCGCAACGAATGTGGCGTCAAACTGCCGCGCCTCCACCCATCCCCCCGTCAGGGAGCTGGCGAGTCCGGTCAGGGAAAAGATGCCGATGGTCATCAGGATGTCGTGGACCACAGCGACCACGGCACCGACCGCGAAGCTGAACTCGTAGCGGAACGCGACGTACACAAGGATGCCGAACAAGGCCAGGAGCGACGCCAGAACCGCCGACTTCTGGATTTCCTGTCCGACGACGGGACCGACCTGGTCGAACTGGATGCGCTCGAACTTCGCCTCCGGGAAGGAGGCCTTGAGCTGCTGCTCCACCTTGAGTCCCGTGTCCCGGGGGGAGACGACGCGGAGCACCTCGTTCTGACCCGCCTGGCCGGCCACATCCCGGGGATAATCGACCTCGGCATCGGTCACCGGGATCTTGGCCATGGCCTCGCGGACCTTCACGATGTCCACCTTCTGGGCGAAGCTCATCGTGAGGGTGTCGCCACCCGCGAAGTCGATGCCCAGGAGATGCTCTCCTCGTCCGAAGATGCCGTAGGCCAGGCCCACCACGATGATCGTCCACGAGAGGGCAAAGGAGGGCTTCGCCAGCCGCATGAAGGAGATCGAAGGCACCCGGAACATCTGAAGCATCCGGAACCCGTTGTTCAACAAAGAGGTCTTGGCGACCAGGAAATCGAAGATCAACCGGGTCACCATCAACGCCGTGAACATGGAGACCACCAACCCGACGGTCAGGGCCACGCCGAAGCCTTTGATCGGTCCGGTGCCGAGCGCGATCAGCAGGATCGAGGAGATCAGGGTCGTGAGGTTGGAATCCAGGATCGTTCCGAAGGCCTTTCCGTAGCCCGCATTGAGGGAGCCCCGGACCGACTTGCCCGACTCCTGCTCCTCACGGATGCGCTCGAAGATGAGCACGTTGGCGTCCACCGCCATGCCGATGGTGAGCACGATGCCCGCGATGCCCGGCAGGGTGAAGGTGACGTCCAGCGAGCACATCACCGCCAGCAGGATCAGCACATTGAGGACCAAGGCCACATTGGCGACGAGCCCCGCCAGCATGTAGTAGATCAGCATGAAGGCCGCGACCAGGCCAACGGCGATGAGGCAGGCGCGGATGCCGCTTTGGACCTGCTCGGCGCCGAGACGCGGACTCACGCCGCGCTCCTCGATGATCTGCAGCGGCGCCTCGAGGGGATTCTCGAGGGCGGTCGCCAGCTCGAAGGCCTCCTTCTCGGTGAAGGAACCGGTGATCTGGCCCGCCCCGCCCAGGATGGCTCCGTCGATCCGCGGGGCGGAGATGACCACACCGTCGAGGACGATCGCGAGCATCTGGCCGACGTTCTTCCGGGTGATGTCCCCGAAGATCGTGGCGCCATCGGAATTCAGGGTGAAGTCGATCTCCGGCTGGCCGGTGACCGGATTCCGGGCGACGCGGGCACTGGAGATCGACCGTCCCGTCAGCGGCTCGGCCTGCCGGTTCACAAGGATCGGGATCATGGCCTCCTGACCGTTGCGGGACCGCATCTTCATCGGGAGACGGATGTAGCCAGGAGGGATCAGGTTGGAGTTGAGATGGGAATCATTCTCGGGGTCCACCATGCGGAACTCGAGGAAGGCGGCTTTTTTGAGCTGCTCGCGGGCGGATTCCTTCGTGGATTCATCCACGCCCGGAAGCTGGACCAGGATGCTCTTCTCGCCCACCGGCTGGAGGATCGGCTCGGCCACACCAAAGGCATCGACGCGCTTCCGAAGGACCTCGACCGCCTGCTCGGCGAGAAACGTGTTCCCGGCGAGCGAGGCCTGGCCATTGGTGGCGCGACGTGAGAGATCCATTTCCAGGAGGAACGAGGTGCCACCGCTGAGGTCGAGACCCAGTTTGAACTCGCCGGCCGCCTCACGCTGCACGCGGTTCAGGATCGAGCGGGTGGGATTGAGCTCGGTGCCCGACTGGTAGTTGGTCGGGAAATAAGGGCGGATGTCGTTCGTGCCGATCGCCTCGATCAGGTTCTTGTAGCCGCCCCGGTCGGGGTACGTGTTCTGGAGCTCCTGGGCCTTGGCGACGATGGCATTGAAATTCGTGTCGCCCGTGACGGCCAGACGGTCGAATTCCTGGACCAGATTCTTGGGGCCCGGCGGGAGGATTTCCGAGAAGGACCAGATGATGACGAAGGCCACGAAGAGGGCCTTCATGAGATGGGAACGATTCATGGAACGGAGAATGTTGGCTCTGCGGGTGGGCTCAGGCGGCGCGCTCGAGGATCTGGACGATGCTCGATTTCTGGACGTCCAGCTTGGTGTCGGCCGAACGGACGGTGACCACGTCGTCACGCACGCTCGTCACCATCCCAAGGATTCCGGCGCTGGTGACGACCTTGTCGCCCACCTTGAGGGCCTTCAGCAGGTCCGCCTGCTCCTTGGCCTTCTTCTGCTGGGGACGGATCAGGAGCACCCAGAAGATCACCAGCATGAAGACGATCATGCCGACCTGCATCAGCATCGCCCGCTTCGCATCCTCGGGGGATGCACCCGGAGCCGGCGGTGCCAACGACAGAAGGTAGGAAAAGGACGTAATACCCATGATGAGCTGCAAAGGAGGTCCAAGCGTAGAAACGAAGACCGCTTTGGCAAGAATTCGCTTGGATCAAATCGGAAGCGTGTCCCTCCAGGTCGAGGTGGAGGATTCCAACGCCCCCTGTCCTCTACCGCGGTCCTCGCGTCATCGGCCGGACACCGGCGGTTCGGCGTTGGCGATGAACTCGAGGAGATCCGCCATCGACTGTACAGGAAGCCCGTCGGCGAGACCCTCGGGCATCAGGGACTGCCCGGAACTGGCCATGCTCCGGACCCGGGACCGCGGGAGCGTGAGCTCCTGTCCCGCACCCATCCGGAGCGTCACAGCCGACGGGGTCTCTCGTTCGATGACAGCGACATGCTGTTCCCCGTCCCGCGTTTCGACCCGGAAGGCGATGTATTGGGGGGCCACCTCCGCGTGGGGATTGAGGATGCTCGCGAGCAGGCGATCCCGTCCGGCCGACCTCACCGTGACCAGGTCGGGACCGAGTCGGATCCCATCGGCACCCGACCGATGGCAGGAGGCACAGCGCTCACGATAGACCGCCCTTCCCCGCCCTGCATCACCCTCCATCGACAGCGCCGGGGCAAAGGATGCCGACCGTGCGGCGGCATCGGGACCCGGGGGGAAGAGCCGCCCGACCCGCGCGGCAAGATCCACATCCTGGGTCGCCCGGAGCGACTGGATCACGGCGGCGGGAAGGTCCGCCCTCGGCAACGCCCCCGATTCCACGGCCTCGAGGAGTGCGACAAGGCCGGGACGCCGGGAGACGACCACGTTCAGGACGTCGTTCCTCAGCGAAATTGGATAGCCGGACCATTCCCGCAGCAGAGCCTTGGGGACGGCATCATCAGTGGCCCGGGCGAGAGTCCGGATCGCCTCACGGCGCAACGGCTCCGATCCGCCCACCAACACCGGTTCCAGGACGCCCTGGGTACGCTCGTCGGGTAGATAGGCGAGCAGCCGGATGGCCTCGATCCGACGCGCCTCGGTCAGGGCGTTGTCGACTACGGCCGACCGGGCCAGCGCAGCGAGTCGTTCCAGCCGCTGCCGTCCCACCGGCGATCCCGAGGAATTCGGACTCCGACGGGCTCCCTCCAGGACCGCCGTCGCAATCTGGAACGCCACGGGCTCGTTCCCGTCCGCCATCACCCAGTCCAGGACCTCCCGGATGTCCGAAGAGCGCCCTTGTGCCCCGATCAGCGTCGCGAGCCGACGGATCCAATCCCGACCGGCCGGGCTTGCCAGGAAGTCCGGGTCCCGCACCGAGGCCGCGAACACCTCCGGGGCACCCTCGGACAGGGAGCTCAGAAGCGCCCACGGGATCCAGGGATCCCCGGCGTCCCGACGCGCCAGGCCCACGATCGATGGGATCCGATCCTTCAACGGCATCTCTCCGAGGGTGAACGCCAGCTGGAAACGGACCCGGACCGCGGGGTCCTCCACCCGCCGGGCAAGGGCTAGGACGAGGAGGGTGCCATCACCGGGATTTCGGAGGTGACGTTCAGCGAGGGCGACGGCGTGCTCCCTCACCCGTTCATCCGGGTCGTCCAGCGCCGGAACTAGATGGCGTCTGGCCGACAGGGCCGAGAGACCCTCGAGCCCATGCAAGGCCTGCAGCCGGGCGAGCGGACGTGACGACTTCAGAAGCAGGCGCTCCAGTCCGGGCACCGCCCGGGGATCCTGCGACTCGAAGAGCAGTCGGGCCGCCGTCTCACGGGTCCACCCGTTGTCGCTCTCCAGGGCGGCCACGCGATCCGCCACATCGAGCGTCCCAGGAAGGGAGCGGCTCGGACGTCGGAATCCCTCGGGAACGATGCGCCAGATGCGCCCGCGGTCGTTGCCGCTGTTCAGATCGAGGTGCTTCTTGATCGACTCGGGAATCGACCAGGGGTGCTCGATCACTTCCCGATACATGTCGGCCACATAGAGGCAGCCATCCGGACCATTCTGGAAGTGCACAGGACGGAACCAGGTGTCCCGCGAGGCGACGAACTCGACGGATCGTTCATCGGAGGGGCGTTCCGCCTGGAGCGAGACGCCATCGGGCCGGAGAACCTTCCGGTGGATGAGGTTGCCACCCGCATCACCGATGAAGGCGTTGTCGACGAACTCCGGCCCATAGGCGTCCCCCCGATAGATCGTCGCCCCCGTGGCACCGGTGAAATAGCCAGAAACCCGTCCCCCACCCTCGACCGCACCAGGCACCACCCCACTGATCCGCCATCGGGTCCGCACGATCCGCCACGGTTCGTCAGGACTGATCCGGAACACCTCGGCCGCTGGGCCGTCCGACGCAATGCTGAGTCGGGGTCCAGGCATCGACACTGCCGGGTTGCGGTCCGCATAGCGCTGGGGGTACAGGATCGTCTGGAGATGGTCGCTGTTGCTGGAGACGAACTTCCTGCCGTCGGTGTCGAATGAGAGCCCGTACTGTCCGCCGCCGGCCTCGGGGCGGATGTCGAAGGTCCGCGGGTCGAAACTGAAATCCCTGCCCCGCAGCTCCAGCGGCTTCCCCCCCGCTCCGTCGGCCCGCCGAACCCCTGCCGCGCCGATGGGCCCCGTCGCCCCGTGGATGCGGTTGTCGAGGCCCCAGTTGAATGAATTGAGGAGGGCCTGGACGTTGAGCCGGGGGGCCCCGCTCCCGAAACCGGTGAACACCACCTGACGCTCATCGGCACGCCCGTCCCCATCCAGATCCTTCAACCACACGATGTCCGGGGTCGCCCCGACAAACACCCCGCCCTTCGAACAGATCAGAGCGGTCGGCCAGGGCAGGTTGTCGGCAAACACCACTGAGCGGTCATACCTCCCGTCGCCGTCCGTGTCCTCCAGTCGACGGATCCGGCCCGCATGGGGGGTCTCGTCCCGCCGCTCCGAGTAGTCGACCATCTCAACCACGAACATCCGCCCGAACTCGTCGAAGGCGAGGGTGACAGGGCTGAAAACCTCCGGCTCCGCGGCGGCCAGCTCGAGTCGGAACCCCCGTTTCACCACAAAAGTCGCGGGTGCCTCCGCGGCGGCCGTCGGCGGTACCCGCGGCATGTCCTTCGCCGGATCCAGTTCCGGCTGCGTGCCCGTGCCGCCATACGCCGCCGAATAGGACACCTTCGTCTCGGGCGTCGCCCCGATCCCGCGGGTCCCATCCCCGAGGACGAGAACCCCGAGGACCGGCCCAAAAAATCGCCACAGCATCAACCGCATGCTGGAAGATCCCCGAAGCGGATGAGGAGTTCCACCCCGGAGTCGATCCATGTGGCACACGTCAGCCGACGCCGACCCTCGGGACAATTGTTTCGACGCGCCCCGCCCACATCCCCACGGTTCCGATCCATGCGACTCCTGTTCGTCGCCGATCTCCACTATTCCCTGAAGCAGTTCGACTGGGTCGCGGATCACGCCCGGGATTATGATCTCGTGGCGATCGGCGGGGACCTGCTCGATCTCGGTTCGGCACTCGACCGGGAGGTCCAGGTGGTCGTCGTGGAAAAATACCTCTCCCGTATCAGCGAACAGAGCCAGCTCCTTGTGAGTTCCGGGAACCACGATGGGACGGAGCGATCCGAGGCCGACGAGGCCATCGCGCGATGGCTCCAGTCGGCCCGTTCGGACCGGGTCCGGGTGGATGGGGAGAGCTTTGAGCGGAACGGGACCCTGTTCACGGTCTGCCCTTGGTGGGACGGGGCCGAATCGAGGGCCACCCTGGAGATGCAGCTGGAGACAGATGCCCTCCGTCCCAAGGAACGCTGGGTCTGGATCCACCACGCTCCGCCGCTGGAGTCGCGGACTTGCTGGACCGGCCGCAAGTCCGTCGGGGACCCCCATCTGTCCGGATGGATCCAACACCACAGGCCGGATCTTGTGCTCTGCGGACACATCCACAACGCCCCCTTCTACTCGGAGGGATCGTGGATCGACCGGGCTGGGGACACCTGGGTGTTCAATCCTGGAAAACAGATCGGCCCCGTGCCGACCCACATCGAGTTCGATCTGGACACCCTCGAGGCCCGATGGATGTCGCTTGAGGGCGCAGTGATCCGACAGCTCAGCGCGACGGATTCCGCGGCTGTTGGTGCATGAGGGTGTTCAGCACCTCGTCCACCATCCCAAGATGGTCGTGGCCCTCGTACTGGGTCTTCACATCGACCAGGTAGCGGTTGAGCACCTCGAGGCGCCGGGCGAGAAGGACCGCCACGTGGAGGCTGGCCGCCGAGGACTCCCTGAGAAACTGCTCGGGTTGGTCGACCCTCACAAAAACACTGGGCTTGAGGGTCCGCACGCTCGCGGTGCAGTTGCGGTGCAGCAGGATCGACATCTCGCCGAAGACGGCACCCGGCTCGGCCGTCCGCGCCACGCGGATCTGGTCGTGGAGCACCTCCACCTCGCCCGAGACCAGGATCAGCATCGATGGCGCGGGACACCCCTGCTCCAGAATTGTTTCGCCCACCGGGACCTCCCGTCGTGGGAGATCCGTCACCAGATCAAGGATGCCAGCCATGAAGGGAAGCGTGGGGATTTCAGGCGACCGCAGTCGCGGGTTCGGCAGTCGACTGTAGCGAGGCCAGCTCCGCCGCCCGGGGGGCATTTGGATTGTCGAACGGGGCGCGGGGAACCAGACCCAGCACCCGGAGGAGTTCGGCGTCGGCATCATAGCTCGGCGACGGCACGGCCGGCGTGAGCATGAACTCTGTCTCGCTCGAGAAGATGGAGTTGGCCCCTGCGAGGAAGCACAGCGCCTGCTCCGTGGGCGAGAGGCGGACCCGGCCCGCGGTGAGGCGGACGTCCGACGCCGGCATCAGGATCCGGGCGGTCGCGATCATGCGGATCACATCCCAGACGGGGACATCCGGCTGACCCGCCATCGGGGTGCCCGCCACCTTGCTCAGAATGTTGATCGGAACCGACTCCGGATGGGGCCGGACCGACTGGAGGGTCTGCAGCATGCGGAGCCGGTCGTCGACGCGCTCACCCAGTCCGATGATGCCGCCGGAACAGACCGTCACCTTCGTCTTGCGGACGTTCTCGATCGTGTTGAGACGGTCGGCGTAGGTCCGGGTCGTGATGATCGTCTCGTAGAATTCGGCGCTGGAATCGACGTTGTGGTTGTAGGCGTAGAGTCCGGCTTCCTCGAGCCTCCGGGCCTGCGGTTCGGAGAGCATTCCCAGCGTGCAGCAGACCTCGAGTCCCAGATCGGTGACACCCTTGACCATGTCGACGACCCGGTCGAACTGCCCATTGTCCTTCACCTCGCGCCAGGCGGCACCAAGGCAGACCCGGGAAACGCCTGCCGCCTTGGCCCGGGAGGCGATCTCGACGACGGTCGTCCTGTCCAGCATCCGCTCCGCATCGACGCCGGTGGAATAGCGGGAGGACTGGGCGCAGTAGGCGCAGTCCTCGGGACAGGCCCCGGTCTTGACCGAGATCAGCTTGCACACCTGCATCTCCAGGGGGTCGTGATGCTCCCGGTGGACCGCCGCCGCGCGGAACACAAGATCGAGGAACGGAGAGTCGTGCAGCTGGCGGATTTCGTCGAGGGACCAGTCATGCCGGAGGGGCGTCGTCATCGGAGACGGAGGATGTCGATCGCCGGACCCCTTGTAAATCCGCGAAGGACATCCGCGGAGGCCGTTGGCTCCTCCATCTCGGTTCCCAGGCGCGGTTGCAGCCCTGGCGGAGTTCCGCATGCTGAGGGTGTGCAGCGGCTGGGACTCAACCGGGACGGATATCGGGGAGAATCCATCGGGATCGATGGCCTGCTCAACCGCTGTGTCGCCGCCGCTGCGGCGAACGGTTGGGGGTGCCAGCGGTTGCCACCGGCACAACCCCAACGCCCGGCGTTCCACAGGCCGGCACGGCGGACAGGCGCGCCACGCATCTACATCTCCGCCGGGATCCACGGCGATGAACCGGCCGGCCCCGTCGCCGCCCTCGCCCTCCTCGAATCCTCGGCAACTCTGCCGGATGCCGATCTCTGGCTGATCCCCTGCCTGAATCCCGAGGGCATCCGCAGGAACCATCGATCTCACCCCTCGGGCATCGACCTCAACCGCGACTACCGGGATCCCCGTTCCCCCGAGACCGCAGGCCATGTCGAATGGCTCCGGTCCCTGCCCCGCCTCGACCTGACCCTCCTCCTGCATGAGGACTGGGAGAGCCACGGGTTCTATGCCTACGAGCTGAACGGCGTGGGGCAGCCCTCGCTGGCGCGACAGATCGTGGGGGCCGTCCGCCGGGTCTGTCCCATCGATGAGTCACCCCTGATCGATGGCCGCAACGTGAGCGAACCCGGGATCATCCGTCCGGACTTCGATCCGGAGGTCCGCCCGGAGTGGCCCGAGGCTCTCTGGCTGGGGGCCCACAAGTGTCCGCTCGGCTACACGCTTGAGGCTCCGAGCGACTGGCCGCTCGGGGTCCGCGTGCAGGCGCTCGTGGCCGCCGTCCACGAGGCGATTGCGCGTCTGTCGACGCCTGGCTGAACCCACCAACTTCGTCAGAGGATCTCCTCGAGGTTTGCCCGGATGGTGTCACTGATCGAGTCGAGCGGCAGATCGTTGGCGTCCGTGCCGAACGGGTCCTCGATCTCCTCGGCAATGACCTCGATGCTCGCGAAGGCGTAGAACACGAACGCCACCACAGGCACCGCCCAGTAGCCGTAGTCCAGAACGAATCCGATCGGCATCGTGAACACGTAGAGGAAGATGATCTTCTTCAGGAACAGGCTGTAGGCGTAGGGGATCGGCGTCTTCCGAATCCGTTCGCAGGCGCCGAGGGTGTCGGCGAAGGACTGAAGTTCGGCGTTGAGGAACAGGAGCTGCTCCCCGGTGAGGCGGCCGGATTGCTGGAGTCGGATCACCTCGGAGAACAGGATGGCCAGGATGCGGTTGGGGACATGTCGCGCCCCGAGAAACGCCTCGACCGGATGGGAACCTGCAGCCTGCAGGGACTCGGCCCGGACGTCCTGCCGGAGGTGCTCCTTCGCGGCGACCACGAAGTTGAGGATCAGCGCCCTGAACATCGCCCGGTCAGCGGTCGCCTCCGGTCCCAGCAGGGCCTGGAGCTTGAGGGCCAGATTCCGGGACGTGTTCACGAGTCCACCCCACAGCCGCCGCCCCTCCCACCATCGGTCATAGGCCGTGTTGGTCCGGAAGATCAGGAGCATCGACAGGACAAACCCGATCAGGGAGTGCACGAGCGTCGTGTTCCTGAACGTGACGTGGAACAGCTGGGTCTCCAGGTACGCGACCCCGGCGGTGTAGACCCCGACAGCCACCATGCCCGGCAGCAGCATCCGGAAGGAATCGGTTCGGTGGAACGCGAAGATCAGCTTCCACCAGTCCTTGGGATTGTAGGTGATCATGCCGTCATGGAGTGGAGTCTAGCGTGCAGAAGCCGCGAAGTTCGATCACAGAGTCGGATGGAGCCCGGTCCCGGTTTCCCAACGCCGCCGGTTTCCTCATCACCTTTGCCTACCCATGCCTCTGTCTGCGTCGCCGATGTTCCATTCCCCGGGTTTCCGCGTCAGACGAAGCCCCAGGACAGCCATGGCGGCAGCTAGCAGGCCGACCACACCCCAATAGGCCTCCCAGGCCTCGAACCCCGAGGCGGCCAGGAGTGGGGCGACAAGGCGCCGGGCAGTCTCCAGCACTGTGGACACCAGCAGGATCAGATAGGTGGCCGAAAGTGTTCCTCGATGGTTGAGGACGATCGCTGCAGCACCCGGATACCGGATCATCGTGCATCCCGGCGGCACGGCGAGCATCAGCGAGACGATCGCCACTCCATGAAGCGCATGCACTCCACCGGTCTCGCGGAACAACCCCAGTGCGGTGCCACTCATGACTCCAACCGAGCCCACATAGATCAGTCCGATCCACCCCAGCCCAGCCCGAGCACCGCGTCCAGACGATACCAGCGCAAGCCCTCCGGTGAGGAGCGCCAGACCAGAGGCCATCAGGTGGAGTGCGACGAGGATAGAGATCATTGGTGGTCGATTCGTCACCCGGACTGAAGGCTCAACGGAACCCCCTTCAAAAGGTAGCGCCGGTTCCGAGACACCCCAACTCCTTTCACAACGCTGGCTCCAGGAACGTTAATCGGCCGATGTGTTCGTCTGCCTGTCAACCGCGGAGTCCTGCCGGAAGGGGTGGACCCAGCTGCTGAAGATTCAACCTTGGACGCCGTTTCCCAACGACGACCCTCTGGAGATCATGGTCCAGGAACCCCGGTGAGCTGGGCTCTGTTCCGCGGGGCGGATGGCATCGCCTGCTCCCAAAACCCGTCCGTCAGCCCTTCGGACGGAATCCCTTGGGCAGTCCAGAGGGAGGTTCGGGCGGGGGCGGCGGTGAATCATCGGATCCCTCGTCGTCTGATTCCTCCTCAACCGATTCGACCGCCACCTCGGGCTCTGGAAGTCCCAGCCGCTGACGCGCCTTCTTCGCCGCACCCGTCTCGGGATACTCGTTCACAATCCGCTCCAGCAGCTGAAGGGCCTTCTCCGGCTGGTTCAGACGGCCCGAGTACAGGTTCGAAAGACGCACCGCGGTCCAGCCCCACTTCTCACGGGGCAGCTTCCTCTGCAGCACCTCCTCGAGCTCAAGCGCAGCTGCCAGCGAGTTTCCAAGATCCTTCTCGTAGATCTCGGCAATGCGGATCGCCACATGCTGCTCGCGGGGATTGCGCCCCAGGTATTCCCGCATGAGCGCAATGGCGTCGAGATGCTGTCCGTTGGCCCAGACCTCCTCGGCCTTCTCGTATTCCGGATCCTTCCGCTCGAGCCAATCCTCGGCCATCATGCCCTTCGACGACCGCTCTCCCAGGTAGCGGGCGACGTCCCACGCCACAAGCCCCCCCAATCCGAGCAGAGAAATCACGAAGAGCCCGAGACTTGGCACCGAGCCCGAAGCCGAGTCCTTGGGGGATGTCGGTTTTTCGGGGGACACCCCATGGGTGGATGCCCCAGTCGTGGATGGGGTCGACACCCCCGTCGAAGGCACCACAGAAGTTGCCGGGGGTTTGGTCAGACCACCGACAGCCGCCGATACGGCGTTGGTCCCCGGCGCTTGAGGCTCTGTCGTGGCGGGTTGGGCCTGGGCCGACTCCACCGACTCCTCCCCGACAAGGGCCGCTTCGTGTCGGGCACTGCCCTGGGTCGTGTAGGCCTTCCGGAACTGCGACAGGGAAAAGACCATCAGGATCACGAGGAGCCCATACGGAACAATTCGGATCGGAAGCGTCATGAAAACCGCGTTGTTCTACTGGTCAGCAGTGCCTGATTCAACGGCGGAGCATCGACGGGGCCTAGTTGAGCCGCTGCGTGGTCTTGCTCCACAGCCACTCGATGTCTTTGTTGTTCGCCTGGTTTCCAGACTGGTAGTCGCCCCGTTTCACCGGGACTTTTGTCCGACGATCCACCCAGCGCTTGATCTCCGAGTGGCCATCCGCGAAGGCGAACCCGCAGGCCCCATTGTGATAGCTGGCCGGACAATCCGGCAGGACCGCACTGGCCAGATTGGGAGCCGGCTTCATGTCAGTGCAGAAGAACCCATCGTTGATGCTGTCGGGATGCTCGTCCACGAAGACCCACGTGTTCGCCGCCTCCACGAAATCCGTCTCCTTGAGGAACATCCGCCACGGCGGGCTGTTGCCGAACCATGTCGGCTTCCCGTCGTGCATGCCTACCCAGGAATTGATCGAGTTGCTCCGGAGCCGGGCGCGTGGTGTCCCGCCCTTGGTCATGAACTGGTCAGCCGGACACTTGTAGATCTTCTGGGTCTTACCGGTGTAGCCCCAGATGGTGCCCTTCATGAGCGTGTTGGTGACATCCCAGTTGTCCCGGTTGCTCGTGTTCCAGTCGAGGATCCCGTAGGTCCACGAGTTGTTCGCCGGGTTGTCCGAATAGGCCGGCGGGATCCGTCCGCCGTTGTCCTCCACATACAGCCGCCACGCCAGCATGAGCTGGCGGGTGTTGTTCATGCACATGATCCCCTGGCCCTTCGTCTTCGCCTTGGCCAAGGCTGGCAAGAGCATGCCCGCCAGAATGGCAATGATGGCGATGACCACCAGGAGTTCGATCAGGGTGAACCCGCGCCACCCCGGAATCGGGGAGAGCGATGCATACCGTGAGTCCGGAGGATCCAGCCGGATGTGTTTCGCTGTGACCTCCAGGACCTGGGCGTGGATGCGACCACGAGGGCGAGACGGCAT
Source organism: Verrucomicrobiota bacterium (assembly GCA_016871805.1). Taxonomy (GTDB): domain Bacteria; phylum Verrucomicrobiota; class Verrucomicrobiia; order Limisphaerales; family UBA9464; genus UBA9464. Next base: position 35,887 of record VHCG01000030.1, read on the forward strand.
GCGAGCCGACTGACTTGAATCGCACGCTGCCGTTGGGTCAGTGAACTGTAAGAGGATTTGCATGATGCGGGGTTCCGGGAGGATGGACAGCCTTGGATCCCCGATTGGCTTGTCAAGCCGAGGGACGGGGCTGTCCCAGATTCTCGAATCGACACCCAAGCCCAAGATCCCGCCGCCGCGGTCATCGGGAGGCCATCACCCCTCTGGCGGCTCCTCCACAGGTCCGCAACGCCCCCAGCCGGAAGATGGGCCGTCGGGCTTTCCTTCGTGGATCCCGGGTAGGTAGCCTCCTCACCATGACGCGCCATCACGCCCTGCTTTCCTGCCTCATCGGACTCAGCCTCCTCGGTTCCGGATGCACCTTCTCGCGCGAGTGGAAGGCGGCCTCGCGTCAGCCGGCCGACCCGAGGGACATCACCGGCGCCTGGGAAGGTACCTGGCAGAATTCCAACAACGACCACCAGGATCGGCTCAAGGCGGTCATCACCCGGGTGTCCGAAACGGACTACCGCGCCCGCTTCAAGGCCTGGTGGCATGTCGTGTTCAGCGGGACGTTCCGCACGACCCTGAAGGGTTCCTGGCAGGACGATGTCTTCGTCTTCGAAGGCCAGGAGAAGGTGTATGGGTGGCGGTTCGACCAGGAGGGGCGGATCACATCGATCCAGTTCGACTCGAAGTACACGAGCGATGGAGACGACGGCAGCTTCACACTCCGTCGCCCCGCAGCGCAGCCCTGACCCACAGCCACGGCCCTGCAGAGGCCGATGTGGAGGATGGTGGGCGAGGAGGGATTCGAACCCCCGACCAACAGTGTGTAAAACTGCTGCGCTAACCGCTGCGCCACACGCCCGGAACCCGGAGGTGGGTATCACCCGGGCCAGGACATCGCAAGACGCGGGATCGATCCGTTGACGATCGGACAGGTCCGATTATCATCCGGATACGTCAATGAAACGCACTATAACCACACTGTTCGCCGTCGTCGCCTCGGCCTTCCTGGCCCTCGCCGATGACGCCTTCCCCAGCATCTCCACCGAGGACCTCAAACAGGCCATCGCCGCCAAGAAGGTCGTCCTGCTCGACGTCAACGGCACCGAGAGCTGGCAGGAAGGACACATTCCGGGCGCGCTCGATTTCGACAAGGTCGAGGGCAAGCTCGCGAAGGTGCTTCCGGCCGAAAAGGGAACCCTCGTGGTCGCCTATTGCGGCAACGAGCGCTGCTCGGCCTACAAGGCCGGTGCCGCCGCCGCCAAGAAGCTGGGCTACACCAATGTCAAGCACTACTCGAAGGGCATCGCCGGCTGGAAGAAGTCCGGCGAGAAGACCGAGTCGGGGAGCTGATCACACACCCTCCCAGTCCAAGACCCGCCCGGGATCCACCGCGGCGGGTTTTTTCATGGGCCGGTGCCGCGCTCCCCTCGGACGGAAGAAGAGGGTCACACGGGGACACGGAGGAGCGGAGAAAAGGCGGGGAGATCAAGACAGAGGCGATGCGGGTTGGGCTGTGCTCCGCCACCGGCCCATCCCAATCCGCTGCACGTGGCGCATCCGTGAAGGGGACGGGGCGTCTGCAGCGTCAGAGGATCCCGGCTGGAACACGAGGTCGGTCAACTCCTCGCGGACCCGCTGGGGACGCCACGGAGGTCGGTCCGTGGCGTGCGGTGGGCGCTGCCGCGCCCGGTGATGCAGGGCACTGCATCACCCACCCACCGAGGCCTTCGGCATCGGCAATGTCATGCAGCCGTGAGCCCGATACTCGGTGCCTCAACCCTGCTTTCCGTTTCTCCTCCACGTTCCTCCCTCAGTGTCTCCGCGTCCACGTGTGACCCTCCTCCTCTCACCTCCCCTTCCGCACCACGCCATCCCAGCCTTCGATCCAGACCTCCGAGCTCCTGAAATCACCATATTCCACGCGGATTCGACGGATGTTGGCCGCGCTCAGTTCCGTCAGCACCTCGGACGACACCCCGGGATCCAGGGCCGGTTCGAAGAGGAACACCTCGAAGAAGTTGTGCCGTATCGAATCGTAGGTCTGTGAGAACGTCCCCGTCAGGCGGATCGGCTCCCGGGTGAACCCCGTCAGCGTCGTTCCCCGCCACTCCACCAGCGGCCAGCTCTTCGTGTCGTAGATCCCGATCCCCGGATAGCCGAACTTCAGGAACGACAGCGTGTAGTCCACCGCCACCTCGACCGCACCCTTTCGGATCCGACGCTGACGCGGCAGCGATCCCGTGATGATCCGGGACAACGGCACCAGCCGGGTGGATTCCGAGGTCACCGTCTTCCGGACTCCCTCGGCATCGAAGGCCGGCTGCGGCACCTCATACGCCGCCTTGAAGTCCACCTGCAGCGCATCGACCCAGGACAGCGGCTGCCTCGGATCCGGCGCCTTGGGGAACGTCGCCACGATCGTATACGCCCCGCGAAGGCCCCCATCCGGCCAGTTCCATCGGTACGTCACCGTGGCGCCCGAGGCCGTGATGCTGGCTCCTGGAAACGAACCAATCCGACCCGACCGCCTCCGGATCGAGGTGCCGTCGTGATGGGTCAGATCCACCAGCACGTCGAACCCGGCGGTCCCGGGTTCCCCGGCGAACACCAGACTTGGGAAGCGCCAGAAGGACTTGAGTCGATGGTTGGCGAACAGGTCCTTGCCGTGGTGCTGGAAGACCTCGAAGGCGGCCGATTCCGAGAGTGTGAAGGGCGGCGGACGGGTGCCGACGGGATTCGACGGGATCTCGCGGACCTGCTTCACCACGAGGCTTCCCGGGGCGACCCGTTTGAACTCGAGGTCCACCGCGAGGGTCTCCCGACCCGGCCGGGCCTGGGCAAACGCCAGGACCGCCGACTCCAACACCTCCACGAGCGAGTCGTAGCCGCGGGTCCACTCCAGCACGGTGCCGCCGAGCGGCACCCGGCCGGCCCGGCGGACGACGCCCAGCGTCGGCGCCATGCCGGGGATCCTTGAGACCGCGACAACCTCCGGCCGCGAGGAGGGATCGGGATTCGCGACCGATTCCGCGCCGGGTTGGAGCACCAGTTCACCGCTGTAGGCCAGGGTCTCCCGGGAACCCGCCGCGGTCACCCGGAACGTCGCCACCCCATTGGCCGTCTCGATCTCATCGGGAAAGGACCGGTGCACCAGAACCGCCATGCCCACCGTGGATTCGTCCACGCCATGACGCAGCCGCTCGAGGAAGGCGTTGTCGTTGTAGAAGCTCGCATACACCCGTCTCAACGCCCGGAAGACCCCGCGTTCCCCCGTTTCCTCCGGATCGCACCGGGACGGTCCCGCCGCGTCGCCGTCCGTGTCATCCAGGAGACATCCGCTGTAGCTGTCGTACAGACCCGCCCCGGAGAACTGCTCGCTGTCCTCGACATTGGTGGAACTCCGGAACCGCAGGTTCCCGCCGGAATGGACCGTCCCGAGGGCCGACACGATCGCCTCCTTCTGCGCTGGGGAGAACTCCGCGCCGTCCCGGATCAGCTGCCGGATCGCCGCCAGATCCGCCGAGAGCCGGGCCATGTCGGGCGGGTACACATGACCGCGAAGTCGATCGCCCAAGGTGGCCCGCAGCGTCCGTCCCCCGGGCAGGGTCTGGTCGAGGAAGTCCATCCAGAGATCGAAGGTGAACGCCAGGGCCGGACGTGGTGCATGGTCCGGCACCGCCCGGACGAGGGTGCCATAGTTCGCCGCCTTCCCCCCAACGTGGCGGAGGTCCTCCGGCTTCAGGTCCTCGGCAGGCACATGGATCACCCCACGGCGCTCCATCGGAACCACCGCGAGACGGACCGGAGCCTTGGCCTTCGCCAGCGCCGCCTTCTGTCCCTCCGTGAGATACCCGTCCACAGGGACGAACCGGATCGGATCCCCGCCGGTGCTGGAACCCGCCACCATCAGGACCTCCTGCCCTTCCCACGACCTCAGTTCGGCCTGACGGGCCGGGTCCGCGACATGGACGAACGGGACGCCGAACGACTGCGAGAGGATCGCCACGTGGGAATTCGGGGTGGCAGGGCTCAGGGTGATCGTGCCCGCCACGACCGGGATCTCCGCAGGCACGGCATCGGTCAGGAGGAGATCCTCCGGACGGAGTCGACCCGCAACGAACGCAGCCTGGATCTCCGCCGTCGGCACGAAGCGGATCCGCCCGTGGGCCCAGCCGGCGCTGTAGACCTCGTCCTTGCGGATCCATCGCGAGACCGACGCCACCGGGAATCCCGCGGCTTCCAACCGGAGGAGATCCGTCGGCCCGAGGGTCTCCTGCTCCACGGTCGGGACATAGCGGGCCGTCCAGCCGGGCGGCAGGACGAGCGCCCGTCGGACCTGCCCCAGCCACTCCACGACCCGATCGACCGGGAAGGCCTCCTGCCCGATGATCTGGATCCCGATTTCCCGGAGGGCCAGGTCCTCCGGCAGCAGGACCGCTCCCAGCACGAGACGCTGCCCGGTGTTCCGAAGCGACACCGCATCCACCGCCTCCGGGGACAGGCCCTCGAATCCTGCGAGACGCTGTCGGATGAAGCCGTAGTGGAACGGCTGACGGGCGCTGTCCTGGAAATGGACAAGGCCCGGGGTGTCGAGTCGGAGGGTGAATTTCAGCCAGCGGAATCCGCCGCTGGAGGGATCCCCGGGGGCCGACAGGAAGGGATCGTCAGGGATCCGGACCTGGTTGCCCCAATCATCCGAACCCTCCACGGGACGGGAACGGACCCGGAAGAACTCCGACTCCGCCGCGGCGTCGGATCCCGACACCGCGAACCCCTCGAAGCCCTGCACGGCGCGCGCCGCCTCGGTCCAGGCCCTGAGGTCCCGGCTGCGTTCCAGGAGCTGTAGGGTATCCCTGGCGCCGACGCTGCTCACCCGGATGCGTCCTGCGCCGTCCTGGGTCGCGTTGAGTCCCAGGCTCTCCTGCGCCAGCAGCCGCGTCATCAAGACGAATCCCAGCGCCATCGCCCACGCCATGCCGGACCCGATCGTCGCTCGAAACCAAGGGTGGCCTACGGACCACGACTGTTCCCGTCGAACCATGCCGGGAAGGTACCGGTGGCCTCACGGACTTCGACCTGGAAATCATCTCAGGGAATCACGGTGGGCCCCGCCCATGCTTCGGGGAACACGCTTCCCCGCCCTTCGGACCTTGGTAGTCTTTTCGAACCCCGTCGTGACCATAAACCTCTTCCGACACCTGATGTTGACCCAAATCCTCGACCGCTGCCGCCTGTTGATGGTGGGGCTTGTCGCCCTGCAATCGATCGCGCTGGCGGATACGCGTGTCCGCCTGACCCGCGACGGCAAACCGCTGGCGTCCATCGTGACCGCCGCAAGGCCCTCGCCGTCCGCCCGCCTGGCCGCGCTGGAGATCCAGTCGCATGTCCAAAGGATCTCGGGAACCACCCTTCCGATCGTGTCGGACGACACCCCGGTCGGGACCGGGTCCCTCAGGTCCCGACCGGGTTCGGTGCTCCCGCACCCCGTGATGCAGGGCACTGCATCACCCACCGATGGGTGCCGGCGGCTTCCGATGACACGGGGGGCCTGTCCGAGGTGTGTCTGAACACTCAACTCTCAACGCTCACCTCTCAACTCGCCCCGACGCCTTCGGCATCCGGCCAGAAGGAGCCCTGCCCCACCCGGTTCCCCTGACTTTTTTCCTCCCCATCTCTCCCCGTCTTCCCTCCGCGTCTCCGCGCCTCCGTGTGGGTCTTATCCCCTCCGCGCGTCTTCGAGGGTCAGGACCGACGTTGAGGTATTAAACGGATCGGGCCATGGTCCCAGGGTTCGATGCGTTCGGCATTCACATCGGGAAACTCCCTCCGACCCCGTCCCGCAACAGGATGCGGAACAAGGTTCTGGGCCGTGATTCTCGCGGCACTCCTTTCCGCAATCCGGAGCCCCATCGCCAGCCGCGCCACGGCATCCGAGGGCGCCACCAACTGGTGGGCGTTCGAGACCGTGAGGTCTGCCGCCATCCCAGCCACCCAGGGACCACCCCCGTCAAACCCCATCGACGCCTTCGTCCGCGCGCGGCTCGAGACCCTCGGACTCCGACCGAATCGGGAAGCCAGGCCGGCCGAGCTGATCCGACGCCTCTGGTTCGACCTCATCGGACTCCCCCCCACCTCCGAGGCCATTGCCCGGTTCGAACGCGATCCATCCCACGCCGCATGGGACCGTGAGGTTGAAGCGTTGCTGGCCAGTCCCCGCTATGGGGAACGCTGGGGACGCCACTGGCTCGATGTTGTCCGGTTTGCCCAGAGCAACGGCTATGAACGCGATGCCGAGAAGGCCGAGTCCTGGCGCTACCGCGACTATGTCATCCGCGCCTTCAACCAGGACACACCCTACGACCGGTTCATCCGGGAACAGCTGGCCGGCGATGAGATCGGCGACGCACTCCGCGAGGCCGATGGGTCGATCGGACAGGCCTGGCAGGATGGCGTCATCGCCACAGGGTTCCTCCGGCTTGGGGTCCACGACGACGAGCCCGACGACAGACTGCAGGCCGAGTTCGATGAGCTCGACGACATGGTGAGCACCAGTGGAGCCGCCTTCCTGGGTCTGACCGTCGGCTGCGCGCGATGTCACGACCACAAGTTCGACCCCATCCCGCAGGAGGACTACTACTCGCTCCTCTCGGTGTTCCGCCCCCTCCGCACCGGCGAAACCGCGGCGCACGGACTGGATTCCCCCCTGTTCGCGCCGCTCGTCGGACCGGAACAGATCGCCGCGTGGCGGGCCGACCAGCAGCGCCGAAGGGAAGCCCTCGAAGCCGAGAAGGCCGCGGCCCCCGACGAATCGACCCGCAAATCGCTGTCGGACCGCATCGCTGCGCTCCAGAAGCAGGCCCCTCCGTTCGACTGGGCCCTCGCGGCCCGTGAGCGGGACGGCTCCACCCCCGACGTCCACGTGCTGGCGCGTGGCAATCCCCGATCGCCGGGCGCTCCGGTTGTTCCCGGTACCCTTCGTGCCGCCGGGGGTGGGACCCTGTCGGTCCAAAAACCAACCCAGACCGGCGGTGGGACATCCCACTCGACCTCGGGACGTCGCAAGGCACTGGCCGACTGGATTGCCAGCCCGTCGAATCCCCTCACGGCGCGGGTGATGGTCAACCGGGTGTGGCACCACCATTTCGGACGCGGCCTCGTACGGACCACGACGGACTTCGGACGCGTCGGCAGCGTGCCGTCCCATCCGGAGCTCCTGGATTGGCTTGCCGCCGACTTCATGCGGAACGGCTGGTCGGTGAAGGCCCTCCACCGTCGCATCCTCACCTCGGCCACCTGGAAACAGTCCTCCGCCACCACCTCCCCCGAAGCCCTGGCCAAGGACCCGGGCAACGAGCTGCTGTGGCGCCAGAACCTGCGTCGGCTCGACGCGGAGTCCCTCAGGGACAGCCTGCTCGCCATTTCCGGGGAGCTGAACCTCGCCGCCGGCGGCCGCGGGTTCTTCCCCTCCTTGAGCGGCGAGGTGCTCGCGGGCGGATCACGTCCGGGCACCGACTGGGAGGTGTCCTCCCCAGGGGCCCGGGCACGCCGGAGCGTCTACGCCTACGTGCGCCGGACCTCGATGGTCCCGCTGTTCGAGACCTTCGACTACAACAACGCCACCTCGCCCCTCGGAGAACGGCCGACCACGACCGTCCCAACCCAGGCGCTGATGCTGTTGAACGACACATTCGTCCACGAACAGGCTGCGGCCCTCGTCAGCGCCGTGATCCTGGAGTCGGGAGACGCCACGTCCACGGCGGTGCTCGGGCGGATCTGGAATCGCGCCACCGGACGCCGGCCCCGGCCCAAGGAAGTCGAGGCGTTGGGACGGTTCCTGGACCGACAGGAATCCCTTTGGCGACAGCTCGCCGAGCGTCTCGTCGTGATCCCGGATGTCCCCGACACACTGTCGACACCGTACTTCCAGGCGCTGCCCGCGGACCGGTTCGTCCTGCCGCCCGGTCCGGGTTGGCAGTCGCACAAGGGATGGTGGCCCCGGGAATACGAAGGCAACAAGGCCCTCGAGGCTGGCCGGGGACCGTATGTGCTGCGGACCGACGTGACCCCTGTCGAAGGCGAATTCCTGGCGGATCTGATCCCCCAGGTCTCCTGCACCCAGGTCGGTGTCCTGTGGCGGGTTGTCCCTGGGGCGAAGCCAGGCGAACCCGAGACCGGATTCGAACTCGTGATCGAACCCCGCGAGGGACGGGCCCGGATCCGACGCCTTACACCCCAGGGCGAGGAAACCCTGGTGCGCGGCGAGAACCTTCCCCTGCAGGGCGACCGGATCCCGTTGCTACTCCACATCACCCGGGACCGCTGCCGGATCTTCCTGGACGGAGCCGCGGAACCCGCGCTGGAAGCCTCCCTCCCGGGCTCGGTGCCCACGACCGGCGGTCTGGGCCTTCGGGCCTGGGGCGCCGCGGCGAGCCTCGATCACGCCCGATGGTCCGCTGGCGGATCGGAAGTCCCCCTCTGGAGCCGTCGCCCGGACGACTGGGCGAGGAGGAAGGCCCTCGAGTCCGTGTGCCGAATGGTCCTGAACCTCAATGAAGTGGCCTATGTCGACTAACCCCCTCCCTCCCGGCGCAGGACTCTGCTGCGGTGCCCGTCGTGATTTCCTCGCCCAGTTCGGGGCCGGATTCACCGGGCTTGCCCTGTCCGGACTCCTCCAGGCCGACGGGTTCTTCGACCGGCCAGACGTCGCACGCACACTGGGACAGGATCCGATGCGGGTCCGCCCGCCGCATCATCCGACGAAGGCCAAGGCCTGCATCTTCCTGTTCATGTACGGCGGTCCGTCCCAGATGGACCTCTTCGACTACAAGCCGGAGCTGAACCGTCGACACGGACAGACGGCCTCGCTGGAGCAGCGGCGACGCGACATCAAGCCAGGGACCCTGCTTGGCTCAAAGCGGACCTTCCGACAGCACGGCCAGTCCGGCCTCTGGTGCAGCGACGTCCTGCCGCACCTTGCCGGTCACATGGACAAGCTGGCCGTGGTGAAGTCGCTCTATGCCGATTCCTTCGCGCACGGTTCAGCGATGATCCAGATGAACAGTGGGAGGGTCCTTCAGGGCTGGCCTTCCATGGGATCTTGGATGTCCTACGGGCTCGGCTCATCGAACGCCAACCTGCCGGGCTACGTCGTGATGCTGGATCCCCGGGGCGGACCGATCAGTGGTGCCGCCAACTGGTCGAGCGGCTTCATGCCGGCTGCCTACCAGGGGACGGTCTTCCGTGCCGCCGGCAATCCGATCCTCAACCTGGACCCGGCCGACGCCACCCCGGCCAACGCTCAGCGGGACATCATCTCGACCCTGAACGATCTCAACGCGGGCCACCTGGCGAGCCGTCCCGGCTATTCCGAACTCCAGGCCCGCATCGCCAGCTACGAGCTCGCCTTCCAGCTTCAGCGCAGTGCCCCGGACGCCCTCAATCTCTCCCGCGAATCCAACCGGACCCTCGAACGCTACGGGATCCATGAACCGAAGCCCGACGACCACCCGCTCGCCCTGGGGCCCGCCCCGTTCGGCCGCCAATGCCTCATCGCGCGCCGACTGGTGGAGCGCGGAGTGCGATTCATCCAGATCTATCATGGCGGTGGCCATCAGCAGCAGAACTGGGACGCCCACAACGGCGTCGAGGAAAACCTCCGGATCCACGGACCGGAGATCGACCGCCCCATCGCGGCGCTGCTCGAGGATCTCGAACAACGCGGGCTCCTCGACTCCACCCTCGTCGTGTGGGGCGGTGAATTCGGACGACAGGCGCTGTCGCAGGGCGACAAGGGCGGACGGGACCACAACCCCAAGGGCTTCACCTACTGGCTGGCCGGCGGCGGTGTCCGGGGCGGGACCAGCTATGGCGAGACCGACGAGCTCGGCCACGAGGCCGCCGTCGACAAGCACCACGTCCGGGACCTCCACGCCACGATTCTCCATCTCATGGGACTGGACCCGATGCGCCTGACCTACTTCTACGGCGGACTCGACCAGAAGCTGACCGGCGTGGTCGAACCCGAGATCATTCGTGGGATTCTGGCCTGACGGGACTCGCGCAGGGACGAGGAAGAAACCCACGCCGAGACACGAAGACTCGGAGGAAGAGAAACGGGGGGGCGCAGAGCCGGCTGCCAATCCAGCGTCCGAACCGAGTCGCAGAGTCCTCGGCAAGAACGTCTTGGGCTGTTCTTCGGGTTGGGCCTCCCGTCACGAACGGTCATGGAGGTCCACCCACCGTCGTGCCAGAAATCTCCAAGAGGCCTTCCCCCCTTGATTCCTCCGCATCTCCGCGCCCCCGTGTGAGATCCCACTTCATCCTTCATCAGGGCGGCGTGGGACCCTTCACTCCCGGTCCAGCACGAGTTCGTCCTCGCGTCCGGTGGTGACCCGGATGCGGTCGCCCGGCTTGAAATCGCCCGCGAGGATCCGTGTCGCAAGAGGATCGAGGAGCTTCTCCTGGATGGCCCGCTTGAGCGGACGCGCCCCGAACTGGGGATCATGGCCCTCCCGCGCCAGCAGCCGCCTGCCGGCCTCATCCACCTCGAGGGTGAACTGCTGCTGGGCCAGGCGCTTGCGGACCCCGGCCAGTTGGATGTCCACGATCCGCGCCAACTCCGCCTCGTCGAGGCTGTGGAAGATGATCACGTCATCGAGGCGGTTGAGGAACTCCGGACGGAAATGCTTCCGAAGCTCCGCCTTCACCTTGTCCTCCATCGCCTGGCGAGCCCCAACCGTGGTGCGGCCATCGAGGAAATGCTCCTGGATGATCGGCGACCCGATGTTGGAGGTCAGGATCACGATGGTGTTCTTGAAGTCCACCGTGCGCCCCTGCCCGTCGGTGAGCCGGCCGTCGTCGAGGACCTGCAGCAGGACGTTGAACACGTCCGGATGCGCCTTCTCGATCTCGTCGAACAGCACCACGGAATAGGGGCGACGTCGGACCGCCTCGCTGAGCTGTCCGCCCTCCTCGAACCCGACGTAGCCCGGAGGGGCGCCGACGAGCCGGGAGACGGCGTGCTTCTCCATGTACTCGGACATGTCGATGCGGACCATGGCCTGGGCGTCATCGAACAGGAACTCGGCCAACGCGCGGGCGAGCTCCGTCTTTCCAACGCCGGTCGGCCCGAGGAACAGGAACGATCCGATCGGACGCTGGGGATCCTGGAGACCGGACCGGGCGCGTCGGACCGCATTGGACACGGCGTGCACCGCCTCCTTCTGTCCGACGACCCGGTCGGCCAGCCGATCCTCCATCTTCACCAGCTTCTCCCGCTCGCCCTCAAGCAGCTTCGTCACGGGGATACCGGTCCACGTGGCCACGACCCGGGCGATGTCGTCCTCGGCCACCTCCTGCGAGAGCAGGCGCTGCTCGCCCGGGATCTCCTTGAGGGCCTTCTCCGCGGCGGCGAGCCGACGCTGCAGCTCCGGGATCCGGCCGTGCTCGATCTCGGCGGCCTTGCCGAGGTCGTGCTGACGCTTGGCACCCTCAAGCTGGGTCTTGGCCTCCTCGATCTGGACGTTGACCGCGCTGACCGCATCGAGGGCGGTCTTCTCGTTCTGCCACTGGGCGTTGAGGTGGCTCTGCCGCTCCTTGAGGTTGGCCAGTTCGGACTCGAGGCGCTTGAGGCGCTCCTGGGCCGCAGCATCCTTCTCCTTGGCCAACGCGGTGCGCTCGATCTCGAGCTGCATGATCTGCCGGTCCAGCTGGTCGATCGGCGTGGGCTTGGAATCCAGCTCCATGCGGAGCCGCGAGGCGGACTCGTCGACCAGGTCGACCGCCTTGTCGGGCAGGAACCGGTCGGCGATGTAGCGGTGGGACAGCGTCGCGGCGGCGATGAGGGCTCCGTCCTGGATCCGGACCCCGTGGTGGGTCTCATAGCGCTCCTTGAGGCCGCGAAGGATGGCGATGGTGTTCTCGACGCTGGGCTCGCCGACGTAGACCGGTTGGAACCGGCGCTCGAGGGCCGGGTCCTTCTCGATATGCTTCCGGTACTCGTCGAGCGTGGTGGCACCGATCGCGCGCAGTTCACCGCGGGCCAGCTGCGGCTTGAGCATGTTGGCGGCATCGGCCGCCCCCTCGGCCTTGCCGGCGCCGACGATGGTGTGCAGCTCGTCGATGAAGAGGATGATCTTACCCTCGCTCGAGGTGACCTCCTTGAGGAAGGCCTTCAGGCGCTCCTCGAATTCCCCGCGGTACTTCGCGCCCGCGACCATGGCCCCGATGTCCATGGCGATGACCTTCTTGTCCTTGAGCGACTCCGGAACGTCCCCGTTGACGATCCGACGGGCCAGACCCTCGACGAGTGCCGTCTTGCCCACGCCGGGCTCGCCGATGAGGACTGGATTGTTCTTGGTGCGGCGGGTGAGCACCTGCATGACGCGTCGGATCTCGTCGTCGCGTCCGATCACCGGATCGATCTTCCCCTTGCGGGCCAGCGCGGTGAGGTCGCGGCCGTACTTCTCGAGGGCCTGGAACTTCTCCTCGGGATTCTGGTCGGTCACCCGCTGGTTGCCCCGGATCTCGACCAGGGCCTTGAGGACGCCGTCCCGGCTGACGCCGAGGCCGGAAAGGACCTTGCGGAGCGCGGTGCCGCCCTTGTCGATCAGGGCGAGGAGCAGGTGCTCGGTCGAGGTGAAGTCGTCCTTCAGCTTCGAGGCCTCCTTGGGGGCCGCCTGGAGGATCTGCTGGAACTCCGGGCTGGGGTACAGCTGTCCACCGCCGGAGACCCTGGAGCGTCGACCCAGTTCCACCTG
>VHCG01000031.1 GCA_016871805.1 Verrucomicrobiota bacterium
GGGGAACTCGAGTGGCTCGGTCGCTCCGGCGTCGAGTATGCGAAGTGGATCCTGATGCAGCAGGATCGGGTCACGAGCGAACGAGGCTTCCATGCGCTCAACCAGTTCTGGGCGGGTGGGCCTGGGCCCCTTGAATCGGCCGACAATCCGTTCGAAGGCCTCTCCCTTGTCGACGTACCCCTGGGCTCTGGACAGATTTCCATTCAGATCCGCGATACCGAGCGCCTCCTGAACATCAACCGCGAGGCTCGCAATCCACTTCTTATGGATCTCGCCTTGGCGCGTGCAGGAGCGGATGCGACCGACACCGCAATCATCTCGGGCGCGCTGGTAGACTGGATGGATCGCGATGAGTTCGCCCTGGCGGGAAACGGGGCCGAAAGTGAGCACTACCTCTCGCTGGATCCTCCGTACCGGGCCAAGAATGGACCCATTGATGACGTTCGAGAACTCCTGCTCGTCCGTGGAGTCACGCCGTCGATTTTCTGGGGACCTAGTTTCCAGTCGACTGCTTTGGGCACTGGATCCGATCCGGCCGCCGTCGTGCCAAAGCGCGATTCCAAGGGCTCCAGTGCAGGTCTGGTTGAAGTTTTCGCCGCCTTGTCCACGGGCCGCGTGAACATCAACACGGCCCCTCCAGCTGTTCTCTCGCTGCTCCTCGGCGGCGATGAAAGTCTGGCGGAACAGGTGATTCGGATCCGAGCAGGTCAGGATGGAATCGATGGAACAGAGGACGATCAACCGGCGCGGAGTGTGGGCGAAACCGCTCGCCTCCTGGGGCCCGCAGCTGCAATGGGCCAGGATCGGTTTGTAACCCAGAGCATGACATTCGAAATCCTTACGACAGCACGGTTGGGCCCGGCAAAACGGAGGTTCTCATGCCTCATGAGGCGTGTGGGAGCCCGCGATTTCCAGGTTCTGGTGTTCCGTCCGGAATGATCCGAGGGCTGTCCGGGTAACATTCTTCCCGGACCGTTCCGGACCGAGTCGAGCGCTCAAGACTCCTGGTTCAACCGAGGACCGAAACCATTGTGAGGCTGTGTTTACGGGCTTTTCCCGGGTTCTGCGATCTCGTTGCGACAGGTGGCTCAAGGCTCAGGCTTGAAGCCACAGGGGGAGGAACCCAAAAATTTTTCAAAAACCCGTTGACCCTGAGAACCGCATCCGATATTTGATTCCCTGTCGTCAGTAACGGCGGCAGGCGGGAGCGAAGATGTCCTCGGCCAGAAAATGGACCGAGCGCAGTTTTGTCGTCTCGTGAGACCTGGAAAGGTCGTTCCTTGACAGCAGCGATGTACGGTAAGACGGCTGAAAAGCAGCCTGTCAATTTCACAGAATCTTTCAGCTGAAACATGCTGACAGACTTTCTACGGAGAGTTTGATTCTGGCTCAGAACGAACGCTGGCGGCGTGGATAAGACATGCAAGTCGAACGCTGATCCAAGGGTAGCAATATTTTTGGGTCGGAGTGGCGCAAGGGTGCGTAACACGTGGGCAATCTGCCGCGAAGCCTGGAATAACCTGCTGAAAAGTGGGCTAATGCCGGATGTGACTGCTGAGGGGATTCCCTCGGCATTCAAAGTTGGGGACCGAAAGGCCTGACGCTTTGCGATGAGCCCGCGGCCTATCAGCTAGTTGGCGAGGTAACGGCTCACCAAGGCTAAGACGGGTAGCTGGTCTGAGAGGACGACCAGCCACACTGGAACTGAGACACGGTCCAGACACCTACGGGTGGCAGCAGTCGAGAATTTTTCACAATGGGCGAAAGCCTGATGGAGCGACGCCGCGTGGGGGATGAAGGGCTTCGGCTCGTAAACCCCTGTCATTTGAGAACAAACCTTGCGTCTGAATAGGTCGCAAGCTGATAGTATCGGAAGAGGAAGGGACGGCTAACTCTGTGCCAGCAGCCGCGGTAATACAGAGGTCCCAAGCGTTGTTCGGATTTACTGGGCGTAAAGGGTGCGTAGGCGGTGAGGAAAGTTCGGGGTGAAATCTCCAGGCTCAACTTGGAAACTGCCTTGAAGACTTCCTTGCTCGAGGGTCGCAGAGGAGACTGGAATTCTCGGTGTAGCAGTGAAATGCGTAGATATCGAGAGGAACACCAGTGGCGAAAGCGGGTCTCTGGGCGACACCTGACGCTGAGGCACGAAAGCCAGGGGAGCAAACGGGATTAGATACCCCGGTAGTCCTGGCCCTAAACGGTGCGCACTTGCTGTGAGCGGCTTCAAAACCCGCTCGTGGCGCAGTTAACACGTTAAGTGCGCCGCCTGAGGAGTACGGTCGCAAGATTAAAACTCAAAGAAATTGACGGGGGCCTGCACAAGCGGTGGAGTATGTGGCTTAATTCGATGCAACGCGAAGAACCTTACCTGGTCTTGACATGCAAGTAGTAGAAGCCTGAAAGGGTAACGAGGTAGCAATACCAGCTTGCACAGGTGCTGCATGGCTGTCGTCAGCTCGTGTCGTGAGATGTTGGGTTAAGTCCCGCAACGAGCGCAACCCCTGTGTCCTGTTGCCACCCCGAAAGGGGGGAACTCTGGACAGACTGCCCCGCTTCAACGGGGAGGAAGGTGGGGATGACGTCAAGTCAGTATGGCCCTTACGACCAGGGCTGCACACGTACTACAATGCTCGGTACAATGGGCCGCAAACCAGCAATGGGGAGCAAATCCTAAAAACCGAGCCCAGTTCAGATTGTCGGCTGCAACTCGCCGGCATGAAGCTGGAATCGCTAGTAATGGCGCATCAGCTACGGCGCCGTGAATACGTTCCCAGGCCTTGTACACACCGCCCGTCACATCATGAAAGCCGGTTGTACCCGAAGCCGCCAAGCCAACCGCAAGGAGGCAGGTGTCTAAGGTATGGCTGGTGATTGGGATGAAGTCGTAACAAGGTAGCCGTAGGGGAACCTGCGGCTGGATCACCTCCTTTCTATGGAGATAACCGTGGTCGTTGGACCACAGACAGTCTGTTATCGGCTGTTCTTACCGTACATCACTGAGGTCAAGGAATAGCTACGTTCATTAAAAGCGGTGCCCTCTCCTAAGAGGCGGGGCTGTAGCTCAGTTGGTAGAGCGGTAGCTTTGCAAGCTATAGGCCAGGAGTTCGAATCTCCTCAGCTCCACCAACCGCCGGTCTCCAGTAAAATGGGCCTGTAGCTCAGTTGGTTAGAGCATGCGCTTGATAAGCGCAGGGTCACTGGTTCGAGTCCAGTCAGGCCCACCAACTGAAACCGCAACGATTTGGCGAAAGCCATCGTTCTTTGAAATCTGCGCATGAAATAGGGTATACAAACTACAAGTATCCGCCTGTAGAACTTTCAATCAAGCTACTAAGGGCAGCAGGTGAATGCCTTGGCGCTGAGAGGCGATGAAGGACGCAGCAAGCTGCGATAAGCCATGGTGAGCCGCAAGCAGGCTTTGACCCGTGGATCTCCGAATGGGGAAACCCTCCCTTTTAAGGGAATTGGCGGATGAATTCATAGTCCGTCAAAGCGAAACGAGGTGAAGTGAAACATCTCAGTAACCTCAGGAAAAGAAAACGAAGTGATTCCGTCAGTAGTGGCGAGCGAACGCGGAATAGCCCAAACCGGTTTGATTCATCAAGCCGGGGTTGCGGGACCTCCGTAAGCAAGTTCAAAGATCAGCCGAATGGCCTGGAAAGGCCAGCCAAAGACCGTGATAGCCGGGTCGGTAAATTCAATGAACTGTGGGAGGTATCCCAAGTAACGCGGTGCACGTGAAACTCCGCGTGAATCTGTCCAGACCACTGGATAAGGCTAAATACTACTCAGCGACCGATAGTGAACTAGTACCGCGAGGGAAAGGCGAAAAGAACCCCTGCTAGGGGAGTGAAATAGATCCTGCAACCCGCTGCCTACAATGTGTGGGAGCTCCGCAAGGAGTGACCGCCTGCCTTTTGCATAATGAGTCTGCGAGTTATTATCAGTGGCCAGCATCAGCCTCTTTGAGGTGGATGCGAAGCGAAAGCGAGTACGAAATGTGCGATTAGTCGCTGGTAATAGACCCGAAGCGGAGGTGATCTACTCTTGAGCAGGTTGAAACCAAGGTAACACTTGGTGAAGGACCGAACTCGTGGATGTTGAAAAATCCTGAGATGACTTGAGAGTAGGAGCGAAAGACTAATCAAACCCCGTGATAGCTGGTTCTCTCCGAAATCGCTTGAGGGCGAGCGTTGGGAAAGTAAACCGAGGAGGTAGAGCACTGGATGGCTTAGGGTCCCTACCGGGATGCCAAAACCAATCAAACTCCGAATTCCTCGGGATCCATTACCCCAGCATTCAGACGGCGAGGGATAAGCTTCGTCGTCGAGAGGGCAACAGCCCAGACCTGCAGCTAAGGTGCCTAAACATGGTTAAGTGGAAAGGATGTGACGTTACTTAGACAGTGAGGATGTTGGCTTAGAGGCAGCCATCATTTAAACAGTGCGTAACAGCTGACTCATCGAGTGATGTCGCGCCGAAAATGATTGGCGATAAATCATGTACCGAAGCTCAGGATTGCATCCGGATTCGTCTGGTTGCAGTGGTAGGAGAGCGTAACCCGTGCTGTGAAGGTCATCCGAAAGGAGAGCTGGAGCGCTGGTTAGTGAGAATGCAGACACGAGTAGCGATAAACCAGATGAGAATTCTGGTCGCCGTAAACCCAAGGTTTCCTGGGCCAGGTTCGTCCTCCCAGGGTTAGTCGGGAGCTAAGACGAGGTCGTAAGACGTAGTCGATGCACAGCCGGTCAACATTCCGGCACCGAACCGGGTCAAACCGATGGTGACGCATGATGAAACGCAGCAGGGTCACTGAAAGATCCAGCTTAGGAGCAATCCGAAGCACGCTGCCGGAAGTTGTGCCTAGAAAAGCCGTCGGCCCTTTCCCGGTCGCCCGTACCGTAAACCGACACAGGTGGGTGGGTGTAAGTGCACCAAGGCGCGCGAGAGAGCCCTCTCTAAGGAACTCGGCACATTAGCCCCGTAACTTCGGGAGAAGGGGTGCTCACTTCGGTGAGCCACAGTAAATTGCGTTTAGCGACTGTTTAACAAAAACACAGCACTCTGCCACGTCGTAAGACAACGTATAGGGTGTGACAAGTGACCAATGCGGGAAGATCAAGGCAAGGGGTTAGCCGCAAGGCGAAGCTCTGAACCTAAGTCCCCGTGAATGTCGGCCGTAACTATAACGGTCCTAAGGTAGCGAAATTCCTTGTCGGGTAAGTTCCGACCTGCACGAATCTTGTAACGACTGAACGACTGTCTCGGAGAGGTTCTCGGCGAAACTGTAGTTGCGGTGAAGATGCCGCATGCCCGCAGTAGGACGGAAAGACCCTATGCACCTTTACTGTAAGCTCGTATTGGCTTCTGGTTGATAATGCTTAGCGTAGGTGGGAGACGTTGAAGGCATGGCTTCGGTTGTGTCTGAGTCGAAATGTGAAACACCACTCTTTGTCAATTAGGAGTCTAACCTCGATCCCGTTAGCCGGGCGGGGGACAGTGCGTGCGGGTCAGTTTGGCTGGGGCGGCTTCCTCCCAAATGGTAACGGAGGAGCGCGAAGCTGGGCTCAGCATGGTTGGCAACCATGCGTCGAGCGTATGGGTAGAAGCCCGGTTGACTGCGAGACATACAAGTCGAGCAGGTGCGAAAGCAGGCCCAAATGATCCGATGGTTGAATGTGGAATTGCCATCGCTCAACGGACAAAAGGTACGCTAGGGATAACAGGCTGATCGGATCCAAGAGTTCACATCGACGATCCGGTTTGGCACCTCGATGTCGGCTCATCGCATCCTGGGGCTGGAGAAGGTCCCAAGGGTCCGGCTGTTCGCCGGTTAAAGCGGTACGCGAGCTGGGTTCAGAACGTCGTGAGACAGTTCGGTCCTTATCCACTGTGGGCGAAGGAAACTTGAGGGGTTCATTCCTTAGTACGAGAGGACCGGGAATGACGCACTTCTGGTGTGGCAGTTGTTCCGTCAGGGGCATCGCTGCGTAGCCATGTGCGGAAGAGATAAGCGCTGAAAGCATCTAAGTGCCAAGCTCCTCCCAAGATGAGGTTTCCCGGAGCGTTAGCTCCCTAAAGGCCGCAGGCAGACTACCTGCTCGATAGGCTGGGCGTGTAAATGCCGTGAGGCATGAGCGGACCAGTACTAATCGGCCGTGAGGCTTGATTGTTCGCCTTATAAACTCAGTCGGTTGGTTGGTGTGTACCCTTCGTGCGCAGATTTCTAAGAACGAGTTCTTTATAGATTTTTCGGTGGCTATGAAGAGGTGGTCCGACCCGATCCCATCCCGAACTCGGCCGTCAAACGCCTTATTGCCGATGGTAGTGCTTCTATAGGTTGCGCGAGAGTAGGTTGCCGCCGGTTATTTCTAGAGCCAGTCCCGATGACTGGCTCTTTTTTTTGTTCTTCGCTGTTTTCGGTGGGTTGCCAACGAAGGAAGGGGTTGGGTAGAAGGCGGGGATGTCACCGGAAAGTAGGCGTACGGTGAACCCCATGGTTCCCACTCCGGCGTGAGGGGGCGATTGTTCCAGGTTTGTCGCGGACGTCCGCCAGCCTCTGTTGCCCGGTCCACCTCAGCGGTCAGGCCAACTGGGGCTTCCAGTTCGAGGGCAGCAACTCAGGCAGGTGGGCGTGGGTGCAGGTTGGGATCCGGCGCAACACGTCGGTCAGCCAAGCCGCCGGATCCAGGCGATACCGGCGAGCGGTGATCAGCAGGCTGTAGATCACCGCGACATGGGATTCGGCGCTTGCGTTTGACGAGTGCGCTGATTGATGGAATCCCAATGGTCTGAGGTTTCGAACTCCTTGGCCTCACCTTCAGTCATGTCGCCCCATGAAGCCTCCTTGCCCGCGGATCCCGTTGAGTGGGGATTTCAACAGATCCGTGAGGATGTCCAGTGGTTGGCTGGATCGATGGCCGAAGTGTTGAACCGCCTTGGTGAACATCAACTGGCACCCTGGATTCCTTGGTCTTCCTCTGCTGAAAGCCAACAACTCCCCCAAGGTCCTGCCCCTGCGAGGTTGGGATTGGCCATGGCCATGGCGTTTCAGCTCCTCAACTCCGTCGAGGAACGGGTTTCTGAAACGCTCAGAGAACGCCGGGAGGAGAGTGACTCGCCAGCAACCGAAAGGGGACTGTGGGTGGATCAGTTGGCGCGATTGATCGAGGCAGGTGCGTCTCCATCTTCAATCGCCCAGGTTTTCCATGCCGTAGAGGTAGAACCTGTCTTCACAGCCCATCCCACGGAGGCGAAGCGTGCGTCGGTACTCGAGCAACACCGGCTCCTCATGCAGCTTCTCCAAGAGGTGGGACGGAGTGGAAACCGGCGATCCCGGCAGGCCGAACTGAGTGCCCTTTTGGAGCGGCTATGGCGGACCGGGGAGATCCTTCTCCAGAAACCCACCGTCGCGGATGAGCGACGCAACTTGCTCAACTACCTCCGCGACGTCCTTCCCGACGTAGTCCGGGATCTCGACGACCGGCTGCGGACCGCGTGGCAACGCGTGGGGCTTTCCCCGGAGACTCTCGATGAGTGTTTGCACCTTCCTTCCCTTAGGTTTGGGACCTGGGTGGGAGGGGACCGCGACGGTCATCCCGGCGTGAGCGCCGAGGTGACCGCAGAGACGTTGGATAGCCTTCGCGCCAATGCCCTCGTTATCCTTCATCGGCAGCTGGTCGCGTTGGCAGGACAGCTACCCCTTTCCGAATGGATCCAGTCCGCGCCCAGCAGCCTCCACGATCTCCGGATCCGCAGTGCGTCCTGTCTAGGTGACGCAGCTCCTCTGATTCTGCAACGCCATCCGGGTGAACCGTGGAGACAGGTCGTGCAATTGATGGCGGCTCGACTCCCGGTGGAGCTCAATCCCGATTCCTCCACACGGATTCGATCTGGACCGGGGTTTTATCAGACCCCAGCCGAACTTGAATCGGACCTCACGACCCTAGAGGCCTCATTGGTCGAGGCTGGAGCAGGTCGGCTTGCGGAACATGATGTCGCACCTGTGCGACGGGTCCTCAGGACGGTTGGGTTCCATTTGGCGATCCTCGATGTCCGACAGAACTCCGCGTTCCACGACCGCGCCCTGCGCCAGTTGCTCTGCGCAGCGGGCATGGATGCCTCGCAGTGGGAAGACTGGACCGAGCCCGAGCGCCTGCGCCTGCTTGAGCGGGAGATCCGCTCGCCCCGGCCGTTCCTCCATCCGTCGGTCTCGGCCGGACCGGAAGCCGAGGCCGTTGTGGCGACCTACAGGGTCCTCGCCGAGCATCTCCGGGTCCACAGCGCGGAAGGATTAGGCTCACTTATCGTTAGCATGACCCGTAGCCTTTCTGACCTCCTGGCCGTGTACGTCCTGGCGCGCGAGGCAGGGCTACTGCGGCTGTATCCAGAGGGTATGGTGTGTCTGCTTCCGGTCGTGCCGTTGTTGGAGACGGTCGAGGACCTAGAGAGGGGCCCCGAGATCCTCCGAAAGTTCCTTGAATTCCCGGTCACCCGGACCAGCCTCGATTTCCATGCGAGGCGGGCGGGGCGGGCGGGGCGTCCGCGTCAGCAGGTGATGGTGGGATATTCCGACTCGAACAAGGATGCCGGAATCATGGCCAGCCAGTGGGCTCTCCAGAGAGCGCAGGCTCGTCTGGCACGGGTCGGGGAACAGGCCGGGGTGGAGGTCCAGTTCTTCCATGGCCGCGGAGGCACGATCAGTCGCGGAGCCGGGCCGACCCACCGGTTTCTGGAGGCCCTGCCTCCGGGATCCCTCGGCGGTGCCATACGACTGACCGAACAGGGGGAATCGATCGCCCAGAAGTATGGCAACCCGGGCACTGCCCGGTACAACCTCGAATTGCTCCTTGCCGGCGTTGCTGCCACAAGCTGGCACCACCGACACCGGCCAGCGTTTCCAGAGGCCTTGGTCCCACTTCTGGACCGGCTGGCCGAGGTCTCGAGAAAGGAGTATCGATCGCTCCTGGAAACCGAGGGATTCCTGATCTTCCATCGCCAAGCCACCCCGCTTGATGTGCTCGAAAACACCCGGATCGGCTCCCGGCCCTCGCGTCGCACTGGCCAAGGCAGCCTGACAGATCTCCGGGCGATCCCCTGGGTTTTCTCCTGGACCCAGGCTCGGTTCTATCTCACCGGATGGTATGGTGCAGGCAGTGCCCTTTCGGCCCTTTCGGATGCTGAATGGGCCCTTTTCCGGGAACAACTTCCTACTGTTCCCTTCCTCCGATACCTGATCACCAACATCGAGACGTCCTTGGCCAGCAGCGATCTCGAGGTGATGCGCGAGTATTCCGGCCTGGTCGACGATTCTGTGGTACGGGAACGGGTCTGGAACCGCATCGAGGTCGAATGGCATCGGACACAACAAGCCCTTGGCCGATTGCTGGGTTCGGACTTCTCGCGACATCGGCCGCGTCTGGGTCGGACGCTGGCCCTTCGGGTGGCCCCGCTCCGGGTCCTACACCGTCAACAGATCGGACTCCTGCGGCAGTGGAGATCCCAACTTGGCGCCGGGGATGACGAGGGCGCCGCCGCGCGACTCCCTGAGCTTCTCCTCACGGTCAACGCGATCGCGAGTGGTCTTCGGACGACCGGGTGAATGGTGCGTGGGTATGGAAAGGAGGTGCTGCACGATCGGTCCGTGACGATAGGCGGTTTCATGGCCTAGTCTCACGCCATCCCTATGGAACGGCCTGCGATCCAAGGCGTCCGGTCGCGTCCCGTCCTTCATGATTCCTGTCCCGAGGGGTTCACCCTGATTGAGCTGCTGGTGGTAATAGCCATCATCGCCATCGGTGCCAGCATGCTACTTCCGGCACCGGCCGCAGCCCAAGGAAAGGCCAAGCGCATCCAGTGCGTCTCCAACCTCCGTCAGCAAGGTATCGCCTGTGCCCTCTACCTGGTGACTTCGATGACCGGTTTCCGACGGTGGTGGAACGGACAACCCGGGATACCGCCGTGCACAGCTACTACAACTACGGCGGGAAACAGGGCACCGAATACAAGGGACAACTCCGTGTATTGAATCCCTACGTTGCGATCGCCGGCAAGGTCAACCAGAAGTCGGCAGGGGCCGAACTGGTGTTCCGGTGTCCTTCGGACAACGGTGGCCGCAAGGCTGGATGGCCCTACGATCGCCGACCCACGTTCTTCGACACCTTCCGGAGCCGCTATTTCTACAAAAGCAGCGCCAACAACAACGACGAACTTCGCGGCTTGGTCCACAAGCGGCAGTCGCAGATCCGGAAACCATCCGGAACATAGTGGTGAACGACTTCGCCTTCAACGCACACCTGGTCAGCCTCAAACCTTTCCAGAGGATGTATTGGCACGACAGGAACCGGAATGGATTCGGGAACCTGACCTTCGTGGATAGCCACGTGGGCTAATTACGGGCAACCGACAACCATCCGGACTTCCGCGAGGTCGGGACTGGTCCTTCGTCTACAACGATCCCTGAGGCGGCAAGAGACCTTGGTGCGGGCGAGAGGACTTGAACCTCCACTCCTTGCGGAACCAGATCCTAAGTCTGGCGCGTCTGCCATTTCGCCACGCCCGCATTCTGAACCAGGGTCAGAGGTTCCCCGGGGAGGGGCCTCGGATGGCCACGAGCATCACGGATTCGCGACCGGGGCGGTGTCGGGCACGTTGGGTACCACAAGACGACCGTCCTTCGAAAAGGCTGAGTCGTACCAGTTCGGGGCGATCGGAGCCCCCCCGCTTTTCTCGGACGAGGCGCAGCCGGACGAGATCAGGAGGAGGCCGCCAACGAACGAAGGAAGTGCGACGCGGGCAATGAGGTTGGATTTCATGGGAGTGGAATCAGTGACGGGTGTAGGTAGCCGACCCTCTCAAAGGGGTCAACGCCATCCACGGACGCCGTAATACCACCATCCCACCTGCTCATGGAGCCACATCTTCAGAATGGTGGCCGACTCGGTGCTTGGGAGGCCGATGTGGTCGGACCATCGGTCTCCCGGACCGATGCCCCGGAAGTCGCAGCCCACGGGAATGACCTGGTTGACCCCCTCCTTTCGGAAGGCTGCCTCCGCACGCCGTAGGTGGGATGCCGACGTGACGAGGAGGATCTGTTTCCAACCCTTTCGCGTGGCGAGCGCTGCAATCTCCCGGGCTTCATCCGCCGTGTTCCTTCCGATCGGCAGCCGCAGGATCTGACCCCGCCTCAGGTTCCAGCGGTGGATCAGCTGCTCGATCGCCTCCGAGTCTTCCATGGTGTTCCCAGCCGTCCCCGTTCCAACCCCTGCGCTGCAGAGGACCAGCGTTCCAGCCCGCCCCTGCCGGAGGAGTTCGATCGCGGTCATGATCCGATCGGAGGCCTCGATGAATCCGATCTGGAGCAGCTCCCGGGGATTGATGTCATGGGCACCTCCCAGCATGACAACTGCGTCGGCCTTCTGAGGCAGCGGATGACGATTCGCCGTGTACGGGGCCTCCAGGTCTGCAATGAGGTGCTGGGGAAGGTGGGTCCCAAAGGCGACCTCGACCAGAATGGCAAGTCCCGTCAACAGGCTGGTCCCAAGCCAGTTTCTGCGTTGGACACACAGAGCGGCGGCAAGGACAAGAAGCCCCCACAAGAGAGCCAGGGGGTCGGTCAGCGCGCCCAGAGTGGCGCCTAGAAACTGGATCATGTCGACACCTTGGGGCAGTCGGCCAAAGGCACCAAGCGGCAAGACGGGCCGTCGAGGCGGCGCGCGCGCTCACCGGGTGGAAGCCCGACGAAGCCGGTCCCGGATACCGGCCCATACGGGTGTCTCCGGAAGGGATTCCACCACGATGCAGGCGACACCCATCTCGTCACACCGATGCAGCTCCGCATAGAGGGCCCGGGCAAAGGCCTCGGCGTCGTCTGGGATGAGCATCACATGGGGGAAACGTCCGCCCATTGGGATGCGGGTGTGGGCGATGATGCAGGACCGGTCGGGGTCGATGCCCTCCGACTCCATCAGGCGTTCCAGCCCAGTCTCATCCTGCCACGACCGAACCACCAAGCGGGCCTGTGGTAAGTAGTGGCGATCGAGCTGACCCGGACTGCGGAGAATGCCGTCCCGGGGCGCTGCCTGTCCGGAGCCCGGCTCCGGTTTTCCAGCGGCAACCGCGGCGTGAAGTGCCGTCTCGGTGATCATCCCGGGCCTCAGGATCAAAGGGAAGGTGCCGGTGACATCGACCACCGTGCTTTCGATACCCACGTTGCAGTTTCCCCCGTCCACGATGAGGGGCAGGGATCCACCCAGCTGGGCGACCACATGGGCGGCGTTGGTGGGGGAGAGTCGATTGGCCAGATTCGCGCTGGGTGCCGCCAATGGAAATCCGCAGGCCCGAATGACGCCCTGCATGAACGGATGCTGGGGCCATCGGATGCCGACGGTTGGTCCTCCCGCGGTCACGATGTCAGGCACACGGTTGGACCGTGGCATGACGAGCGTGAGGGGGCCGGGCCAGAACGCGGACCCGAGTGCGTCGGCCATCGCCGGCCATCGCGAGGTGCAGGCTCGGGCCATCTCGGCAGAGGCGACGTGGACGATGATCGGATTGTGGGCCGGGCGACCCTTCAGAGCGTAGATCCGGGCCACCGCCTCGGGGTCGAAGGCGTTGGCGGCGAGGCCGTAGACCGTCTCGGTCGGCGCTCCGATGACCCCGCCCGAACGGAGCACGTCAGCGGCTCGTTCGATCGCGGTGGCGAGAAGGGCTGGTGTATGGGTCTGGAGGATCTCGGCGGCCATCCGGCGACAGCGTGAATCACCTCAGAGCGGGGGCAAGGATCGAAGAGCGACAGGATCGAAGAGCAGCGCGTGGAGAGCTAAGGGTAACACGAGAGCGGTGGGTGGTTCAGGACGTTTCCTCACCCGCCCATGGAAGCCTTCGGTTTCCCAAACTCATCTTCGGCCTTGGCTTTTCGTCCAGCGTTCATGCGAGAACCTCGCGGATCACCTCACCCTCGACATTCGTCAATCGGCGCTCGATGCCGTTGTGTTCGAAGGTCAGCTGGGTGTGGTCAAGGCCGAGAATGTGGAGGATCGTGGCGTTGAGATCGTAGAGGGGATGGATGTCCTGGATCGCGCGTTGCCCGAGCTCATCGGTCACTCCATGGCTCACCCCGGGTTTCACCCCGGCCCCTGTCATCCAGCAGGTGAACCCGTCGGGATTGTGGTCCCGCCCCTGGGCTCCCTTCTGGAAGAAGGGCATGCGTCCGAACTCGGTACACCAGACCACGAGGGTGTCCTCGAGAAGTCCCCGCTGCCGGAGGTCGCGGATTAGGGCGGCGGTCGGTTGGTCGAGGATGTACCCGTGCCTGTCGTACTGCTCCTTGAGCTGGTTGTGACCGTCCCAGTTGAGCGCCCCTCCGCTGGCGTAGGCCCCATTGAACAGCTGGACGAAGCGAACGCCGCATTCGAGGAGGCGTCGCGCGAGGATGCAATTGCGGGCAAAGCCGGCGCGGATCGGGTTCTGGGTGTCGTCCGCCCCGTAGCTCCGCAGCACATGGGCCGGTTCATTTGAGAGATCGCTGACCTCCGGCATGCTCAGCTGCATGCGGGCCGCCAGTTCGTAGCTGGCGATCCGTGCGGCGAGCCGCTGGTCTCCAGGGTGTTGTTGGAGGTGCCGGGCGTTCATCCGCTGGAGCATCGATCGCGCGGAGCGGTCCGCCGAGGGGGAGATACCGGGTGCCGCGAGATGTCGGATCGGATTCTGCGCGCTGAAGGGGGTTCCTTGGAAGGCGGCGGGCAGGAATCCCGGTCCCCAGTTGTTCGATCCGTTCTGGGGCACACCCCGGGGATCGAGGATGGAGACGAAGGCAGGGAGATTTTGGTTCTCGCTACCAAGGGCGTAACTGACCCAGGAGCCCAGGCTTGGGAAGCCGTCCAGAACGAACCCCGTGGAGAGGAAGTTCTCGGCGGGTCCGTGCGTGTTGCTTTTGCTGGTGAGGGAGTGGATGAACGCGATGTCGTCGGTCAGCTCCGCCAGGTTTGGGATGAGATCCGAAACCCACTTCCCGGTCTGGCCCCGGGGACGGAATGCGTACTGGGGTCTGGCCAGATTTCCTGCCGGTCCCTGGAAGGTGACCGAGGGGCCCCCGGGGAGTGGCTTGTCGTGCCACTTCATCAGCTCCGGCTTGTAGTCCCATGTCTCCAGCTGGCTAACCGCGCCGGCGCAGAAGATGACCAGGACGTTTCGGGCGCGGGCTGGGTGATGGGGGCTGCGGGGGGCGTAGGGATTTGAGGGATCTATCTCAGGTCGGCTGGCTGCAAGGAGCCCGTGGGTGCCCAGAAGGTGGGTGAGAGCCACCGACCCGAGGGCGGTGGCGCTCCCGTTCAAAAACCGTCTCCGGTCCAGCAGATGCCGGCCGTGCGGGGAAAGGTGTTCGGCCGACGGATTCATGGCAGGAAGAGAAATTCGTTGGAATTGAACAGCACGCGGCAGAGCATCGGCAGTCCGTGGTCGTGGATGAGCGGGAGGACCTCGGCCAGCTCTTCGGGGGATGGGTCGCGTCCGAGGGCAAGTCCATAGGCCCGCCGGATCTGGGCCTCGGGATCGGCGCCCACCTCGCGGATCACCCGGGCGGCAAAGGCCTCTGCCCGCTCGAGGGTGAAACGGCTGTTGAACAGGTTGAGAGCCTGGATGGGCGTCATGCTTTCCCGTCGTCGCGCCGTGCTCTGTCCGGCATCCGGGCAGTCGAACGCACCGAACACCGCCTCGCGTTCCCGTCGGACCTTGTGGGCATAGATCATCCGACGCAGGCCCTCAGGTCCAAAAGTCTCCACCGGAATAAACCCAGTGAGCCCACCCCGGTTGTTGAAGAGGTCAAATCCTCGTCCGTACATGCGGAGATCGAGTTCACCACTGACCGCCAGCATCGAGTCCCGGATCGGTTCCGAATCCAGGCGTCGCGATGGGAATCGCCAGAGCCACCGCGCTTCGGCATCGATGTCAGTCGCCGCAGTCCCCGACGTCGCGCCCTTTTGGATCGAAGCGTCCTGACGGTATGTCGACGACAGAACGAGGAGTCGGTGGAGGTGTTTCGTGGAGCCGCCCGAACGGAGGAATTCCAAGGCGAGCCAGTCGAGCAGCTCGGGATGGGTGGGCCTCGACCCGTTGACACCGAAGTCGCTCGCGGTGTCCACGAGGCCAAGTCCGAAATGTCCCTGCCAGATGCGGTTGGCCATGACCCGTGCGACGAGGGGGTTCGAGGGGCTGGTGAGCCAGTCCGCAAGGGCCTGGCGTCGATCCTGTTCACTGGTGATCGGGGGGAGGTCGAACCGCCCAAGGGCTGGCAACGGTACAGGAGCAACCTCGTCCTTGGGCTGTTCCGGGTCCCCACGATGCAGCACCCGGATGACATCGGGGTTCCGGAACCGACCGGCGAATGCGAGTCGCTCATTGGCCCCTTCCCGGATCGCCTTCTCCAGGGACTGTCGCTCGTCGACCAGGGGCTTGGCCTTCGTGGCGACGTCCGGGCTCAGGTCCTGGATTGAGACGGGAGGCCGGAGATCCGATGTGGTGCCGGTCTGGCGATCCGTGGCGTCAGCCACACGTCTCCAGGTTCCGTCCCTCTGTTCCACCTCGATCACATAGTTCGTGGCGATGCGATCGCTGAACTCCCCAGTCCGATCCCGTCCCCAGACCACGCGATCGAAGGTCCTTTCACCGGGAAACTCCAGGAGGACCCAGCCGCGTCCAAGCTCGTTTGACATCCAGCTGCTCGAGTTGCCGGTGCGTCCGTCGTTCAGGAAGGCGAGATCGTGTCGATCGACCACCCGGGTCTCCCCGGACGAAGTGACCTGCGTCCCCGCGGAGGCGAGGGCGATGTTGGTTCCTCGGGCATCAAGGATCTCCAACTCGTCGATGCAGGGTTCGAGGTTGCTGGTGGCCTGGATGGAGAAGCGCAGCCTCCGGGTGGTTGCTGCCGGGAAATGGTCGATGTTCGACCGGGTGTTGATGGCGGGGCGCCTTGTTTTTCCCGCCGAATGGTTCCCTTTCGGATCCGGGCACGCCAAGGGTGCAAGACTCCCGAGGTCGTGGTCGATTTGGGCAAGGCGGGTCTTCTGATCGATCTCCCGGCGACGGCTTTCGTCCTGAAGCGGTCCCCGCATTTCGCGGTCCTCGTAGTCCACACCGGCGACGAAAGCCTGGAGGGCGTAATAATCGCGGCTGGCGATGGGGTCGGATTTGTGGTCGTGACATCGGGCGCATCCCACACTCAGCGCAAGGAAGGTCTGCCCCACGTTGACAACGATCTCGTCAACGGCGTCCTGGCGCGCGAGGCGCTTGGAGACGTCATCGGCCCCAATCTGGCCGGGCAGCAGGACGGACGCCGTGATCAGGAATCCGGTCGCCGCGTCCGCGCCGATCCGGTCCCCGACAATCTGCTCCTCGACGAACCGGGGGTAGGGTGTGTCGGCGTTGAAGGAACGCACGACGTGGTCCCGATAGGGCCAGGCGTACGGCCGCTCGGTGTTGACCTCGAAGCCGTGGGTGTCTGCGTAGCGCACAACATCGAGCCAATGCTGCCCCCATCGTTCCCCGTGGCGAGGAGAGGCCAGGAGGGAGTCCACGACATGGGCATGGGCGTCGGGCGAAGGATCCGACTCGAATCGAATCACCTCTTCTGGAGATGGGGGCAGCCCGACCAGGTCGAAATGGACCCGGCGGATCCAATCCCGTCGTGAGGCCTCCGGGTTGGGCTGGAGCCCGGAATGCTCCAGTCGGTCCAGGATGAAGGCATCGACCGGGTTGCGGACCCACAGGGCGTTGCGGGGCGCCGGGACGGTCTGGGTCCTGGGGGGCTGGAACGACCAGTGGTCCCGGGCGGGCGTCGCAGCCGTCGCGCCCATGGCCAGCATCCCAACAAGGAGGGGGGTCGGGGTCCAGTTTCGGAACGTGACACCACGCGGGACCTTTTCTGCCGAATCTGGGGCGTCAGAGTTCATGGGTTCTTGGGAATGTTGGCTATGTGACCGTTGTCCTGATGGGGAGACCCGCATAACAATATTTTATCGCAAGCCTTGACCCAAGAGAGTTCCCCACTAATGTGATCGCGCCTGAGACGGTGTAGGATAAAGATTTCGGGTGTCGCCAGACGGCTGGCGGTGTCCCACACAGTTTCCTGTCCGGCGTAGTTCACCGGGCAGGAATTTCTACATAATCCTACTGAACCTATTCTGAAAATTCCCCCGGGCGGACGGTCATCCTCTGACTGCCGCCCGGGTTTATTTTTGTCCGGGACCGGTTGCGCCGATCGAACGCAAATTCCTGGCTTACAAAAGGGTATCAGGACTTGACGCACAGCCTTACTGACTTGGGGGCTTTCATCACCAAAGTAGCTGGCTTCCCACTGGCTAGATCGTCGAGCCTATGTTTGATTCGAGAAGGCATGAGTGAGCAAATCGACACCCACCAGAAAGCGCTCCAGATCAATCTCGACAGCACCAAGTACGGCGTGTTTGCCGAAATTGGCGCAGGTCAGGAGGTGGCCCGCTGGTTCTTCAGGGCAGGGGGGGCGAGCGGCACGATCGCCAAGAGCATCTCCGCCTACGATATGGTCGTGAGCGATGCCATCTACGGCACGGCCTCCCGCTACGTGAGCCAGGAGCGTCTCGAGGCGATGTTGGATCGAGAGTACGAACTGCTTGTGGAGCGGCTGGCTTCGACCCGCGGACAGAATACCCGGTTCTTTATATTCGCGGACACGGTGGCCGCCCGCAGCTTCAAGCGCCGCGACGAGACCCATGGTTGGATGGGTATCCGGTTCCAGATCGAGCCGGGTGCCGAGCCAAGCGACATCATCATGCACGTCCGCATGTGGGATCGGGAGAATCTCCAGCAGCAGGAGGCCCTTGGAATCCTAGGCGTGAACCTTATCCATGCGGCCCTCTACCAGCACTCGAATCCCCAGGCGGTGATCAACGCGCTTCTGGACAACCTGTCCATCAACCGCATCGAGGTCGACATGATCAAGTTCCGCGGCCCGCAGTTCGCGAAGGTCGACAACCGCCTCATCGCCCTGCAGCTCGTGGAGCGCGGATTGACCAACGCGGCGATGTTCATGCCGTCAGGGGAACTGGTGCAGCCAGCCGATGCCCTGCACAAGAAGTGCATCCTGGTCGAACGGGGATCCTTCCGCCCCATCACCCGGGTCACGGCCGACATGCTCACACGCGCCAAGGCCCAGATGGTCCAGGATCCCAATGTATCGGATCAGGATCTCCTCGTGATGGTCGAGATGACCCTCAAGAATCTCAATGTGGAGGGGAAGATCGATCATCAGGACTTCCTCGACCGTGTGGATCTCCTGCGGACCCTCGGCACCCCGGTGCTCATCTCGAACTACGCGGAGTTCTTCCGCCTCGCGGGCTACCTCTTCCGCTACACCAAACTGCCGGTGGGTATCGTCATGGGTGTCCCGACGCTCCGGGACTTGTTCGACGAGAAGTACTACGGGGAGCTCGATGGCGGCATCCTCGAGTCGTTTGGTCGACTGTTCCGCAACCAGCTGAAGGTCTACTGCTACCCTCTCAAGGATGCCCGGAGCGGCGCCATCATCACTGCGGGCAACCTTCAGGTCTCACCCCACCTGCAGCACCTGTACGACTACCTCTTTCAGAACAAGTTCATCGAGCAGCTCCGGGACATCGACGAGTCGATCATGAGCATCTTCAGCCGCGATGCGCTGAAGGAGATCCAGTCGAACACCCCGGGCTGGGAAACGAAGCTGCCCGCGCAGATCGCCGAAATGATCAAGGAGCGGAAGCTCCTTGGGTTCAAGGGCTGATCCGCGAGGACGCGTCGGCTGTCGACCGGGACAGATCCGCAAGAGTGACGAGCGACGATTTCGCCTCGGCGGCCACGTTGATCGTTCTGAGGGCCTGGCTTACCACGCTGCGCTCGGGGTCGGGGGTGGTGGCGAGATCCGATCCGGAGCCACACCGCAGGGCCTGGAGGACGTCTCGAACCGAGATCTGGTCAAGCGGCCTGGAGGGCAGATACGACGCTTCCGGACCCCGTGTCTCGGTGATGAGCTGGGCCTGATTGAGGAGACGCAGGAGCTCCGTGGTGAGGTTCGGGGGGATGCCAAGCTCCTCCGACAGTCTGGTGGCGGTTGCGGCGGGGCGGCCGAGGGTGAACCCCCCTGCGATGCGGGTCATGAGCCGGAGTCCGGCAAATTCCCGGGCCTGCTGGTGCACGCGGCCCGCCACCCGTTCCTGGAGGTAGGCCTTCCGGTTCTGGTACACGTAGGCCACCTGGGCCCCGAGCAGGACAATCATCCAGGTGAAGTAGACCCCGAACAGGAAGATGGGTAGGGCTCCGAGGCTTCCATAGATCGCGTTGTAGGCGAGGACCTTGGAGTGGTACAGGGACGACAGCTGGTTGTTCAGGGTCCAGAGGGCCGAGGCGAAGGCACCACCAACGAGCGCCGCGCGCCATTGGACCCGTGTGTTGGGCATCCAGAGGTAGAGCGCACCGAAGGCGAGGGCCATGAGGATCGGCGAGATGAAGACCGTCAGCGACAGGATCCACTGCCCCACCACGTGGCCTTGCAGAGCCGAGCTGTTGTCGCCGACGAGGGAGAGGATCTTGGCGCCCTTGGTCACGAGCAGCACCGCCGGACCGAGCGTGATCACGGCCCAGTAGAAGACGATGCTCATTAGCAGCGACCGTCCCTTGGGCACGCCCCAGATGTCGTTGAACGCCACCTCGATGGTCCGGAGCAGGCCGATGGCGACAACAATCAGTCCGGCCGCCGCCGTAGCGGTGATGCCACCCAGGTGGATGCGTTCGACGAAGCCGACGATCCTGTCCGCAACCTCGGCCCGCTGGGCCTGTCCCCCCTCTCCGGAAAGGCCAATGGTCGGCGCGGCACGGATCACCCCCTCCTCGATCCAGGCCACGAGGGTTGCCCGGCGTTCGCCCTCCTTTCGGGGCAGGAACAGTGTCGCAACGCTCAACGAGATGGCGAGCAGCGGTACCAGGGCCAGGAGTGTTGTATAGGCGAGTGAGGCGGCACGGACAGGGCCCCGGTTTTTAAGGAACATCTGGCCCACCAGGATCCAGAAGTGGGCGAACCGCTGGGGCCAGTCCAGCCG
Source organism: Verrucomicrobiota bacterium (assembly GCA_016871805.1). Classification (GTDB taxonomy): domain Bacteria; phylum Verrucomicrobiota; class Verrucomicrobiia; order Limisphaerales; family UBA9464; genus UBA9464. The sequence goes on from VHCG01000031.1 coordinate 20,100, forward strand.
ACCCTCCGCCTCGGCGACGGCATCGTCGTTGATCAGGGTCTGGACCTGTTCGTGGAGGCGGTTCAGGGGACTCGTCTGGCGCGGTTCGGGCTGGCCCATGGCAGTGAGGGTATTGCGCGGGACTGGAGCTTCAACGTCCAACCTGACAGCCTGACCCCATGCAGATCACTTGTGCCCTCGTGACCATCTCGGATCGTGCCTCCCGGGGTGAGTATGAGGATCTTGGAGGGCCGGCACTTCGGGACGAGGCCCAGCGTCTGGGGTGGAAGGTGGTCGGGGAGTCGATGGTGCCGGACGACATCCGTCAGATTCAGAGAGCCATCCGGGAGCAGATCGCGAGGGGTGCCCAGCTGGTGCTGACTACCGGAGGCACGGGCGTGGCTCCGAGGGATGTGACCCCGGAGGCGGTCCTTGAGATCGCCGACCGCGAGATCCCCGGGTTCGGGGAAGCGATGCGCATGAGGTCGCTCGCGATCACCCCCAACGCCATCCTGTCGAGAGGACTCGCCGCGTCGGTCGATCGCACCCTCGTGATCTGTCTTCCGGGAAAGCCGGCCGGTGCTGTCGAGTGTCTGGGATTCGTGGTCGGGGCCGTGCCCCATTGCGTGAAGGTGCTTCAGCAGGTGCCGACCAGCTGTTGAGGATGCCCGCACGCGGCTCCTCTGCCTCCGTCACCGCGGCAACTCCTCGAGCATAGCGGTCACCAGCTGGGCCGCCCGTTGGATTGGGGAAGGGCTGGGCGGGGTCTTGGAAGGGGGCTCGCCGGCCAGGCTTGAGATCGACCGGACGGCGATGAACGGAACCCGATTCGCCCAGCAGACCTGGGCGATGGCGGCGGATTCCAGGTCGACCACCTCGGCCCGCCATGCTGTGAACAGCCAGGCCCGGTAGTCTCGGTTCGCGACGAACAAGGGACCGCTCACCCCAACGCCCGAGGTCAGGAACTTCGGGGCGGAGGTGGAGGCGTTGGTCGACAGAAGGGAGGCTGCCTTCGTTGCGGCCATACGGAGCCCCGGGTCGATGGGGAATCGAGGCATGGGTTCGGCTCCGCGGCTGCCGGACCGGGTCACGGTGACCGTCTCCGGGAAGATCATGCCGAAATTCGGGATCCCTGAGGCGCTCCGCGTCACTTCCCATCCCCCGTTGGGCGTCGGGTTGACCACTGCGGCCTCCGTATGATGGGACCACGCCTCGGGTACGATCACGTCCCCGGCGACCCGGCTTGGATTCACGCCGCCCGCCTCGCCCATCACAATCACATGGGTGATCGGGCACCGATCGAGGGCGGCCTGCGTGACCATGGCTGCGTTGACCACGCTCATCCCGCAGGGCAGGAGGACACAGCCGCGACCCGCGATAGTGGCGTGCCGGAAGGGAATCCCGTTGTGGACCTCGATCGGACCACCGCGGTATCGGGAGCCTGCGACGGTCTCCAGGGCCGCCAGTTCCTGCTCGGTCGGGGCGAGGATCGCATACAGCGCCTGACGAGCAGTCATCCTCTGCCCGGGCGACAGGGGCCGCTTGGAACAGCCGACGAGCAAGGCGAGTCCGGTCAGCAGAGCCAGCCCCAGCGTTCCGGAGCAGGAGTGGAGTCGAGGATTCATCGGGTCATCCATTGGGTCACGAACAGTAGGGTGAGAATCCAGGAGAGCGGTCGGATCTGTCGGCCCCGTCCGGTCCCCAGCAGGATGCCCACGTGGACCACGAAGCCGAGCGCAAGGCCCTCCGCAATGCTGAAGGTGAGCGGCATGGCCAGGACCGTGACACCGACTGGAATCGCCTTGCTGAGGTCCTCGAGGTCGAGGGTGCGAATTCCCTGCATCATTGAGATTCCGACTACGACCAGCACCGGCGCCGTGGCAGCCGCGGGGATGATACCGATCAGCGGACCCAGGAACAGGGACAGGATAAAGCACCCGGCGACAGAGATCCCGGTGAGCCCCGTCCGACCACCCGACTCTATGCCAGCCGCCGATTCGATGTAAGTCGTGACGGTGCTCGTGCCGAAGGCCGAACCGACGATAGCGGCACCAGCGTCGGCAGTCAGGACCCGCCCTAGCCGCGGAAGGTTGCCCTCTTGGTCCAGATATCCGGCCCGCTGACCGAGGCCAATGAGGGTCCCGAGGTTGTCGAAGACATCGAGGAACAGGAGGGTCAGGACAAGTGGTACGGCCTGGCGCCAGTGGTTCCAGAACCAGTTGAGGTCGAGCTTCAGGAAGAGCGGTGACAACGACGGCGGCCAGGAAATCCAACGGCCGGAGTCCGGAAGCCGCGTCAGGCTCCCGAACCCCGAGGCGTTGGGAATCCAGAATCCAGCCACCGTAATCGCGAACAGCGTTAGAAACAGGGCTCCCGGAATGCGTCGATGACATAGGATTCCAGCGAGGATAATGCCGACGATCACCGCGAGGGCTGCCGGCTGTCGGAGGTTGCCCAGTGTGACGAGGGTGGCGTCGTTGTGGACGACGATGCCGCCGTTCTGGAGTCCGATAAAGGCGACGAAAAGCCCGATTCCGGCACTGATCGCCACCTTGAGCTCATGGGGCAGGGAGCGGATCAGGCTGGCCCGGAGTCCTGTGACCGTCAGGAGGAGGAACAGGATCCCGCTGTAGCAGACGATGCCCAGGGCGGCGGGCCATGGAATCCCAGCACCACGGACTAGGGTGAACGTGAAGAAGCCATTCAGGCCCATGCCGGGAGCGACGGCGAACGGGTAGTTGGTCAGCAGCGCCATCAGTGCCGTGATCAGGGCAGAGGCGAGGGCGGTGGCCGTGATGAGGGCATTCCGATCCATTCCGGTGCCGTCCGACAAGATGGCGGGGTTCACGGCAAGGATGTAGGCCATTGCCGCAAAGGTGGTAACGCCAGCAACGAGTTCCCGGCGAACTGTGGTACCGTTGGACCTCAGGTTGAAAAGCCGTTCCAACATGGAGGCCAGTCAAGGCCAAGGGCATGCACATGGAAAGCGTCCAGAAGCCTTCGGGTATCGTGCGGATCCAGCGCAGGGGAGGTTTGGCTCCCCACTGTGAACCGAGACCGGATTGACAACCCGCAATCCATTCCAAGCTGTATAAGTTCCACAACACTGTTCTCATGAAACGCCCCGTTCTGCCCCTTGTGCGAGGCACTGCCGCCAAGGCCGGTTTCACATCGATCGCGCCTCTGTTGGTGATTGCCGTCGTTGCGATCCTTGCAGGAATGCTGCCCCCGCTCCTTGGAAAGGCGAAATCGGAGGCCCGGGGCATTACCTACATGGACAATGGCAAGCAGCTGATGCTGGCCTGGAATCTGTATGCCTCCGAGAACAACGATGTGACCCGGCCGCCCAGACTCTGGCCTCGAACCCCTACCGGCGTCAGAACTGGTGCGAGGGCGACGTCACGGACTACGGCAACCGGAGAAACACCAACATCAACGTCATCACCAATGGCCCGCTCTACCGCTTCTCGGGCGCTTCCCTCCAGATCCACAAGTGCCCCGCCGACTGCTCGGCCGCGGGCCCGCTGAAGGGATTCAAGGGAACGCCCCGGATCCGGAGCATCTCGATGAGCCAGGTCTTCGGAAATGGCGAGCGGCTCAACAAGGCCTTCAACGTCAACCAGACCCGGTGGAGGACCTGTGCCGAGGAAAGCGAGATCGTGTCGCCGTCCAAGACCTGGGTCTTCGTGGATGAGAATCCGGAAAGCATCAATGATGCCGCCTTCGCCAATGCCTGCACCGGGGCCGAGGCGCCAACCGGGACCAGTGGCCAGATCATCGACATGCCCTCGTCCATCCACAACGGGGCCTGCGGATTCGCCTTCTCCGATGGCCATTCCGAGATCCACCGCTGGGTGGGGTCCACGATCAAGCCGCCGACCAAGTACATGTCGGGTGGTGTCGCCCTGAATGTGTCGGCCAAGAACTCCCAGCCGGATGTGTACTGGATGCAGGAGAACACAACGGCCCGCCGGTAGGTGGATCCGGTTCCAAAAGTGGATTTCCAAGGGGTTCCGCGGTTCGCCGCGGCATCCTCGTTTTTGGGAGGTTCCCCGCCGGGAGGACGGTACCGGCGGGATCCAAGGGTGCCACGCTGTCAACCAGGGGTCTCCCGCACTCCCCAGCCGACCTGACGACAACCGCAAGGGTTGACACACTCAGGTTTGCGGTTGTTTCCTCTGAAACCGATTCATTCTTGGAACACGGATCCCCCCCACCCACCGATGACCCCCCCACTCCTCCCCTCCTCCGAGAGCCGTACCGTCCGTTCGGCGTTCACCCTGATCGAGCTGCTCGTTGTCATCGCCATCATCGCAATTCTGGCCGGCATGCTGCTGCCGGCGCTGGGCAAGGCGAAGACCAAGTCGCAGGGCATTGCCTGCATGAATAACACCAAGCAGTTGATGCTTGCGTGGAAGCTGTATTCAGGGGACTTCAACGACTTGCTGGTCTCTTCGTTGACCATGCCCCCTGCCGATCGACGGGTGATTTGGATTGAAGGGAACCTCGACTTCACCAGCCGTGACAACACCAACAACCGGTACATCACCAACGGTCCGCTCTTCAAATACGGCGGCAGCTCCTTCTCCATCTACAAGTGCCCCGCCGACCGAGCCGCCGTGGGTCAGATTGCAAGGGCTAGGTTCACCCCGCGCATCCGTAGCATGTCGATGAGCCAGGTCTTCGATTTCGGCGGATGGCTCCCCGCGACTAAGTATCGGATCTATGCGAAGGACTCCGACATCGTGAATCCCGCGAACACCTTCGTGTTCGTCGACGAGCATTCCGACAGCATCAATGACGCTGCTTTCGCCGTTCAGATGATCGAGGAAGCCGAAAGATCTGGGAATATCATCGACATGCCGGCGTCCTACCACAATGGGGCAGCGGGATTCTCGTTCGCCGATGGGCACTCCGAGATACACCGCTGGGTCGGCAGCACGATCAAGCCGGGCGTGAAGTACAACGGGTCGGTCGCCCTGAACGTTCCCGCGAAGGACTCGCTGGTCGACGCCAAGTGGATGTCGAGAAACTGCACGGTCCGGAAGTGATGGGCATGCCGGCCGCCCGCTGGTTCCCTGGGGCGGTCCGCAATCCCCAGTTCTAGGGATGGTGGTGGGTCCCCGGATCCTGGCAGGCTCTGGGATTGATGACCGTCCCCCACCGTGCCAAAGGGTCTAATCGAGGCCTTGGCCTCCTCGAGCTGTTGGCCGTCCTGGCCGTTCTTGTCGCCCTCACCGCGCTCACATTGCCGGCGTTGACCCAGGCCCGGACCCGGATCACCGGGATCGGGTGCCTCGGGAACCTGCGGCAATGGGGATTGGCCACCCACCTCTGGGCGGCGGATCACAACGATCGGCTGCCCAAGGACGGCGCGCCCAACGGGCGCTCCACCGAGGAGGGCTGGTATGTCGACCTTCCCAGGGTTCTGGGCATCCCCGCCTACGGCGACAGTCCGTGGCGGACCAACCCCGGTGTCCGCCCTCCCGACAGTCTCTGGATCTGTCCCTCCAATCGACGGAGAAGCAATTCCAACAACCTCTTCCACTACTGCCTGAACCAGCACGTCAATGGTTCCGGGCGTGGCAACCAGGTGGCTCTGTCGGCCATCCCATCCCCCGCCGAGACCGTCTGGCTGTTTGACAACGGCCGACTTGCCGCCGTGGCGGGTCCCAACAACGTCCACACCAACCTCCACCAACAGGGGGCCCAGATCCTCTTCCTCGACGGCCACGCGCGCAGGGTGCCGAACCGGATCTACTGGGACTTCGACTTGGCGCGTGGACGGTGGACGGCACAGGGCCTGGTCTGGTCGCCCGATGGGACCGGAGCCTCCTCCGGAGCCGGTGAACCCGGTCCGATGCCGGCATTTGGCGAGAACCTGGCATTGACGATCCACCACGCTGTCGCAGCGTCCGGGTCGTGACCGATCCCATCCTCATCGCGCGGGGCCTCTCGAGGACCTATGGCACCAACGGGGGCGGGCTCACCGTCCTCCGGGACGTGGGGTTTGAGCTCTCAATGGGGGATTCCATCGCCATCGTGGGTTCCAGCGGCAGCGGCAAGACCACGCTGTTGGGACTCTGTGCGGGTCTCGACCGTCCATCGGGTGGCGAGGTGATCCTCGCCGGGAACCCGCTCGGCAACCTCGACGAGGATGCCCGTGCCCGTCTTCGGAACGAGCATGTGGGGTTCATATTCCAGAACTTTCAGCTGCTGCCCACGTTGACAGCCCTCGAGAACGTCCTCGTACCCGCCGAGCTGGCAGGCTCCAGGGAGGCCCCGGTCCGGGGACGTGAACTTCTCCAGCAGGTCGGCCTCGGCGACCGCCTACACCACTACCCGGCGCACCTCAGCGGCGGCGAGCAGCAGCGGGTCGCCCTCGCCCGTGCCTTCATCAACCGGCCTCGACTGCTCCTGGCCGACGAGCCAACCGGGAACCTGGACACCGACACCGCCCGACACATCGTCGACATGATCTTCGACCTCAATCAGTCGGCCGGGACCGCCCTCGTGCTCGTCACCCATGACCTGGAGCTGGCGGCGCGATGCCGTCGACAGCTCCGGCTCAAAGGGGGGAGGGTCGTCTCCCTGGAGACCCATCCCGGATCCGAACCCCGTTGAGACGGCTCAGAGGCGCGTCAGGTGCGACCTCAGATGCGACCCAGGATCTGCTTCAGTGCAGTGACCGCCCGATGGTTCTCCGCGGGCGTGCCTACCGAGACCCGCAGCCACGCCGGCAGGCCGTAGCCCCCCATGGGACGGGTGATCACTCCAAGTCGCTGGAGCTCGGAGAAGCACTTTGCCCCATCCCCCACCTTCACCAGCACGAAATTGGCGTGGCTGTGCTGGAACTCGAGTCCCATCTGGAGGAACGCTGCATGCAGGTATTCCAAACCCTGCCGGTTGGTCGCACGGGTACGGGCTAGGTGGTCGGCATCCTCAAGCGCGGCGATGGCACCGGCCTGGGCGATGGAGTTGATGTTGAAGGGTTGCCGAACCTTCTCGAGCGCCGCGATCAGGTCGGGATGCCCTATGCCATAGCCAAGACGCAGCCCCGCAAGGCCGAAGATCTTCGAGAAGGTCCGCATCAGCAGCAGGTTCGGATGGGTGCCTTCGCGGACCAGGGCAAGGCAGTCCGCAGGATCCTCCAGGAACTCCACATAGGCCTCATCCATCACCACCAACACCTCCGGGGGCACCGCTGCGAGGAGCTCCGAGATCTCGGCGTGGGAGGAGAGGGTGCCGGTGGGATTGTTGGGATTGGCGAGGAACAGCACCCGTGTGCGCGGGGTGATGGCCTGGATCATCCCCGGGATGTCCGCACCCAGCCCCCGGGCCGGAACCTTCACCAGCCGGGCCCCAAAAAGGGCCGTCACAATGCCATAGATCGCGAAGGCGTACTCGGAGACCACCACCTCGGTCTCCGGATTCATGAAGGCGTGGCCCACGAACTCGATGATCTCGTTCGAACCGTTGCCCAGGATGAGATTCCCGGGCTCCACGTAGAGTTTCTCGGCGAGGCGGCGCTTCAGCTGGAAGGCGCTGCCATCGGGATAGAGGTGCAGATGCCTCAGGACCTGTTCCATCGCCTCGAGGGCGCGAGGGGAGGGGCCGAGCGGATTCTCGTTCGAGGCGAGCTTGATGATGCCGTGCGGATCCAGTCCATGTTCCCGGGCCACCTCCTCGATGGGGCGCCCTGGCACGTAGACCGGGAGTTGGGAGATCTGGGGGTTCAGCGGCGGCAGCTTCATGCCGGAGAAGTCTGGCCCGGAACCGTTCTGATTTCGAGCGGAGTTCGACGGCCCAAACCCGGGCGGTTGGCTATTGAGGCCTTCGCCGGACCCGGGGCACCGTTGTGACGTGGCACTCGTCCGGATCCTCATCGATGGCTACAGCCTGCTGCATGCCTGGACCGACCTTGCGCCGGGATCCTCCCGTTTCTCGGCGGCCGCCCGGGATGCGCTGATCCGGAAGCTGACGGTGTATCGAGATACCACCCATACCCCGATCACCGTGTTCTTCGATGGTGCGTCGGCCCCGCCCGGGACACCCAAGCCCGTCTCGACTCCCGGCCTCGAGATCCTCTACTCGCAGGCCGGGCAGACGGCGGACGACATGATCGAGCGGACCGCCTTCCGGATGCGACCTCACGGCGAGGTCCTGGTGGTGACCGATGACTATGCCGAACGCGACACCGTCATGAACTTCGGGGGGTTGGCCTGCAGCTGCACGGGCTTCATCCAGCAGGTCGAAGCCGCGGTCGGGGAGTTCGAGACCGATCTGAAGGAGTACAACCGACGGGAACGGGAGCGGTACCGACGCGGAACGCGCTGACCCCGATCGACCGTAACCTCGCTCACCCCACTAGGCGCCGATCTGGGCCCGGTAGGCTTCGGGCGTCAGCAGTTGGTCCAGCTCGCCCGGATTCGAGAGCTTCACCTGGACGAACCAACCGTCGGCAAAGGGAGCGGTGTTCACCAGGGCGGGGTTGTCGGAGACCGCCTTGTTCACCGCGAGGATCTCCCCCGAGACGGGTGCGTAGATGTCGCTGGCCGTCTTGACGGATTCGACCACGGCACAGGCCTCGGAGGCCTTCACCACCCTGCCCACCGCCGGGAGTTCGACAAAGACGACGTCGGTCAACTCATGCTGGGCGTGGTCGGTGATGCCGACGGTGGCAATGCCGTTGGCGACCCGGACCCACTCGTGGGACTTGGCGTAGCGCAGATCGGAAGGGACTTGGGAACTCATCGCTGGGGAAGGTTGGAGTGGGACAAAACGTCGGGTCAATCAGGGTTTCCGGTAGATCGGCTTCTTCACCACCTCGGCGGCGAACCGCCGACCGCGGATCTCCACCCCGATCACTGTCCCGGGCTGGGCCAGGGTTGGGGGAACATAGGCCAGACCGATGCCCTGGTTCAGCGATGGACTCTGGGTTCCGCTGACGACCGTTCCGACCGGCTGATCACCCGAAATGACGGCATAGCCAGGACGGGGCGGCGGGGATTTATCGGTCATCCTGAAGGCCGCCAGGCGCTTCCTGGGACCGTTCGTCTTCTGATCCAGCAGCACCGACCGGCCCACGAACCCGCCCTTGTCGAACACGACAAAGATGCCAAGCCCCGCCTCGATGGGAGAGGTCGCCTCATCCAGCTCATGGCCATAGAGCGGATAGCAGACCTCGGTTCGGAGGGTGTCGCGGGCCCCGAGTCCGCACGGTTGCAGGCAGCCGACGTGCCCTAGGTCCAGACACTGGTTCCAGATCGTCTCAATCATGTCCCCTGGCGCGACCACCTCGAACCCGTCCTCCCCAGTGTACCCGGTCCGGGCCACCCAGATGGGACCCATGGGTCCGGAGGTTCCCGACAAGGACTTCCACAGGCCGATCTCGTTCTTCTTGAGATCCAGAACCGAGCCCACCGCAGTGCCGGCCTGGCTCGGGCCCTGGAAGACGTCCGCGATGAACTGCACCACCCGGGGGCCCTGGATGGCAACGGCCCCGAGCCGCGAGGACGCATCCTCGAAGAACACACCCGACCTGTGGCTCGAGCCGCAGATGCGCTCCTGGAGCCAGGGTACATCGACCTCGATGCGGCTCGCATTGATGATCAGCAGGAACTCCATCGGGGCGATCCGATACACGTAGAGATCGTCCACCGTTCCACCATCCTCCCGACACATCTGCGAGTACTGACCCTGGCCGACGGCGAGTTTTCGGACGTCGTTCGTGAGGGTCTCGTTGAGGAACCCCTCGGCAGCCGGTCCCGTGACAAAGACCTCGCCCATGTGCGAGATGTCGAAGATGCCGGAGGCGCGGCGGACGCAGAGGTGTTCGTCGACGATCGACGAGTACTGGACGGGCATTTCCCATCCTCCGAACTCGATGAGCTTGCCGCCGAGGCGTTGGTGGGCTGCGAAGAGGGGGGTGCGTTTTAGGGACATGGACGTCGTGAGATGGCAGGCCGCATCGGTGCGGATGCGGATCATGGGACTGACACTGGTTCAGGGTCTTGGATCCCTCAACTGTCAATCACCGCGGACCGTCGACATTCCGGAGACCTGCCGTACTCTCGGACCCGTGATCCGGAACGTGATCTTCGACTGGTCTGGGACCCTGGTGGATGACCTGCCTGCGGTGTGGGAGGCCAGCAACCACGTGTTCCGGCAGGCCGGTATCCCGCCGCTGTCGCTGGACCAGTTCCGATCCGAGTTCCAGCTGCCCTATCACGGATTCTACGAACGGTATATGCCCCAGGTCCCCATGCCACAGCTGGAACTGTGGTTCCGGACCCGCTTCGCCGAATGTCAGGACTCCATCGTCCCGCTGCCCCACGCCCGTGAGATGCTGGAGTTCTGCAGGGTGCAGGGCCTCAGGCTCTTCATCCTCACCGCCGTCCACCCCAAGGCGTTCGCGGTGCAGGCCGAGACGATCGGATTCGCCCCGTTCTTTGAGCGCATCTACTCCGGGGTCGTCGACAAGCGGACCCGGATCCTCGAGCTGCTCGACGAGAACGGGCTGGACCGCGACGCCACGATCTTCATCGGCGACATGCAGCACGACATCGAGACGGCCAAGGAGGGTGGCATCCACAGCGTCGGCGTCCTCACCGGCTACAACTCGCTCGAGTATCTGCGGCAGGCGGCGCCCGACCTGATCGTCGAACACCTGGGAGAACTGCGTCAGATCCTCCAGCGCCAGGGACTCCGACTCCACCCGCCGGCCGAGCCTGGACAGAAACGCCATCCGATCCCGACGGTCGGGGGGCTCGTCTTCAATGACGCCGGGAAGATGCTTCTGGTGCGCACCAACAAGTGGTCGAACCTCTGGGGCATCCCAGGCGGGAAGATCGACTGGGGGGAGTCGAGCGAGGATGCCCTTCGACGCGAACTCCTCGAGGAGACCGGTCTGAACGTTGCGGACGTCCGATTCGTCGTGGTCCAGGACACGATCCATCCACCGGAATTCTACAGGGACGCGCATTTCCTGCTGCTCAACTACATCTGCCGCGCCCCGGGACACCAGGAAGTGCGGCTGAACGCCGAGGCCCAGGAGTTCCGATGGGTGGACACCTCCGAGGCCTGGCTGCTCCCACTCAACACCCCGACCCGGGTCCTGTTGGAGGCAGTCAAACCAAGACCCGAGGGGACCCCGTCATGATCCCGATTCTGGACACGATCACGCTCTGCGATCTCGAGGTCCGATACCGCGTGGGGGTTCCGGACGAGGAGCGGGCCCATCCGCAGCGGCTGCTTCTGACCATCGAGCTGGATCTGGATGTCGGACCGGCGGCGCGCACGGACGACCTGAACCTGACGATCAACTATTTCGCCGTCAGCCGGCGTCTCCTGCGCCTGGGTGCTGGACGCGAGTGGCGGCTGATCGAGACCCTCGCGGAGGAGATCGCGGGCCTCCTGCTCACGGAGTACCCGGCGCAGGCGGTCCGGGTGGAAGTGAAGAAGTTCATCCTGCCCGAGACGCGCCACGTCTCGGTCCGGGTGGCCCGGACCCGCGGACGTTGAGGTCCTGAAGGATTCCGGACCGGTCCGTGGAGGCCCCTACTTCGGGGCCGGTGTCTTCACCTGGGAGGAACCGTCGGACCCCAGCTCGGCCTCGAGCGGGGCCGGCGGATTGGTCGAGGCCGGGGCGGGGCGCCGGAATCCCTGATTCAGGACCTCGGCCCCCTTCTTGTCGGACCCGTACAGACCGCGACGGATCATGTCGATTCGGCGGGCGACGCTGAGCTCCTCACGAAGCTTGCGGACCTGGTCGCGCAGCATGGCGAGGTCGTTGAACTTTCGCTCCAGCTCGGCCTTCTCCGCGAGGAGGCGCTTGAGCTCCCGCTGGAGCTGCTCCCGATTCCCTTCACTGGTTGCGAGCCTCTTCTCGGTCTCGGCGATCTTCCCGTTGAGGCCGGTGATCTCCTCCGTGAGACCATCCATCTTCTTGGTCAGGTCCTCACGCTCCCCCTCCAGCTGCGAGATCTGCTTGTCCTTCTTCTCGATCTCGATCCGGGCCGCCTCGGCGGCAGCCTTGGCCTCGGCCTCTGTCCGGGTCAGCTCCGCGGCGACATAGGTCCAGCGGTTGGAGATGAGCCCGACCTCCTCGATCCGAAGGGCCAGGTTCGACTCGAGCGAGGCATTGACCTTCTGCTGCTCGGTCAGCTTGGACGTGGTCGCCACCAGCTCGTTCGAGAGTGTGAGCAGATGACTGAATGAACGCGCCCTGTCCTCGGAGGCCAGACGGCTTGTCTGGTACCATCCGATTCCCAGGCCGAGACCAGCCACGGCCAGAACGACGCTCACGGTCTTCGTACTCATATGCCCCTTGAGGTTGCTCTCCGACGCCACGCTACGCAAGTATCCGGTGGGCTGTTGCCTGGGAACGGACCCACTCTACCGTCCGCCCATGGACCTGCCTGATCGAGCCGGCGTGATGATCCTGGGGAGCTGTCATCTCTTCCCGGGATCCGTGCTACCCCTGCGAATCTTCGAGCCTCGCTACCGACGGATGCTCGAGGATGCGCTTGAGGGCAACCGCATGTTCTGCCTCGCCATGAATCAGCCGGGCTCCAGCCGCGAACGCCCCTGCGAGGTCGCCGGACTTGGCATGATCCGCGTCTCGCACCAGAACCCGGACGGGACCTCGAACCTCGTCCTCCAGGGCATCTCCCGCGTCCGGCTCGGCAAGGCGGTCAAGTATCGTCCCTACCGGATCCACGGGATCGAGCCCATGGCCCCTGAGGAAGCTGACACCGTGGTGGTGGATGCCCTCGTGGAACGGACCCTCGACCTCGTCGATGCGCGACTCCGGCTCGTCCCGACCCTGCCTGCCTCGTTTCTGGCCCCGCTCCTGGGAGCGAACGCCAAGTCCGGCGTCAAGGTGGTCGACTGCCTCGCCGCCCTGCGGAAGGTTGGGGATCCCGGGGCGCTCGCGGACGTCGTGGCCTCCCTTGTCCTGCCCGATCCGGTGATGCGCCAGATCATCCTGCAGACCCTCCGGGTCGAGGATCGGTTGCGGCATCTCGTCCATTTTCTGACCTCGGAGGTGGCGGAAGCCTCTGGTGGGGGAGGCGAATGAACACCCCCCCCCTTGATGAGCAGGCCCTCACCGAGGCGGACCTGCAGCGGATTCATGAGGCGCTCTTCGCCCAGCTGATCACCAGCCATGCCCACAACGCCATGATCCTGCTGGGTCGCTGTCCCGACCCCGAGACGGATCAGGTCCGGAACCCGGATCCGGAGGCGGCGAAGATCTATGTCGACCAGCTTGAGATGCTCGAGGCCAAGACCCGGGGAAACCTCGGGCCCGATGAGACGGATCTCCTTGCCAGGATGCTCCGCGTGACCCGGTCCGCTCTGGCCGGGGCGATCGACGCGGCTGGGGGGCACTCCTAGCGGACGCCTTTCGCGGTATCCCGGATCCGTCCATGGGGAAATACCTCCACGTCTTCAGGATCGGCATCCAGAACACCCTGGTCTACCGCGCCAACTTCCTGTTCCGGGCCGTCTTCGGACTCATCCCGCTGACAGGAACCCTGTTCCTCTGGCAGACCATCTACGCGGGCAAGGGGCCCGAGGCGCTCATAGGGGACTACACGCTGTCCTCGATGATCAGCTACTACCTGCTCATCACCTTCATCGACGCCCTCACGGCGGTGGCGGAGGACGACTGGCAGATCGCCGCGGACATCAAGGACGGACTCATCAGCCAGATCCTGCTCAAGCCGATGGACTACCTGCTCTATCGCCTGAGCCTCTATGTGTCGGGACGCATGATCTACACGACGGTCGCCCTGATCCCGGTCATGCTGTTTGCCTTGTACCTGCGCCAACACCTGGTGGTGCCGACCGAGGTGACGACGATCCTTTTGTTTGGGGTATCGCTGGTGATGGCGGCATTCCTCCAGTTCTTCATCGCCTATTCGGTGGCCTTGTTGTCGTTCTGGGTCCTCGACATCAGCACCTTCATCTTCATCCAGTTCGCCTTCGAATACATCGCCAGCGGCCATCTGTTCCCGCTCGACATCCTGCCGCCGGCCCTGGCGCAGATCCTGAAGTTCACCCCGTACCCGTATCTCTGCTACTTCCCTGCGGCCATCTGTCTGGGACGGGTCTCCGGACCAGATCTCTGGCAGGGACTGGCGATCCAGAGCCTCTGGGTCGGGACCGGACTCGTGGCGGCCCGGGGCATCTGGTCACGGGGCATTCGAAGATACTCCGCGGTTGGCGGCTGAAGGATCGATCGATGGACTCGCCAGGCCAGCAAGCTGAACCCGTCCCGGCCGGAATCGCGGCACCACCCGCCGTTGGAGAACCCCCAAGGAACGCCTGGGCCACGCTGCGCTTCTACGGTGGTCTCTATGGCGCGCTCTGGAGCAACAGCGTCACGCGGGAACTCCAGTTCAAGCTGAACTTCGGGCTCTGGATCGTCGTCGAGCTCCTCTGGTTCGCCCTGCAGCTGGCGTTCATGTCCGTGCTGTACACCCATACCGACTCCATCGGTGGCTGGTCCCGGTGGGAGGTCATCCTGCTCGTGGGCTGCGCGAACTTCGTCCAGCAGCTCTTCACGGCGTTCTTCCTGACGAATCTCACGGATCTCTCGGAGCACATCCGGACGGGCCGACTCGACTTCCTGCTCCTCCTCCCCGCCAACACCCGGTTTCTCGTGTCGCTCCGGAAGGTCGACCTCGGGGCGTTCATCAACGCTGCCGCTGCCTTCGCGGTCATGGTCCACGCGGTCCGGCAACTGGGACTCCATCCGACGACAGGACAGATCCTCGGCTTCTCCCTGCTGTGCGGAGTCGGGCTTTCGATCCACTACTCCCTGATGTTCCTTCTCGCCACGATCGCCTTCTGGACAGTCCGGGCCCAAGGGATCGTCTGGGGCTACTACAACCTCTTCAACATCGCCCGCCTGCCGGAATCCGCCTTCCCCCAGGGCCTCTTCCGTCGGGTCTTCACCTTTGTCCTGCCCATGCTGCTCGTGGCCAACGTGCCCTCGAAGGTCCTCCTCCAGCGGCTTGGATCCCCCATCGAGTGGCTGGTTCTGGTGCTCGTGGGCGCCTCCTGCTTCGTCGCCAGCGAGCTCTTCTGGCGGCGGTCCCTGTGCCACTACACCAGCGCCAGCTCGTAGGGACCGGACCGGGAACGGGTCGATCGACGGATTGCGGAAGGTCCACCAGTTTGGAAGGGTCGAGGCCGGAGCTCGACGGAAACATGAACCTTCCCAGAGAGGCGTGGAACGCCCACCACCAGCACGTCACACGACGTCATTTCCTCCGGGACTGCACCTCGGGTCTGGGCGCCCTCTGGCTGTCGCACCAGGGACAGGCTGGGACGCCTTCCGTTGGGCGCGACGCCGCCCGCCCCTTCGCGCCGATGGCACCGCACTTCGCCCCTCGGGCCAAGCGGGTGATCTTCCTCCACATGGCCGGTGCTCCCAGCCATCTCGAGCTCTATGACCACAAGCCCGAGCTGTCCCGCTTCGACGGCAAGACCTGTCCGCAGTCCTACCTCGACGGCAAACGCTTCGCCTTCATCCAGGGCATCCCAAAGCTGCTCGGCCCCCAGTTCCCGTTCACCCAGCATGGTCAGACCGGAGCCTGGCTCAGTGACCGCCTTCCCCACTTCCGCCAGGTGGTCGATGAGGTCTGCTTCATCAAAAGCCTCCATACCGACCAGTTCAACCACGCCCCCGCCCAGCTGGCGATGCACACCGGCTTCGCCGCACCAGGCTACCCGTCGATGGGATCGTGGGTCACCTACGGCCTCGGCTCCTCGAATGCCGAGCTGCCCGGGTTCATCGTCCTCCTGAGCGGCGGCAAGACCCCGGACTCCGGCAAATCCGCCTGGGGACCGGGGTTCCTGCCCAGCGTCTATCAGGGTGTCCAGTGCCGCAGCAAAGGCGACCCAGTCCTGTACCTCGGCAACCCGTCCGGCGTGTCGCGGGATCTCCGCCGACTCTCCCTGGATGCCCTCGACGACCTCAATCGGCGTACGTTCCGGCGTGTCGGCGACCCCGAGACATTGACCCGGATCTCCCAGTACGAAACCGCGTTCCAGATGCAGGTCAGCGCGAGCGAGGCCTTCGACATCGGACGCGAACCCGAGGTGGTGAAGGCCGCCTACGGGGTGAAGCCGGGTGAGGAGTCGTTCGGCAACAACTGCCTGCTGGCGCGTCGGCTCGCCGAACGCGGCGTCCGGTACATCCAGCTCTTCCACTGGGGATGGGATTCCCATGGAGCGAATGAACGCGAGGCGCTGCACAGCGGGTTCAAGCGCCAGTGCCTGGATGTTGATCAGGCCATGACGGCGCTGCTCCTGGATCTCAAGCAACGAGGGATGCTGGAGGACACCCTCGTCGTGTGGGCCGGGGAGTTTGGTCGCACCCCGATGAAGGAGAACCGGGGCGGCGAGGTGATGGAGTGGGCGGGCCGGGACCACAACCCAGGGGCCTTCACGGTCTGGCTGGCCGGAGGCGGCGTGAAGCCGGGATCCTACGGCGAGAGCGACGATCTTGGCTACGAGGCCGTCGTCGATCGCGTCAGCGTCCACGATCTCAAGGCCACGATGCTGCATCTGCTCGGGTTCGACCATCGGAGGCTGACGTATCCGTTCCAGGGGCTGGACCAACGGGTGACCAACGTCACGAAACCTTCCGAGGTCGTCACCGGCATCCTGGCCTGAGACAGATCCGACCATGGGACTCCTTCGATCCTCGCTCCGGCTTCTGGCAGTCCTGCCCCTCGGGTTGGCCGCCGCCACGCCGGTCGACTTCAACCGCGACGTCCGACCGATCCTCAGCCGGCATTGCACGAGCTGTCATGGCGGTGTGAAGCAGGCCTCCGGGGTCTCCTTCCTCCAACGCGAGAAGGCCCTTGGTTCCGGCAAATCCGGAAAACCCGTGGTGGTAGCGGGACGCCCCGACGCGTCGGAGCTCCTGCGACGGGTGATGCTCCCGGACACCGACGAGGACCGCATGCCGCCCACGGACCATGGGGATGGCCAACGTCTCTCGTCTGCCGAGATCTGGATCCTCCGGTCCTGGATTGGGGCGGGGGCGATCTGGGGTGAGCACTGGGCCTTCATCAAACCCCAGCCACAGGCCCTCCCAACCGTCCGGCGACAGGACTGGGCCCGCGGGCCCCTCGATCGGTTCATCCTGCGGCGTCTTGAGGAGGAAACGCTCAGTCCCTCCCCGGAGGCGCCGGTGGCCCAGTGGCTCCGACGGGCATCGTTCGATCTGATCGGGCTTCCACCGACACCCGAAGAGATCGAGCGGCTCACGCAGGGCCTGGAGACGCCCGAGGAGGCGGTCGAACGCCTGCTGGCTTCGCCCAGGTTCGGTGAACGCTGGGCGGCCCCCTGGCTGGATCTTGCCCGGTATGCGGACACCCAGGGCTACGAGAAGGACAACACCCGCGAGGTCTGGCCCTGGCGCGACTGGCTTGTGCGCTCGCTCAACGCCGATCTCCCGTTCGACCAGCTCACGGTTCGGATGCTCGCGGGAGATCTCCTGCCGGACGCAACCCTCGAGGATCGCATCGCCACCGGTTTCCATCGCAACACCCAGACCAACACCGAGGGCGGCACCGACGACGAGGAGTATCGCCTCGCCGCCGTCATCGATCGGGTCAACACGACCTGGACCGTGTGGCAGGGAACCACGTTCGGCTGCGTCCAGTGCCACGCCCATCCCTACGATCCATTCCCGCAGGAGGACTACTACCGGTTCCTTTCGCTTTGGAATTCGACGGAGGATGCGGACCTTGCCGACGAACACCCCATTCTCCGGGTTCCAAAGGATCCCGACCGATTCCAGGAAATTGAGCGCCTGAACCGCGATATCCTGGGCTTCCGGACTGAGCTGAACGACACCGGCCGATCCCTCGTCCGCCAGACCCCCTGGCGGCCTCTCGACGGGATCTCGGTGACAGGGCCTGACGAGGCCCGCTTTGTCGTGGCGACCAATCGGGTCCGCGTCGAGGGAACGGTCCCGAATGGTGCGACCTTCGTGATCCGCCTTCCCGACGCCACGGAATTCACCGCGCTGCGACTCGACATCCTGCCACGTCAGTCCGACCCCAAGCGCCTCCCCGAGAATGGGGCGGTGGTGGGGCATCTGTGGATGGAGGATGAGGATCCCATCAAGGTGGCGGCGGCGAAGATGGAGGCCGAACGGATCAAGGCCAACAACGAGGCCCTGGCGGCGGAGGACGCGAAGGCCGCCGAGGAGGCGAAGAAGGCCGGCAAGGAGGCCCCAAAAAAACGGGATCCGAAACCGCTGCCAACCGGGCTCGACCGGATCGAGTTTGTGGCCGTGTATGCCGATACCCTCTCCGGCCCCTTTGATCCCGAGGAGAGCCTCAAGCCGGGTCGGGCCGGGGGTGGGGCCTTCCCGAAACTCTTCGGACCCAAGTGGTTGGTCTTCGTGCCGAAACAGCCGATCCGGGTCGCTTCAGGCCACACGCTCCGCCTCCATCTGAAGCACGAGATCTTCGATGCAGAGACCAAGGGGTCTATCCTCCATCACTTCACGCTGTCGACCGCCTCGGATTCCCGCTGGACCGGACTGGCTGGATCGGAGCGGCGACAGGAACTCCAGGATCGGCTTGCTAAGGCCCGCAAGGAACGGGAGGCCATCCCCGCCATCGGAGCCCTCGTCATGCGCGAGCGTCCCGACGATGATCGCCGGGAGACCCGACTGTTTGTGCGGGGCAACTTCATGGCCAAGGACGCCGTGGTGTCACCCGGGACACCACGGGTGTTCCCGCCGCTGCCGCCCGGACGCCCGGATCGGCTTGCCGCGGCCCAATGGCTCGTGGATTCCGGGAATCCGCTGACGGCACGCGTCTTCGTGAACCGCGTCTGGGCCGAGGTGTTCGGCACCGGAATCGTCGAGACCCTCGAGGATTTCGGTTCCACCGGGCAGCCCCCCTCGCATCCCGAGCTGCTCGATTTTCTCGCGCTCCGCTTCCAGAAAGATCTGGGATGGAGTCTGAAGGGACTGCTCCGGGAATACGCCCTGTCCTCGACCTACCGGCAGGACCATCGGGTGACACCGGGGTTGCTGGGGTGCGATCCAAGGAACCGCCTGCTAGCCCGGGGGCCCCGCACCCGCCTCACGGCCGAGATGATCCGGGACCAGGCCCTCGCCGTATCCGGTCTCCTGAGTGCGAAGTTGGGGGGCGCCCCAGTCATGCCCCATCAGCCCGAGGGGGTCTGGCAGGTGGTCTACAACGGATCCCAGTGGGTGACCCCGGACAACGAGGATCGGCATCGGCGAGGCCTGTATACCTTCTGGCGCCGCACAAGCCCGTATCCATCGTTCCTGACCTTCGACGCCTCCAGCCGCGAGATGTGCACGCCACGGCGCATCCCCACCAGCACCCCGCTCCAGGCTCTTGTGACGTTGAACGATCCCGCCTGCATGGAGTGCGCCAAGGCGCTCGCATCCCGGATGGAGACCCTGGACGGGGGCCCAACACAACGCCTCGGCTGGGCGTGGCAGCGGGTGACGGGCACCCCTGTGGATGTCGACACCCTCAGGCGGCTCGAGTCGCTCCACCGGAATGCCTTGGCCCAATACGAGGAGAATCCCGGCTTGCTGAAGGAGACCGGAGGAGGAGCGGCCTGGGCTGCCTCCGTCGTGGTCGCCAGCACCTTGCTCAACCTCGACGAGACCCTCACGAAGTAGAGTCCATCACCTCCGTCCACCATCCGCCCCCCAATGCCCACCACGCCTCCAGTCACGTTCCTCATCCATGGTCGGGCCGAGGGCTGGGAGGGAGGCCGCGCCTACGGCCTTGCCCGCTCGCTGGATCCCGCAACCACACGATTCAAGTTCCGGGAACCATCGAAGCTCGGGACGGCGATCTCCTGGATGCGGGAGGCCTCGGTGGACCCGGATCGTGTCCTGTACGTTCTCAACACCGCCCTCCCCGGCGCTCTTCTCGCCCCGGGATGGGCCCTTGTGCAGCGACGGCGGTACATCCTCGACACCGGGGACGCCGTCTATGAGATGGCTCGCGAAGCCGGGGTCGGTGCGACGTGGAGGCATCCGTTCATGTGGGCGATCGAGCAGGGGGCCCACCGGAACGCCCGGGCGATCGTGGTCCGTGGAACGCGGCATCGGGAGCTCCTCCGCTCCCGAGGCCTCCGGCGGGTCGAGGTGATCCGTGACGGCTATGCGGAACAGTCAGGGTCGAGCCCAGCCACCGTTGACGCCCTGCGCCGTCGACTGGGCCTTGGCAACGAATTCATCCTCGGGGTCATGGGGTCCACGGTCTGGAGTCCACGTCTCCAGATCTGCTACGGCTGGGATCTCCTCGAGGCCCTGGTCCACCTCAGGGATCTTCCGGTCCGTGGACTTGTGATCGGCGACGGCAACGGTCTCCCGTGGCTCCACCGACGAGCCGCGGAGCTCGGTGTTGCGGATCGGGTCCTTTTCACGGGTCGTGTCCCCTACGCCGAGGTGCCGACGTACCTGCGGCTGATGGATGCGGCGATGTCCACCCAGACCAACAACATTCCGGGTCGTGTCCGCACCACCGGGAAGCTCCCCGAATACATGGCGGCGGAACGGTTCATCCTCGCCAGCCGCGTGGGCGAGGCGGCGCTAATGCTGCCGGAACTGATGCTCCTCGACTTCGTAGGCGCCGTGGATCGCCAATATCCTCGTCGCGTCGCCGATCGTGTCCGGCTGCTGGTGCAGAAGCCCGAACTGCGTGAACTCCGCCGTTCCCTCCCGAACACCGTCCGCTCGCTCTGCGACTACAGCGTCCTGAGCCAGAGCCTCAAACACCTCCTCGAGACCCTTCCCTGAAGGGCCACCCCTCCCGCCGCCATGTCGTCCCAGTTCCTCGCCGGAATCCTCCGTGCCGCAGCCATTCTGCTCTCCACCGGATTCCTGATCCTAAGCGTCCTCGGTGATGCCCTCCGGCCGGCCCGGGGAACCAACGACCTCCGCGACTGGCTCGAGAACATGGTCATCTACCATGGATACTCCGAGGATGAGGTCCGCCAGGTCCTCGGAAAGAGTTCCGGCGAACTGGGTGTCGGCGCCGGTCCGCACATGGGTCTGCCCGTGGTCGAGGGGCGGTTGGGACTGGTTCCCTATCCTGGTGGACGCCATCCCCGGTTGGGATTCCTCGATGGGGCCATCGACCCCCAGCGGGACACCAAGCTCAGCGCCTTCACCCCCTGGGATCCACGGTCCTATGTCGTGATCGACCTGCCCGAGGCGATCTGGTCGAACCTCGGACTCACCTACCTGGCCCACACCCACATCCCAACCGTCTGGGATCGTGGGGGTCTCCAGCTTCCAAAGGTCGAGTGGATCCGGAAAGCCGATGGATCCTGGGCCTCGGAACGGCGTCTGCCAAACGTCATCACCTTCGGAGCGCGTGCCCTGTCGCAATCGAATCATGTGGAACTCCGGTGGTGGCTGCGAAACGGAACGGCACAGCCCCTGACGGGATTGAAGGCCCAGGTGTGTGTGATGCTGGGGCATGCGGCAGGATTCGAGGAGCAGACCGGGACGAACAAGGTGGTGCAGGGACCCTTTTCGGCGGCCCGGAACCCGGAGGGCAACCGTTGGATCATCACGGCGTGGGATCCAATCGATCGGGCCTGGGACAATCCCCCGGTGCCGTGTCTCCATGCCGATCCCCGACTGGAGGACTGTCCTCCAGGTGCGACCCGTGAAGCCCGCGGCTGGGTCTGGTTCTGGGAGGGAACCGACGTCTCGGTCGAGCTGGCCCGTCTCCAACGGGAGTTCCTGCAGAAACCCCGCCCCGTTCGGAGGCCGCTGGAGCCGATCCCCGATCGCCTCGTGGTCCTGACCTTCGACGACTCCGTCGCCTCGCTTCACTCGAACGTCCGCCCTCTCCTCAAACAGCACGGGTTCGGGGCGACCTTCTTCATCACGGAAGGCTTCTCGTTCACGTCCAACAAGGTCGACTACATGACCTGGCCCCAGATCGCGGAGCTGCACCGGGATGGATTCGAGATCGGGAACCACACCCGATCCCACCTGAGCGTGACGGCCGACACCCTTGGGATTCTGCAGGGGGAGCTCGAACATATTGCCTCCCGTTGCGAGGCCCACGGAATTCCGCGTCCGATCAGTTTCGCCTACCCCGGGAATGCCATCCATCCGGCAGGACTTCAGCTCCTCCGGAAGGCGGGGATCCGATGGGCCCGCCGTGGAGCGCAGCCGGAATATGCGTACGAGACGGGCCGGGGTGTTGCCTACGAGCCGACTGTCGACGACCCCTTGCTCATCCCGACCACAGGCGACGCACGGCCCACGTGGACCCTAGAGGATCTGAAGCGGGCAGTGGCCCATGCCAAGGACGGTCGGATCGCGGTGCTCCAGTTCCATGGGGTGCCGGACCGGGAACATCCCTGGGTGAACACGCCGCCCGAGCGGTTTGCGGAATACCTCCAGTGGATGAAGGACAACGGCTACCGAGGCATCGCGGTGCGGGATCTAGGGGGTTTCGTGGACCCCGAGGACCGTCCGGCATGGCCTTGGCGGAACATCGAGAAGAGGCAAGCGGTCCTGTCAGCCGTCCAGGAATAAGAAGCTCCATCCCGGGGTGGCGGACCGGGAAAGGAAGTATCAGATGTCGAGTATCCCGTTCCGGACAAGCCACCGCATGCCCTCGGACGACATCCAAGCCCGGGTGGGTCCGGCGTAGTGGCGACACACGAGCGTCGAGGGGTCGACCCGTGGTTCACGCGTAATGGCATAGGACCGCGGGAGATTGTCGGCGGTGCCGTCGGCAGAGGCGCAGAGAGCCTGCAGGGTCTGATCGATCAGGCCGTTTTGTGTGCCGACCAACGGGTGGGCGAGGAGTTCCTCCACCTTCTCCAGGCGGATGGATTCCCGGGACCGCATTAGGAGTCCCGCATTGATCCGTTTGGTGATGGAGATGCCAAGTTCACGTCGGGCCTCCTCCGGAGATAGGGTGAAGGAAAACCCGCAATCCTCCTGGAAATAGATCCGATCCAGAGGTTCCGCTCCGACCCTCAGGAATTCCTCTGGGCGGTTGAAGAAGAGCACATCGGAGTCGATCCAGATCAGATTGGTCGAGGAACAAGCAATCTGGAGGGTCGCCAATTTGTGGAGGATCGGTTCGCGCCAGATCCAATCCTGACACCGGGTCAGGCGGTGTTTTGCAAAGTATTCCGAGGCCAGTCGGGTGGCCTCATCAGGCGGCACAAACCGGGCATCCGGAAAATGATGACGGAGGGCTGCGACGGCGGAAGGCTTGGGCTTCCGCTGAAGATGGATGACGAGCATTGGGAGCTCGCCCATGACCCGAGCGAGGCTCTTGAGCATCCATGTCAGAGGGAGCCAATCCGCCTCATAGCACATGGTGTGGACCTCGACGGATCCTCCCGGGACCCAGGGTTTCGACCGGGTGGGCCGGGTTCGCAGGATCCGGGGCCACAGGAATTGTTGGCGGAGGAATTCCGAGGGTCCTATGCGGACGGCCTTGTAGACGTCCCGCCATGCGGCCTGCCGTCGCAACCAGAAGCGCAGATCCTGGACAAATAGGCTCACCGGAATCAAAGGGGGGTGGCGGGAGACGATCCGCAACTGAAGCTACGGTGTCGTCTGCCGAAGGTAATTGCCAAGGCGGAAAAACCTGGCGGAAAGACGAGTGGAGCGGGACACACCACGAGGGATCCTCAGGGCAGAAGCCCGGGGCATGGCCGAACCGAGCGCGACCAAGGATCGTTCCTCAGGCAGCGGCACCATGCGCCATGAAGTGCTCGGGGCAAAAGGGGATTGCGGTAGGCTCCGGTGCGGGGTATCCCCTCCGGACGCCGAGTGCGGGTGTGGTTCAATGGTAGAACGTGGGCTTCCCAAGCCTGAGACGAGGGTTCGATTCCCTTCACCCGCTCCACTCTTTTCCATCAACAACTTACAGCGGAAATAGAGGGTCAGTGCTAACGCCTAGTGCTAACAAATCCACTGAAGTTTACCTAGTTCCAACAGCGTCCGGGGAACCTCCGGGGCTCTCCGAACTTGAGGACCCATCGTCTTGCCGATCCCGAGTAATGCGCCGGAATCCTGACACCTTCCGAAATCGGACGGAGGATTTCTATGAAACCACGAGCCACAAAAGTTCCCAGACAAGGTGTCGACCGGGCGGTGTCCTCGATGTCTCCCCCACCTTCGTCCCGGGAAGCTCCCGCCGCACCGAAGGAGAAGGGTCACTCCCAGACTTCAAACGCAAACGCGCTACGAATCGCTGGCCGCAGGTTTCGTAAACGAAACGCAACCGATCCCGAAGAAGAAGGGTTGAGCGATGCCGAAATCTGCGGGGTGTGGGCTTTTGCTTGGATCCCCGAGACC
>VHCG01000032.1 GCA_016871805.1 Verrucomicrobiota bacterium
AGGCGCCCACTAGGAGCTTCTCAGGCCATTCCTGCCACCGCTGGCCGATGAGGGCCCAGCTCGTACCGTCGGTGCTGACATAGCCGGCGAACCAGTTGCCCACGCGGCGCAACCGGATCCACTGGCTCGGGAGGGTCTTGTCGACTCCACCGTAGGACCGGCCGAACGAGGTGTAGTTCTGGGCGGCGATGGCGCGACCGATGGTGCGAACCTCGTTCACACCCTTCGGGTTGCCGACGTTGACGAGGAACGACGGGCTGAGGGCGCCGAGGTCGGCGCGGACCTGCAGACCTCCGGAGGCCCAGGCGTCGACCGGATCCGTCACCGGACCGCTGGTCACGCTGGTCACCCTGGTGCTGATGTCGAAGTCGCCCGTGATCTCCTCATAGGCGAACTCCTGCACGTCACCGGGCTGGTCGACGTTCGCCGCCGCCGCCCAGGCCACGAGACCTGGGCCGGCGATTGTCATCGAGCCCGGAGCGCCAAAGGTCACAGAGCCTTCAGGCAGGGTGACCGGCAGGGCTTCGGTCGGCTTGATCAGCGCGGTCTTGAGGGCACCGCCCGAGGCCTTCGCGGCGACAGGAACCGAGAACAGCGTGGTCACCGTCACGGCACCATGCGTTCCGGCCGGGCTGGCCGAGTAGTTGGCGGTCACGGTCAGCAGCGTGCCTTCCGGCCCAACATCCGAACCGAGGTCGAACTCGAACGAGCCCACCGCGGGATCCTTGTCACCGATGCCGTTGTCGACACCGGAGAACAGGTGCTTCGAACCCTGGATCCACCCATTGGGATACAGGGCCGGATCCACGGCCTTGCCGGTCGCGAGGCCTTCGGCGTCCGCGACATACAGATCGATCATCGCCACCGGATACGAGGCGCTTGGCTTCGGCAGGGTGCCGACGATCTTGCTCACGGTCGTGCTCGGGCTGAGGGTCGGGATGAGACCCGCCTCGGGGTTCGCCACGACACGGGCATAGTGGTTGGTCATGAAGGCGCCGTCCGACTTCAGAGGATTCACCGGCGGGGTGTAGTTGTTGACCAGGGTGTTGCCCCGCACGGAGGCGATGGTGGTCTGGCCCAGCTCGCTGAAGAAGGGCTGCACGGCCCCGGCATCCACGACCTCGGCCAGCGTGGCCTGAGGCCAGTTGTTGTAGACCACGTTGCCCTCGAGGCTGTCGCTCGTTCCGTCCACGTCGGAGCCAAACTGATACACCGCCGAGCCGCCCGGTGCGTTGAGCGGGGAGACCGCGTTGACGAAGCGGGTCTTGCCGTCCACTCCGATGCCGAAGTAGTTGCCCGCCACAACGATGTTGGTGCCCGGCGTCTGGCCGTAGAACTCGATCGTGTGGTTGTAGCCACCGAGGCTCTCCGGGAGCATGCCTCCGAAGATGTTGCGCTCATCCGCGTCGTTCACACCGTCGTCATCGACACCGATGATGGTGTTGTTGCCGGCACGACCGATCTCGATGTAGCCCTCGAAGAAGCCCTTCAGCTCCTCAATCTTCGCCACGTTGTAGTCGGTGTTGCCGTCGGGCAGCACCCCGAAGAAGTTGCCGGATAACCGGTGGTTCTCGCCCTCGAGGATGACCGGGATCGCCGGAACGCCCGCGAAGACGTTGAACTCAGACCGTGCATTCTTGGATCCCTTCGCTACACCAATGGTCACACGGCTGACCAGGATCGTGTTGGTCACCTGATTCTGGTCGTTGCGACCGCGATACCGGAACCCGGTCACGCCGTCCGCCGGCGCGATGAAGGGCTTGGTCTTGCCGTCGAGGTCCGCACCGACCCAGCAGCCGTTCACGTGGCCGTTGGCACCCTTGGCGAACGATACACCGTAGAGGGAGACGTCCTGGTTGGCACCTGTCAGCGGCACCGCCAGGAGGCAGAGTCCACGGACCACATTCCCCGTGCCCTGGTAGAAGCCAAGGATCGCCGCCTCGGTGTCACCGTAGCCAGTGCTGTCGTTCGGGGTGTCGCCCGCGAAGTCGAGCAACGTCGCGTTCCCGTTCCGGGAATCGAGCACGATTTTGATCTTCGCGTTGTTGGCCGCAAGAATCGGGTTGGTGTTCGGCGAGGAGCCCGGCTGGCTGTAGCCGTCGATGGTCAGATTGTTGACCGTGATCAGCGGATAGCCGCCGGCCGGGGTCTTCAGGTAGTGGGGACCGTCACCCGAGATGTTGAACTTGATGGTGTCCCCGCTGCCGGCCTCGGCGAGGGCCTGGGCGAGGGTCTTCTGACCCGCCACCGGCACGTCGCTGGCCGTGGTCACCGTGATCGTCTTGGGACCCACCGGGGTGCCGGTGACCTTCAGGACCACGCTGTCGGCATTGTACTGGACCTCCCAGTTGAGACCCGCGACCAGGGTGGCCTCGGTGGTGTCGGTCGAGAGGAACTGGCCGTCGAAGCTGCCCGCCTTGATCAGCGTGTAGGACTCACCGCCGGCAGGCTTGTAGCCGTTGAGCTTCACCTTCAGGTGGCCGTTAGCGATCCGGGCGATGTTGCCGACCGTGACGGTCGAGTGCTTGGAACCGGTGATGGAGGCCGCAAAGGTCGCCTTGCCCGGGGTGGCGATGCCGTCGAGGTCGACCGCGAGGCTCAGGTTGTTGCCGATCTGGATCTTGGTGTCCGGTCCGACCACCTCGAGGGTGCCGATGGACGTGTCGGACGCACCGGTGCCAATGGCGAGGTCCTGGACCACGCTGAACGAGGCCCGGTCCTTCACGGTCATGATGGCGGTGCCGGCAGCATTGCCCGCATCCCGGGGACCGCTGATCGCGAGACCCTTGGTGGGACCCGAGGCGGGATCGGAGTTGACCGTCATCTGGGCGTCATCCTGGAGCACCAGCTCGCCGTAGCCCGGCGACTGAGAGACGAACGTGCTGTTCGGGCCGGTCTCGGTCGGACGCTTGTCCGGGGAGGATCCGTCGCCCTGCATCAGGTCGAAGATGTGCACCTGGGCCTTGTTCTTGACCGTGATGTAGCTGTTGCCCTGACGGGCACTGAGGCGGCGGAACTGCAGGATGGCGTTGTCCTGGACCACGAGAACACCGGTGCTGTCGGCACCGGCGGCCATGGTCAGATAACCCTCGTCGGTGGACCCCTCGGGGTTGCCGGCGCCCATGCTGTTGCCGGAATCCACCCGGGCGTTGCCCGCGATCGTCATCAGCTGGGGAGTAGCGTTGGGGCCGCCCTCGGACACGCTGATGCCGCTGCCCACGGACAGCCAGGCATTGCCTTCGATGAGGACCGCACCCTTGGCCGCGGCGTTGGCTCCGACCTTAAGGTCGTCACCCCCGCGGAAGACGGCGGTGCCGGTCATGTGGAAGTAGCCCTTGCCCTTCTCACCGACCTCCCAATCGAGGCCGTTGAGACCGTCGTCACTGTAGCTGCCCGGAAACTGGTTGGGGCCATCGAAGAAAATGGTTCCGCCATCCATTTCGAACGTGGAGAGGACCGTGCTGAAGCCGATGACCGCCTTCGGATCGCCCAGCGTTCCTCCGAGATCGAGGAAGCCGCCGTTCATGACGACGTGGCCGGACTCCGTGCTGCCTTGGGTTTCACCAAGCCGGAGACCTGCGAGTTTTCGGTCGCCCGAAGCCATGCCGATGATGGCTTTCCCCCCATTTTTGATGGAGGCGATGGTGGAGACATCGGGCGCCGTGCCGGTGTCCCAGTTGCTGCCGAGGAAGAAGTCTCCATCTGGAGTCTTGATCCACGTGGCGACGGTCTGGGCCTGGACGGAAGACGCCAAGGCCAGCGTCAGGACCGCCAGTGAGACGGTCATTCTTTTGGGGTTTATGGGAGTGTGGAAAGGTCGGCGACCCAACTACCGGGAAGCTCGACGGGGCCCTCCGCAATCCTTCAACCCCATGACGGCATCAGACGACACCGGCCCAGGGAGAAGCATCACAAAGAGACTCCTCGGGGGAACATGGAGTCCGACCCACCAGGCAAGCCTCAGGTTACAGAATCATTTGCGGAATACGGAACCCGTGCTTCTCGTCGGGTTACCCAGACGGAGTTTGAAATCCGATCCGGCACCCTCCTACTCTCCCATCTCAGCCATGAACCTCCTCCTCTCTCCTACCCCCATCCGGTACTCGCTGCTGGCCGGCCTAGTTGTTGGCACCCGACTCCTTGCCGCGGAGCCCGACTTCCAGAAGGAGGTGCTGCCCCTGCTCCAACAGCGGTGCATCGAGTGCCACGGGGCTGAGAAACAGAAAGGCAAGCTGCGCCTCGACTCGAAGGAGGCGACGCTCAAAGGGGGCAAGGATGGCCCTGCTTTGAAGGCCAAGGACTCCGCCGGGAGCGAGCTGATCAAACGCGTCTCCCTGCCCGCCGGGAACGACGATCGGATGCCGCCCGAGGGCGATGGGCTCACGGCCGACCAGATCGCGGTGCTCAAGGCGTGGATCGACGCCGGCGCGGCCTGGCCCGATGGGGTCGTCATCGAGTCCAAGAACAAGCCCAAGGCCGCCGCGGCCCCGGTCCGTCAGGGCCCGCCCCAACCCCCGCTGCCGGAGCTGCCGAAGGAGTTCAAACCCGCCGCAGGAGAGGCCGCCGCGTTGGCGACCCTGGCCAAGGCCGGACTCGAGGTCCGCCCCATCGCCCAGAACAGCCCCTGGCGCGAAGCCAATTTCCGCCTCGCCGGTACAAACGTCACCGACGCCTCCATCGCACCGCTGAAGGAGGTCACCTCGTTGGTGGAACTGAACCTCGGGGCGACCCGCGTCACCGATGCCGGACTCGCCAGCATCGCCAACCTCGGCTACCTGCAGAATCTCCAGGCCCCCCTCACTGGACTCACCGACGCCGGACTCGCCCGACTCAAGGGCCTGTCCAACCTGGTCAGCATCAACCTCTACGGCACCCAGGTCACGGATGCCGGCCTGGAGACGCTCAAGGGGCTGAAACACCTTGGCTCGGTCTACGTCTGGCAGACCAAGGTGACCCCCGAGGGGGCCGCGAAGCTCAAGGCAGCCCTGCCGTGGCTCTATGTGAACACGGGCGCCGAGTTGGCGGCCCTCGCGACGAACACCCCTCCGGCAGAAAAGAAGGAGGAGAAGAAATAGAAAAAGGGGGGCGTAAGCCCCCCTTTTCGTTTCCGGTGTGAGCCGAAGTGCGACCGTCCGTCAGAGCGGCTTCACCCGGATGTTCCGGTAATAGACCACGCTGTTCGGGTCGTGGGCCTGGAGCGCCACGGTCCCGGCATTCAGCTTCCGCTCGAAATCTTTCCCCGGCTTGCGGTCCGGCGCCTCCTTGAACTCGTTCACCAGGGTCCCGTTCAGGTAGACCCGGATCGTGTCCCCCTTCACGACGACATGGTGGGTGTACCATTCGTTGTCGCGGGTCACACCCTTGATCTTGTCCTCACGGACATCCTGCACCGCATAGACGCTGCCGGACTTCCGCCAGTCGCCCTGGGTCTGGTTGACCTGGGTCTCGTACCCGCCCCACGGCCACCCGGTGTCCTGGTACTTGGTGTGAATGTAGACGCCGCCGTTCGATCCCGGCTCGGTCTTGATGTCGATCCTGAGCTCGAAGTCTTTGAAGGGCTGGAGCGGTCCGACGTAGAAGTTGTGGCTCCGGGGACCCTGGGCCCGGAAACCGCCCTCGGCGAGGGTCCAAGCCTGGGGATTTTCATTCACCTTCCAGCCGTTCCAGGTGCCGTCGGAGATCCGGATGAATCCCTCGGCATCCTTCGAGCCGATGCCGGACGTGGGGGTGGAGGAGGTGGAACAGCCGGCGAGCAGGACCGCCAGCGCGAGAATGGGACCAGCTTTCATTGGAGCGGCGGCTTGATACGCGTCCACCGGCACGGCCGCAAGGAAACACCCGCCGGGATCCCGATTGCCACACCTCCAATCCCCACGGACACTGGGTTCACCGACGCCGTGAAGGATGTTTCCCGGGACGGACTGCGGACGCACCGATCATGAAGCTGCTGCTCGATACCGAAGCCCAGACGGTCACGCGCACGGATGCCAACGGCACCCGGACCGTGCCGCTCTATTCCGACGAGGCCTTCGACTGGATCTCGGACCATTGGCTGACCGTGGGCTGGAACCAGAAATACTCCTACACCTTCTCGTGGATGGGACGCCCCATCATCCAGCTGCCGGAGGACATGGTCCGAACCCAGGAGGTGCTGCATCGGGTGCAGCCCGACGTGATTGTAGAGACCGGGGTCGCCCACGGCGGGTCGCTGGTCTTCTACGCCTCCCTGTGCCGGGTGCTCGGGCGCGGACGCATCATCGGGGTCGACATCGAGATCCGCCCCCACAACCGCAAGTCTATCGAGGGGCATCCGCTCGCCTCGTACATCAGCCTGATCGAGGGTGGCTCCACCGATCCCGGGACGGTGGCGCAGGTCCAGAGCCGGATCCAACCCGGGGAGCGGGTCCTCGTGCTGCTGGATTCCAATCACACCCGGGACCACGTCCTGGCCGAGCTCGAAGCCTATCACGGACTCGTCTCGCCAGGGTCCTACATCGTGGCGACCGACGGCATCATGAAAGATCTGCCCCAGGCCCCCCGGGGCAATCCGGAGTGGTCGTGGGACAATCCGACCGAGGCCGCCGCGGAATTCGCTCGACGCCATCCCGAGTTCGTGCTCGAGCAACCCGCATGGCCGTTCAACGAGAGTGGCCTCCGACGCAACCTCACGCACTGGCCCGGGGCCTGGCTGAGGCGGCTTGAGGGTTGAGCCTGACCGCAGAGGGGCCCTGCGGGCCCGAGCCGCAGGGCACTGCGGCACCCACCGGAAATTCCCGATTCCAAGATTCATCGGTCAAATTTCCGGACCGATTTCCGGACCAAGGCTGGAACCCGCGGAGGCTTTTGGAGACCCTCTCCGCATGACTCTCCTCGTTCGCCTCTTCATCCTGGGACTTGCCCTGGCATTCGACCTCGCCAATTCCCACGCCGCGGAGCCGACCCAGGCGTCAACGACCTCCGCACGGATTGTCGCCGATGACGGTCCCGGCTGGACCGCCTGGACCCTCGACCAGTTCAAGAACGTGAACTGCGCGACCAACACGTGGTCGATGAGCGACGGGGTCATCCGTTGCACCGGCAATCCCGTCGGCGTGATCCGCTCCCATCATTCCGTCACCAACCTCGAACTCGTCGTCGAATGGCGACATCTCCAGTCGGGGGGCAACTCCGGCATCTTCCTGTGGGCGACCGACTCCTCGATCAAGAACCTCGAGGCCGGCAACGGGCGTCTGCCGGAGGGCATCGAAGTGCAGGTCCTCGACCACGGCTACACGGCCCAGTATGAGCGCGACCACAAGAAGAAAGCCGACTGGTTCACGACCCACGGGGATGTATTCCCTACGGGCTCCGCCATCATGAAACCCTTCCCGCCGGTGGCTCCGAATGGCCAGCGCAGCTTCCCGAGCAAGAACCGCAGCCGAGGGGTCGGCGAGTGGAACCACTACTACGTCCGCGCCCTCAACGGGGAGGTTCGCCTCTGGGTGAACGGCGAGGAGGTGTCGGGCGGCTCCCAATGCAAACCCGCCTCGGGATACCTCTGCCTCGAGTCGGAGGGGGCTCCGGTGGAGTTCCGGAACCTCAAGGTCCGCCTCCTGCCCTGACCACGCGGTCGCCCCTCCGTTCGGATGGATCCCCGGCGGGGATCAGACCGTGAGAATTTCCTTCTCCTTGTGGGCGAGATGCTGCTCGAGCTTGGCGATGTACTGGTCGGTGAGCTTCTGGACCTGTCCCTCGGCCGTCTTCACCTCGTCCTCCGAGGTCCCGTCATTCTTGGCCTTCTTGAGGGCCTCCATGGCCTGACGCCGCTCGTTGCGGATCGCCACCCGGCCGTCCTCGGTCATCTTCTTGCAGAGCTTCACGAACTCGGTACGGCGCTCGGCGCTCAGGTCAGGCAGAACGATGCGGATGAACTTGCCCTGGGTCGCCGGATTGAGGCCGAGGTTGGAGTTCTGGATCGCCTTCTCGATGGCCTTCGTGTTGCCGACATCGAACGGCTGCACCATGAGCATCCGCGCCTCGGGCGTCGTGATCGTCGCCAGTTCCTTGAGCCGCATGTGGGACCCGTAGGCCTCCACCTGGACGTTCTCGATCAGCGAGGCCGAGGCCTTGCCGGTCCGGACGCCCGCAAACTGCTGAACCAGATGCTCCTCGGTCTTGAGCATCTTCTCCTCGGTCTCGAACAGGATCTCGTCGGTCATGGAATGGGAATGGGAATGGGAATGGGTGGGTGTTTACTGGGTGACCAGGGTGCCGACACGGGCTCCGGAGACGACACGCAGCAGGTTGTGGGGGCGGAAGAAGTCGAAGACGATGATCGGCATCTTGTTGTCCTGGCATAGCGCGAACGCCGCGGCGTCCATGACCTTCAGACGCTTTTCGAGGGCCTCGGTGTAGGTGATGCGCTCGTAACGCTTCGAGTCCGGGTACTTCTTCGGATCCTTGTCGTAGACGCCGTCGACCTTGGTGGCCTTGAGGACGACCTCGGCCCCGATCTCGTTGGCCCGAAGGGCAGCGGCGGTGTCGGTGGAGAAGTACGGATTGCCGGTGCCGGCGCCGAAGATGAGCACGCGTCCCTTCTCGAGATGCCGGACGGCGCGTCGACGGATGAACGGTTCCGCGATCGCCGTCATGGTGATGGCACTGAGGACCCGGGTCGCGACCTTCTGCTTTTCGAGGGCATCCTGGAGGGCGAGCGCGTTGATGACGGTCGCGAGCATGCCCATGTAGTCCCCGGTCGCCCGCTCGATCCCCCGCTCGCTGCCCTGGAGACCCCGGAAGATGTTGCCGCCCCCGACGACGATGACCACCTCGACCCCGAGCTTCTGCACCTCGGTGATCTGGGTCGCCATGTCATGGACCGCCTCCGGACAGATTCCCGCCCCGGATTCCCCGCCGAGGGCCTCCCCGCTGAGCTTGATCAGCACGCGCTTGTATCGGGGCTTGGCCTTGGCGGAGGAGCGGGGTTTGTTCATTCGATGCGAGGGGAGTTATCAGAGTCGCCCCACCGGGTCAAACCACCCGGCTGGAATCGGGGGCAGGATTTGGTTGTCGTTCCGAAACGGCAGCGCCCATGACGGAACCTCCACTTTCGGGTCCACCTGTCGGCGAACGATCCCGAGCCGACGGGAGTTCAACCACGGCCTGCTCCATGCGGACCTCTGGCATCGAAGCCCACCTGTTTAGAACCACCACGTGGGGACCTGGGAGGCGGAACTTGAGATAGGCTCCTCGGATTCCGCATCGGATCAGAAGAACCGAATTGGAACAGAATGGGTGAAGTGGACGACGAATTGTGTTCTCCGAAGCCGCAACCCGATTCCACCTGCGATGAAGCCCACTGGAAAAGCCCGGACGCGCCGTAGAAAGGTGCCTGGACCCCTCAAACCGAACGCAGTGACATCCCCGAAGCCGTCGGTGTCCGTGGTCATTCCCGTGCTGAATGAGTCCCGGACCGTGGACCGCGTCGTCCGCTTCGCACTCAAGTGCCCCCTTGTGGGCGAAGTCGTCGTTGTCGACGACGGATCCATCGATGGCACCGGCGACCTCGCGGAGAGGGCGGGTGCCCGTGTCATCACCAGCTCGCTGCTGGGAAAAGGGGCGTCCATGGACGATGGCCTGCAGGAGGCTCGTCACGACATCATCCTGTTGCTGGATGGGGATCTGCGGGGACTGAAACGTGGACCGGTCGAACAGATGGTCCGCCCGATTGGCGATGGAAAGGCCGACTTCGTGAAGGCGCGGTTCTCCAGGACAGCCGGCAGGGTCACCGCGCTCACCGCACGGCCATTGCTGAGGACCTATTTCCCCGAACTGGCAGGCCTAGTGCAACCCCTCGGAGGAATCATGGCGGCCCGCAAGGATCTGCTCAGGAATCTCCGGTTCGAGAACGACTACGGAGTGGACATTGGACTCCTGATCGATGTCGCCCAGGCGAGGACCCGCTTTGTGGAGGTGGACATCGGTCAGATCAACCACGACAGCCAGTCCCTCGCAGCGCTCGAGGAGATGGCGGTGCAGGTGGCCCGGACGATTCTTTAGCGTGCCGGGGATTGGGGGCGCCTGCGTTTGAGCCAGGTCCGAGCCGCCAACGAGAGGGACAGGATCCGTAGGGCAGACCTGCACCGCACCCTGAACCTGCTCAAGGGGGCTCCGCGATTGGCCCTGGTCGACATGGACGGCACGTTGCTGGACGGTCGTTTCGTCATGGCCCTGGCCCAAAGGACCGGACGCGAACCCAGTCTCGCCGGCCTGCTCGACAACGATCAACTCAGCCCCACAACTCGAACGCCCAGGATCGCCGCGGTGTTTGCGGGACTTCCGAAATCCGTGTTCGAACAGGTCGCTCGATCGTTGCCTTTGAAACCGGGTGCCGTGGAAACCGTTGTGGGATTGCGCAAGGCCGGATTCGTCGTCGGGATCGTCACGGATAGCTATCGCATCGCCGCAGAAACGGTCCGACGCAGGGTGTTCGCTGATTTCACACTCAGCCATGTGCTGACCTTCCGAAACGAACGCACCACCGGTCGGATCACCCTCTGCCCCGCCATGCTCCACCCCAAAGGCTGCCTCGAACACACCCTGTGCAAGGTCAACGTGCTGGAGCATCTCCGGGAGGAATCGGGTGTCTCAGCAGACCAGGTCCTAGCAGTGGGTGACAGCCACAATGACATCTGCCTCCTCCGGACAGCTGGCGACTCGGTGCCCTTCGAGTCAAGAGGATCAGATGTCTCAGGCGCGGCCCAGCATACCGTGGTCGGCGATCTCAGGGGCATCCTACAGCTCCTCGGGCTGCCGCATCCACGCCAGGCCGAGGTTTGAGACATGCCGGCGGAAGCAGAAACGACCCAATCGGTGCCTGCAGGATGACGCCGCGATGGGGTCAGCGAAGCCTTGGAATGCCCGCCAAATCAACCTCGGCCACAAAACCCTTCAGTTGACTGGCCCGGTTCCCTTCACGTCGACGCAGACCACGTCGCCCTTGGAGTTCCGGACGTAGAGCTTGCCGGCATCCAAGACCGGGGCGCTCCAGACCTTGCCGCCCGAAACCTGGGCCCGGACGATTTCCTTATAGGCATCGGGCATGGCTGAGACGACCACCAGCTCGCCCGCTCCAGTGATCCAGAGGAGCTTCCCGTCGGCCGCCGTGAGATTGCCCATGGGGGCCTCGGGTGAACTCCACTTCACGGCACCTGTCTTGACGTCCAGACACCGGAGATGACCCGGCCGGTCACCATTGCCGCTGAGCCCATAGAGATGCCCCCCGATCAGGATCGGGGTCGAGAGCTGGCTGGCGATCTCCTTGGAGAGCCAGAGCTTCTGCGCCCCACCGGCGGTCGGACGGAACAACGCCCCCGAAGCACCGGTTCCGGGTCCCTCCAGGAACTTGTATCCGGAGGTCACGAAGAGATCCGTGCCGACCACGATGGGATCCGGAGCATTGATGTCATACATGGTCTCCCACGGGAAGCGGGAGAGCTCCTTGCCGGTCTTCGGATCGACCACCACGGCCGCCTTGGCCGCGAAGATGGCGAGGGCGGGCTGGCCATTGAAGCGGAACGCGACCGGCGTCGCATAGCCAGAGGCATCCTTGCCGGAGGACCAGATCGGGCTGCCGTCCCTGGCGTTCAGGGCGATGCCATGGGTCCCGACGTTCAGGAAGACCACGTTCCCCTGCACCAGCGGAGACCCGGCGAAACCCCACTCCGGCTCCTCGACCCCATGCTCCTTCCGGATATTCCGCAGCCAGATCTCCTTGCCCGTGGCCGCATCCAGACACCGGACCTCGCCCTGCTTGCTGATGAAGTACAGGCGACCGGCGGCGATCGTCGGCGTCGCGCTCGGCCCCCCCTCGTAGTACTTCGGATCGAGCTTCTGCGGGTACACCACCTTCCAGACCTCGGCCCCCGTGGTGGCGTCGAAGCAGAAGATCGTATCCTGGTTGTTGGCGTTGCCCACCGTGTAGACCTTGCCGGCGGCCACCGCCATCGAGGAGTAGCCGATCCCCACGTTCTTCTTCCACAGCTGCTTCGGCTGTCCGCCGGGCCACGCGCCAAGCCAGTTGCGCTCGGGCGAGATGCCGGTCTGGTCGATACCACGGAACATGGGCCAGTCGGCGATCGCGACCCCGGCGGTCACGGAGAGGAGGGAGGCGAGGAGCGGGAGCTTTCGAATCATGAGCCGACCTTAGTCAGGTCCCCCGGACCGTCAAACCCCGGATCCCATCCGGTCGGAATAGCGGAAACCGACGAAAACACGGGATGTCGCTTGTCAGCCCAAACGCCGGATCGGAACCTCGTTTCCACCTCCGACCCACCTTGGCTCCAGACCCGCCCCGTTTCGATCGATGCCCCTCATGAAGCCGTCACCGTTCTCTCTCTCTGCTCTCCTTGTCGCCGTGGCTTTGGCCCGTGGGGCCGACGCCCCGGTCGACTGGCCGGAGTGGCGAGGACCCGACGCCCAGGGACACGCCACCGCGAAGGGAGTCCCGGAGACCTGGAGCGAGACCCAGAACATCGCGTGGCGGTGCAACCTCCCGGGTCGGGGCTGGTCGACACCCGTCATGAATGCCGACCAGATCTGGCTGAGCACGGCACTTGAAACCCCAGCCTCACCCGAGGAAGTGGCCCAGCGGACGAAGGTCAACACGGCCGATCAGCCGCTCACCGTGCTCTCGAAGGTCGAGCTCAAGGCCCTCTGTGTCGATGGCCGCACCGGAAGACTGCTCTGGGACATCCCGCTCATCACAGTCCAGGACCCGCAATGGGTCCATGAGCTGAACAGCTATGCCTCGCCCTCCCCGGTCCTGGAGCCCGGACGGGCCTACTTCCATTTCGGCACCTTCGGGACGTTCTGCGTCGAGGTCGGGACCGGCGGAGTGGTCTGGGCGAACACGAACCTCCACATCATGCACGAGAACGGACCCGGGAGTTCGCCGATTCTTGTCGGGGACCTGCTGCTGTTCCATCTCGACGGCAGCGATTCGCAATCCATTGCAGCCCTCGACAAGAAGACCGGACGCCTCGTCTGGCGGACCAACCGCTCGGGCAAGATGAATGAGCATCCCCAGCTCAAGAAGTCCTACGCGACGCCGACCCTCACCCAATGGGGCGGCAGACCGGCGGTGCTGTCGCAGGGCGCCGACTGGATCTACGCCTACGAGCCGTCGACGGGACGGGAACTGTGGAAGGTGCCCTACGGGAACCTTGGGTTCTCTCTGTCCTCGCGGGCCGTGCTGGGCGAGGGACGGGTCTACTTCGCGACCGGGTACTCCCGGTCCGAGATCCAGGCCGTCCAGCTCGGCGGCCCCGACACCGCACCGGCGACGGTGTGGAAATATGCCAAGGGAGCCCCGACCATGTCGTCGCTGCTCCTCGTGGGGAGCGAGCTGTACTTCGTCTCCGACTCCGGCGGCATGCTGACCTGCCTCGACGCCCGGACCGGACGGGAGCACTACCGTGAACGTCTGGGCGGCAGCCACAGCGCGTCGCCGCTGTACGTGGATGGACGGATCCTCCTGTGTTCACGGGAGGGTGAGACCTGCGTGATGGCCCCCGGCCCCACATTCAAGCTGATCGCGAGGAACCGTCTCCCTGGGAAGCTCATGGCCTCGCCGATCGCCTCGGGGGAATCGTTGTATCTCCGAACCGACACCGCGCTCTACCGGATCCAGCACGGGAAATAGTGGGTCTGGAAGACGTCGCGGAGGACTTGGGCCCGATGCGAGGTTGCGTCCTCGTGGCCGCGCGGGACGCAGCCAGATCCGCAGGGCACCGCGGAATCCATCTCCCGCCTGCGATGAATTGCCTGGAACTCCACCGTGGCCGTAGCATCCGTCTCATGGATTTCGATTCACGACGACTCCTCGCCATGGGTGCACTGATTTCGGCGCACCTCACCGGCACGGCCGCAGAGCCGGTCCACAAGGCCATCAAGGGGGACGCCGCCCCGACCGCCGCCCGATCGGTGCATCTCGGCTATCCGGCTCCCGAGGGATCCCTGTTCTACACGGAGATGGTCATCGAGCAATCGGTCCCCGGGAGCTACTTCATGGCCGCCGGATGGAACACGGGCTACTTAGGACTCCAGCAGCTCGGCAAGGCCACCGAAAAGGTCGTAATCTTCTCAGTCTGGGACCCGACGACCGGCGACGATCCGGGTGCGGTGAAGACGGAAGATCGGGTAGAGGTGCTTCATGAGGGTGACGGCGTACGGATCCGACGCTTCGGCGGCGAGGGGACAGGCGGTCAATGCATGGCGCCCTGGCCATGGTCCCTCGGTGAGACAAACCGCTTCCTGCTCCAGGGCGAGGTCCAGGGCAACAAGACCGCCTACACCGCCTGGGTATCCAAGGGGGGAGCCGACTGGAAGAAGCTCGCCACATTCCGCGCGCGCACCGGCGGGTTGCCACTGAAGGGCTACTACTCGTTCGTGGAGGACTTCCGTCGTGATGGCGCCAGCGTGGGCGAGACCCGCAAAGCCCGCTTCGGCAACGGATGGGTGAAGACTACCGCCCACGACTGGGTCCCGTTGAACCGGGCCCGGTTCACGGCTTCGGGAGCCGACTGGGAGGCCCGGGACAATATTGACGGCGGTGCCTCGGGGTCCTGGTTCTTCCTCGCAACCGGTGGCGATATCCAGGCCAGCATTCCCTTGCAGAGCCTGCTGCGGTTGCCGCCCCCCGTGGCGCTGCCGAAGCTAGAGGGCCCGTGACGGGTTGAAACACCCCGCCCCAATCCCCGACACCCCGGAAGGCGCCCGCCCCGGTTGGCGGCGGCCGCCGCCGAGGTCTGCAGGACACTGCGGATCCCACCCACGCCTGCGGATATCCCAAGGACGACCGGGTCGTCCTGTCAGGTGAACAGCACCCCTGCAGCCTCGGCGCAACCCAGATTGCGTCCGCCCGCGGACAGTTCCTCGAGCTTCCCGCCCCGCCAGATGCGATGTCGATAGAGCGTGGCAAAGCCGTAGTCCGGCG
The DNA here is from genome assembly GCA_016871805.1 of Verrucomicrobiota bacterium. GTDB lineage: Bacteria > Verrucomicrobiota > Verrucomicrobiia > Limisphaerales > UBA9464 > UBA9464. The sequence continues at coordinate 14,975 of VHCG01000032.1, forward strand.
CCGCCCCACCCTGCCCTCCGACCAGTTCGCTGCCGCGACGGACATTGTCCTGCATCCAGGCCGGCAGAAGCAGGTGGAACGGATTGCGTCGGACTTCCCCGACGTGGAAGGACAGGGCCGTGACCTGGTCCGCCACCTGGGATTCGGAGAGCTCGACCATGAGGTTGGGACGCGTCATCTGCCCCCAGTACTCGGTGTCCATCAGATGGGTCGTGAAGCTGGTTGGAAGGGTGGCGAGAGCGTCCTGGACCAGGAAGTGCACGCCGATGTGGCTGCCGTTCCAATCCTGCTCATGGGGCACGAAGATCGCCTTAGGAGACTCACGACGGAGGATGTCGGCGGTCACGGCCACCTTGGCCGCCCAGCCGACGGGATCCTGCTGGCGGGCCTTGGGTGTGATCGCCTCGAGTCCATTCGGCGCGGTCTGGATGAGGCCCAACCCGAGATGGTTGCAGGCGTCCTGGAGCTCCGACAGCCGTGCGGCCTGACGGTCGCGGTTGCTGCCCTGGGTCACCGCGACATTGCGGATGCTCCACCCGGATTCGCGCATCAGTCGGATCGCGAGCCCCCCCACGATGCATTCGTCATCGGGATGCGGGGAGAAGATCAATCCAACGGGGGCATTCGCCGCCGCCTGGGAACAGGGGAGCGGCGGGAATCCTCCGAGTGGATAGTCCTTCCCGGTCCGGAAGAACCGGGCGTATTCGGCGACGAGGTGGGCGTAGGGATTCATGCGGTCGCGTAGTCTCCCCACGCACCAAACCTCAGGCAAGCACCGGGAGGCTGGCCGCGGCAATGGCCTGGCCGTGACGCTTGTCCTTTTCGTCAGGGGTCACAAAATCCACGCGGTCCGACAGTTCAGGATATTCGAATTCCAAGACCTCACGGGCCTTCCCTAGGATCAACTCGCCGCCGGTGCCGGTGGTCACCCGTCCCAGCACCAGGACGTGGCGCATCGCGTAGAACTGGGACCAGTGGGCCAGCCCATAGCCGAGGAAGACACCGATCGATTCATAGATCCGCGCCGCACGCGGATCCCCGGCGGCCATGAGGGACTGCACGTGCTTGAGCCGGTCCGGCAGTCCCAGGGCCGGATCGACCTCGATCCCAGCCGGCGCCAGGAGTCGTCCCACCGCCTGCTGGGAAAAATACTGGGCGCCGCATCCGACATCGCCCGACCACTCCTCCTTGGGGGCGGGGCGGCGATAGTCCACCGGGACGAACGCGAGTTCGTTGAGCCATGACGTGATGTTGCCGTCGGGCGTGACGAACCCCGCCGCCGTGCTCGTGCCCATGGCGATGCCCAGGACGGCGTTCTGGTTCAGGGCCATGGATCCCGCGAGGGCGGTGACCTCACCGTCGTTCACGACCTCGAAGGGAATCCCTCCCCACTGCCGACGCAGCTCGAGGAAGAGGTCCTTCACCCGGGACTCGAAGAGGTCGGGCGGCACACCCCGGAACAGCGAGGCCACCTTGACCCGGTTGTTCACGTACACCCCCGCGGCCGAACCACCGATCGCATCCACCCGCGGGAGGTGGGCCGCGGCCCGGTGCAGCGAGTCCATGATGCCATCGACATGATACTGCGGATCCTTCTGGAAGTAGGGATCCCAGACGATCTCCTCGGAGAAGACCGCCTTGCCGTCGAGCATCGCCGCCACCTTGCGATCGCTGCCCCCGAGGTCGAATCCAATGCGGCAACCGTCCAGGTGACGGCCCAGCGGGGCGGTGATGGAGCGGGCCGGAGGGAGACGATCCGGGGATTCGACCCAGACCACTTCGATCGGCCGGTCATAGACCTTGCGGCCGATCGTCTCGGAATCGAAACGCCCGTTCGGCGTCCCGGTATAATGCGCCCGAAGGGCATCAGCGATGTCCCTTGGACCCGCCACCGTGAAGCGCCAGCCACCCCAGCCCCACAGAAGGAACTTTGCCAGGCGCTCCACGAAGAACGCATTCACCTCAGCGGCGCCCGGAACCGTGGGCGCCAGCACCTTGAAGGACTGGTGGAACACGGAGCCATCGGCCTGCTCGAGGGCGACCGTGATCGGAACCGTTGCCTCCCGGAGGAAAGCCTGTTCCGCCAGCACGGCGGGACGGAACTCGGGATCCAGCGGTGGCAGGATCCGGGGAACGGCCAGGAAACGATCGACAGAACTCATGGGTTCCGAAGGCTGCACTCCCGGCCCCGCCCCGCGCAAGATGGCGCGTCACAACCCTGCATTCCCGACACCACGGTTCCGACCCGGCCGGCACACCGTCGCCGTTCACTCGATCGCTGCCCGCATCGCGGCGAACCAGTCGGTCCCCGCCTCGCTCGACACCGGATTGATCCCAGCCGTCTCGGCGTCTTCGACACACTCCGGGGGCAGCTCCTTGAGGAAGGGTGAGGGATGACAGGGCAGCACCTGTCCATAGCGCTTGCGTCCTCCGCAGTGTGAGATCCGAAGCGTCCGCTGGGCGCGCGTGATGGCCACGTAGAACAGCCGGCGTTCCTCGTCGAGAGTGCCCTCCAGCTTCGACCGCGAATGCGGGAGCAGGCCGTCCTCCACCCCGACGATCTGGACGTGTCGGAATTCCAGCCCCTTGGCCGCATGCATGGTGATCAAGGTGACCTGATCTCCGGTCTCCTTGTCCTCGGCACGCTCTTGGTCGAGCGACAGCTGCCCGAGGAATTCCGCCAGACGCTCCGAGGGATTTCGGGTGAGGCGACGCCGGGGCGGCGGCAGGGGTGTGGCCGGGGCCGGGGCCAGCACCACCTCGTCGGTCGTGGGTGTCGGTGCAGACGCCTCGACAGGCCGAGCCACAGCCGCGATGCCGTCGGGATCATCAAGGTCGTCCAGCAGCTCCCAGACGTTCCGCCAGCGCGCCTCAGAGGCCTCCGGGGTCTTCTCGCTCCGCGTCAATTCCGCCCGGTAGTCGATCGACCGGAGCCAGTCCTCGGCCCAGTTCCCGAGACAGACCGGGTCCTTCGACTCGAGGATCGCGCGCGTCTCCTCGATGAACGCGATGAACGACCGGATGGCCTCCACCGTTCGGGCCTGGAACCGCTCCTGGACGTCGGTGTGCCGCATCGCCGTGAAGACGCTGCTCCTGCGTTCCTGGCTCGCCGCCAGCAGCCGTTCCATCGTCACGTCGCTGAGCCCACGGGCCGGGGTGTTGGCGATCCGCAGCAGGGCGACGTCGTCGTGCGGATTCAGGAACGTCTTCAGATAAGCGAGGAAGTCCCGGATCTCCCGTCGGTCGAAGAAGCTCTGTCCCCCGATCAGCTGGTACCGGATCTTGGACTGGCGGAGGGCGGACTCGAGAAGCCGGGACTGGATGTTGGTGCGGAACAGGATCGCCTGGTCGCCCCACGGGATCCGGCGGACCAAGCGGTCGTCCTCGATGTTCTGGGCCACCGTCTTGGATTCCTCCTCATCGGTGTCGAAACACTGGAGCAGGATCTTCTCCCCCTCCCCCTTGGACGACCACAGCTGCTTGCCGCGACGTCGGGCGTTGTTGCGGATCACGCCGTTGGCCGCCTTGAGGATCACGTTGGTGGACCGGTAGTTCTGCTCCAGCTTCACCACCTTCACCTCGGGGAAATGCTTCTCGAGGTCCAGAAGGTTGGCGACCTCGGCACCGCGCCAACCGTAGATCGACTGGTCGTCGTCACCCACGACACAGAGGTTCCGGGAGTCCCGGGTCAGGGCGTGCACGAGCTCGAACTGCGCGGCGTTGGTGTCCTGGTACTCGTCGACCATGACATACCGGAACCGCTCCCGACATGCCTCGAGGGCCTCGGGGTGCTCCTTGAAGAGGCGCAGGACCAGCAGGATGAGGTCGTCGAAGTCCACGGCATTGCAGGCGTGGAGCGCAGACTGGTAGCGGGAGAGCACGTGTTCCGCGAGGGCCCGGGCCTCGGCATCCTCGAACACGGAAGCCCGACTCCCGCCGCCCCGGAACCGGGACAGCAGGCCGAGGATGGCGTGCGGATCGCTCTTCACCTTTCCCTCGTGGATGGAGGACAGGATCTTCTTGATGGCTCCGATCTGATCGGACTCGTCGTAGATCACGAAGTTCCGCTTGTAGCCCAGCTTCTCGATGTGCTGGCGGAGGATCCGGACGCAGAGGGAGTGGAAGGTGCAGACCGTCGGACGCTCCGGAGCCTCACCGTCGGAGTCGCGACGGGACCGACGTGGCAGCATCTCGTTCACCCGCTCCTGCATCTCCTTGGCGGCCTTATTGGTGAAGGTGACGGCGAGGATCTTCCCGGGGGAGATGCCCCGTTCGATCATGTGGACGATCCGGCAGGTGATCACCCGCGTCTTGCCAGTCCCAGCCCCTGCCAGGATCAACACGGGGCCCCGGACGGTCGACACCGCCTGCTGCTGCTCCGGGTTGAGCGCGTCGATGTTGAACACGGGCCACGGAGCATGGCGCGACGACCACGCCGGGCAAGTCCAAGTCCCCGAACCGGATCCATGGGAATCCGCCACCCGGATTGGAGCCTCCCAGGGGCCGACACGACCTCATGGATTTCCGGCGGATGCCGGGCGTCCGCGGATTTCCGGCCCGACATCGTTGCCACTCCCAACACAGGCCCGTAGGTTCGGGGGCCGCTATGGAGTCGATCCTCAGCTTTGTCTATGTGGCCGCGATGGTGGTGCTGCTCTTCGGGGCCAGCATCTTCGTGCACGAGTACGGCCACTACTGGATGGCCCTGAGGCGTGGGATGAAGGTGGAGGGCTTCGCCATCGGGTTCGGCCCCAAGATTTTCTCCTGGATGCGGGACGGCGTGGAGTGGTCGATCCGGTGGATCCCCGCGGGCGGCTTCGTGAAGCTGCCGCAGATGATCACCTCGGAGGCGATCGAGGGAAAGGCGGCTCCCGACATCCCGCACGCCCCTCCATTCTCCCGGATCCTTGTCTCGATCGCTGGTCCCGCGATGAACATCGCCTTCGCCCTCGCCATCGCGTGCGTCATCTGGGCCATCGGCATCCCCGTCCGGGTCAACCCGCCCATCATCGGACCCGTAGACCCCCAGTCGACCGAGGCTGCCCGTGGGGTGCGCAGTGGGGACCGGATCGTCGAAGTAAACGGGCACAAGGTGCGGTCCTGGCAGGACATCAACCTCGAGGTCATCACGGCCCTCACCAACGTGGTCCCCGTGACCCTCGAGCGGTCCGGTCAGCGTCTGACCGTAAGCCTCCCCACCAAGCGGTCCGAGACGCTGGGCCTGAAGTGGCTCGACCTCGAACCCCAGGAACGCCCCATCGTCGGTCTCGTCCAGCCGGGCATGCCCGCCGAGAAGATCGGGCTCAGACTCGGGGACAAGTTCCTGTCCTTCGATGGCGTCTATGTCCTCAACCAGGAACAGCTCAGCGACGTCATCAACAAGGGCAAGGGACGCCCCTGCGAGGTGGTCGTCGAGCGCGACGGCACCAAGCTCAACCTGACGGTCACTCCGGTCTATGACCCTGAGACGCAGCGCGGGCGCATCGGCATCGGGTTCGCCGGCGGCCACTACGAGGTCCAGCGTCCGGGGCCCAACCCGATCGAGCAGTTCGGCGACGTGCTGAGGCTCATGGGGAAGACGTTCAACGCCCTGTTCCACTCCAAGGAAACCGGCGTGAGCGCGAAGGACATGAGCGGACCGGTCGGCATCCTGGGCAAGCTGTGGCTCGACGTTCACACGGACCTCCGCCTGGCCCTCGGGTTCCTGGTGACGCTCAACATCAACCTCGCCCTGATGAATCTCCTGCCGATCCCGGTCCTCGATGGCGGCCACATCATGATGGCGCTCTACGAACTCGTCTCGCGAAGGAGGGTCAGCGCTCGCTTCCAGGAGATCGTCACCGCCGGTTTCGCCGTGATGCTGCTGTCGTTCATGGCGTTCGTCACCTACTACGACCTCCACCGGGCCCCGATCTTCCGTCAGATGCTGAAGCAGAAGAGCGTCATCGAATCCCCGGGCAGGACAGCCGCTCAGGAGAGTCCCAGCCCGACACCAGCCCGGCGATGATCGGGATCACCCTCCGACAGTGCTGACGACTCGATGGTGAAGCCGGTGAAGGTGGCGGAGAAAGTCACGGTGTAGGCGCCCTTCATCGGAGGAGCCTTCAACAAGGGGATGCACTGCGGGCGCAGCCCAACCCCTTTCGACGCTTCCCAACGCATCGTTTCACCATACCCTCGAGGCCACGTTCGATGAACTACTGCGCCTCTCCCTGGTCGTTCCACAGACGTCCCACCCGTGAGGTCACCGTCGGTGATCCCTCCCGTGGCGGGGTCGTCATGGGTGGCATCCATCCGGTCGTCCGTCAGTCCATGCTGACCTGCGACACGATGAACACCGCCGAGTGCGTGCGTCAGACCCTCGAGCTGGTCGCCGTCGGCTGCCAGATCGTCCGCATCACCGCCCCCACCGTGAAGGACGCCGCCAACCTCGAGAACATCGTCCGGGAACTACGCGCCGTGGGCTGCCACGTCCCCATCGTGGCCGACATCCACTTCAAGCCCGAGGCCGCCATGGAGGCCGTGAAGTGGGTGGAGAAGGTCCGCATCAATCCCGGCAACTACGCCGACTCCAAGAAGTTCGTGATCAAGGAGTACACCGACGTCGCCTACACCGCCGAACTGCTCCGGATCGAGGAGAGGTTCACCCCTCTCGTGATCGAGGCGAAGCGACTGGATCGCGCCCTGCGCATCGGCACCAACCACGGGTCGCTGTCGGACCGCATCATGAACCGCTATGGCGACTCCCCGCTTGGCATGGTGGAGAGCGCGCTAGAGTTCGCCCGGATCTGCCGTAAGCACGACTTCCACAACTTCGTGTTCTCGATGAAGTCATCGAACCCGAAGGTCATGATCGAGTGCTACCGCCTCCTGGCAGCCCGGCTTGAACAGGAGGGACCCGACTGGAACTACCCGCTGCATCTCGGGGTGACCGAGGCAGGCGAGGGCGAGGACGGACGCATCAAGTCCGCCATCGGCATCGGCTCACTGCTGTGCGACGGCATCGGCGACACCATTCGGGTCTCGCTCACCGAGGACAGCCCCCGGGAGATCGCCGTCTGCAACGATCTTCTGGCCCAGATTCCCAGGCTCACCGAGTCGAAGGTCTCCGGAACCACTCTTGGGGTGCCCTGGGATCCCTTCGTCTACCGTCGTCGCGAGTCCGCCATCGCCTCGCTAGGGAACACCTCCTGCGGCGGCGAATCCGTCGTAAGGGTGGTCGTCACGCGGGCGACCCATGACAAGGTGGCGCCGCTGATCTCGCCGAAGAGCGACGTGAAGCCGGAGGGGGTCCATGAGGATCTCAACCTTCTGGAACTCGATCCCCGTTCCCCGCTGGCGCCGGAGACGATCGGGTGCGACACGCAGCTGGTGACCGTCCAAGACGGCATCGGTCTCCCGCCCATCCAGGCCTTCCGTCTGCTGGCCGTGCGACTCCACGAGCTGGGGCGCCGCAACCCAATCCTGCTGAAGGATTGCCTGTCGTTTGAACCGGTGCCGCTCACCCCGGAGGTCGCCCTGCTCCGGGCCGCGGTGAACCTCGGGGCACTCCTCGCCGACGGCATCGGCGACGCGATCCTCGTCCGCGGGGAGTCCGGCGCCGGCCAATCGCTGCGTCTGGCCTACAACATCCTCCAGGCCGCGGGGTGCCGCTCCTTCAAGACCGACTACGTCGCCTGCCCCAGCTGTGGACGGACCCTGTTCAATCTCCAGACCGTGACGGCCCGCATCAAGGCCCGCACCGACCATCTGAAGGGGGTGAAGATTGCGATCATGGGGTGCATCGTGAACGGCCCGGGTGAGATGGCCGATGCGGATTTCGGCTACGTCGGCGGTGCCCCCAACAAGATCAACCTCTACGTCGGCAAGAAGCCGGTGAAGTTCAACATCCCCGAGGTCGAAGCCGTGGAGCGCCTCGTTGACCTCATCAAGGAACACGGCAAGTGGGTGGAGCCTGAGGCGCCCTGACACGGGAGCCCCGGAAGGGGCTCACAATGAGACGCGGAGGAAATGGCAAGGGGACGGCGAAATACCGGGCCCTCCAGTCCTCGAAGGCCTCCCCCTTGGAGTCCACTCCCCGTTAGGGCCGGCAGACCGCCGATCCAGCTGGATCCGACCGTCAACCCTCGACCCTCAGTTCTCCTCTTCCTTCGGTTCCGGCAGCCACCGAGTCAGCACCACGCCGATCAGCGCATAGACGGCAGCCACACCGGCACCAACCACGGCGATCTTCACCGGGTCGGGAGGGCGGGACGCGGAAAGGGTGATCGTCAGCCAGGCGGCCGCGGTCCCCAGGACACGACCTCCGATGTTGGCCGCGAAGCTCTCGCCAGTACCCCGGAGATGGACCGGGAACACGAGCGGGATGTAGTTCCCCCAGAAACTGAACTGGGCGACGGTGAGGAAGCCGGCGATGAAGATGCCGATCTGGATCATCTGGAGGCTGTCCGCCTGGGACAGAGATCCAGAGATCCACCAGAACAGAAGCGGGACGTAGAGCAGCGCCGGGACCTGGAACACCCGGAGGAGGGTGCGTCGGCTCAGAATCCGGACAGCCAGCACCGCCAGGGCCATGCGCCCGAACAACCCGCCGATCTCCTGCCAGAGCGTCACCTTGGCCACGGCCTCGTCGGTGGCATTGCCGCTGATCTGACGCAGCCGTCGGGCGTCCGGAGCCGGCTTGCCGGAGGCCTGGGCCTCGGCCACCGCCGCATCCTGGGCGGCCTTGGCCGTTGCTCGGATCGCAGCATGGCCCTGGGGTCCACCCAGGATCTGCGGGAGCTGCTGGATCGCACCGAAGGCGATGCCATAGCTGGCAGCGAAGACGAGGGTGGTCAGGACCGTGGTCCGGACCAGGGCCGGACTGAACAGCTCGGCGAGGCTGGGGCGTCGGAGTTCGCCGGATGCCTCCTTGCGGGCCCAGACCGGCGATTCGGGCAGGAACGGACGGATCAGAATCAGGGGCAGAGCCGGGATGACACCGGAGATGAGTGTGTAGCGCCAGGCCTCGTGGTTTCCATGGATAGCAGGGAGGTCGAGCGCAAGCCTGGCCGCCAGCACGTTGGCACCGCCAACCAGGAGGCCACCGATCGATGAGAATGCCTGGGTATATCCGAGCACCCGCTCGCGCTGGGCAGGGTTCGCAAACAGTTCCGCCAGCCACGCGACCGCGGCCACGAACTCCACGCAGACCCCGATGAAGACTCCGCAGCGGAGCACCAGCAGCTGTGGCAGCGAGGTCGCAAATCCTGCGGCACAGGCCGAGAACGCATACAGCAGGATGCTGAACGTCAGAACCCGTCGACGCCCCAACAAATCGGTCAGGTATCCGCCCAGCAGCCCGAACACGCCACCCGCGATCGCAGGGACAAAGAACAAGGTCCTGGCCCAGCGGACATACTGATCCCCGCCCGGGGCCCACAGCTGGGCCGCATCCGCCTTCGCCATGCCACCCTGGACCAGCGCCTCGACCATCGGGGCGCTCAACGCCGCGATGGCCGGCTTCACGATCAGGGGGAGCATCAGCAGCTCATAGATGTCGAAGGCAAACCCAATGGCGGCAATCGTACAGATCAGCCATTCGGTCATGCCCAGCCTCACAGGCTGCGATCCAGTGGAGTTCATACGTACGAGTATAAAATCGGTTCACCCGTCTTGACGCAATGCAGCAGACGTCCACCGGCAGGTTGTCGGGCATCCGGACCTATCGGGTTCCTCGACTCCTCCGACCCGGAACGATCCTGGATGGACCCCGTAATTCCACTCCTCCCCCTTCCATCGGCTGTTCTCCGCATTCCCGTGTGAGGCCCAGGACCGGGCTTGGGATCACAGCTCGACCCAGATCGGCATCCCCACCCAGGCCATGCGCCGCAGGTAGTCAGCGTTCCAGTTGGCGAGACGGAAGCAGCCATGGCTCTCGGTACGCCCCACCATCTCAGGTACCGGCGTGCCATGGATGCCATAGCCAGCACGGCTGAGCCCGATCCAGGCCACCCCCACCGGATTGTTCGGTCCCGCGGGGAGGACCAAACGACGACCCAGCGTGCGCGCCTCCTCCGATTCCGGGAACACGGACGGATTGAAGGTGTAGTTCGGGTTCCTGACCACCGACGCAACCTCGAGTTCACCGACGGGGCGTCGCTCGGCGATCCGCCCGATGCTGCATGGAAAATGGGCGAGGAGTTTTCCTTCGGCATCGAAAACCCGGAGGTGTCGATGCTCGAGGCTGATCCGCGCCAACGCCGCCCTGCGGGCGGGGGGATAGGCCGTGTTGGGAACAACCAGCTCCTGGCCCGGTTGGAGCACCGACCAGTCCACCCCGGGATTGAGTCGCTTCAGGAGGGTTGGACTCGCGTGCGACCTTTCGGCAAGGGATTCCAGGACGGTCTCGAAACCGAGATGCGGCGCCTTGGACTTGCCAAGCCACGTGTCAGGAACCGCAGCCAATCCCTCGAAGTCCTCAGGCTTCAGCACCACCTGCCGGAACAGCGGTCGGACAATCCTGAGCTGCTCCTGGGTGTCGGGATCAAGGCGACCGGACTCCTCCAGCCCTTTGGAGTTCTGGAACGCACGGAGGGCCTGCATCGTCTGGTAGCCCCCCACGCCATCGACCGAACCCGAACTGATCCCGAGGCCCGAGAGGACGATCTGCGCCTCCAGGATGTTCGTCGGAGGGCGGTCCGGAATCGTGGACAGCAGCTCCGGGGAAATGACGGGCCCCGCAGGTGCCACAGGCGCGGGGGTGCCGGAGGGAAGGACGGGACGGTTCGAGGAACCTGGGGGCGCAGAGGTGGGCGGGGTGACCGGGGCCGGTCGGGACACCGTAGGGGGAACCGTCGGGGTCACGGACACAGTGGGTCCAGGGGCTGGGGCTGGGGCTGGGGAACCACCCTGGGTTGGAACCGGTTGGGTCGGCCCCCTGACGACCGGGCCGTTGGAGACCCCGGATGCGCGGTTTGACCCGGTCGCGACAACCGTCCGCGGGGCGCGTCTGAAGAACCCGAAAACCCCAAGCCCGACCAGCAGCATCAGGACAAGTCCGCCCAAGAAGACAGCCCGACGTCCCCGCCCCCCGCTATCCCGCGCTCGAACCGGTCGACGCCCCATACGTCCGAACTCAGACGTCGATGATCGGGCCCGAACCACCGGGACCGTCCGACCCATTCCGTGGGCCACGGCGACGGGGTCCACCCCGCTTGAACTGCACCTTGAGCCCCTTGCCGAGCAGAGCGTTGACGCACATCGATGTGATGCTGATCACCAACCCGCCCCAGAAGGCGTCCCAGAAGCCGCCCACCCGGAACCCCGTTACCAGATCCGCCACGAGGAGGAGCAGCAGGGCATTCACCACCGGTACGAACAGACCGAGCGTTAGGATGAGGAACGGAAGCGAGAGGAGCAGCAGAATCGGGCGTACAAAGGCGTTGAGGAACCCCAGGACCAGGGATGCCAGGATGAGGGAACCGGCGTCGCGGTAAAAGATTCCGGGGACGATCCAGGCCGCGACGAGGACAGCCAGCGTCGTGATCACCCACCGCTGCAGGAAGCTGAGGAACGTCACCGGCATCTGAGGGTCAGGCTACAGGCCCTAGGCGGCTCAGGTGAAGCGGTTTGGCAGAATGGGGACCGCCCGATCAGGATGCGGCGGGCAGGCGCCGCAGGAAATCCCGACAGGCACCGGCAACATCCGGGGTCCGGAGGATGGCGGACACGACACAGATCCGGGTCGCGCCCGCATCGAGCACGGCATCGAGGTTCCCCAGCGTGATGCCACCGATGGCGAACCAGGGGATCGACACATTCGCCGCGGCCCACCGGACGTACTCCAGCGTGACTGCCGGGCGCCCGGGCTTGGTGGCGGTGTCAAAGACGGGGCCCACAGCAATGTAGTCGGGCCCGGCCTCGACCGCCCGAACCGCCTGGTCGGGCGCATGGGTGCTGAGACCGAACTCGACCCGTGGCTCCGATGGGACCAGATCCGCGACCTTGCGATGCCCGGCCTCGAAGAAGTCCTCCTGCCCCAGATGACAGACCTCGGCACCGAGGGATTGGGCGATTCCAAGGTGGTCGTTGATCACCAGCCTCACACCGGCGGCCCGGGTGACAGGGAGGATCGACTCCGCCAGCAATCGGACCGTGGATTCCGGCATCCCCTTGGCCCGTACCTGGACCAGGTCGGCCCCGCCCTCGCAGAGACGACAGGCGAGATCCACAGGGTCGCGACCGTCCAGATACGCGGTGTCGACAAAAGTATACAGCCGACAGGCGGACAGCGGCTTCATGCGAGGGTGGAGCGGCCGCGGGTTGCCCGCGGCGAGGAACAACTCAGCGCTTGGTGGTGGTCCGCTCGCGGAGCCAGGCGGTGTCGGTGCGGTTGGTCGTGCTCGGAACGCCAGCATGCACCGAGTGGAAGTCCCCCTTAAACGTGGGCTTGATGAACTTGGAATCCTGCCATCGGTGTCCCTCGGAATGCCCATCGGCCATCGCGAAGTTGGAAACCAGCCCGTGGTAGTTCCCCGGGACGTGGTAGGCACCCGAGGTCCCGGTCATGTTCACGCCGAAGAACGGGCGGCAGATGCTCTCTGGGTGGATCTCTCCAAAGACGAAGGTCATGCTCGGGCTGATGACCTCGCCGGTCCGCTTTGGCACGTTCCAGGTCCGACCGTCGCCCTGCCCGTTGTACGGATCCCCCGTCCAGGCCACGAAGGCGTTCATGGCATAGTTGCGCGGAACGCGGGTCTTGCGTCCGTTGACCACCACGACATAGCGGTCACCGGGGCAGCGGAAGCTGTTCTTCGACTTGAAGTAGGGGGCGATGAGCGAAAGTTTCTCGTTCACGAGACCGTCTGCGGATCCCTCGACCAGATTGCTGCCCTCGCGTCCCTCGGCCCACAGCTTCGGGACATAGTTGGGGGGAGGGGTGACAAGGCTGACAGTCGCATCGCCTGCACCATTGGGCGCAAAGTTGTCGTTGAAGTCGGTCGCATACAGCAGTGAGGCGGTGATCAGCTGCTTCGTGTTGTTCATGCAGGCAATGCTGTTCGCCTTGGTCTTCGCACTGGCGAGGGCCGGCAGGAGCATTCCGGCGAGGATCGCGATGATCGCGATCACGACCAACAGCTCGATCAACGTGAACCCGCGCCGGCGAGGCGATTGCAGAGGAGGCTTCATGGAAGCTCGCGACGCTGACTTCACAGATCTAGACCTGCAAGTCCGCAAGCAGGCCCTCCATCTCCGCCAGCGGACCCTCATGATGCTGGGACACCGCAAGGTCCCGGGCCCGCTCGAAGGCAGCGATCGCCTCGGCGCGACGCCCCAGCTCCAGGGCGCATTTCCCGATCAGGATCTGGACGACCATCCAGTCCGGCTTCTTCCGCAACGCCACCTTGAGATGCTCCTCGGCCTCATCATAGCGCCCCAGATCGAAGAGGGCATTGCCCAGACTGAAGCGGCCCAATTCATTCTCAGGGAACCGTTCCACCATCTGCCGGTGACGCTCGAGGACATCCATGGATTTCGAGGACGGGAAAGGCGTGCCGGCGGCCACGAGGAACTCCTACGACCCAGACCGTCAGGACAACACCCCGGGCAGCCGCCCGGTGCTGTCGCCAAACCGGGTTTCATGGACGCCCATGCGGTCCATCATCTCGAGAAACAGATTCGACATCGGAGTATTCTTGTCCACCCGAACGTGGCGTCCCGACTGGATCGTCCCTCCGCCGCGACCGCACAAAAGGACCGGCAGATCATGATGGGCATGGGCATTGCCGTCGGCAATCCCGGAGCCGTAGACGATCATGCTTTGGTCGAGCAAGGCCCCCTCCCCTTCCCGCGTCTCCTTCAGCCGGCGGATGAAATAGGCGAACTGCTCCATGTGGAAGCGGTTGATCTTCGCGATCTTCGTCTTCTTCTCCTCGTCGTTGCCGTGGTGGGAGAGATCGTGATGGCCGTCGCTGATGCCAAGGTTCGGATAGGCCCGGTTGCTGCCGTCATGGGCCATGATGAAGGAGGCTACCCGGGTGCTGTCGTTCTGGAACGCGAGCACCATGAGGTCATACATCAGACGGACATGCTGCCCGTAGTCCGACGGCATGCCCTCGGGGAATGAGTTCGGGGGCAGGCTGGCGGTCACCTTCTCCGTCTGTTCGATGCGACGCTCCAGGTCACGGACTGAGGTCAGGTATTCGTCGAGCTTCCGCTGGTCCGTCTTCCCCAGCTTCGCGTTGAGACGACGGGCGTCCTCCAGGACGAAATCGAGCACGCTGCGGCGCTGGATCATCCGACGTGTCCGGGCCTCGGCACTGTCCCAGTGATCCCCCGCGGAGAACAACCGCTCGAACGCGCGGCGGGGCTTGGTCTCCGGCGGGACCGGTGCGGTCGGCGTGCGCCACGCGATATTGAACTGGTAGGCGCAGGAATAGCCGGAATCGCAGGACCCGGAGGATTGCCCTCGGTCGCATCCCAGCTCCACGGACCGGAACGGCGTCTGATCCCCAGCCTTGTGGGCGATCACCTGGTCGACCGACACGCCAACGCGGATGTCGACACCGGCCGTCTTCCGGGCCTGCATCCCGGTCAGGAAGGTGGCCGAGGCCCGGGCATGATCCCCAGCCCCATCGCCGTTGGGACGCGCCTTGTCGTGGGCCAGTCCGCTCATCACCAGGACGTCCGATCGCACCGGTTCCAGCGGTTCCAGGATGGAGGGGAGACGGAATTCCGAACCGAGGGCCTCCGGGGTCCAGTCGGCCATGTTGGCCCCGTTGGGCACGTAGATGAAGGCCGCACGACGCGGCAGCGCACCGGATGAGGAGGAGGCACCGGAACCCGTTCCGGAAGACGCCAGTGACGGGAGCGCCGGCAGCGCCATCAGGGTTCCCAGACCCTTCAGAAAGGTCCGCCGTGGAAGTGGTGATGCGGAGGCCATAGTGGGCTACTAATCACGATCGTACGTTCACGTCCTTTCTACGCAAGCCGCGATCCCGGAATTCACCCGGTTCTGGGGTCTAGGTGATGTCCCGAACGACGAACCCCCTCAGAGACCGAAGGCCTTCTGCATCTGCTCCCGGACCGTCTTGAGCCGGGCCACTCCGCCTCCCCCGACCTCGGCGGTCGCCCACCCGGCAAAGCCGATGTTGACCAGCGCCTTCTGGACCTGCTTCCACGGCAGATCGTCGTCGGGACTGGTGATATCGACGAACGCGTTCTTTGCCCGGCTGAAGCCCTTCACATCCAGCTTCACGCAGCGGCGTCCGAACGACCGGATCCACTCGGCCGGCTGACCGTATTTCCAGTGGTTGCCGATGTCGTAGTACATGCCGACCCAGGGGCTGTTGAAACTGTCGACAAACGCGATGAACTGCTCGGGGCCTTGGTCGGGTGCGCCATTGTGGTCGTAGAACATCTGATTCCAGACGTTTTCGATGAGGATGTACTGGCCGTAGATGGCGGCCAGCGGGAGCAGCTTTCGCATCTCGGTCCGGGCGCGTTCCTCGATCTCCTTCGCCGAGCCATCGCCGCCGCTGCCGACGACAATGAGCACCCCGGATCCCCCAGCGCCGTGGGAGACGCGGATGCAGTGCTCGATGTTGGCCCGGCTCTGGTTACGCTCGGCCTCCTTGGCACTGGTCAGGCGCTGGGACCAGTGCGCGTGATTGATAGCGTTGTGGACAAACACTCCGGACTGGCGGACGGCGGCCCGGGCCTGCTCCGGGGTGTGGTTCGCAGCCTCGTCCAGATCGACCCCGTCGAAACCCGCCTCGCCCGCCATGCTCAACCGGTTGGCGAGGGAGAGCTTTTTGTCGCCCTCCTTGTCGGAGATCATGCTCAGCTTGCACGACAGCAGAAGCCGCTTGCCCTCGGGGGGCTTGACGATGCGGTCAACCGAGCCGCCGGAGTCCGCTCCCTGGGCCAATGAGGATCCGGTGGAGGACAGGACGAGCGGTGCGGAGGCCGCGGAGGCGGAGAGAAAGTGGCGACGGGAAAGCGGAGAGGTGGAGTCCTTCATGGGGAGTTTGGTGTGACGATGAAAGCTTCTCCGGAGGGAACCCAGCTGGCAACGCCGGGCCGTGGGAATCCTCAGGCCAACACCTCTCCCGATCCCGTCGCGTGCTCCCCGATGAGCACCCGCCGCTGTCAGGCGAGGATCGCACGGACCACCTCCCCCTTCACGTCGGTGAGTCGGATATCCCGCCCCCCAAACCGGTAGGTCAGCCGCTCATGGTCGAGCCCCAGCAGATGCAGGATCGTGGCGTGCAGATCATGCATCTCGAGCTTGTTCACGACCGACTTGTAGCCCCAGTCGTCGGTCTCCCCGTAGGCAAGCCCCCCCTGGACCCCGCCGCCCGCCATCCAGGCTGAGAATCCGTACTCGTTGTGATCCCGACCATCGCCGCCCTGGGCGAAGGGAGTTCGACCAAACTCTCCCGACCACACCACCAGGGTTTCGTCGAGAAGGCCCCGGAGCTTGAGATCCTGGAGCAGCCCCGCGATCGGCCGATCGATCGCCCGCGCATTGTCGCCGTGGTTCCGGACCAATCCACCATGTGCGTCCCAACGCGAGTAGCCATCGACCATCGGAATGGTGAGTTCGATGAACCGGACCCCGCGTTCGACCATCCGGCGGGCCAGCAGGCACTCGCGGGCATAGGTCCGGGTGTGTTCGTACGGATCGTCGAGACCGTAGAGCCGTCGGGTGGCCTCCGACTCCCCCTTCAGGTCCATCAGGTCCGGGATCTCGACCTGCATCCGGGCGGCCAGTTCGTGGTTGGCGATCGCCGCCTCGAGGGCATCCGCCGCTCCGGCGCCGTCGAGGTGGTGCTGGTTGAGGCTCCGGACCAGCCGACGCTTGGTCTCCTGGAGACGATCCACCTTCTCCTGGGGAACGACATTCGCCAGAGGCGTGCCCTTGGCATGGAGCAACGACCCCTGGAACGCCGCGGGCAGGAACCCGCTGCCAAAGTTGTCGAGCCCGCCCGAGGGGATCTGTCCGCCGTTGAGCACGACGTAACCAGGAAGGTTGTCGTTCAGGCTGCCCAGTCCATAGGTGACCCAGGCTCCCATGCTGGGGCGGCCCTGGAGGCCGAGTCCGCTGTGGAGAAAGTAGTTCGCGCTCGTGTGCTCCGGGAAGTTGGAGGTCATCGACCGCAGGATGCACAGGTCGTCCGCCTGCGCCCCGAGGTGAGGGAAGAGATCGCTGACCCAGAGTCCCGACTGCCCATACTGGCGGAAGGCCCACGGGGATTTCATCACGGAGCCGATGCTCTCGAACTGGGTCTTCTCGATCTTCCCGATGGCCTTCCTCGGATCCTGTCCGTGGTACTTCTCCAACATCGGCTTGTAGTCGAAAGTATCGACCTGCGAGACCGCGCCCTCCATGAATAGGAAGATCACCGATCGCGCCTTCGGGCGGAACTGCGGCGGACGTGGATCCATGGGGGAACCGTGGCCTCCGGCTGGGACCGAAGCGCGGGCACCTGCCCCGCATAGCAGTGCACCCAAGGCCATGGCGCCGAATCCGTTCGAGGCCCGGCGCAGCAGGGTGCGGCGGTTGATCCGCGCATCGAGGAACAGGCCGGAGTGGGAACGGGAGGACATCAGAGGAGGTAGATGAAGTCATTGGCGCCGAACAGGGCGTGGGCGAGATCCGCCCAGATCACCGCCTCGGCCGCATCGGACCCATGGAGCCGCCGCAGTTCGGCCAGCGAGCCTTGGCAGGCCTCGATCTCGGCCAGGGTGGGCCGCCGGGCGAAGGCGGTCTCGTACATCCAGCGGATCCGCTCGGAAGCCTCCGCCGTGGGCAGCTCGCGAAGCAGACGCCGGGCCCACAGTTCCGCCTGCTCGTGGAAGAACGGGTCGTTCATCAGGGCGAGGGCCTGGGCCGGCACGTTGGTGACGTTCCGCCGGCCCACCGTGCTAAACGGCGTCGGCGTGTCGAAGGTCAGCAGCGTCGGCGAGAGGAAGTTGCGCCGGACCCCCTGGTACACGCTGCGACGACCCGCACCGTCGAGGGGACCGCTCTGGTCCGGACGACCCCGACCAATGACGAACTCGTTGAGGTGCACCGGCACGGGAGGACCACCCACGGCGGGATCCAGTCGACCCGAGATCTCGAGCGCCGCATCCCGGATGGCCTCGGCCTCGAGACGTCGCACCGGGATCCGATGCCAGAGCCGGTTGGCGGGATCGATCCGCTCCGCCCGGGGATCTGCCGCATGGTGCCCCATCGCATAGGTCTGCGTGAGGACCATGCGTTGGATCAGCCGCTTGATGGACCCGCCATCCTCGTGGAGGAACTGCCAGGCAAGATGGTCCAGCAGCTCGGGATGGGTCGGCGCCTCACCCAGGGTCCCGAAGTTGTCGACCGTCGGCACGATCCCGCGTCCGAACAGATGGTGCCAGACGCGGTTGACGAGCGTCCTGGCCACGAGGGGGTTTTCGGGATCCGTGAGCTGTTCGGCCAACTCGAGGCGTCCACTGCTGAAGGGATCCGTGATGGGATGTGCCTTGGGGAAGGCAGAGGGCAGGCTGCGGGGGGCAACCGGTCCCGGCTTGAAGGGCTTGCCGCGCACCAGCACGAACTCGTCGACCCCCGTTCCATCCATCCAGGCCACGGCAGTCCGGGACACCCACTGGACCCGATCGGCGATGGCGGACTCCAACCGTCGGGACTCGTCCAGTGCGGTGGCCCACCCTGCTTCGGGAGAACCCAGGAGAGCGGGTTGCCGGACCAGAAGGTCCGCCAGCGGCAGCAGGTTTCCAGAAACGGGCTCGCCACGCTCCAAGGCGATGCCGATTTCCCGGACCGCCCGACCCAAGGCCTTCGCAGCCTCATCCAGGGTCGACACCTCGAATCCGATCCAGGTCGGCTGTGCTCCCTCGGGCAGCCAGCCGGGCACCTCGGGCGATTCCACCACCATCAACACCTCCAGCGGGCGATCCCCCACAGGACCGAATTCAATGTGGGTCCGGTGTCCACCGTAGGCCGTCAGGTCGTGCGTGACCCACCGCGGGGCCGATGTCGGCCCCGAGTCGAAGTGACCGATCAGTTGGCCATGCAGAGGGCCGGTGACCATCAGATGGGAATCCACCGCGGCATAGACCCGGGTGGCTCCACGGAGGAGATAGTGGAGGCGTCCTCCCTGAAGGGTGATCGTCGGTGTGCGGAGCATCTGACCCGATCGTCCGGTGGCTCCCAGCTCGCCCGAGTCGTTCTCGTTCCCCGGAGCCGTTGCGAGGCGTTTCCAGAATGGATCACGCCGGGCCGCCCCAAAGCGCATCAAACCCCCGGGACCGAATCCATCCGCCGCCGAGATCGCCTCCCCCACCGCCATCGGTTGGGATCCAAACGCCTCCCCATCCACCTTCCACGGCCGGAAGTCGGCCCGGGTGAAGTCGGCAATCACACGGACATCCGAGGCCAGCGATGGAACCTTCAACGGCTGGAAGACGGGAATCGCGGAGGCTTCACCTCTCAACTCCAATGACCGGGCCAACCACGGATACAGGACATGTGCCGGGTCGGAGGCCGCGGCCCGCATCGCGGTCTGCCACTCAGCCCGAGGTTGACCGTCCTGCGACACCGCAGGCTGGGCCTCGCCCAATGCCGACAGCCAGGCACCGGGAATCGAGCCGGATTGGGAGGTCATCCATCGTCCCAACCCCTTTAATAGCTCGGGCCACCGTCCCGTCCGAACCGCTGAGAGTTCCGACGCCATGCGCCGGTTGTTCTCCATCGCCTCGAACCGGACCTGCCGGAAACCGGCCCCCATCAGGAACCCCGTCAACGCGTAGTAGTCCTGGGTCGAGATGGGATCGAACTTGTGGTCGTGACACCGGGCACAGGCGACGGTGAGCCCAAGGAAGGACTTCGTGAACACGTCGACCTTGTTGTCGAGGCGATCGCACTCGTCCTGACGGATGTCGACCGGCGAATGCACCTCCTCGCCAAGGAACGCCCAGCCGGTGCCAAGCACGGACTCGTTGCTGTCGGTGCCCGGACGCAACCGCGGGGCGGGCAGGAGATCGCCGGCCAGATGCTCCTTCAGGAACTGCGGATAGGGGACATCGGCATTGAAGGCGCAGATCAGGTAGTCCCGGTAATGCCAGGCATTCGCGATCAGGAAGTCGCTCTCATGGCCCCGGCTCTCCGCGTACCGCATCAGATCCATCCAGTGCCGGGCCCAGCGTTCTCCGAAATGCGGCGAGGCAAGGAGGCGCTCCACCACGCGTTCCCGCGCCTCGGGACCGGGATGCGCCAGGAATTCAGTCAGGTCCTCGCGACGGGGCGGTAGGCCGGTCAGGCCGAAATGGACCCGGCGCAACCAGACCTCGGGAGCCGCCGGGGCGGCAGGCTTCAACCCCTCCAATTCCAACCGGGCCAGGATGAACCGGTCGATCGGACTGCCGGACCATGCGGCCTCGTTGACCTTCGGAACGGTCTGGGGCTTTGGAGACTGCCAGAGCCAGGCCTGCGACCGCTTCCGGGCCTCGAGATCGAATTTCTTGGTTGTCGGCCCCGCAGCGCCCTCCGGCCAGACCGCACCATCGGCAATCCAACGGGCGATGTCTTGGCGGACCGACTCCGGAAGCTGGGCCTTCTTGGGCGGCATCGCCAGATTGGGCTGGGTGTGCGCGATCGCCTTGAGGAGAAGGCTGTTCTCGGGCTTGCCGGGCACCACAGCGGGACCGCTGTCCCCACCCGCCAGCACCGCAACCCGATGGTCCAGACGCAGCCCACCCTTCACGGACTTGGCGTCGGCCGAGTGGCACTCGAAGCAGTGCTCGGCCAACACAGGTCGGATCTTCTGCTCGAAGAACTCCACCCCAGTCGACTCGGCGCGAAGCCCCATCAGAAGCCATGCGGCAGCCAAGGGGACCAGGGCGCATCTGAAGGGCATCGAGATCATGTTCGGGATCCGGAAAGAATAGACCGGAGATGGACGCCATGGGGACGGTTTCCCTTCAAGAAGGATGGGGAACCCTCGCTGAAGGGGGAATCCACGCTCAGGGGGCCAACCACGACTTCAGCGTTGCACCCCAGAACGGGATCAGTCCCCGATCGGCAGAAGACGGGCCCTCATGCGTGCCTCATCCATGATTACAAGCGCTCCCCGCTCCAGGTGTCATGCAACTCGGAGGGGAAGGTCCAACTCCTCGACCCGCCAAGCTCCATAGGCGAGCGCCTGATTGATATCCTCCTCCTCGAGATAGGGATAGAGACGCAGGATCTCAGCCCGGGAATAACCGGAAGCCACCAGCCCGATCAGGAGACCCACAGTGGTCCGCATTCCACGGATGCAGGGTTTGCCACCCATGACCTCGGAATTCCTGGTGATTCGTTCCGGCTTCTCCACCCAACGACGCTAGGCCATCCATCGGGTGAAGCCAATTCCTGAAACAGGTCTCGTCCCCAATGAGTTTGCTTCGGGCACCCTGGGGCATGCCCCGTCAAAGAATCGCCTTGGGCCCCGGGCTCCAACCGTGAATCGTCTTCCGGTTCCATGAAGCCGCTCACACGCCTCCTCCTCGTCGCCGCCACCCTCTCGCTGGGCCTGCCCTCCGCCGGCCTGGGAGCGGAGTCGGCCAACAGACCCGCCATCAAACACTCCTACCTCGTCATGGGTGCGCGCACCGCGATCATTGGCGAGGACGGAGAGGTCGCCTGGGAATACAAGGGCGGCACGCGGGACGGGTTCATCCTCCCGAATGGAAACCTGCTCGCCGCCTGGAGCGATCGGGTCGAGGAGGTCTCGCCCGACAAGAAGGTGGTGGGCACCTACGTCCGCAGCCCGGAGAACAGCGAGATCGGCACCGTCCAGCGCCTCTACAGCGGCAACACCCTGGTCACCGAACTCGGCAAGCGCCCCCGTCTGATCGAGCTGAACCCCGAGGGGAAGATCGTCCTGGACGTCCCACTCCAGCCGGAGACCGACAACGCCCACATGCAGACCCGCATGGCCCGACAGCTCCGCAACGGCAACTACCTCGTGCCGCACCTCCTGGCGTTCGCGGTCAAGGAATACACCCCGGAAGGCAAGGTCGTGGCCACGATCCGCACCGACCTTCCCGAGCTCGGCGGACGCCCCCAGGAGAACTGGCCCTTCACCGCCATCCGACTCGACAACGGCAACACCCTCGTCTCGCTGACCCACGGCAACAAGGTCGCCGAGTTCAACACGTCGGGTCAGGTGGTCTGGAAGGTCACCAACGACCAGGTCGGCGGTCTCTTCAAGGATCCCTGCGGTTCCCAGCGCCTCGCCAACGGCAACACCGTCGTCGGCAGCCATGCCGCCAACCAGGGAATCTCCATGGTCGAGGTCACCCCGGACCACAGGATTGTCTGGACCTCCGACCACCCCGCCGCGGCCGGAGTCCATCACTTCCAGATCCTCACCACGAACGGGAAACGGGAGCCGGGACAGCCCCAGAAGTAGCTGAGAGTCGAGCGTTGAGAGTTGAGAGACCGGAAAGGAAGACCATGAAACGGATTGTCATGCTAGGCGCGGGAATCGTGCCTCTGGTGCTGATGGGGCAGGATAGCCTCCTGGCGTCCGGGGCGAAGGTGGAGAAACTCCAGGGGGGGTACTCCTTCACGGAAGGGCCAGCGGCGGACACGGCAGGGAACGTGTACTTCACCGACCAGCCCAACGACCGGATCGTCCGATGGGATGCCCGGACCGGGACGTTTTCCGACTGGATGAAGCCGGCAGGGCGATCGAACGGCACCTATTTCGACTCCAAGGGCAACCTGATCGCCTGCGCCGACGAGAAGAACGAGCTGTGGCGCATCGCGCCCGACAAGACCGTGACCGTCCTGGTGAAGGACCTCGGCGGCAAACTGCTGAACGGCCCCAACGACCTGTGGATTCGTCCTGACGGTGGACTCTACTTCACGGATCCCCTGTACGTCCGCCCCTACTGGAAGCGCCCGTCCACCTCCCAGCAGCCGGGCCAGTTTGTGTACTTCATTCCCGCCGGTGGTGGGACACCGCGGCCGGTCGCGACGGATCTGAAGCAGCCGAACGGCATCATCGGCACCCCGGGTGGGAACACCCTGTATGTGGCCGACATCGGTGCGGGGAAAACCTATTCCTACGCGATCGGCGGAGACGGATCGCTCACCGACAAGCGTCTGTTCTGCGAGATGGGCTCGGACGGCATGACCCTGGATGCCGAAGGCAACGTGTATCTCACGGGCAAGGGTGTGACGGTGTTCGACAAGACGGGTCGGAAGGTCGAGCACCTGGACGTCCCGGAGGGATGGACGGCGAACGTGACCTTCGGTGGCGAGAAGCGGGACTTCCTGTTCATCACGGCGGGCACCTCGATCTATGGCGCCCGGATGCGGGTACGCGGTGCCCAATGAAGTCCCCGTTGCGAGCCCTGCTGTGGATCGGCATCGCCCTGTTGGGGGCCTGGGCCTATGGGGTCCTCGCCTTCAGACGCGGCGAGCCCGTCAGCTCCGCCTACCTCGTCGTCGCCGCCGTGTGCACCTACACGATTGGCTACCGCTTCTACTCCAAGTGGCTCGCCGCCCATGCGCTGATGCTCGACGACCGACGCGCCACGCCCTGCGAGGTCCATGAGGACGGCAAGGACTTTGTCCGGACCCACCGCTGGATCGTGTTCGGACACCACTTCGCCGCGATCTCGGGTCCCGGTCCGCTGGTCGGTCCGGTCCTGGCAGCCCAGTTCGGCTATCTGCCCAGCGCGCTCTGGATCCTCATCGGCGTGGTCCTCGGCGGTGCCGTTCAGGACTTCGTCATCCTGGTCAGTTCGATGCGACGCAACGGGCGTTCCCTCGGTCAGATGGTCCGGGACGAACTCAACCCCCTGACGGGTGCCATCGCCCTCGTGGCCATCCTCGCCATCATGATCATCCTTCTGGCGGTGCTGGCCCTGATCGTGGTGAAGGCTCTGGCCGAGAGCCCCTGGGGTGTCTTCACCGTGGGAGCCACGATCCCGATCGCCTTTCTGATGGGGGGCTACCTCCGATGGATCCGTCCCGGACGGACCCTCGAGGCCTCCGTCCTCGGGGTCGGACTCCTGATGGCGGCGGTCTGGGGCGGACAGGTGGTGCACAGCCATGCGCCATGGGCGAACGCGTTCACCCTGGAGGCCGAGCCTCTGGCCTGGATCATCCTGGCCTACGGCGTCGCGGCCAGTGTCCTGCCGGTGTGGCTCCTGCTCGCGCCGCGGGACTACCTCAGCACCTTCATGAAGATCGGCACCATCGTTGCCCTCGCCATCGGCGTGCTGCTCGTGTTGCCGGCGCTCCGAATGCCGGCGGTGACCCCGTTCATCGACGGCTCCGGACTGGTGGTCGCCGGGAAGCTGTTCCCGTTCTGCTTCATCACCATCGCCTGCGGCGCCATCAGCGGATTCCACACCCTGATCTCGAGCGGGACCACTCCGAAGATCATCACCCGCGAATCGCATGCCCGGTCGGTCGGCTACGGGGCCATGTGCCTCGAGTCGCTGGTGGCCATCATGGCGCTCATCGCCGCCTGCACCCTCGAGCCGGGAGTCTACCTCGCCATGAACGTGAAGGGCGTCGGCGCGGACGCCGCGGCGATCGCCGCCGACACGCTGGCCAAGGTCCATGCCGCCGGGATGCCCGTCACCCACGAGGAGATGACCCGACTTGCCGACGCGGTCGGCGAGACGTCGCTCTACGGCCGGACCGGCGGGGCGGCGACGCTTGCGGTCGGCATGGCCCAGATCTTCGGGCGACTGACCCAGGGGCGGTGGCTGGATCTCTGGTACCACTTCGCCATCATGTTCGAGGCGTTGTTCATTCTGACCACGCTCGACGCCGGCACCCGGGTGGGCCGCTACCTCCTCCAGGATTTTCTTGGGCATCTTTCCCCGCGACTCGGCCACACCCATTCGCTTCCGGCCAACCTGTTCTCCAGTGTCCTGATCGTCTCGGGCTGGGGTTGGTTCCTGATCCAGGGTGTCCGGGATCCGCTTGGAGGCATCAACTCCCTATGGCCGTTGTTTGGGATCGCCAACCAACTCCTCGCCGCCATCGCACTCTGCCTCGGGACGACCATCCTTCTAAAGCACTCCATCCGGTCAGGACGCGGTCGGGCACTGGCATTGGTGACCCTGGTCCCCCTCCTCTGGCTGGTGGGCGTGACGTTCACCGCCGGGTACCAGAAGATGTTCAATCCCTCTCCGCGCATCGGCTTCCTTGCGGGTGCCCAGGAGTTCCAACGGAAGGCCCAGGCGGCGATGACCCGCGAGGCGGCGGCTCCGACCGATGCGGAGCGGACAGCCGCTGCCAAAGCCGCAACCACCGCGAGGCGTCTCGAGTTCAACAACCGGCTCGACCTGTTTGTCACCGGCGGATTCCTTGTGATGGGGACCCTCGTCCTGGGGCTGTCCCTCCGCGAATGGGTCCGGCTCTGGGTGGGCCGTCGAGTCGCCGATCTCCGGGAGACGCCCATCGTCTGGCTGCCTGATTCCATGCTCCGCGAACGGGGTGCCGGGATGTCGGCGGGTTCGGTTGCGGCATTGTCGGTCGCCCTGCTCCGGGACTGGTCCGGCGAGACGGCGGTGGACCGCGAACTCCGACACGCACAGACCTGCCCGGTGTCCACAAGTGGGCCACGCCTGCTGATCGATGTCCCGGCGGTCCGGGCGGATCTGGGAGAGGCTCAGAGAGCAGACGCCTACTGCAGGGCCGCGTCTCGCCGGTTTGACGGCATCCATCGCTGCTGTTGAGCACCGGCTGTGCCTCAAATCGCAGTCCCGGAAAAACCGGAACTTGCCTCGGATGCGCGGCCTTGGTTCATTGCGTCTCCGCGTTGAAGGAAGGGTGGCTGAGTGGTTGAAGGCACCTGACTCGAAATCAGGCGCACGGGCAACCGTGTCGGGGGTTCGAATCCCTCCCCTTCCGCCAACCACCGCGATCTGCCGGTCCCATCGGATGGGCAGGTGGCGGGTTGGCAGCCGGATCCGGACACATCCTTGCAACGCAGAGACAAAGCCGGTTTCATCTCGGGGCGGTTGCGGGCGTAGCTCAATGGTAGAGCGCCAGTCTTCCAAACTGGTTACGAGGGTTCGATTCCCTTCGCCCGCTCCATCCCCCTAAGCACCGCCCCAAGGCCAAGGTCCCCCCAGCCCACTTCTCCATCCAATTCCCGCTTACTCCGGGGCGGAGAACAGCTCAGGCGCAGCGGTCCTTGCCAGATCCCGTGACAGTTCCAGGGCATCCTGTGCCCTGGAACATCCGAGCGCCCGCTCCGCCATGGCGACAGCCTCGTCGCGCCGAAGCCTCCTGAGAAGATGCTTGGCCGCCGGGATCAGTGCCGGGGTGACGCTCAGCTCATCCACACCAAGGCCCAGCAGCAGCGGGATCAACGCGGGATCCCCCGCCATCTCGCCACAGACACCCACCCACCGACCCTGTGCGCGGGCCGCCTCCACCGTGGCCCGGATCAGTCGCAGGACCGCCGGGTGGGCCGGATTGTGCAGCGTCGCCACCTTCGGATTCAGGCGGTCCACCGCCAGGGTGTATTGGGTCAGGTCATTGGTCCCGAGGCTGAAGAAGTCCACATGGGGTGCCAAGTGGGGCGCCAGAAGTGCCGCGGAGGGGACCTCGATCATCATCCCGACCTGCAGGGTCGGATCGTGCGCGACGCCCTGTCGAACGAAGTCCGAGCGGCACTCCTCCAGCAAGGCCTTGGCCTCGATCAGTTCGTCGATCGAGGAGATCATCGGGAACATCAGCCGGATCCGCCCATGGACACTCGCCCGAAGGATGGCCCGGAGCTGCACCCGGAACATCTCCGGACGCGCCAGGCTGATCCGGATGGCGCGCCATCCCAGGAACGGGTTCTGCTCCGCTGTCTGGTCCGGATCCACCAGCTTGTCGCCTCCAAGATCGAGGGTCCGGATGACCACCGGATCCGGCGCCAGGGATTCCGCGACCGCACGGTAGGCGGCGTATTGGCGATCCTCATCGGGCGGCACCTCGCTGTTCAGGAACAGGAACTCGGTCCGAAACAGGCCGACCCCATGGGCCCCGGATTCCCGGACGGACGCCACTTCCGAAGGCTCGTCGATGTTGGCGGCAAGCCCGATTCTCGCCCCATCGAGGGTGACCGCCGGCAGATCCCGGACCGCCTGGAGCCGGACCTCCAACGCCTCACGACGCTCCCGGATCTGTCCGTAGCGGAACAGCGTGGCGTCGGTGGGGCTCAGGACCAGGACACCCTCGTGTCCATCAATCAGGACATGGTCGCCGGTCTGAAGCTCCCTCGACACGTCTCCCAGTCCGACCACGGCCGGGATTCGGAGCTTCCGGGCAACAATCGCAGTGTGCCCGGTCAGTCCACCCCGATCGGTCGCGAACCCCAGCACCTTGGACCGGTCCAGGAGAGCCGTGGCGCTGGGGGGAAGATCTGGTGCGACGAGGACGACGGGTTCCGCGAGGTTGGCCAGATTCGGCCCCATCTCCCCAAGGAGATTGCGGATCACACGATGAGACACGTCCTGGACATCCGCGGCCCGCTCGCGGAGATAGGGATCGTCGGCCGCCTCGAGCGCCGCGCAGAACCGGCTGCAGACGGTCTGGACGGCGTACTCCGCACCATTCAAGCCCTCGCGGATGGCACGGGAGATCTCGCCCACGAGCGCGGGATCCTCCAGGACGAGTCCATGGGCCTCGAAGATCGCAGCCTCCGTCGCTCCCATCGCCAGCAGGACCCTCTGGTGGATCTCGAGGACCTGGTGACGCGTCTCGGTGATGGCCCGGTGGAATCGTTCCAGCTCTTCCCCGGTCTCCCTTTCCGCGATGGACCTTGGACGGACGTCGACCATGCCCGAGCCGATCCTGAACACCCGGCCATGCACCACCCCGCCCGAGGCGGCAACCCCACGGGAAACGCGCTCCACGGATGGTTCGTGCGGGCGCATCTCGGTCTCCGGTCGGGTGGCCTCTAGCGCGGTGGTGACCCGTGCGGCAGGCTCATGAAGTTCTCGAGGATCCGGCGCCCGTTCTCGGTCAGGATGCTCTCGGGATGGAACTGGACACCCCAGATGGGGAGCGTCGTGTGTTGCAGTCCCATGATCTCCCCCTCCTCGGTCCAGGCCGTGACCACCAGCTCGGCAGGCAGCGTCTCGCGACGGGCCACTAGGGAGTGATAGCGGGTGGCCAGGAAGGGATTGGGCATGCCCTCGAAGAGATCCTGTCCATCGTGGAGGATCGGCGAGGTCTTCCCATGCATCATGCGATGGTTCACCACCACCTCGGCTCCGAAGGTATGGGCGATGCACTGGTGGCCCAGGCACACCCCAAGGATGGGGACGTTACGATCGGCGAAGGCCCGGATGATCTGGTTGGAGAGACCCGCCTCGCGTGGGGAACACGGTCCCGGTGAGATCAGGACCCGCTCGGGTCGAAGGGCCAGGGCCTGCTCGACCGAGATCTGGTCGTTGCGGTGCACCTCCATGGCCACGCCCATCTCCCCCAGGTACTGCACCAGGTTGAAGGTGAACGAGTCATAGTTGTCGATGACCAGCAGCATCGCCGGAAGGATACGGGGGGCGTCCACCGATTGAAAGCCACAGACGGTGGATTTCGAGCCCCCCTAGGATGGACCCACCTCATTCGGGCTCGGCAGGCCCGGATGTGGGGATTCGGACTTGGCACTCCGGGGAAACCGCTCCAATAAAGGCTCCCATGGCAACGCGGCCTCCTGTCACCTTCACCGGCACTTCCCCGTCGGACGTCTCCAATTTCATCCGTCACCAGGGCATCGACCTGAGCCTTTTCCGGAGGGTCGTTGTCGACCCCACCCAGACGCGCGTCCTGGACGTCAACCGGAGCGAGCTCCGATTTCCCGGCATCAGCTATGGCAATCCCCTGCTGCCCGTGATTCTGAAGGAGGCCGGTGCCTCCTTCGATCCTTCGGTGCTCGATACGCCGCCCCCGACGCCGGACCAGATCCGGGATTTCCGGGTCT
>VHCG01000033.1 GCA_016871805.1 Verrucomicrobiota bacterium
CTGCTTGGCGGCGATCTCGTAGAAGTTCGTGGTGTTGGCCGAACCGAAGATGAGTGCGATGCCAAACACCATGAACGCAGCAGCCAAGGCTCCAAAGATGAGGTACTTGACCCCCGCCTCGACCGAACCAAGGCGGGTCCTTTGGAAGCTGACCAGAATGAAGAAGGTCACGGTCACCAGCTCCAGCGCGACGAACATCAGGATGAAATCGTTCGCCGAAGCGGTCAGGAGCATCCCAACGAGCGCAAAGAGGGTTAGGGCCACGAATTCCCCATAGCCGGACAACCGATCGGCGAAACGAACGGAGATCAGAATGACGAGGATTCCGACAACGAGGAACAGGGACTTGAAGTAGTTGGCCAGCGGATCCACCAGGAACATTCCGCCAAAGGCGGTGCCGTCGACCGGGCCGAAGGCTCCGGCATGGAGAGTGAGGATGAGAAGGAGTCCGGTCGCGGCCACATAGGCAAGCGTCTTCCGCGCCGCGGCCGGAACCCACAGATCGGCCAGCAGGATTCCAACCCCGAGCAGGGCTACGAGGAATTCGATCAGGAGAAGTGCGGAGTTCATCGCGGTCAGTGGGCGGGAGCGGACGTGGGGTTGAGGACCGAGGCATGACCCGCGGCACCGGTCTTCGAGGCACCCGCAGTTGCGAGGGAAACCACGCGTTCGGCACTTGGACGGATCCGGTCGACCAATACCCCGGGAGCCACCCCGAAAAACACAAGGGCAAGGAGGAGGACGACATAGGGCACGCGGGCAAGTCCGACAACGTCCGGCTTGCCCTCGAGGACCTTGCCGACCTCACCGTGTGCCACCTTCCGGATCGCACGGAGCATGTAGATGCCACCGATGACCAATCCTCCCCAGGCGGCGATCACCACGTGCCACGGCATCACCGACCACACGCCGAACATCACCGTGAGCTCACCGGCGAAATTGGCGAACCCCGGGACCCCGCATCCGGCCATGAGAGCGGCGATCAAAGCCGCACCGATGAACGGCATCTGGCGGAACGCACCTCCCAGCATCAACATCTCGAGGGTCCCGGTGCGGCGGTAGAGGTACCCGCTCAGCGCGAATTCGAGCGCTGCCAGAAACGCATGCGCCACCATGACGAGGACGGCACCGGTGATTCCAATGACCGTCGTGCTTGCGAGGGCCAGGAAGACAAAGCCCATGTGGGCAAGGCTCGAGTTGCCGAGGAGCAGGTTCAGATCCTTCTGGCGCATCGCCACCCAGCCACAGTAGAGCAGGTTGCCGAGGCACAGGACGGCGAGCACGCCGGTCCAGTTCTGGACCCCCAGGGGCAAAAGCGGAAAAGCGCCCCTCAGAAGGACGAAGAGGCCGACTTTCTTGAGGATGCCCGCGTGCATCATTGCCGTCGCCGTCGGAGCCACCCCATAGCCTAGGGGAGCCCAGCTATGGAACGGAAACAGCCCGACCAGCGTCCCGAACCCAAACAGCAGCAGGCCGAAGATGAGGGTCTGCAATCCAGCAGGGAGCGGGTGTTCCTTGAGCCAAGCTCCGAGCACCAACACGTCGAGCGTATTGGCCCCGGATAGCGCATAGAGGCAGACCAGCCCCACGAGGGCGACCAAGGCACCCAATGAGAGATACAGAGTGATCTGGAAGGTCGCGAAGTTCTTCTGATCTCCCCGACCCCAGATGCCGATCATCAGGAAGGTCGGCAGTAGGGCGAACTCGTTGAAGAAATAGACGAAGAAGAGATC
Organism: Verrucomicrobiota bacterium; assembly: GCA_016871805.1. Lineage (GTDB taxonomy): Bacteria > Verrucomicrobiota > Verrucomicrobiia > Limisphaerales > UBA9464 > UBA9464. The sequence goes on from VHCG01000033.1 coordinate 1,734, forward strand.
GAGTGAGGCAAACGCCCCAAGTGCTCCTCCAATCATGGTCAGCAGGAGCACATAAAAGAGCTTCGTATACTTCTCGATCTCATCGGAGACCCAGACCGCAGCGAATCCCACCAGCGCCGTTGCGAGGAGCAGGCCGACATTGAGGCCGTCGACCCCGACATGGAAGGCGAGGCCGAGCTCGGAATTCCACTCGAGCCTCTGGACCATCTGGTATCCGGCGGCTCCCGGGTGGAACCCGAAGAACACGAAGAGGGATGCCAACGCGGCAAGACCGGAGAAGAGCTGGGCCCAGAGGCGCCAGGCGAAGGCATACTTCGAGGGAGTCAGCAGAATCGCCAGAATCCCGACGAAGGGCAGAAGGATGAGGAGCGTTACGGGGGACATGGCGGTTACTTCAGGGCGAGGATGACCAGCACGGCGACGCCGATCACGAATAGGAAGCCATAGGTCTGGATGTTTCCGGTCTGGACCAGGCGGAGTCCGCGTCCCACGAGATCCACGGCCCCGGATCCACCGCGGACCACCAGGCCCTGCAGCAACCATCGGTCAATCAGACCGAACAGAGCCGCGATCGCGTCGTGGATCGGCACCACGACCCGGTCGAAGATGGCATCGAAGAACAGCCTGGAACGGAGTGCCGTCGACACCCAGCCCAGCGTCTTCGGAAGAGGGTCGACGGTGGCGTTCCAATAGAGGGATACGGCGACGAAACCGCCGAAGACAATCAGACCCAGTCCGAGAACCGCACCGAGCGGGGAGTGGTTGAAGGGATCGAACAGGATGTCCGTGATCGAGTCGGGGTAGTGTGGGTGGCCGCCACCGAAGGACATCTCCTTGAGGAAGGACCCGATCGGAAGCCAACCCAATGTCACCGACGGAAGGGCGAGGATCACCAGCGGGAGGGTCATCGGGGTTCCGGACTCGTGGGCATGGCCAGCCGACTCGCTGCGTGGCTCACCCAGGAAGGCGACCAGATAGAGCCGGGCCATGTAGAGCGTCGTCAGTCCGGCCACCAGCACTCCAACCGCGAACAGGACGGGCCGGTCGGCTGCCAGAGCCGAGGCGAAGATCGCATCCTTGCTGTAGAACCCCGAGGTCACGATCGGGAGGCCGCACAAGGCCGCAGTGCCGATCGCAAAGCAGATCGACGTGGTCGGCATCCGCTTCCACAACCCTCCCATCTGCCAGATGTCCTGCTCGTGGTGACAACCGGCGATGACGCTACCGGCACCAAGGAACAAGAGCGCCTTGAAACAGGCATGGGTTGTCAGATGGAACATTGCCGCGTCGGGACCCGCACAACCCACCGCCATGACCATGTAGCCCAGTTGGGAGAGCGTCGAATAGGCGAGGATCCGCTTGATGTCGTTCTGCTGGATCGCGATCAGACCCGCCAGAAGCGATGTGATGCCCCCCACCCATGCAATGATCCCCAGAGCAGAAGGACCGCCGAGCGTGGCAAGGAATCCAGGCCAGGCGGCCGGCAGGTCGAGGAGAAAGAACACCCGGCACAGCATGTAGACGCCGGCTGCGACCATCGTGGCCGCATGGATGAGGGCGGACACCGGAGTCGGACCCTCCATCGCGTCTGGGAGCCAGACATGCAAGGGGACCTGAGCGCTCTTGCCCATGGCGCCGAGGAAGATCAACACACCCGCAAGCGAGGTCAGGCCACCCAGCAGCCTTGGATCCGTATGGAACTTCGCTGCGAGATCGGTGAACTGGACGGTTCCAGCGGCGGACCAGACCAGAATAATGCCGAGGATGAACCCGAAGTCGCCGATCCGGTTGGTCAGGAACGCTTTCTTGGCAGCGTCCGCGGCAGACGGCTTCTCGTGCCAGAATCCGACCAGCAGATAGCTGGTCACGCCCACCAGCTCCCAGAAAATGAAGGTCTGGACCAGGTTGTCGGACAGCACGATGCCGAGCATCGAGAAGGTGAACAGGCCCAGACTCGCGAAGTACCGGGGATAGTCGCGGTCTCCGTCCATGTAGCGTGTGCTGAAGACATGGACGAGGGTCGATATTCCCGTAACGACCATCAGCATCAGGGTGGAGAGCGTGTCGACCGTGAGCCCAATCTGGAGCTTTAGGCCCCCGACCGAGAGCCACGGAAGGGGCGTCGCATGGATACCTCCCTTCGTGAATCCGAAGAGCAGAAAGAGGGAGACGCTCAGGACAAACCCCGTCGCCACCGCCCCGATGGCCATGGCGTGTGTGAGGGCCCGGCTGCGTCCGACGCCAAGGGGGATCGAGGCTGCCGAGATCAGAGGGAACAGCAGGACCACCCAGGCCAGATCCTGGGCGTTCGACGAGGCGACGGCGGTGTGGGAAATGGGATCCATGGGCGGTCTAGAACCGGAGGCTGGTCAGGTCGTCGACGTCCGCCGTCCGACGCTTGCGGTAGAGAGCAACAATCAGGGCCAGGCCAACAGCGACCTCGGCAGCGGCAACAGTGATGATGAAGAACACCATCACCTGCCCGTTCAGGTTCTCGTTGAACCTTGAGAAGGCCACCAGGGTGAGGTTGGCCGCGTTGAGCATCAGCTCGAGGGACATGTAGATGACGATCAGGTTGCGGCGGGCGAGAACGCCGAACAGCCCGAGGCTGAACAGGAGGGCGCTCACAACAAGGTAATGGTGGATGCCGGGTGTCATGGGTGGGGCGTCTCGGGTCCGGTCGGGTCGTCGCGGGTCACTCCGTCTCCTTTTTGCTGAGCAGGATCACGCCAACCATGCCCACCAGCAGCAGCAGGGACATCACCTCGAACGGCAGGAGGTATTGGGTGAACAGGAGACGCCCGAGGGCCTTGGTCTCGCCAGCGAGTCCAGGGGATGATGCCAGCGGTTTTGCCGCGATCACAGCGCGGATCAGGATTCCCGCGATGGCGGCGACGGCGAGGGCTCCGGTGCCGATCGTCAGGATCCGGATCTGCCGCTCCTCGGACTGCCGGAGATCGAGGAGCATGATGACAAACAGGAAGAGCACCATCACGGCGCCGGCGTAGACCAGCACCTGGACTGCGGCGAGGAAGAAGGCGTGGAGGAGGATGAAGAGTCCCGCCAGCGAGACGATTGTCAGCACGAGGAACATCGCGCTCGTGATCGGATTTCGGCTGAACGGATTGGCGACGCAGAGTAACCCGAATAGGAGGGCGAGTCCGGCGAATGCGTAGAAGAGAAGGTCGGTAAGGACGGGCATGGTCAGCACGGTGTCGCGGTTCCCCTCAGATCTTGGCCACGGGGAACTCCTCCTGTTCCTTGGCCTCCTCGAGCTTGTGCTTCCATTTCTGCGCGCCCGCGTGGACCCCGCCCAGCTGGAGGAGCTTGTCCTTGTGGTAGACCATCTCCTCGCGGCTGCCGCCGGTCAGGGAGTAGTCCCTCTGGAGGAAGATCGCCTCCTCCGGACAGACTTCCTGGCAGAAGCCGCAGAAGATGCAACGGAGCATGTTGATCTCGAAATCCTCGGGCATCTTTTCCGCGTTGGTCCGGTCAGCCTTCTGACCATCGGGACCCGGCGGCGTGATCTTGATCGCCTTGGGCGGGCAAACGAACTCACACAGCTGACAGCTCACGCACTTCGTGTTGTTATCCTGATCCTTGACCAGGTAGGGAGCCCCGCGATAGCCGTCCGGAACCACCCACCGCTCCTCCGGGTACTCCATCGTCACCGGCTTGCCCTCGAGGAGGGTCTTCTTGAAGTGCTTCCACGTGACCTGCAGTCCGCTGACGACCGAGGGCAGGTATGTCCGTTCGAGGGCGGACAGCGGCTTGCGTTCAACGACCTTGGTCATGGTTCTAAGGGTTCAGCGGGTGGTGAAGGCGAGGACAAGCGCCGTCGCCAGTATGTTGGCCAGCGCGATTGGGATAAAGCGGTTCCAGCCAAGCGTCATCAGCTGGTCATACCGGAACCGCGGCAGCATCCAGCGGGTCCAGATGAACAGGAGCAGCAGGGCCCCCATCTTGACGATGAAGCAGAGAATGTGGGCCAGCCCCCCCAGGATGCCGGTCGCAGGTCCGCCACCCCATGGCAACGCCCAACCACCAAGAAACAATGTCACCATCATGGCCGAGGCTCCGATCATGGCCGCATACTCTCCGAGGAAGAACAGGGCGAACTTCATCGAGCTGTATTCGGTGTGGTAACCACCCACGAGCTCGGACTCGGACTCCGGCAGGTCGAATGGCAGACGGTTGGTTTCGGCAAACGCCGCGATGAGGAAGACCACAAACGCCACGGGCTGCTTCCAGATCATCCACTGGAACACGCTGGTCTCCTGGTAGGCTACGACACGGCTAAGGTTGAGGTCGCCGACCACCATGAAGACCGAGATCACACTCATGCCCATGGCGATTTCATAGGAGATCATCTGGGCCGAGGAACGAATGCCTCCGAGGAAGGGAAACTTGGAGTTCGACGCGTACCCGGCGAGCACGATTCCGTAGACACCCAATGAGACGATGCCGAACGTGTAGAGGATCCCGACATTGAGGTCGGCGATGACCATCGGGTTGTCCGGGTTGCCCAGGGTCGATCCGAAGGGAATGACCGCGATGGTCATCAGGGCGGGGATCACCGAGATGGCCGGTGCGAGCCAGAAGTAGATCGCGCGGGCATGGGCCGGGGTGAAGTCCTCCTTGAGAAGGAATTTCAGGCCGTCGGCCATCGGCTGGAAGAGACCCAGCCGGACCAGGGCCGGACCGAGGATCGGGATGTAGCGGGCGAAGAAAGGTGTTGCCCGGTTCGGACCGACACGGTCCTGGATCCAGGCGGAGACCTTGCGCTCCACCAGCACGGCATAGGCCACGAAGGTCATCACCACCCCGAAGGCGATCAGGATCTTCACCGCGGAGAAGAGGACGAACTGGATCGTCGGATCGAGGAACTTTAGCGCATCCATGGTGGTGTGGCGTCAGATCTTCGCGGTGACCCCAAGATCACCCACCCTGCCCCATTCGATTCCCTCGAAGGCTGGGATCTCGCGGGCCATCTGGTTGAACAGACCCTCGATCGAGGAGAATCCGTTCCGACCCGACACGGCATGGACCCAATCATGGAGGAACTCCCACTCGGGACGGGCGTCGCCCGGGGCCTCGACAGCCTTCATGAATTTCTGCAACCGGCCCTTCGCGTTAACGAACGTCCCCCTCTTCTCGGCATGGGCACATCCGGGCAGGAGGACATGGGCGGCCTGTGTCGTCTGGCTCGGCAGTATGTCGCTGACGATCAGGGTTTCAAGCCGACCGAGCAGATCCACACCAATCCCATGCTGAGTGACATCCTCACCGAAGACGATGAGGGTCTTGATGGCGCCAGAGGCGATGCCCGAAGCGATCTTCGGGATTTGGATGCCCATCTCGGTGAACGCGATTCCGGTGAGACGCGCTCCGTTGGCGTTCGGGTTCCGATCGGCGCTGACGAGCAGCGTGTCGGGATCCCCTTCGCGGGCGATGGAATCGGTGATCGCACCCAGACGCGTCGCGAGCTTCTTGAGCAGGTAGAGCTCCTCGGTGGTCTGCCGGGCACTGGCGATGATCGCGACCGATCCCGGGGCGGCCTTGGACAGCCGGATCCGAACCTCGCGGTTGGCCTCGTCCCAGGTGGACGCCTTGTTGCCCACCCAGACCTCACGCAGGCGAGCCTCGCTTCCGATCCATCGGTAGTTCAGGCGGCCCGTGTCACACATCCACGGCCCGTTGACCGCATCATTCTCCCGCGGCTCGTAGCGGTGGACAACGCCCTCCCGGGACCCAATCGTGATATTGCAGCCGGTGGCACAGCTCGTGCAGACACTCTTTGTCTCCTTGAGGAACCACACCCGCATCTTGAACCGAAAATCCCTGGAGGTCAGGGCTCCGACGGGGCAGAGGTCGACGGTGTTGAGGGTGTAGTTGTTGTCGAAGGCACCCTCCTTCCACGCAGCGATCGTGTTGTAGGAGCCGCGGTTCACGATGCCAAGGGCATCATCACCCGCGATGTCCTTGCTGAACCGGATGCACCGGGTGCAAAGGATGCAGCGCTCGTCGTCCAGGACGATCCGGGGCCCCAGGTTGACCGCCTTGGGCTTGTGGACCTTGGCCTCGACGAACCGGCTCGCCGACTGACCATGTTCCACCGAGTACTCCTGAAGTTTGCACTCGCCAGCCTGGTCGCAGATCGTGCAGTCCAACGGGTGGTTGATGAGCAGCGACTCCAAGACAGCCTCGCGCATCTGCCTCGTGGCCGGCGAACTTGGATAGAGCTCCATACCGGCTGATATCGGAGTCGCACAGGCGATGGCACCACGAGGAGTCGAGGGCTCGTAGGGGAGAACCGACCGGGCGATTTTCGGGGTGCCATCGGGGTTCAGGACCGGCTTGCGGTCGGGACCCATCATGGGCGTGCCAAACTCGATTAGGCACATGCGGCAGTTGCCGGCAACCGGAAGCTTCGGGTGGTAGCAGTAGTGGGGGACCTCGCCGCCGGCGATCTGGACAGCCTGGAGCATCGTGGTCGGCTCGAGCCGACCCTGCCAGTTGGGTAGCATTTTCGGCACATCGACATCGCGGCTGTCGACTTTGATCCGGATCGTCTCGACGGGCGCGGTTGCGGTGGGAGTGGCGGTGGCGTTCGACATGGCGGATCAGGAATGCGGTACCTTGGCGGAGCCGGAGCCCTTGGCCCGCGCGGCCTCATCAGCCGCACCACGGGCCTCAAATTCATCACGGAACTTCTCCACGAAGCTGAGCACCGGCCAGGAGGCCGCCTCTCCGAAGGCGCAGATCGTTCGCCCCTGAATGTTCTTTGCGATGTGTTTGAGATAGTCGGCATCGGCCTTTCGACCGTCTCCCTGCTCCAACCGGTGGAGCCCCTTGGATAGCCAGAGTGAACCCTCGCGGCACGGGGTGCATTGGCCACAGCTCTCATGGGCATAGAAGGCCGACAGGTTTGCAAGGGTGTCAACCATGCTGCGTGTGTCGTCGAGGACGATGACCGCCCCCGAGCCGGACATCGTCCCGGCCCCCTGAAGGGAATCAAAATCGTACGGAAGTTCCAGGAGCGGGACGTCGACCTTGGTCATCTGTCCATCGGCGCCCTTGCGGTTGAGCTTGAAGAGCTCGCCGGCCTTGAGAACCTTGGAGGATGATCCACCGGGGATGATGGCCTTGAGGCTGCGACCCGGACGGAGTCCGCCGCCAAAGTTCGGCTCGAAGATCAGTTGACCGAGTGTGACCTTGCCGACTTCGATCTCGAAGTATCCGGGCTTCAGGATGTCGCCGCTGAGGCTGACGATACGCGTGCCGGTGTTGTTGGGTGTCCCCAGCTTGGCATATTCCGCCGACCCCATCGCCACGATGTGCTTCACATGGCAGAGGGTCTCGACGTTGTTGACGATTGTCGGGGACATGTAAAACCCAAGCACCGCCGGAAAATAGGGAGGTTTGATCCGGGGATAGGCCCGCTTCCCCTCGAGCGATTCGATCAGGCCGGTCTCCTCGCCGCAGATATAGGCTCCGGCCCCGCGATGGACATGGATCTCGAGGTCATAACCAGTGCCAACGATGTTCTTGCCCAGGTACCCCTTGGCCCGGGCCTCCTTCAGAGCCTCGTTGAGGAGCTTGGCTCCCTGGATCATCTCGCCACGGATGTAGATATAGGCGAGGTTCACGTCATTCGCCCAACACGAGAGGATCATGCCCTCGATGAGTTGGTGGGGATCCTTGTGGAGGATCTGTCGATCCTTGAACGTGCCGGGCTCGGACTCGTCGGCGTTGCAGATCAGATAGATCGGCTTGCCGCTGCGTCGGTCGACGAAGCTCCATTTGAGTCCTGCGCTGAACCCGGCACCTCCGCGGCCGCGAAGTCCAGATTTGAGAACCTCGTCACGGATGACCTCCTGGGGGGACTGAACCTTGCCATCGGGAAGGGTGCGGGGAGGTGTGGCCAACGCCTTTTTCAGCGAATGATATCCACCGTGGCGCTCGTAGCACTCGATGTCCGGAGTGTACCCCGGGGAATCAGCATGCTTGAGGATGAGTTTGTATTGTTCGGGCATGGCAATGCTTGACTCGGAATTTCACCTGACTAATTTCCACACGCTTCCGGCCTGCCCGATGGTGTAACGGTAGCACAGCAGACTCTGGATCTGTTTGTCATGGTTCAAATCCATGTCGGGCAGCCAACCTCCTAAGGCCGGGACCTCCAGAAGTGATTCGAACCCCGGTTTCACGGAGTATTTCCCGAGGCCCGGCTTCATCGGCCTCCCCCTTCCGCGAGGATTCGATCCGCATCCGAGGTCGTCACCTTCTCCTTCAGATCCTCGTTCACCATGACAACCGGAGCAGTGCCGCAGCTGGCGAGGCACTCGACGAATTCGACGGTAAACTTTCCGTCAGGAGTCGTTTGGGGCGTATGGCGGTGAGGATCGAGTCCCAACTTCTTGCAGAAGTGGTCCCTCAGCTCTCCGGAGCCGAACAGAGCACAGCTCAGAGTGCGACAGACCTTGATATGCGTCTTCCCGAGCGGCTCCTGGCGGAACATCGGGTAGAACGTCACCAGTTCATGGACGTTGATTGGCTGTAGACTGAGCTTCCCAGCCACCCACTCGACCGCGTCACGCGAGACGAACCCAAAGTGTTCCTGGAGCGCATGGAGGAACATCAACGACGCACTCCGCTTCTGCGGGTAGTGCGTCGCCAACTCGACCAGCTCGGCCTCGAGGGCTGGAGGAACGGAAAAGCTCATGTCGTTTCGATATTCGTTTCGCGGGTCGGTTCGGATGGATCAGCGGTCGCATTCTCCCATGACGAAGTCGAACGAACCAAGGATCGCCACGACGTCGCTCATCAGGTTGCCAGGCAGTAGGGTCGACAGGATGCTGAGGTTGCAGAAGGATGGGGCGCGGATCTTCAGCCGGTGCGGAGTCCCGCCGCCGCGGCTGTTGATATAGAAGCCCAGCTCGCCCTTCGGATTCTCCGCCCCGAAGTAAACCTCGCCCCTAGGGGCGTTTTGCCCCTGGGTGACCAGCATGAACTGGTGGATCAGCTCCTCCATTCCGCTCAGAACCTTCGACTTGGGAGGAAGAACAATCTTCCCGTCCGGGACATTCACCAGCTCCCGCGAGGGGTTGTCGAATCCTCCCGGAATTCTCTGGAGCGCCTGACGGATGATTCGAACACTCTGACGCATTTCCTCGGTCCTCACCAGGTAGCGGTCGTAGCAGTCGCCCACCCCACCGACCGGGATGTCGAAATCGAAGTCCTTGTAGCAGAGGTAAGGATGGGCCTTCCGGACATCGTAATCGACACCACTGCCGCGAAGATTGGGTCCGGTCAGGCCGAAATCACTGGCCGCCTCGCGGCTCACGATGCCCACATCCTTCGTGCGATCCACCCAGATCTTGTTGCGGGTCAGGAGACGCTCGGCGTCATCGATGCTGACGAGGACCTCATCGCAGAACTTCTGAACCGCGGCACACCATCCCGGGGGCGTGTCGCGGAGCACACCGCCAATCCGGGTATAGCTCGTCGTGAACCGGGCGCCGGTCAGGCTCTCGGCCAGGTTGTAGATCTTCTCACGCTCCGTGAACGTGTGGAGGAACACCGTCATGGCACCCACATCCATCGCGAACGCACCCAACCCCAGCAGGTGAGCCGAGACGCGGGCCAGCTCGCAGCAGATGACCCGGATGTACTGACACCGGGCAGGCAGCTTGTCGTCGATCCCCATCAGCTTCTCGACCGCGAGAGCATAGGCCACGTTGTTGGCGAGGGGTGCAAGGTAGTCCAGTCGATCCGTGTAGGGGATGAACTGGTTCCACGTCATGTTCTCCGCGATTTTCTCGTCACCGCGATGAAGGTATCCGATGTCGGGATCGGCCTTGGTGATCGTCTCACCATCGAGCTCGATGACGATGCGGAGGACCCCATGGGTCGACGGATGGGATGGCCCCATGTTGACTACCAGGCGATCTCCCTCCAGATCGCGGAGGTCATCGGCCCGAGCTGCGGTGTCCTTGACGCTGATTTCGTGAACGGCAGCCATGGTTCAGGATTCGGGGGTTCGTGCCCGGGGCTCACGGGCGATGCTGTCGCGTCCACCCGCCGGGGTGATGAACGGCCCACCCTCGAGCGGAGCCGGACGCGTGAAGGCGGTGTCCGGCAGAACGCTGGGCTTGCCTGCCAACGGGAAATCCTTCCTCAACGGAAAGTACGGGTAGCCCTCCCACATGAGGATCCGACGCAGGTCCGTGTGCCCACGGAACCGGATGCCCATCATGTCGTAGGCCTCACGCTCATGCCAATCCGCCGCACGCCAGACCCCGGAGACAGTGGGCAGCTCGGACTTCTCCTCCGAAACAGAGGTCTTCAATCGCAGGTGACATCCATGCGACACCCCGTAGAGCTCATAGACCACGTCCCAACGCGGATCGTCCCCCAGATTGTCGACCCCACTGAGGTCCAGAAGCAGATCAAAACCCAACTCCCTCTTTGCCAGGGCGCAGACGTCCGCAATCCGCTCCGCATCCGCCACCACCAGACTTACCTCACCCCGGAACTCCGTCGGGGCTCCGATCAAGTCCGGGAACGCATCCCTCAAACGTTGCGCCAATTCCAGGTGTTTCGACACGTTCGTTATCCTTAACCTTTTGTCACTTCCCCGTGGGCACCCAGCTCGACGCCGAGTCGGCCATAACGCTCGGGAGCAACGTCCTTGAAGAGGGTCTTGGTGATGGGCTCCCGTGAAACCTTGTTCTGAAGCTTCATCAGGGCATCCAGGAGGGCCTCGGGGCGTGGGGGGCAGCCCGCCACGTAGATGTCCACTGGGACGATATTGTCGACACCCTGGAGGACGGCATAGCTGCGGTACATGCCACCGGTCGAGGCGCAGGCTCCCATGGCAATCACCCATTTGGGCTCGGCCATCTGCTCGTAGATCCGACGGACTGCAAGGGCCATCTTGTAGGTCACCGTCCCCGCCACAATCATCACATCCGACTGCCGCGGGGAGAACCGCATGACTTCGGCGCCGAACCGGGAGATGTCGAACCGGCTGGCGCCGGCAGCCATCAGTTCGATCGCGCAGCAGGCCAAACCCATGGGCATCGGCCACAGGGAATTCTTCCGGAACCAATTGAGGGCGGCATCCAGCTGAGTGTGGACGACCTCGCCCTCCACCTTGGAGTTGTAGCCGAATTCCGTGGTGGAAATGGAGGGGTTGGGGCTTGTTGGGGCGACCATGACGTCAGCGCCAGCCACTGGGGGTCGGCCGGACGCTGGAGGGTGGAATGGCCTGTTTTCACCGGCAAGCCGCTTTTGTGATATTTTTCACAAGCAGCGCGGGGAAAGGCCATCCGATACACCCTTATGCCCCTCCCTCAACGCAGAACCCCAGAATGAGGACACACTCAGGGACCCATGGGTTCGACGGCCACCTCATCGAGCCACCGGATGGAAAACCGGCCCAGTGGATGACAGAGCGCGACCGCGTGGGCCATGGATCGGGCCTCGAGCTTTGTGTAGATGCTCCGGACATGGCTCTGGACCGTGAAGTGGCTGAGCTTCAAGGCATCGGCCACCTCCTTGGCCCGATGGCCCTGACTGTAACCGTCCAGCACGTCGATTTCCCGATGGGACAGGTTCATCTGGGCTGCGATCAACGCCGGGGACTGGTGAAGGGCCTCCACCAAAAGCCGGAGCGCCACGGGGTCCAGGAACACCTCTCCGGACCCGATCTGGAGGATCCGTTCCACGAGCACATTATGCCGGGTATGAATGGAGATCACCCCGTGTGCTCCCGCCGTGACGGCCAGTTGGACCGAGCGGGCCGAGAACAGGCGATCGAGGACCAGAATCCTGACGGACGGTGAGAAGGTGCGGATCCGGGTCAGCATCTGGTAGGGCATGGCATCCCGCTGATCGGGTTCGACGACGATCACATGGGCTATGCCTCCACGCGGTGAGGACGCGGGTGACAGATGGTTCAGGACGGCCGGGACCAGTTGGAGTCCCGGAGTCGAGCGGATCAGGGCCGCCAGACAGTTCTGCGTTTCAGAGGAGGTGTTGAGGATCGAGACTTTGATCGTCATGGGCTCGGGGGTTCTGGGTTGAAGAACTCACTGCAGAAGCTCGCCACACAGGCAGGCCCGAAGGGCTGTGGCACCGTCGAGGGCGACCGGTGCGGGACCGGCGGGTAGGGATTCCACCGAAGTCGAACCCCCCTTGGGGCGGGTCGACAGGCAACGGCACCTGTGGGTACGGACGGGGAACGCTTGACCATCCTATTTCCAGGCCATCAGGAGTCCAGACCGGACTCACATCGATTCCGAAAAACGGATTCCTATGACCTGGGTCGGGCCTCATCGGACAACTCTGGGTGTGATGAAGATCACGAGTTCCTTCCTCCGCTGAGCATTAAACTCCCCCCGGAACAGTCTGCCTAGCCCCGGTATATCCCCAAAAATAGGGATCCTCCTTTGACTCTTTGCCGTCTCTGTCTGGATCAACCCTCCAAGAACGATGGTGGACCCGCTTCGCACCCGGATGAGCGTCGAGGCCTGTTTGATGTCGAGGACGGGTGCGGTAGTGGATTTGTTGGGGGAAACCCGCGTCTCGAGCAGGCTGGTTAGCACGGGGGAGACGTCGAGCGAGACCCAGTCATCCTCGGCCACCTGCGGCGTGATCGCGAGGATGGTGCCGACCGTGATGCTGGTGACGGTATCCTGAGCGATAACCGCCGAGGCGCCCGGAGTCGCGCCGCCCCCGGGCACGATGGTCGAAACGTTCTGAAAGAAGGGTGTTTCGGTCCCAACCTTGATCAATGCGGTCTGGTTGTTAAGAGTGCGCAGCCTCGGCTTCGAGATGACCCGGACCTCTCCCTGCTCCTGCAGCATCTTCACCAGCACCCGGGTATCGGAACCGGTGAAGGTCAGATTCAACGAGCTCGGGGCGAGGTCGAAGCCACCGTTGGGCCGCACGATCGAGGAGGCTCCCCCCATCGTCAGGGCGCCTGCAGAGGTCTGGATCGCCTGTTCCCAATCGATCCCGAACTGGGACTGTTTGTTGAGCGTCACATCGTACAGGCAGGCTTCGATGTCGATCTGGCGTCGGATCGTCTGACCCACGCCGTCAAGATAGCGGGCCACCCGCGCCTGGGCGCTGGGCCGGTCGGAGATCTGGACCAGACCGGCCGTGGGGTTGATGGCCAGGGTCTCTCGTCCCACAGGCGTCAGCAATCGCTCCACATCGGCCCGGAGTTCCTTCCAGAAATCGATGTGGTTCTCCGCGCTCAGATTGATCGTCGAGCCTCCACCGGAACCGCCACCGTCCGAACGCCCCGAGGCGCCGGCTCCGCCACCTGGACCACCCGCAACGCCGCCCCCCACACCCCCCGAGGATGCTGCGGAGAGCGACGCAGAATTGTGGCCCATCCCGCTTCGACTCAGCCGAAGATAGTCCACCCGATGGACCCGGGTCTGCCGGGTTCGAACCCGGATCAGACCGCCCTCCTCATCCCAACAGCAGTCGTTCGCCTCCAGAAGCGCCCTCATGATCGGGTCCAGGGCCAGACCCCGAACGTCTACCGTCACCTCGCCCGTCACGTCGGCATCCACAACGATGTTCAGCCGGTTCGCCTCCCCGAACAGCAGGAGCGCGGATTTCAGATCCAACCCCGAGGCCTTGAAGGAATAGAGTCGGGCGCCGGAAGCCACTTCGGTCTTCGGCAGGGGAAGATGGCCCATGGCATTGCCGGCCGGCTCGCCAGCGGCCGACACGGTGGAACCCGTACGGACGGGAGGCCATACGGCCCGACCCACCTCGAGCACCCGTGACTCCCATTCAAGTCGCGGATCCTCCGGATAGGAGAGGTCCTCCACGCCGTCCCCGAGGGTCTGACCCAAGAGGCCACAAACAAGGAATGGAAGGAGCGTACGATCCAGGGACCTCCTGGTCGGGAATCCAGCGGTTCGGAGCGGGAATGCATTCATGAGATGGGAATTGGCTTCAGGAACGGGGTTGGGCCGGTTTGGGATCCGGCCGGGGTTGGAGTCCAAGCCGTCGACTTCCCTCCGGGCCGGTGATCCAGACGGCATCGACCCCGCAATAGGCCAAATGGAATCCACCCAGTACGTCTCCGGGTCTCACCACCCGCCCGCCGATGACGGCCAGGGGATCTCCCGGCTGGCACCAGATCGCGCCAAGCCGGAGGGAGTCGAAGCCCATCCACGGATCGGCGGACCCGACCAATCGTCCCGGTGCTCCCTCGTCAAAAGGATCCCCTGAAGCGCGGATCGGGACCGAACCCCTGCTGTCGGACATTGGGGATGGACCGCCTGTCCACACCGCAACCTCGGGTCGGGTTGGCGCCGACAGGACTCGAGGATCCGGGGGGTTCCAGAGTGGTCTCGAACCCAGGCGACCCACCGCCCAGCCCATCAGGGCCCCGGCGAACGGGAGCAACACTGCGAGCCCATACCTACGCTGGAACCTGTGCCTCATGAGACCGATCTCCGGATCCACAACCGCCCTTCCACGACCACCCCGGACAGGCCGCGGCCCGCCCCGGTCCAGCGAAGCCGGCCCAACTCGAACGGCGGCCGCCCCAAGTCCAACTGCTGCAGGAAACCCTGCATCCGCGCGGTCGCTCCTTGCTTCGCCGAGGAGGAGTCCAACTCGATGACCAGACCGACATGTTCCACATCGGGCCTGACCGGCATCGGCCGCACCGAATCACCCCAACGGAATCGGATTCCCAGACCCGCCTCCGCGGCCGCCTCACGAAGACGTTGAGCCCAGACCCTTGCGCCCCCGACATCCTCCACCAGAGCGGCAAGAACCCGCTCCGAATCCATGGCCTCGACTCGCCAGACCTCGTCGGAAGGTTCCGTGAGGGCATCACACTTCCGAGCCAGAACCGTCAGGCATCGCCGCTGGTGCTCCAGGCCGGACGAGGCCGCTCCCAGCCACAATCCCACGCCCGCCGTGCAACAGGTCAGCAGGCCGACAAGCAGATCCCCTCGCCTTGGGCGTCTGAAGAGGGACTGCATCGCAGCCAGGTCGAATCGGGGCTTCATGGCAGGATCCATTTCTTCCGGAATCCAGCCGGGTTTCCCGGACCTGGACTGCTGGACTCCACGGCCAGAAGCTCCGCCCAGGAAGCGTTCACCGCGTTGCCCACAGGGGGTTTCGATTCCACGGAGGCGGAACGCGCATCGAGGCCCGGGCCCAGAACCGCATCCAAGACCCCGATTGTAGCCACCGCGTTGGAGCCGATCGATCGACCCGAAAGCACCAGCTGCCAGCCCGACTCCGTTCGCCCGAGGTCGAGCTCCGTCAGCACCAGCCCGTCCGGCATTTCGCCGAGGATCCTCGCCATCAGATCTCCCACGGGGATTCCTCCCGGCATCTGCTGCCAAGGAAGCATCAGTGCGACCGCCTCATCCCTCTGGAGGGTCCAGATCTCGGCCTCCACGAGGGTCTGCTCAACAACCTGTCGCTCGCGCTCCAGGACAAGGGTCGTGCCCCGGAGCCGATACCCCACCGTCAGCAGGACCATCAGCAGGACCACCCCAGGCAACGCAACGAGAATGGACGGTCGGGATGCGGTCGAGGCCCCGGCCAGACCCAGCCGGATGTCCTCACGCTCCGCAGGAACGAGATCGACCACACTCCCCATGGCGCACCGAAGAATCCGGGCTCTCCAATCCTCATCGTCTCGACCTTCCAACAGATCATGGTCCAAGCCCTCCGACCGCAACCCGTCGACGACCGCACTCGTCCAGACCCCCGGGCCTCGAAGCCGGATCCTCGGAGCAACCCATGACCAGTGCTCCCGCGCGAACCCAAGGGTCTGCCGAAGTTCCCGGGCGACACGTCGAACATCTCCGGGATCAAACACCAACGGCCGAACCATCCAGAAATCGCCACCCCGACGGAGTCCAACCGCGAGACCCACGGGCAGATGCCATGCCTCGAGGACAGCGACATCCGAGGTCCTGTCGGCATCCGCCTCAAGTACGGCCAGACCTGCGAAGGGAATCATCGAACCCAACTCAATCCCATGGTCGCGAAGCCCTTCGCGGATCGTCTGATACAATTCCTCCGGCATGGCGTAGACCAGACGCCGGACCGATTCTCCCGAGGAGGCAAGGGGGACGTCACGCCAGCGGACCGACCCCTTCACTGGCTTCTGCCGGTCGAACGAGCGCTGGATGAGGGTCCGGACCACCGAGGCTGGGGCAGCGGCTGGAACATCGACGTGGATCTGAACAACCTCCGGATGCAGCACCACCATCACCGCCCGGTTGGGAGGAGTTCCAAGATGTCGAAGAGCCTCCTCGATCGCCCCACGAAGACACGTCACATCGGGGATCGGTCCGGGCGACCTCCACGAGTTCATTCCCTGTGGTCCAAGACGGAAGACTTCCAGCCCACCAGGACCCCAGAGGAGTCCCAGGCGATCCTCCTCGGGGCCGGGTCGATCCCTGACCGCCCACTGCGGCACCGTTCTCAGCAATTTCAGCATCGTCAGATCCTCTCCTCAGGGGGTTTCCAAAAGACCTCGGAGGACGTCACGGAGCCCACCAAGGACCAGGCTTCCTGCCTCGCTGGGTCCCTGATGAACCCCACCCCGGGACCGTTCCACCACGACTCGCGCGCAGTTCGCAAAGGCATTCCAAATGTCCACCGGCACAACAGGCGTGACGGATCGGTCTGGCGGCAGAGTCAGGTACGCATCGGCCATCCGTGCAAAGTCCTCGATCGAGGGTCGGGCCAGCTCCGAAGTCCAGAGGCCGGCCCGGTGCCACTGCCCCCGCTCCAGCCGATACCGCACCGGTGTGTCGACCACCTCATGGATCATCGGGAGACCCCGAGAATCCAGCAGGGCAACTCTCGTCCCCTTCAGGAGACGGCACTGGAATCGGCCCACAGTACCGATGACCGCAGGCCCCTGCTCCAGCTGGATGAAACCGACTGGAGCATCAATCACATCCCACCCCATCTCCACAAACTCGGGTTCGAGATCGATCCGGCCCACGACCAGATCCTCGGCGCGGCCATTCCATCCCTCGGGCGCCTGACCGGGTTGGAGATCCCACAGCGCCTGGAATTGAGTCGTGCCGAGATCCTGGGTCCTCAGGGGATCCCCGACCGACGACAGGAGGAGGAAGCGGACGTGACGTATCTCGCTCCAGCCCATCGATGCGCCATCCGTCACTTCGCTCGGAAGCAACCGCAGGGCCGGATCACGGAGCAGAAACCGGGGCTGTCCTGCCGTGTTGATCCTAAGGACCGACTCCGGGAGCCCGACCCCTGCCGCCATGAAACGCATCGCCTCGGACTCCTCGGGGATCTTCCCGCGCCGACATACCTCCGAGCGGAGGCCTTGAGCCAGACGCAGCGCCTGCCGCATCTCCGAATCCCACAGTTCATGACGGGATAGGTCCTGAAGGGTTGGGGCCGAGAGTCCCGCCAGCAACCCTAGGACGGCGAGGACTCCGGCCATTTCAACGAGTGTCCATCCGCGGACACCCTGGCGGGATCTGCTGATTCCAGCGTTCGCTTCCGGATGATTGGCGGGGCCGATCCTCATGGCTGGAGAAGGTGGGTCGAGACATCGATGAGGCGTTGTGCCGCCTCGGTGAGCCTGCGATGGGAAGGGACCATCAGGGCCGACGTCCCTGTCCTGCGGAATCCATCCGCGGACCAGCGCCCATGCGCACCCATGAGGTCATACATCGCCTCCGCCAGCTCCACAGGCTCCACGCCACGAAACGCGGGTAGTTCCGAAAGCTCAGAGACCCTTCGACCGGCCTCGGTCGGAGCCAGAACGGAGGCGGTGCCAAATCGCCGATGCCAACCCCCGCCGTCGAAGACCCAGCTCGAGGTACCCTCAACCAACACCGTCTCCTGGATGTCACCCGCGGAATCCAGGAGGAGGAGCTGCGAGGTCTCGATGTAGTACGCCTCGTGATGGCCTCCCGGTCCACAGGATCCAACCGCATCAACCCGGTCCACAGCCCAGCGGGCCGGAAGTGACGTGGACCGGTTGTTCAGGATCACCCTGTGGAACAACGGCTCGAATCCGATCCGCTCCACCACCACTTCGTTGGCTGCCACGACTCCATCCCGTGGGGCATGGGCTGGCATCACCCCAGTTGGACTCTCCCACCTGGCCTGAAACTCCAACCGCGACGGATTCTCCATGGCCTCGTTCGGTGCCGAGATGAGGAGCATCCGGAGCCCCTCGGGCTTGGAGGTCCCAAAGGCATCCTGACGGTAACCCATCGCCGGACCCCGCCCCGCGAGGGTCCAACCCGGATCAGGGACCCAGACTCGAGGAGCCCCATGGAGGTTGGTCTGGATCCTGGCGATCGGGGTTGCAGATCCCGTCGCCAGGACGGCTGGCCATTCGGAGGGTGTGGGCAGCCGATGGTCCCGCCGAACCCACCGCTCCATGGAGGCGACAAGCCTCGACATCTCGGCCATCTCAGCCTGCCTTCGGCTCGCAACCATCCGGGACAGGACAGCTTCAGTGGTCACCGAAGCGAGGATGGCGAGGATCGCAAGCACCCCGATGAGCTCGATGAGCGAAAAACCGTCGAGAGAACCATCGGGGCGGGTTCCGGAAGAGGGACGTTTCATCGGACGGATTGGAGGAGGGACAGAACCGGGAGGATCATGGCCATGGCGATGAAGCCCACGATCCCGACCAGGGTCAGGATCAGTACGGGCTCGAGCGCCCCTGTGAGTCCTTTGACGCGTTGCCCCAGGAGATCCTGATGGTGGGACGCGGCGAGGGAGAGGGCTTCGTCCAACCGACCGGTCCGTTCCCCACAGGCCACAAGCCGGACCACCAGGGCCGGAAACAACCCAGAGCCACCCATGGCCACGCTCAATGTGTCACCCGCCAGAACCCGATCCTTAAACGACCGGACCACCTCCTGCACCCACGGCCCTCCGCAGACCCCAGCCACCTGGTCGAGAGCCGATGGAAGCGGGACACCTCCCCGATACAACAGGCCGAGATTGTGGGCGAACCGCGTCGCCACGAGAAGATGGACCACAGGTCCTACGATCGGACACCGGAGCCAAACACGGTCCCAGATCCGACGGAATCCCGGGGAGATCCGATGGAGGCTGCTCCCAAGGGTGCCGGTGCCGATAAGCACCGCCGCAATCCATCCCCAGTATCCCCGACCCATCGACGACACGGTCATGAGCAGCCGTGTCGGTCCCGGCAGAGGCAGTCGGGCGGCCACAAGCAGGTCCATGAGCCGCGGAACCACCTGGGTCAGCAATACGCCCACAAAGAGAGTTGCGGCACCAAGGACTAGCAGAGGGTGGAGCGTCGCCTGTCGCACCTCCGCCAGAAGGCTGTCCGTCCAGGCAAGATGGCGCTGTCCCTCGGCAAAGGCCTCGGGAAGGGACCCACACGCCTCTCCGACCCGGATGAGCTGGACCAGTTCCCGCGGGAAGACCCGCGACCACGACTCCATGGCCACCGAAAGGGTCTGACCTCCCTCCACCCGGTGCCGAACCTCGGACACAATCCTGCCAAGGGGACACCGTCCCGATTCCTCCGCGAATCCATCCAAAGCCTGGACCAGCGGGATGCCAGCCTCCGCCTGGAACCGCATGGAGGCACAGAAGGTGATCAGCTCTGCTCGGCGCACCCTGGATCCACGTGGAGTCCGACCCGACCTTTCGGCTCTGGGAAACGCCTCCAACAGCCAGATCCCTCGGGCTCGAAGATCGGAATCCAGTCCCTGCTCATCGACGGCGGTCGCGACGCCTCGCCGGATACGGCCCTTGAGGTCGACTCCCCGGTATGTGTAGTGGGCGCTCATGGTCCGGGATCCCCGAGGGTGCTGAAGAGCTCCTCCATGGAGGTCTCCCCGCGGTTGACGGCTGCCCGACCCTGTTCCCGCAGTGGGATCATCCCCCGTTCCCTTGCGAACCGGGCCACCCTCGCAGCGCTGGGCCGGTTCGGGATCAGTTCCTGGAGCCCCTCACACACCGGGAAAAACTCAAATAAGGCCATCCGCCCGCGATACCCGGATTGCCCGCAGGCCGGACACCCCAACGCTCGCCACCTGCTCCCCGATCTCTCCTGACCCGTCGCCCTCTCCTGGATCGGATCCTTCTGTCGGCACCTGGCACACAATCGTCGAACCAGTCTCTGGGCGAGAACGGCATTGAGGCTTCCCGGGAGGAGGCCGGGCTCCACACCCAGGTCCAACAACCTTGGAATCGCGCCGGCTGCATCCTGGGTATGCAACGAGGTCAGGACACAGTGGCCGGTCAATGCCGCCCGGACCATCAGCTGGGCCGTCTCGGAATCCCGGGTCTCGCCGACCAGGATCACATCGGGATCCTGTCGCAGGAGGGCCCTCAACCCCCGTCCGAACGTCAGACCCACCTCCTCCTGGATCTGGGTCTGGCGGACGCCCGGCCAGGACATCTCGACCGGATCCTCGAGGGTGAACAGCGAGACCTCCGGTCGATTCAATTCCCGCAGGATGGCGTAGAGCGTCGTGGTCTTCCCGCTTCCCGTGGGCCCCGTCACCACCAGGGCCCCGTGGCTCCGGCTCAGGATGAGCCGAAGATCCCTCTCCAGGTCCAGACCCAGACCCAGTGCCCCAAGGGTCAGCGCCTCGATTCCGGCTCGATGCAGACGGAGGACGACACTCTCACCAAACTGCGTCGGCAGGGTGGAGATCCGGAGGTGGACCCGCCTGCGTCGAACCGAGACGGTTCCACAGCCGTCCTGGGGGCAGCGCGACTCCGACACATCCAATCCACCCAGAATCTTGAGGCGCGCCAGGATTGCCGCCTGGACGGGTTTCGGGATGAGGACGTCGCCCCCCAGGAGACCATCCCGTCGGAGTCGCACCCGGAGAGTGGTCTCGGCCGGCTCGAAGTGGAGATCACTGGCGCCAGTCTCAAGGGCCTGGGAGACCAGTTCCTCCACGAGATCCACGATGGGACCCTCGCCCCGTGTCTCCACGGTGGCAGGAGCTCCGGATCGCGGTTCCGCTCCCTCCATCGAAAGCTGGGTCTCGAGACAGCGTCGAATCACCCCCGAGGCAGGACCCGACGTAGCCTCGATGCCCTCGAGGGCTTCGAGGATGCTGGACTCCGAGGCGCCTCGGATCTCGACCTCCGGTCCGACCACCTGGCGGATCTCGTCGACGGCGGGCAGGTCGAGCGGGTTGATCATGGCGACAAACGGGACCCCGCGGGGGTCGACCCTGGGTACCGCCCCGAGGCGGCGCATCCGTTCCCGCCCAAATCGATCTGCCAGCGCCACACACGTTGAGGAGTCTTCCATGTCCGCCACCGCTACACCCGCCTCCGCTGCGATGGCGGAAGCGAGCCGTTGCCCGGAGAGGAACCCCAGGTCGAGAAGCACCCGGACCAGGGTTCCTCCCCGACGCTGTTGTTCGACCCATGCCAGCTCGAGTTGGCTGGGATCCAGCAGCCCCTCCGCGAGGAGACGGTGAACCACCGGGTCCCGGATGGGTTCAGCAAGCATGTGGGGTTCCATGGGATCGGAGACTCAGCGGTGGGCGAGGTAGACCTTCACGGTGCCCGACTGGGACCCGCTCATGTTGAACTTCACCCGGCCTTGGTTGCTGGTGTCGGCCGTTGGCAGGAGGTTCTCCTCGATGTCGATGCGTCGGTTCAGCTCCCGGGCATCTTCCAGCGCCACATTTTCAAGGACGGCCTGGACCACCACCCGCCCACCGGAGGCGTCGTTCCTCGGACTGTCGAGCCCGTCGAGATCGTAGGCGTCGTTCGCCCCGGTCGGCTCCGTGCTGCCGGTGAGACAGTTGGTGAGGGTCACCGAGGCAGGGTCGGAGATCCGTGTCATGAACCGACGGTCCAGGAACCCACCCCGCAGCAGAACCTCGCGGTCCCAGGCCGAAGCCGTGGTGGAGGTGAAGTCGGTGACGGCGGTTCCCGAGGCGTCACCAAACCGGCCATGCCGACCGAAGTAGGTCATGGCGGCGGACCGGACAGCGTTGAGTGCCGTGGCGGCGCTGCTGACCCGGGCATCGTTGATCACCGCGAAGACACGCGGCAGCAGCATCGAGGTGAGGATGGCCATGATGGCGAGGACGCCGACCATCTCCACCAGCGTGAATCCGGATCTGGCCCGGGTTCGGGCCGTCCGGCATGGGATTGTCTCTGGGTTGTTCATGGGATCTGTCGTTGCTGCGCCGTTCCTGGATGGAAGCGTCAGCACTCCTCTCCTATCCCACGGACCCGCCCGTCCGCCTATCGCCAGATTTAGGGATGGGACCCGGCTTGATCCGGACACCCCGACGCGTCGCAGACCCCGTTCTTAGGCTCCCGAACCACCCCAGGCATCCGGCTCGGCGACCACCCTCGCGAGACGATCCAGATACTCCTCGCGAGGGATCTCGATGGCTCCCAACGACTCGGTGACAGGCGTCACCATCTGGGTGTCGAACATTCCGAATCCTTCCCGGTGAAGTCGTTCCGCCATGGACACCACGGCGACCTTCGAGGCGTCGGATTTCCGATGGAACATGGATTCCCCGGCGAAGAAGCGGCCGATCGCCACGCCATAGAGTCCGCCCGCCAGGGTGTTGCCCGACCAGACCTCGACGCTGTGGGCGAACCCCGCCCGATGCAGCGCCTCATAGGCTGAGATGAACTCCGGCGTGATCCAGGTGGGATTCCCGGCACGATCCGCCTCCGAACACCCTCGGATGACCGCGCCGAA
Organism: Verrucomicrobiota bacterium; assembly: GCA_016871805.1. Classification (GTDB taxonomy): domain Bacteria; phylum Verrucomicrobiota; class Verrucomicrobiia; order Limisphaerales; family UBA9464; genus UBA9464. The sequence continues at coordinate 24,469 of VHCG01000033.1, forward strand.
GTCGGCATCGAAGGTGACCCGGAACACCCCCTTCCGAAGAGTCCGATCAAGGCTCCTCGGGATGTGGATCCGCCCGAGGTCGAAGATCGCGCGCGGATCCGGGGACCACCAGGTAACCGGTCCAACCGTCCACGGAAACACCCCGGTCCGATAGCCCAGGAGCAGGCGCGGGACACCCAGGTCCCCGCCGACCGCGACGAGCCCATCGCCCCGTGCCCGCCTGGGGTCGGGAAACCACAGACGCTCGTCGAGCATCCAAACCGCCGAACCACTCACGAATCCTCCGGGTCGCCGCGAAGGATCGCCAGGAGGAAGGACTGGAACAGGTCCGTTGCCTGGATCGTCCAGAGTCCGAGAAAGTTATCGTCGTTGACCTCCGGCCGCCGACCGTCATCCAGATCAGGCGAACCGAGGCTTTCCCAGGCAGTCACACGGGCGTCATTCAATCCCTGCAGGATCAGATCCAGCTCCGAGATGTCGAGTGTCAGGATCTTTCCGCGGCCCTGGGTCGACACCTTCTCCGGATCCTCCATCAATTTGGTGAGGGAGTCCGACAGACTCTTCCGGTTCTCCTCAAGAGCTGTGTGCAGATCCGATTCGGCCTCCTTGAGCCTGGGATCGGTGATCGTGTCCGCCATGAGCGAAGGATTCCTCCGCTGCAGGTGGGCCCGAAGGCCGAGGACGGCCATCAGGGCGTCGTGCTCCCGCTTGTCCAGCCGGAGGACAAACCGGTTCTCTTCGTGGGAAATCAACTTCACCGGTGTGGTCCCCGATTCAGGTGTCGGCCTTCTCGAGCGTGGCCTGCAGGGAATACTTCTGGAGCTGGTGGACGTAGTGTTCCGCCTTCTCGAAGGACTCCCGGGTCAGGACACTCCGCCCCTGCTCATGGACCTCGAGCATGTGCTTTTCGGCCCGTTTCCGATCCCATCCGAACACGACCTGGAAGACGTGGGTGACGTAGGCCATGATGTTGATCGGATCGTTCCAGCAGACCACAAGGAATCCAGGTTCCTTCTGCCCCTTCGACTGCTCCTCGGGCGCCTCCTTCGTCTGGGGCGGTGTTGATGGCACCGGTGCCGGCATGCTCTGGACCCTAGCGGCAAGGCGATGGGAAACAAGCCGGCGACTCCGCCCACACCCAAGAAAAAACCCGGCGCTGGGCCGGGTTTTGGAGTCGTTGTGACATCAGGAATGACGTCGGCGTTTGACCTTCAGCTGGGTCAGCGAGTGCATCAAGGAGGCCTGGACGGTCGCATGCTCGTCGTCACCCAGCTTCTCGGCGAGGCGTGCCTCGGCCCGCTTCCGGGCCTCTTCGGCCTTCGCCTCGTCGATGTCATCGGCCTTGATCGCCATGTCCGTGAGGATTGCGACGCGGTCGCCGGTGATCTCGACGAATCCAGAGCCCACGGCCAGGAAGTAGTCGCGGCCCGACTTGCGGGCACAGACTTCTCCGGAGGCGATCTCTGTCATCAGCGGGATGTGCCTCGGAAAGATGCCCATCTCACCCTCGACACCAGGCAGGGTGACCATGTCGACATCCTCCGAGTAGATCTTGGCCTCGGGGGTGACGATCTCGAGTTTGAGCGTGGCCATGTTGGATTCCAGAAGAGGTTGGGAAGGGAGGGTCCGGTCGGATCGCCTCACTCCTTGATCTCGTCGATGCCGCCCTTCATGTAGAAGTTGTTCTCGGGCACATCGTCATGCTTGCCCTCGAGGATCTCCTTGAAGCCCCGGACGGTGTCCTTGATGGGCACCTGCTTGCCCGGACGACCGGTGAAGACCTCGGCGACCGAGAAGGGCTGGCTGAGGAACTTCTGGATCTTCCGCGCGCGGTACACGGTGAGCTTGTCGTCGGGGGACAGCTCGTCCATGCCCAGGATCGCGATGATGTCCTGAAGATCCTTGTAGCGCTGCAGGACCTTCTGGACGCCACGGGCGACCTGATAGTGCTCCTCGCCAACGATGTCGGGGGCCAAGGCCTTCGAACCGGAGGCGAGGGGATCGACCGCGGGGTAGATGCCCAGCTCGGCGATCGAACGTTCCAGAACGATCGTCGCATCGAGGTGCGCGAAGGTCGTTGCAGGAGCGGGATCGGTCAGGTCGTCCGCAGGGACGTAGACCGCCTGGACCGAGGTGATGGACCCCTTCTTGGTGGAGGTGATGCGCTCCTGGAGGTTGCCCATCTCGGCGGCAAGCGTCGGCTGGTAGCCGACCGCCGACGGCGTGCGACCAAGCAGCGCGGACACCTCGGATCCGGCCTGGGAGAACCGGAAGACGTTGTCGACGAACAGCAGCACGTCCTGGTTCTTCTCATCGCGGAAGTACTCCGTGACGGCCAGCGCCGACAGCGCCACACGGAGACGGGCTCCCGGGGGCTCGTTCATCTGGCCGTAGACCAGACCGATCTTCGATCCCTCGTCGATGACCGGCATGCCGTTGGCACCCTTCTTCGGGTGGCCCTTCTCGTCCTTCACGGTCTTGATGACGCCGGCCTCGATCATCTCGTTGTAGAGATCGTTGCCCTCGCGGGTGCGCTCACCCACGCCGGCGAACATCGAGATGCCGCCGTGCAGCTTGGCGATGTTGTTGATGAGCTCGAGGATGACGACGGTCTTGCCGACGCCTGCGCCACCGAACGCGCCAACCTTGCCGCCCTTGAGGAAGGGGCAGATGAGGTCGATGACCTTGATGCCGGTGTGGAGGATCTGGGGGCTGGTCGACTGGTCGACCAGCGGCGGTGCCGAACGATGGATCGGATAGTACTTGTCGGCCTTGACATTTCCGAGTTCATCCACCGGCTGGCCGGTGACGTCGAGCACGCGGCCCATGACGCCTTCACCCACGGGGACGGAGATCGGAGCACCGGCGTCGACGACGTCGAACCCGCGCTTGAGTCCCTCGGTGCTGCTCATGGCGACCGCACGGACCCAGTTGTCACCGAGATGCTGCTGCACCTCGAGGGTCAGCCGCGACGGACCCTGGCCGGGCGCGGTGAACTCGACGGTGAGGGCGTTGTAGATCGCGGGGAGCTTATCGGGAAACTCGATATCCACGACCGGACCGATGATTTGGACAATCTTGCCTTTGTTCATGACTCGACGGGTAAATTCAGATTCTGGAAAGGGGTGGAGATCAGCCGAGGGCCATCTGGGCGGTGGTGATCTCGAGCAGCTCGTTGGTGATGCTGGCCTGGCGCAGCTTGTTGTACTCGAGGGTGAGATCCTTGAGGATCTGCTTGGCGTTGTCGGTCGCGTTCTTCATCGCGACCATCCGTGCCGAATGCTCCGAGGCCCTGGCCTCCTGGAGAAACTGGAAGACCTGGTAGTTGAGATAGTGCGGCAACAGGTTGCCGAGCACCGCACCCGGGCTGGGCTCGAACGCGTACTCCTTGCCCGCGGCGGGTGCGAGTGATTGGTGGCTGCCCTCGCCCGAAAGGTCAGCCTCGAGCTTCTTGATGTCGCCGATCGGCAGCAGCGTCCGGATCTCGGGCTTCTGGGTCAGCGTTGAGATGAAGTTGCTGAAGGCGACGTCGACCTGGTCAACCTTGCCCTCCAGGAACAGGTCCTGGACGAACTTGGAGATCGTCCTGGCCTCGGCGAACACCGGGGTGTCGCGATAGGTGAATTCCGCGGCCAGCTCCCGCTTCGCACGGGCGATGAACTGGGCACCCTTGCGGCCGGCGGAAACATACAGCGCCTTCGCGTCGTACTTCGCCGCCTCGCGCAGGAGGTTGGTGTTCAGCGCACCGCAAAGACCCTTGTCGGTGGTGATCACGATGAGGGCCTTCCGCCTCACGGGACGCTTCTCCAGCAGCGGATGCGAGAACTCCCCGGCCCCGGCCGTGGCCGCGGCGAGGACCTCGTTCATCAGCTGCGCGTAGGGACGACCCGCCAGCGCCGCAAGCTGGGCCTTGCGCATCTTCGCCGAGGCCACCATCTGCATGGCCTTGGTGATCTGCGCCGTGTTCTTGACCGACTTGATCCGGCGGCGGAGGTCGCGGGTGCTCGGCATATGCGGGGCGGTGGGTCAGGAAACCTGGGGACCGTCAGCGGTATCCCTGCTTGAACTCGATGATGGCCGCCTTCAGCTCCGCCGCGAGGGCGTCGTTGAAGGCCTTTTCGTTGCGGACCTTGTCCAGAACCGCAGCCTTCCGCGTCGCGAGGAAGTCCATGAGCTTGGTCTGGAAATCCTTCACCTTCTCGACCGCCACGTCGTCGAGGAAGTTGTTCTGCATCGCCCAGAGGATCGATGCCTGCTGCTCGACCGGCTGCGGGTTGTACTGGTTCTGCTTGAACAGCTCGACGATGCGCTTGCCGCGTTCGAGCGTCGCCTGGGTCTTGGCATCGAGATCCGATCCGAACTGGGCGAACGCCGCCAGCTCACGGAACTGGGCGAGGTCCAGCTTGATGCGGCCGGCAACCTGCTTCATCGCCTTGATCTGCGCGGCCGAACCGACGCGGGAGACCGAGAGACCGACCGAGATCGCGGGACGGACACCCTGATAGAACAGGTCCGTCTCGAGGTAGATCTGGCCGTCTGTGATCGAGATGACGTTGGTCGGAATGTACGCAGAGACGTCGCCCGCCTGGGTCTCGATGATCGGAAGCGCCGTGAGGGATCCGTTGCCCGCCATCTCGTTGACGCGTGCGGCGCGCTCGAGAAGACGGCTATGCAGGTAGAAGACGTCACCCGGATACGCTTCGCGGCCCGACGGACGCTTCAGCACCAGGGAAACCTGGCGGTAGGCGACCGCCTGCTTGGAGAGATCATCATAGATGATCAGGGCATCCATGCCGTTGTCCATGAACCACTCGCCCATCGCCGCACCGGAGAACGGAGCGAGGTACTGGGAGGCGGCAGAGGAGTCGGCCGAGGCCACCACGACGATGGTGGAATCGAGCGCACCCGCCTTTTCGAGCTCCGCGATGACACGGGCCACGTTGGACTGCTTCTGGCCGACGGCGACGTAGATGTTGTAGACCGGACGGAACCCCGGGACGTTGGCGTTCTGTTTGTTGATCCGGGCCTGGTTGATCATCGTGTCCACGCCGATCGTGGTCTTGCCGGTGGACCGGTCGCCGATGATCAGCTCGCGCTGGCCACGCCCGATCGGGATCATGGCGTCGATGGCCATGATGCCGGTCTGAAGCGGCTGGTTCACGGACTGCCGCTTCACGATGCCGGGGGCGATCTTCTCGACCGGATACGACGTGGTGGCGACGATCTCGCCCTTGCCATCGACCGGGCGGCCGAGGGTGTCGACGACTCGGCCGAGGAGGCCCTTGCCAACGGGTACGGAGAGGAGCTTGCCGGTGGTCTTGACCTCGGCGCCTTCTTTGACGCCCAGGTAGTCGCCAAGAATGATGGCGCCGACCTCGGTCTCCTCAAGGTTGAGGGCGAGGCCGATGACCCCGCTTCCGAAGTCGAGCATCTCGTTGGCCATCGCATCGGTGAGACCTTCGATCTTGGCGACGCCGTCGGAGACTTCGCGGACGAACCCGACATTCTGGCGTTGGACCGTCGCCTTTACACCGGCGATTTGTGCTTCGATTTCCTGGAGGATGTTGCTCATCGGAACTGAATTGGATTGAAAGTGGGAGAAATGGGTGTCGATCAGAGGACGGATGCGGACTGCAGAGCGGCGAGGCGACCCGCAACGGAGCCGTCATAGATATCGCTGCCGACCTGGACCCGTAGTCCGCCGATTAGAGCGGGATTGATCCAGAAGGTAAGTTGGAGACCGGCCCCGTACTGACGCTCGAGATTTAAGCGGATCGCCTCCTGCTGCTCCGGAGTGGTTTCCGTGGCGTTCTCGACCCGGGCCGTCCGGCGGTCGAGGTCCAGCTTCACTAGCCGCTTGAAATGCTCGACGATCGCCAGGTAACCCCGGGGCTTCCGCTTCAGCACCGCAGTGACCGCATCGCGAACGCGGCCTTGATCCAGGACTCCGGCCACTTGGCAGGCCTTGAAGAGATCCCGACCGTCACGCCGGGCTTGCTTGGAGATCTTCATGCGCTCTGGGAAACCCGGAAGGGATCAGTTGTTGGCCAGGAGACGATTGGCGTCGTCCGCCAGACGCTTCTTTTGGTCGACCGTCAACACGTCGGCTGTAACCTTGGCGCTGGTCTCGACCACCAGACGGGTGACCTCCTTGCGAAGCTCCGCCTTCATGCGGGCCAGCTCGTTGTCCCCCGCGACCTTCGCCTTGGCCAGAATGTCCTGGGCATCGGTGATGGCCTGCTGACGGCTCTTCTCCGCCTCGGCAGCGGCAGCGACGCGGGCCTCCTCGATCATCCGGGTCGCCTGGGCACCGGCCTGTCCGATGACCTCTCGGGCCTTCGCCTCGGCACCGGCAAGTTCGGCCTTGATGCGCTCGGCATTGGCCAACCCCTGCTCGATCTTCTCGGCGCGCTCCTTGAGCACCTTTTGGATCGGTCCAAACGCGAACTTCTTCAGCAGCAGCGACACAAGGACGAAGCTGATGATGTTCGAGATCAGGGCCGCCCAGTTTGCTCCGAAGGTGGTGGCGATCTGCTCAATAGGGCCAGCAGCGGCGGCAAGCACGAGGAAAAAGCTCATACGGACGAGTCAGCGGTCTTGAAAAAATGGTGGCGCGGGCCTAGGGGCCCGCGCCGGACGGTTCGATCACTTGCCGTTCCACAGGAACAGGGCGAAGAACACGATGCCTTCGGCGAAGGCCGTGCTCAGAATCGACTGGACGAGGATCTGAGTGGCGGCGCCGGGATTCCGGCCAACCGCCTCGGAAGCGCCCTTGCCGATCATGCCCACGCCGATTGCGGCGCCAAGGCACGCGGCAGCGACATGGATATTTCCGGAGATTTCAGCGAGCATCATAGTATTGCGCGTTGTGTGTTGTGTGTTGTGTGTTGCCCGATCGCCCCGGCAGTCATGCCACCGTCTGACGACCGAAAGTGTTTAGTGTCCCGAATGTCCCCCCTCGTCACCGTGGGACCCATGCGACTCGTCGTGAGTGCAGATCAGCAGGGTGAAGACCGCGGTGAGGAGCATGAAGACCAGTCCCTGAACGAGACCTACCATCAGCTCCATGAAATAGAACGGCAACGCCGTCAGCCATCCAAGCATCGGCCCGCCCAGATGGGTCATCGACTCCAGCATGTTTTCACCCGCGTAAATGTTGCCGAAGAGCCGGAAGCTCAGCGAGACCGGGCGGAACACGATCGAGACCACCTCGAGGAGGCCCACCGCAAAGAAGACCACGACCATCAGGGCCAAGAGCGGACCCGAAGTCGCACCCTTCGGCGCAAACAGATGCTTGAGGAAGCCCACTACTCCATTTTCTTGGATCGCCCAGATGAGCCACAGCGCAAAGAAGACCATCGACATCGCGAACGTCATGTTGAAGTCCGCATGCGCGCCGCGGAGGAGCGGTTCGCTCACATGGAACCCGTGACCTTCTTGGGCATAACCCCAGCCCACCGTCCCGACCAATGGGAATAGGCCCGACCAATTGGTTATCACGATGAAGATGAACAGGGATCCAAAGAACCAGAAGGTCTTCTCCACCAGATGCTTCCCTATGACGCCCGCCAGGAATCCCTCAAGCCCATCGACCATCCACTCCCAGAAATTCTGAGCGCCGGCGGGAACCATCGCCGACCTCCGCATGGCAAGCTGCGCCCCGAGGATAATCGCCAAGGCCACCACCCAGGTAAGGACCATCGAGTTAGTGACCGGGAGCACCGAATCGGTGACTGGAAGAGGGACTTTGAAAAGTACCGGGGCTGCAGGGGGCAACCCGCTGGTGCGCTCGGCCTTATGGGAGGCCGAAGCGGCATGGCCGTGATCCTCGGCGGCCCAGGCGACGCAGGCGGGGACCAACGTCAGGAGCAGGGCCAGAATGAATCGCTGAAATCGCATGGCGGCTGAAACACGGCGTCGACCGCCGGGAAGAACAAACCGTTCCCCCACGCCGGAAGAACGCCGCGGAGGATGAGATTACATTGTGTGTAAAATTTTTCACAAGAGGTTTTTGCAGCCGAAACTGGTACCCCAATCGCCGCCTCCCTTGTCGCCCCACGATCCCGGAGTATGGTGCGCTCCTGAATGGATTCCGAGGCCTTCCCCCAGTTCAACGAGCCCGCCGCCCAGCAGTTCCTGAAGGAATTGCCCCAGGACACCCGCCACCGCGGAGAATCTCTCCAGGCGGATGGCGCCATCCAGGATCTCCGATGCACCCAGCCTGGCCTCGAGTATGTCGCGGACATCCAGGGCGACACCCTGTGGCAGACCATGCTCTCCTTCGACCCGGATACCGAGTCCTGGTGGGAGACCTGCACGTGTCCCGCCGGCGGCGGATGCGAGCATGCCGCGGGCGCCATGCTGACCCTGCTCTCGGAACGCGCCGCGGCCGTCGCCAAGTCGGACCCCAGGGACAAGCGCAAGAGGTCGAAGACGGGCACCACTCCAACACCGATCGCCTCCGGTGTCCTCGCCCGGCACACCTCCGAAGCCTTGGGCCGAGCCTTGTCCCGACCCGAGGCCGAATTCGTCCGGAAGGTCGAGGAACGCTTCGCCCGACTGCGCGAGAAACCCCATCTGAACGGCGACGACCTCATCGCCCTTGGATTCCGCATCGGAGGACACACCTGGGAAAAGCTGGATCTCTGGCCCGCCCCGCCCAGGGACGAGATCGAGTTCTGGAACTACCTGGCCCTCGCCGCCGAGGAGCGCGATCTCAGGTGGCCGGAGTTCCTCCGACCCATCACCCGGTTCGCCGACCTCCAACTCCAGCTCATCCAGTGGCGGCGCGGCCGTGACGTCGACCGCTGGCGCACCCTCCTCAACAACCTCCAGCTCGCCCCACCCGAGGAGGGCTCCGGGAAGTCCGACGAGCTCGAGCTGCGGATGCGGTTCACCGAAAAGGAAGCGGTGGTGGAATACCGGAAGCCTGGGGCTCTCGACTGGTCCGCCATCAAATCCGGGAAGTTCCGGGAGTTCGACGAGAAGCAGGGGGACCAGCTCTCGCCCGATGTCGCCCTCCTCTGGCAACCGCTCGCCCAGCGGGCCCGCTACGGGTATCCGATCAACCTTGTCTATGACGACCAGCAGACCCGACGCCTCCTCAATCGGATCCTGAGGCTCCCCGCCCTCGAACCCTTCCTCGTCGGGTCTGACGGCGATCCCCTCGGGCGACCCGGACAACCGCTCCAGTGGCGGCTGGACCCCGCCGCGGACGAATCCGACGACTACCAGCTGCGCCTGATCCAGCCCGACGGATCCCCTGCCCCCAAGGCCCTCTCGGTCCTGCAGGGCCGCCCCACCCTGTACCTCACCTCCCAGGAGGTCTGGTTGGGACCCCCGGTGGAGGATCGGGTCCTCGACCCCTCCGTTGCGACCCCCATCCCAGCCCCCTCCCTCGAAGCCCCCTCCGGAATCCGGTTCCTGCAATACCTGGGTGTTCCCCTGCCACAGCGGATTGCCGAACGCGTCCAGACCGTGTCGCTCCAGCCGGTCCTGCACGGCGAGCTTAGGACCATCGCGTTTGGCAACGACACCGAATACGCGGTCTTCGATGCCTTGGCCCTCAACCCCGACGGCACCTACGCCGAGCGGTGGAACGGCAGCAGCTGGCTCGATGCGAAGATCAGGGGCAAGGCCGGCACAGCCAATGGGGCGGAGGAATCGCTGGTGACCTACGACCGGTCCGGTTTGCCCGAGGTGACCCGGCTTCTGGAACCCGCCGGCTTCAAGTGGGACTTCGCACGACAACGCTGGCTGATGCGCGTCACCGCCAAGTTTCCCGACGCCTTCATGTCCTGGCTCTCGTCGGTGCCGCCCCAGGTCAGACTCGAGCTCAAGGGTGAACTGGGTTCGTTCCAGAATGGAACCGTCGCGGGTCGACTCCGCCTCGATGTGGTCGAGGCCGGCATGGATTGGTTCGACCTGAAGGTGGTCCTCGACGTCACGGACACCCAGCTGACGCCCGAGGAAATCAAGGCGCTGCTCGATGCCCGGGGGAAATGGGTACGCCTCGGCTCGAAGGGCTGGCGGAAGCTCGAGTTCAAGCTCTCCCCCGAGGAGGACGCCCAGCTCGCGAAACTCGGCATCAATCCCCACGAACTCACCAGCGAGTCCCAACGGTTCCATGCCCTGCAGCTGGCCGATTCCGCCGCGAAGGACTTCGTCGGCAAGGAGGCGTTCGAGGCGATCCGACGTCGGGCCGACGAGATCCAGGCCCGCGTCACCCCCGAGATCCCTAGGACACTCCAGGCCGAGCTCCGCCCCTACCAGAAGGACGGGTTCCACTTCCTCTGCTACCTCGCCGCCAACCGCTTCGGCGGCATCCTCGCCGACGACATGGGTCTCGGTAAGACACTCCAGACTCTGGGCTGGATCGCATGGCTTCGGGAGACCCTCAGTGCCCAGGTCCCGGAAATCACCGGACCCGCCCCGGCTCCCGCTGCGGCCGCTGAGACCAGGAAGAAACGGGGTACCAAAGCCGCCGAAGGGGAGGTCACAGTGGACACCCAGGCGGCGTCCACCATGGTCCTGGTCATCTGCCCGAAGTCGGTCACCGACAACTGGCGCGCCGAGGCCGAGCGGTTCGTGCCGCACCTCCGGGTCGCCGTATGGCGGAGCGAGAAGGTCAAGGAACTCCCGGCACAACTCGGCACCGCCGACCTGCACATCATCAACTACAACCAGCTCCGGACCGTCGGCGAGGCCCTCAGCCAGATCCGGTTCGGCGCCGTGATCCTGGACGAGGGCCAGTACATCAAGAATCCCACCAGTATCACCGCCCAGCTCGCACGAGGCCTCCAGTCGCACCACCGACTGGTGCTCTCGGGCACCCCCATCGAAAATAAGCTCCTCGATCTCTGGAGCCTCATGAGCTTCGCCATGCCCAGCGCCCTCGGCAGTCGGAACGAGTTCACCCGACTGTTCGAGTCGAAGGGCGATCCCCTGGCCCGACAACGCCTCGCCGCACGCGTCCGCCCGTTCCTGTTGCGACGCACCAAGTCGCAGGTCGCCAGGGATCTCCCCGACCGGATCGAGGAAGACCTGTTTTGCGACCTCGAGGGCGAGCAGCGGACGCTCTACAAGGCCGAGCTGAAACGCGCCCAGGCGATGCTGCTTCGGGTGAACACACCAGCCGCCCTTGCCAAGCACCGGTTCAACTTCCTCACCTCCCTCCTCCGCCTCCGCCAGATCTGCTGCCACCCCAGGCTGGCGAAGCCGGATTCCAAGGCCGAGAGCGCCAAGGCCGAGGCGCTGCTCGAGACGCTCGAGCCCCTGATGGAGGAGGGTCAGAAGGTCCTCGTCTTCTCCCAGTTCGTTGAGATGCTCGACCTTCTGAAGGACTCCATCGAGTCCCGCGGGTGGTCCACATACTACCTCGTCGGTGGCACCGAGAAGCGCGGTGAGCTCGTCCGCCAGTTCCAGAACCACGACGGCGCCGCCGTGTTCCTGATCTCGCTCAAGGCGGGTGGGTTCGGACTCAACCTCACCGCGGCCAGCTACGTCGTGCTGTTCGATCCCTGGTGGAATCCGGCCGTCGAGGCCCAGGCGATCGACCGCAGCCACCGCATCGGGCAGACCCAGAAGGTCATCGCCTACCGGTTGCTCATCAAGGATTCGGTCGAGGAGAAGATCCGGGCGCTGCAGCGTCAGAAGTCACAGCTCGCGAACGACATCCTCGGCGAGGAGAAGTTCGCCCAGAGCCTGACCCTCGACGACCTCCGCTTCCTCCTCGCGGACTGAGGGGGCGCAGGGACCCACACGGAGACACCGGGACGCAAAGCAAACACCAGAGAAACAGGGGATTCCGGAGAGAATTCCAGAACCGGGTCCCAAAAGCGGCGATGAGGGTTCGAGATCGGTGGAACTCCACCGAGGATCTAGCCCCGGGGGATTCCCGGAACTCCTTGTCCCGTTTTCTTTCTCTTCCTCCGCGCCGCCGCGTCTCCGCGTGAGTCCCCTCTCCGCCCATTTTCCGGCGTGCTTTCAAAGCCAGTCCGGCTACAACCACCGCTCCATTCGCCCATGAGTGCCTCTCCTGCAGCCTGGCCTGGAATCATCCGCCGATACGCCTCGTTCCTGCCCGTCACCACCGAAACCCCCGTGGTGACGCTCCAGGAGGGCAACACCCCCCTCATCCCGGTTCCCAACTTCGTCGCCGCCATCGGCGGCCACTTCGATCTCCGCCTCAAGTACGAGGCGATGAATCCCACCTGCTCGTTCAAGGACAGGGGCATGACCCTCGCCATCACCAAGGCCAAGGAACGCGGGGCCCAGGTCGTTGTCTGCGCGAGCACCGGCAACACCAGTGCCAGCGCCGCCGCCTATGCCGCACGGGCCGGACTCAAGTGCGTCGTCCTCATCCCCGAGGGCAAGATCTCCCTGGGCAAGCTCTCCCAGGCCCTCCTCTACGGGGCCATGACCGTCAGCATCCAGGGCAACTTCGACGACGCCCTGCGGATCGTCCGGGAACTCGGTGAGACGGGCCTCGTCGAGGTCGTCAACTCCGTGAACCCGGTCCGCATCGAAGGGCAGAAGACGGCGGCATTCGAGATCTGCGACGCCCTCGGCGACGCCCCGGACTTCCATTTCCTGCCTGTCGGCAACGCCGGCAACATCACCGCCTACTGGAAGGGATTCCGCGAATACCAGGAGGCCGGACTCTCCGACACCCTGCCCCGCATGATGGGTTGGCAGGCCGCCGGCGCCGCCCCACTCGTCCTCGGCCATCCGGTCGAACACCCCGAGACCGTCGCCACCGCCATCCGCATCGGCAACCCCGCCAGCTGGCAGGGTGCGGTCAACGCCGCCAAGGAATCGGCAGGATCGATCCGGAGTGTCACGGACGAGGAGATCCTTCACGCCTACAAGCTCCTCGCCCGGACCGAAGGCATCATGGTCGAACCCGCCTGCGCCGCCCCGCTGGCCGGTCTGATCAAGTCCGTCGCCGCCCAGGAGATTCCCGAGGGCTCCCTGGTCACCGCGACAATGACCGGCCATGGCCTCAAGGATCCCGACACCGCCATCCGCGAGTCCGGATTCCACCCGATCAACAGTCCCGCCACCTTCGAGGCGGTCCGGGCTGCGATCGGGATCTGACCCCTCCGCAGCCGCTCACACCCCCGACTGCGGCCGAATCACGGCGGCGGTTCCAAAAGCCAGCCGACGAAACCGTTCCCGGTACGCTTCCGCATCCAGATGGGGTCCGATCAGCACCGCCACCGGTTCCGGTGCGGGCTCGTTCGGGAAGGGCTCGATGAGATGATGCCCCCAGAGGGTCTGGAACAGATGCAGCGTCCCCGGTGAGGACGTGAACCGCACAAACCCCTTAGCCCGTACCACCTCCCGGGGCTCCAGGCCGCTCAGGAATGCCTCGAAGCGGCTCCGGTCGACCGGCACTGGAAACCGCCAGGTGAGGCTGTGGTAGGTCGAATGCAGATGGGACTCCCCACTGGACGGTGCCGGATCGAGGGTCAGGTGGGCCGGTGTTTCCGACAGGATCTCCCCCGGCTCCGGCAACCCGTACGGCAGTCGGATCTGACGCGCCCGGGCGTTGACCTTCGAGACTTCGCCCGACACGAACTCCCGGGTCGCCTCGTCCACGCGGTCACACTTCGAAAGGCAGATCACATCGGCGTACTGCAGCTGCTTCCGGCACAGCACCCGCTCCGCCTGCCCCCCGGTCGAATGGGCATACCAGTCCGCATCCAATACGGTCACCACCGACTGAAGCCGAACCTGCGGCAGCAGGTCCTCGTCGGTCAGCTGGTCGATCACGTTGTCGGGATCCGCCAGCCCGCTGGTCTCGACGACGAGGTAGTCGCAGCGTCCCTCCTGGACCAGGCGCTGGACCGCGTGGGCCAGTTCGCTGTCGGACGCGCAGCAAAGGCATCCGCCCGAGACCTGCTGGAGGGGGAGTCCGGGTCGGAGGATCAGCTGGGAATCAACGCTCTCGGCACCGAACTCGTTCATGACCACACCCAGACGCCGGCCCGTGGAAGGGGCCTCCGAGAGCCATCGGAGCAGCAGCGTGGTCTTGCCGGCGCCGAGGAATCCCGTCAGCAGGATCAATGGGAGGGGTTCCGTCATAGTTCTCGTTCCCGGTCGCGGCAGGCGTCCCGAGAGACCCAGTCTCCAAACTCCATCCGGGACCTTCCAGTCCAAAGCCCAGATTTCCCGCGCCTGAACCCAAGTCCGGGACTATGATCTGCCCAACCTATGAGCCAGTCCCCGTCGCGTCGCGGTTTCACGGGAATCCTCGCCGTCCTTGCGATCGTCCTGCTGGTCGCCCTCATGGCCGCCGCCGCCTGGTGGTGGTCCGGATCCCAGGGTCGGGGTGACGACGCCAACGCAGCGTTTGCCGATGCCATGGCGACGGGGGGCACCCTGTTCAACAGCGGCGACGCCCCGAAGTCCATCGACGCCTTCCAGCGCGCCCTGGTCCTCAACCCCGCCAACCCGGACGTCCACCTCAACCTCGCCAACGCCTATCTCCGGGCCAACCAGCCCATCCAGGCCGAAGGCCACGCCCGCGAGGTCCTGCGGTATGAACCCGGCAGCGGCGCGGCAGCCTATGTGCTCGGCTGCGCTCAGCTCCGCCAGAACCAGTACTCCAACGCCGTCCAATTCCTCACCGAGGCCAAGAGCGCCGACCCGACCGAGAACCCCGTCAGCTTCCAGCTCGGACGCGCCTTCCTGGGCTGGGGAAAATTCGAGGACGCTGTGGGCCAGTTCCAAGAAGTCCTCCAGTTCGAGACCAACCACCCCTCCGCCAACTACCTCCTCAGCCAGGCCCTCCTCCGGATGGGACAGCGCGACGCCGCGCAGCAGGCCCTCCAGGAACACCAGCGCATCAACGCCGGCAAGGTCGGCGGAGCCGATGACGCCTCCCTCTTCGAGAAGAGCAAATACACCGCCATGCGGGTGCCCTTCTCCCTCGAACAGCCCGATGGCAAGGGCATCCCAATCACCTTTGCCGACACGACCGCCACCGCCTTCGGGACCGCGGGGCCCCAGTTGAGGGGACCGATCGGGGTGCTCGACATCGATCGTCGCGGCTGGAACGACCTCCTGCTGGTCGGCGTCGAAGGGGCGCAGCTGTACTGGAATTCCAACGGGGTCTTCACGGCGTCCGGCATGGCCCTGCCCGTCGGCGACTCCAACCGCGTCGACCAGATCCTCGTCGGCGACCTTCAGAACGACCGGTTCGAGGATGCGCTGCTGGTCTCGCCGGCGGGACTGACCGTTCTACGCTTCGCGACGAACGGGAACTTCACCGACGCCACCCCGTTCTCCGGACTGGCCCAACCGAGGGCCGAGGGCATCGCAGGGGCCCTCGCCGACCTCGACTTCACCGGCAAGCTCGGCCTCCTGCTGGCCTCCCCCACAGGGAATCTCCTCAGCTACACCAACCTGGGTTCAGGACTCTTCCGCGCGTCCAAGACACCCACTGGCGCAACGGATCCCCTCGCCGTGACAGGGGTCCTGCAGATCACCGTCGATGACCTCAACCACGACGATCTGCCCGACGTGATCCTGACCCGGAGCAACCAGCCGCCCTGGGTTCTGCTCAATCAACGGGGCGGTGGTCTCAGCGCCACCAACCAGCCCGCCGGATGGGGCGTCGCCAAGGCCGTGGCCACCGGGGACTTCAACAACGACCTCCGCATCGACGTCGCCCTGGCCACCGCCTCCACGGTGGACCTCCAGTTCAGCACGCTCCGGGATCCCCGACGCCTCCCCGCCCGGGGCAACCGTCTCAACCACCTCCGGGCGATCGACTATGACAACGACGGCTGGCTGGACCTCATCGGCTGGGGTGGGGAGGGACTGACCCTCTGGCGCAACCGCGGCAGCGCCGGCTTCCATCAGGCGAACAGCGATGTCGGGTTCGACCGGCTCCAGCTCGGTCCAGTCTCCGACCTCGCCGCGGCCGACTTCGACCAGGACGGGGACATCGATCTGATCGTGGCGCTCGAGGCCGGCGGCCTGCGGTTCCTGCGCAACGAGGGTGGGAATGCCAACGAACTCCTGAAGCTGCGACTGCTCGGCAATCGATCCAACGCCAGCGCCCTCGGGGTGAAGATCGAACTCGCCTCAGGCGGCTGGCACACGATCCGGACTGTACAGCAGCTGCCGGTCGAGATCGGGGTCGGCAAGCGCAGGCAGCTCGACCTCGTCAGCACCCGATGGTTCGACACAAAGCTCGACACCACCGAGGTCACGCCCAACCGACAGGAACCGCTCACCATTTTCGAACTCGTCCTGCCCACCGGATCCTGTCCCTACTTGTATGCCTGGGATGGCACCGGGTTCCGCTTTGTCACCGACCTGCTCGGGGCGTCCCCGGTCGGACTGCCGGTGGCGTTCCGACGCTACATCGAGGCGGATCCCGAGGAATGGGTCTGGGTCGGGGACAGCACCCGCCTCCAACCTGTCGACGGACGGTTCCGACTCCAGATCACCGAGGAACTCCGCGAGATCCTCTATCTCGACCAGGCCCGGCTCGTGGCGGTCGATCACCCCGTCGGCACCGAGGTGCACTCCACGAGCAAGCTGGTTCCCGGTCGTCCCTTCCCCCGGCACGGACTGATCCAACTGGGTCAACCGCTCCCCTTGCTGAAGGCGGACCTCGAAGGTTCCGGTGAACGAAGGGAAGTGACCGCAGCGCTTCAGACGGTCGACAGCGCCAAGGTCTCCCCGGTGCGCCTCCGCGGCACCCACTACCGCGGTCTCGCCGAACCCTACTCCGTGACGCTCGATTTCGGACCTCTGCCGTCGAAGGGCCCCCTCGTTCTGGCCCTCAATGGCTGGCTCCGCTTCGGCGGCGGCATGGCCAACATCGCGGGCTCCCACAATCCGGAGTTTCCCTTCCCGTTCCCGACCCTCGAGGTGGAGACCGCCTCCGGCTGGTCCCCCGTCCGGGTCACCGTCGGAGCCCCCGCCGGCAAGACCAAGACGATCGTGGTGGACCTCACCGGACAGCTTCCCGAGGGCGTCCGACGACTCCGGCTCGCCCAGGCCTTCGAGATCCACTGGGATCGGATCGCCCTCTTCACGGAGTCCAGCCCGGTGACACCCCAGGAGCTGCCCATGGCCTCCGCGGACCTCGCCTGGCGGGGCTACAGCCGGTTCGCCAACCTGCCCTGGTCCGAACCCCTCACCCCGGTCTTCAACGAGGTCCAGGCAGCCCCGCCCTGGCACATCACTCCGTCCGGATGGGCCACGCGCTATGGCGCAGTGAACGAACTGGTCCGTCCCGCCGACGAAGGACTGGCGATCATCGCTGGAGGGGATGCCCTCCGCCTCGAGTTCACGAATTCCCTGATGGCTCCGACCAAGGGCATGCAGCGCGACTACTTCCTGTTCACAATCGGCTGGGACAAGGACGCCGACTACCACGTCGCCGCCGGGACCACGATCGAGCCGCTCCCCTGGCGCGGCATGGATGACCAACGCCACGAGTCCGAGATACGGCCCGAATTCCCCAGCGACGCCCTGCACCAGCGGTTCAATACCCGTTGGGTCGGTCCAAGAACCTATTCCCGGAAACACTGATCCGACCGCGGCCCCGGGACGGCACCACAGCCACGGGGACGCTCACGGTTTCCACGCCCAGGATTCATCATAGAACCCTGCAGCAGCGATGCCGCCGGGCGTCCGGGCATTGGGGGCCTGTCCAAGGTCGATGATCGCCCAATCCGGCAGCTTCGGGGTCTGACGCGCATTGTTGAGCAGATCGTACTCGCGGAAGGTGAAGCCGCTGTTCACCACCACATAACGGTCCGGGCGGAGCGGATTCGGTCGAATGAGGATCGGGGCGAACCGATCCACCGGATATCCCGCAGCCGGTGTGTGGACACCGGTGGTATCCCAGCGGATGCCGCCCAGGTTTGCGGCCACCTGACCGAGAACCTTGTTGCTCTGCGGATCCCCCCAGAGCACTAGATGATGCTGGGCCATGTCGGACTCCGTCACCGCCGTGTCATCCTTGATCCGGACCTCGCCGCGGTACTGCCGACGCCACTGTTCGATGGCCCGGTTGAGCTCCCGGTCCACCCACGCTCCCACGACCGGATTCAGAGCCTGACCCGTCGGACGCACGAAGAGGAACGACTCCATGAAGGCGTCGTCCACGGGCCCCTGGAGGCCATGACGCTTTCGGAGGCCACTGGACGACGCCGAACCGAGCACCCAGCGCCCGCCCTCGCGCCACACCGAGGCGGTCCAGGACCGGTCGGACTGCGGTCGCCCTGCCTCGAGGGTCTCTCCTCCGACCTCGATCACCACGTTGCGGAGCGGGTCGAACGGGGATTGGCCCGCATCGAGATTCAGGGTGAGGGCGGTCACATTGCGGGTCTCGAGTCGGACCGAACCCCGTGTCGGATCCAGCCGGGCCTCCACCCGGGCCTGGTCCCAATGCTGGCCGAGGGCCTCCACCGTCACCCACGCCATGCGGTTGTACCGGAGGGTCACCGTTTCAAATCGAACCACCTGGGGCACCGGGTCCCGTCCCGCCACCGCAATGGCGTCGATACGCCGGTTCAGCTCCGCCTTCGTCTTCGGCTCGTATCGATGACCTGTCCCCGGACCCACCAGATGGGTCAGGACCAACCCTTCTGTGGCCATGGCCTTCTCCATGGCCTGGGCAGCCTGGATCTGTCGATCGTCCGCTCCGCTGTAGGCCACGAGCGGCACCATGGACCCATTCAGCGGGACTGCCGTCGCGTCGTACAACCCCCAGAGCTTTCGCTCCCAGGGGGCAGGCTTGAGGGATTCATTCTGGAACACCCGGAGGAACTCCTCGGTCTCGCTGAAACCCGCACCCGGGGCCGCGGCCGCCCAGTCGGCCGCGAAGTGGGTGGCGATGTGCCAGCACGAGGCCCCCCCGAGGGAGAAGCCGCGGACCACGATCCGATTCGGGTCGACGGGATAGTTCCCGCGCACCTGGCCCAGCCCCTCCCAGAAATCGGTCTCGCCGGCGAACCGCGATCCATTGCAGTACCTGCCGTAAGGATGGAGCACGAAGGCGTCACGCGGGGCGAATTCCCCCGTGTTGCGCATCCGATCTCCCACGAACGCCAGCTCGCTCAACTGTTCGCCGCGACCGTGGAACCAGATGTCCAGCCGATGCTGAATCCCTCCCGTCGGACGGAACGATTCCGGCACCACCAGTCCATAGGGCTGGATCGATCCGTCCACCTTGGAGAGATACCCACGGACCACGGGACCACGGGCCTCGGTCCAGTAGGGTTTGTCCTCCCGCAGCGCACCCAGACGTCGGAAGCCCTCCAGCAAGGCCAGGCGGGCTGTTTCCACCTCGTTGGTCTTGTAGAACTCATCGAACCGGAGCGCCCAGTCGACGGCCTTGTGGAAGATCTGGATATCCGGCAGCAGGGCCAGTCGGCTGGGACGGTTGG
>VHCG01000034.1 GCA_016871805.1 Verrucomicrobiota bacterium
TCGAAACAGCCCGCACCTCGAAGCCCAGATCCTCGTCGGCGATGAAACGCGAGAGGTCGGCAAATCCCGAGACCGGGTGTCCCAGTGCCGGGTCGAACGCCGCCCGAAGTTCCACGGGATGGAGCCCGCGGCGGGACTCGATCCAGTCGAACAGTCCGTCGATCGACAGGTAGAGGCTCCACTGTTCCCTCGGCAGAGGCAGTCCAGTGTCGACCGCGACGACCTCCACGACGACTCCGTCGCGAACCTGCACCTGGGCCCAGCCCCAGAACGGGCAGTTGCAGTTCCAACGGCACTCGAACCGATAGGTGGACACCCCCTGGCTTCTCCAACGTTGCCGTGCCTCCAGCCACTCCGCATGGAGTTCCTCCCACTCGAACAGGGAGGCCCGGAAGAACTGGGACTCCGACCCCGAGCGGGGCAGCCGGACAGCCAACGAGATGCCCTCCGAGGAGGGGCTGATCGTGGCCGTCCTCCAGGTCGTCAGATCCCGGGAGACCTCGATCCGGTATCGGCGCTCCCAGTCCGTGGTCAGGACCAGGTGGATGTCGGTTCCGATCAGGTCCAACGATTGGATGGGAGTGGCCTTGGAGGGGGCGCCGTGGGTGACACCCAGGAGTGTCGCAATGAGGATAATCACGCTCCCGGAATGGCACCGGCGGCGGAGTGGATTCCTTTTCTGGGTGGCGGTCATCGGATCGAGGAGGACCGAGATGGACGGGTTCCGGGTCATCCGGCTGCGATGGCTTCGACACGTACCGTGACCTTGCCGGAGTCGATCAGCTCACCGGCCCGTTCCCAGCCCTCGACCATGCTCCGGACCACTCCAGCCACCATGAGGGCGGCGGAGGCGTTCAGCAGCACGGCGTCCCGCCTCGGTCCGCGATCCGTCCCGGCGAGGATATCCCGGATGATCCGAGCGTTCTGCTGGGCGTCACCGCCGGCGAGGTCATCGAGGCGGGCAGGTTGCAGCGGGAAATCGGAGGCGGACCACTCGGTGCAGCTGAATCCGCGATCATGGTGGAACTCCGCGATCGTGTTCAGGCCGAGGGTGCTGAGTTCGTCGAGATGGGCCGGTTCGGATCCGGCACCGTTCGGAACCTGCCCGCAGACCACCATCGCGCGTCGCAGACCGAGATCCTGAAGGGTCCGTGCGATGGGTTCACAGACCGTCGGCCTGGAGACGCCGACCAGCTGGCAGGTCGGCCGTGCAGGGTTCAGCAACGGGCCCAGGAAGTTGAACAGCGTGCGCTGCCCCCGCTCGGCGCAGAGCCGTCGGGCGGGTCCGATGTGCCGGAAGGCCGGATGGAACAGCGGAGCGAACAGGAACGCGAATCCGTGGCGCTCGAGGGAGTCGGCGGCGCGATCGGGTGGAAGCTCGATCGGGATGCCGAGGGCCTGCAGGACATCGGCACTACCGGACTGGGAGGTGATCGCCCGGTTGCCGTGCTTGGCCACGATGCATCCCGCTGCCGCGCAGACGAAGGCGACGGTCGTGGAGATGTTGAAGGTGTTCAGCCGATCCCCGCCCGTGCCACAGACGTCGAGGATCTCGCCCCGGCGGAGTGCCTCGCCGACGGGAACGGGGATCGACAGCGCCCTCAGTTCCCGCGCGAAGCCGGCCAGCTCTGCCGTCGTCTCGCCCTTCCGGGCCAAGGCCGTGAGGAAGGCCGCCTTGGTCTCGACGTCCGGTGCCGGATCCGCGAGGGCCCCCACCGCCTCGGCAATCGCCGAGGCGTCGAGATTCTGGTTGCGGAGCAGATGGGCGGTCAGATCGGCCAGCATGCCTCGAAGGATGTGCCAGGCACCCCCCGGCCGGGAATCCGATAATGGCTCTCCTCAAGGGTAAGATCCCGCGGAACGCCCCCGTTGTGTGGTCGCGGAGTGCAGCGGATCCAGGACCGGTCCACGTGCCAACCCACGCCAACAATCCGGACCTCCCGCTGCCTCGAGCGTCTACGTCTATGAATTCAAGATCTCGTCGACTGGGTGGGCTGCTGGTGGCGGTGATGACCTGCGGGTATGGGCTGATGGCGGCTCCCGTCGTGGTCACCCACCCCCGCAATCAGGCTGTGTTTCTCGGTGATGTGGCGACCTTCCACGTGGAGGCCAGCGGGGTCCCGCCTTTGACCTATCAATGGAGGCGGGACGGCGATGACCTGGAATCCGCCACGCAGCCGACGCTGTCCCTGCCTGCGGTGAGCCTCAAGGAGCTGGGTGACCATGTCGTGGTCGTCCGGGATGCAACGGGCGAGGCGATCAGCCGCCCTGCGTCGCTCCTGTTGGCGCGGTGGACCGAGCTGGCCGTGTTCGACAGCAGCATCTCCCTGGCAAGTGCATCCAGTGGGGACTCCTGGGTGGAGTCGTTCGCGGATCGGATGGGGTTGAACAAGGGCGGTCAGGTTCTGAACTTCGCCGCGTCCGGCTCCCACGGACCGGATGTCGCCAAACAGACCCAAGACTATCTCAAGAACCATTCGCCGGGCACGAACAGCCTGCTCGCGCCCTGGTGGGCGGGCATGACCGCGGAGCTGGCCCTGAACCGCTCCCCGGTGGATGCGGCCGTGTCCAACTACGTGGCGAACCTGACACTCCTGCTCGAGGCCGGGGCCAGGTCCTTCATCCTGCCCACGCTGCCCCCCTCGATCTCATTCCTGGGTTCAGCAACGACTATACGCGGAACCTCGACTACCCGGCCCTCAACACCCGGATGGAACATGAGATCGACACGCTGCGGACCCGGTACGGCCTCACCGTGTACCGCCATGACCACGCCCATCTTCTGGAACACATCCGGGGCAATCCGGCCGGGTATGGGTTCACCAATATCGTGGACGCCGCCCACCTGCATTGTCCTCCTGGCGATCCGGAACAGTTCCTGTGGTGGGATGGGGTCAATCCGACGGCTGCATTCCATCGTCTCATCGCCCGGATGACCCATGAGACGATCACTCCCCTCCTGAGACTCGACCTTCCCAAGGAGGATGGCTCCCGCGTGGTCACCACGGTGCTCAACTGGCGTGGCGGATCTCCGCCGTTCCGGGTCCAGACGACCCTCGATCTGATGCGGGTGCCATGGCATGGCGGAGAGACCCTCATGGAGCGCCAGGCCGGGATGCTCCTCATGGGCGACCCTGTGTTCTTCCGGATCCAGCAGTTGGGACAGCAGCGGTGGAAGCCTGCCGGCAGGCGAGTGCCGAGCGCTGAGGGTTCAGGTCGTTTGCAGCACGCGTGTTCCGGTCCACCGGCTGCAATTTCAGCCTGAACCCTCAGCCCTCCACTCGCCTGACCGCGGGCGAGGCTGCGGGTTGGCGGGGCGTGGAGTCGGGTCTAGGCTCCGTCCATGGACAATGCCTCCTGGGAAAAGCGGTTTCGGGAACTCCACAGCAGCGGAATGCGCGCGTGGACGGAGGGGCGACAATCCCCTCAGACGATGTTCTCGGGCGGGGATGCCGCCTTTCTCCAGGGCATCGGGTGCTCCTCCCAGGAACTGTTCGACTTCGTGGATGATCTCCAACGCTATGGGGAGCCCGACTACCCGACAGTGCTGGCGATCCAGACGGTCTGCAGGGATCACTTCCTGAACGAGCTGAAGGGACGTCGGTCGGGACGCACGGCACTGATGTCGGACCTGCCGGCCAAGACCGATGCCGTGGAGGGCATCCCGTGGCTGCCCCGTCTGATCGTGAAGGCTCGCCTCAAACTCCGCTGCGAGATGCCGTCGGACCTGATGTACGGTTGCGGCGGTGACCGGGCTTTCTTCCAGCAGGTGACCCTCACCCTGGCCGGATTCCTGGAGCTGGTCCGTGGGTTGGGAGCGGATGACCGGGAGATCATCGATGCGGTCAAGAGGGCCTGGAAGGCCTGAGGACCTGCAGTCAGGCCCTGTAGACCTTGGATGAGGTTTCGACCCGGGAGCGTTTCAGGATGAGTTCCTCGATCTCCGGGTCACCCTTCTGGGCCTCGGTCGGGGCGTAGAGAGCGCGTCCACGCGGGTCGGCATCCTCGGGGGCCTCGCAGAGATAGTAGATGGCGAGGCTCTTGCGGGCATGGGTGTCCGGACAGGTGACGGTCCGGCTGAGTCCATGCCAGGAGTTCTGGGTGGTGTCGAAGATCAGGGCCCGGTTCATGGCCACCGGGCATTCCTTGGCCAGATCACCAGCCCGCCCGGTGTTGGGATCGACAGTCCAGAGCCCGAAGTCCCCACCCCAGGTGGACTGCCAGTCCTTGCAGAGATAGATGATGAGATTGAGCTTCCGTTGCAGTCCGATCTTCGGGTGTATGGAATAATCAAGGTGGGGGTTGAGCGTGCCTCCCGAGGCGTGGATGTGCCATCCGCCCCCATGAAGGCCGGGGTCCGAGCTGAGGGTGCAATTCGAGAACGGGTGGAACCGGGAGACGAACTCGTGGCTGTTCAGAAAATTGAGAAGGGCGTAGGTATATTTGGGAAACTTGTTCCAATCGTTGAGCGCCTTCTTGTCCTCGAGCTTGTTCGAATAGACGAACCAGTGTTCCCAATCGAACTCGGGAAACTCCTGGTAGACGAGGGGCAGCAGGTCGGCAGGCAGGAAGCTGTCGACCATGGAGTGTCGGAACGGCTTCGCATCGGCGTTGGCGACGAGTTTGTCCGCCTGGGCCAGAAGATGGGCTTTCCACTCTTTTGTGAGGATGTTGCTCTTGTCGGACATTGCACTGGGTTGGTTGGGGATGGTGGGAGCTGGTCGGTGGGGACCTGCTTGCGGGTGGGATGCCACCGGGGGCTTTCCTTGGAGTTGCGATGGCAAGCACCCCCCGGCTGTGAGGTTCTCGGTGGTCGGATGTCGGAGAGTGTGCCTTCTGAAAACCGGTTCAGGCAGGAGTGTCGCCATTTTGAATTCGATGGAGAGCAGGTTCCCGGCCAACTGGAGATTCGGGGGGCTGGAGCTCGGCCGGATTATGATAACGGCGGTGCTGCGGCCCAATGGGTCCAACCACCCTGAATGGAGGCGAGTGGATTCCTGACGACCAAAGCCTCAGGGGCGACGGGCCTCGTCCCGGCGCCCCTGCCAGTAGGCCTCGAACACCCGGCGGATCTCGTCGCGGACCCGACGGAACACCTCCAGACGCTCCTCCTCGCTTCCCACGGCATGGGCCGGATCGTCGAAGGGCCAGTGGTGATGGTTCACCTGTCCCGGGTACCGCGGACAGACCTGGTCGGCGTTCCCGCAGACCGTGATCACCGTCTCCACGTCCTGCCCCAGGAATTCATCCATGTGCTTGGAGGTATGCGCTGAGATGTCGATGCCGATCTCGGACAGCACCCGGATGGCCAGGGGATGGACATAGCCGCTGGGCTTGCTGCCCGCGCTGGCCACGCGGAAGTGGTTGCCGGCTGCGGCGCGGAGGAGGCCCTCGGCCATGTGGCTCCGGCAGGAGTTGCCGGTGCAGAGGACGAGGATCAGGGGTGCGGAGGCGGTTTTGCTCATCGGGGAGTGGGATGGGGGGATGACTTCCTCACGAACGTGGCGTGGGCTTCCGAAAACCGATCGCTTCCGCCGGTGCGGGCTTCGGCAGGCATCGGTCCTGGGCGAGGCAGTCGGTGTGACGATGCTCGAGCTGTAGGGTGAGACAGTCGCCCTCCACCAGGATCGACTTCAGCGGCATCTGGGTCACGAATCCCACCTCGTGTTCGACATCCACATCAAGGTCCTCGCTTTCCAGGATGCCCTTCGCCTTGTCGAGGATGCCGAGCAGTTTGGCCGCGCCCAGACGGTGGTCGACGTCGTCTGCGACCCAGGTCTGGAGCCGGCAGAACCGGTCGTTTCGGAGGACACCGCCGCAGTCGATGAACCGCTTCTCGATCCGGGCAACCTCGGAGACAGGCGCGTGGGTGGCGAGTCCGGTGCCTTCGGGGAGCCGGAACTGGATGCCCTTGTCGGGATGCCGTTCCAGGTGTCCACGGAGTTCGCGCACGGTCATGGGGTGTCCTTGGATGGGGTTGATGGGGTGGGCGGATGGAGGATGTGGTGGAGCGGGAGGGCGAGGAGGGCGCCGACCGTGGGGGCGATGAGGTAGATCCAGATCTCTCCAAGGCGCCCTGAGACAAGCGCCGGGCCGAGGGAGCGGGCCGGGTTCATGGAGGCCCCGCAGATCGGTCCGGCGAAGAGGGCTTCGAGTCCGACCGTCGCGCCGATCGCGATCCCGGCCGTGATCCCCTTCTCCCGGGCTCCGGTGGACACCTGGAGAATGACCAGCATCAGGACGAGGGTCAGCACGACCTCCAAGATGAAGCTCTGTCCGGCGGATCCCGCGGGGAGCGTCGCCCCGAGCGTTTTCGACCCTGGGAACATATGGGACAGCAGCACGCTCGCGGTGGTGGCACCGAAGATCTGGGCCGCGAGATAGAGGGGCACCTCGCGTGCCGGGAACCGTCCCGCCGCGGTCAATGCCAGAGTCACCGCCGGGTTGAGGTGGGCCCCGCTCACGTCGCCAAACGTGTAGATCATCGCCGCGACGACGAGCCCGAACACCGCCGCGATCCCCGGATGGGTCACGACGCCGGACTGTGCCTGGTTCACCACGATCGCCCCGGTCCCGGCGAACACGAGAACGAACGTTCCCAGGAACTCGGCAAGCCCTCGTCTCACGAGGTCCTCCCACTGCGAGCCTTCCCCCGGCAGTTGAAGCCCACACAGCAGATCCCGGATTGGCGGAGTTCCAACCGCTGCTTCAGCCGCTTCCGATCCCGCACGAGCGGCGCATCACGGCGGATGGCGCTTCGGAAAGGATGGAACCAGCTGTCGATCATCGTCGCGGCCGCCGGGGTCAGAGCGTAGTAGCTCCATTTCCCCTCCTTCCGAGATCGGACGATCCCTGCCGCCCGGATCACCTGCAGATGGGTCGACAGCGTGGATTGGGTCAGGTCTAGCGCGTCGCAGAGCTCGCAGACGCAGAGCTCGCCCTGGCGGAGGGCCTCCACAATCCGGACCCGGTTTGGATCCGAAAGGAGTTTAGCAACGTTTACAAGGTCCTGGACGGTGGAAAAACACATCGGCAAACCCCGATATGAAAGGCCACCCCGGAGGTGCGATCAAGCGTTGAACTCCGGGGCTAACGGCGACCCTGATCCCTCAGGAATCGCTCGGCCTGATCCCAGCAGTCGGCGCGGTTCGAGGGCGTGCCGAGGGTGTGTCCCCCGGAGGCCCACAGAGTCAGCCAGACGGGGCGGTCGAGATCCCGGAGGGATTGTGCGAGCCTCCGGGACTGATCGGCCGATACCTGGTTGTCGTCGACGGTATGGCCCAGCCAGAGAGGACGGTGGATCTTTCTGGGATCGACCCGCATCGCCTCGGAATCGGGTCGTTGCTCTCCACGGAGGAAGGATCGGTACACTCGTCGTTGTTGAGGGCTCGCCTCCGCTGGGGCCTGCCGGAGCCAGACGTCGAGGTTGAAGACCGCGTTGAGGCATGCCGCCGCATGGAAAGGGGTGTTGGGCTCGGTCAGTGACAACGCCGCCAGGAAGCCCCCGAAGCTGGCACCGCAGATCACGACCCGTTCCCGGTCGATGGCCTTGGAATCCAGCACCTGGCGGGTGGCGTCGATCAGATCCTGGGCCGCCTGTCGCCAGTGTCCGGCACCCTGTTCCTGATGCCGGCGACCGAACCCATCGGATCCCCTGTAGTTGACCCGGAGCACGGCCCAGCCCCGGCGGATCAGGAACTCCGCTTCCGGAGGATTTGCTGCGTAGTCCCGTTCCCAGGGTCCTCCATGGACCAGGACCGCCAGCGGTGGAGGGGTGGAATCGGTGGATCCTGGCATCGAGAGATAGCCGGTCCACCGGAGGTCATCCCGGGTGCAGCCTTCGAGCGGCGTGGCGGCTGGGTGTTGGGTCACCGGAATCCCCGGGATCGGGGCGAGCCGGGAATGGGGGCGGTTCTGGTCCGGGCGAGGAACGATCCAAGCCTCGCCCCCTCCGTCCGGCGCGGGTTTCCAGAAGAGTCCCGTCCGCCCTTCCTCCAGAAGGGCGACAGGGAACCCCAGGCTATCCGGAACCTGCGCCCACCGGGAATCCATCCATCGCGTCGTGGGCACCCGCTCCTCGGTCACCAGTGCCACGAGCGTGTCCCGGTCCACAATCGCACGACCCTCGACATCAAAATCCGGGTTGGAGACCACGAGCCGGGGTGGTTCGTCCGAACCCAGCCTGAGCTCATGGACCCCGCGGGTGTTCCGTCCCATCCGAGCCGCGAACCAGACCTTGGAGCCGTCGGCCGACACCGCGAGCCAGCGGGGTGTGTCGTGCTGGAGATCCAAGGTCAGCCGGACCTGGCCCTTGGACCGGGATCCTTCCGGAAATTCGAGAACCCGCTGTTGGGTCCCGCGCCGTTCGAGGGCCAGCTGAACCTGCCCGCCGGCATCGGTCATCCACGTGGCCACGTGACCGGGATTTCGGGTCAGGCGCTCCGGCTCCGTGGCGGACATCGAAACGCGGAACACCTCTAAGCGCCCGGAGGAGAAGAGGCCTTGGTTGCGGCGCCTGGAATCTCCTTCCAGCAGGACTGCGTCGGGAAGCGGTGGGTTCGGACGCAGGATCCGGATCCAGTCGACCGATCCAGGGGGCTGCCACGGGGTGGCGTCCCCCACGGGGTGGGCCAAATGCGTCCAGGTGGGTGGGTGCTGGCTTGAGTCGACCCACACCACGGAGTTCGAGCCCAGCCAGGTGAATTCCGAGATCCTGCCGGGGATGATCCGAGGCGGGGTGCAGGGTTCCAGGACCGACCAGCAGGCCCAGCCTGGAGTGGGCGTTGAGACGAGGCCGCCGATCCAGCGGCCGTCCGGACTGGGCTGGAGCTGGGAGATCCAGGGACGACGGAATGGGTCGACCTCTGCGGGCGAGACCTCGGCCTGCAGCGTCGCTGCAAGCGCGAGCACTCCGAGGCCCAGGGTGATCGCCGATCGCACGCGGGGATCAGAACGTGGTGACGCTCGTTTGGGAATCCTTCCCTCCACGGGGGGAATTCCACTCGACGCATCCGCTGGGTGCCGCCCATCCTTTGCGATAGTGGACCGAACCCCCGCGACGCCTCCCCAACGCCGACACGATCTCGATGCGCTCCGGGCGTTCGCGATGCTGCTGGGGGTGGTCTTCCACGCCTCTCTCCCGTTCGCCACGACGGGCTGGATGGTGAGCGACTGGAAGCGCAACGAGGCGTTGCTGGGCTTCGTCGGCTGGGTCCACGGCTTCCGGATGCCGCTGTTTATCTACGTCAGCGGCTATTTCACGATGATGCTCTGGCGGGGGCGAGGGCTGACGGCGCTGCTGAGGCAGCGGTTCCTCCGGGTGTTCCTGCCGCTGCTCGCAGGGGTCGTCACCGTTCTTCCCATCCAGGACTGGTGTGTGGGCTGGGCGCGCAGTCGGGCCCAGGCGCAGGACGCGATTCGGTTCTCCCAACCGGGGGTCCGTTCCGAGGTGGTCGAGGCCATCCGAAAGGGAGATCTGGTCCGCCTCCGTGAGCTCCTCGAATCGGGAGCCGATCCCAACGAGGTGGATCCGGAGATCCGGGATCCGGCGCTGTCATGGGCCTCCCACTACAACAACCCCGAGGCGGTCCGACTGCTCCTCGACAAGGGCGCTGAGGTCAACAAGCCGAGTGCCGGCGGCCATCGTGCCCTGCATTCGGCGGCCTTCTTCGCCCATCCCGAGGTGCTGCAGATCCTCATCGAGCGTGGGGCGGAGGTCCGGGTGAAGGACAACTCGGGTTCGACCCCGTTGGAGGCCACGCGCGGGAGTTGGTCCGACGTTCGGGGCATCGCCCAGTTCCTGCGGATCCCCGTCCCGGCGGATGAGACGACGTTTCGACAGCGTCGAGAGCTATGCCGGCAACAGCTCTCCCGGAATGGGGCGGGTCATCCTGACGAAACGAAGGCATCGGGCGGATCGGTATCGCCCGGAGTCCAGGAGGATCTCCTCACGGCGAGTCGACGGGCCTATCGAGACTTTCTGGCCTCCGAGCAATTCGAGGTGAAGGGGTCCGCTCGCATCTCCGGCGGGGATGGCTCGAAACGATGGCATCTGGTCCTGGGGTCCATCTTCGACCACCTGTGGTTCCTCTGGTTCCTCTGTTGGCTGGTCGGCTTCTTTGCGCTGGCGGTGTCGGTGTGGGGGCGGCTGGGTCTGCCTCGGATTCCCCACGCCTGGCTTTTGTCCCCGGCCTGGCCGCTGGTCCTGGTGCCAATCACTCTGACTCCCCAGCTTTGGATGGCGCCGTTCGGACCGAACTTTGGACCGGACACGCCCGTTGGGCTGATCCCGCAGCCGCATCTTGTGGTCTACTACGGCATCTTCTTCGCGGTCGGCGCCCTCTACTTCGAGTCCAGGGATGTGGAGGGTCGGCTGGGGCGAGGCTGGGTCTGGCTGCTGGTTGGGGCGAACGCAGTGCTGTTCCCGCTTGGATTGGCCACCATGGAGCAACATCCAATCGTGTCCGGGGTCTCCCAGATCCTCTTCGCCTGGATGATGTGCTTTGGGTCCATGGGGCTCTTCCGCCGCTACCTCAGTGGGGAGAATCCGGCGATCCGCTACCTCGCGGACTCCGCCTACTGGCTCTACATCATGCACCATCCGCTGGTCGCCTTGTTTCAGTCCCTAATCCGTCCGTGGGATCTGTCACCGATGCTCAAGTGGCTGATCCTGAGCGCCTCGTTGATCGGCGTTCTTCTCGTCTCCTACCACTACCTGGTCCGAGGCACCTGGATCGGCTGGCTGCTGAACGGCCGGCGGATTCAGAGAGGTGGAAAGCCCGCATCGACCGCTGGGTGAAGGATTCAGGGCGTGCTACCCTCAAGGGATTCGAGGAACGCGAGAAGGTCCCGCATCGTGTCGACCGAAAGGGATCCCTCCAACCCTTCGGGCATGAGCGATTGCGAACCGATCCCAAGCGACTGGACCTCGTTCCTTGGGATGCGTCGGAGTGAGTGGTCGGCCAGGCGGAGCTCGACCGCCAGTTCCGTTTCCTGGTGCAGGACACCCGTATCCCGTTCGCCATCCCGGTGCACGACCTCGATCGGCTCGTAGCCGCGGGCGTAGGACGCGCTGGGAAACAGGATGGATTCGAGCAGGTCGCGTCGGGTTCGGACCTCCCCGATGGTCGAGAGGTCGGGTCCGAGGGTTCCACCTTCGCCGGCGATCCGGTGGCACAGGGCGCATCCGGATCGGGTATCGTGGAAGACCCGGCGTCCCGCCTCGGGATCCCCGCCAGTGAGGGATGGCGTCCGCGCTTTGTAGCGTTCCTCTGTCCCGCTTTGACGGGAGTGGAGGCGGGTCAGCATGGGGGTGAGTGCCTTCCAGGTGGAGGGACCCGCGGCGATGGCGATCCGTTCCAGGACCCCCACCGAAAGCGCATCACGGCCCGGGGACCGGTCGAGCGCAGCGGCGAGGTCGAGTGCTGTCGCATCGCCCAGCGGGCGCTCGAATGCCGGCAGCAACTGGGTCAATTCCACTCCGTTGGCCTGGGCGACGACTTCGGTCCGGAGCCACAGCTGATCGGAGGTTCCGGGAACCTGTCCGAGAAGCCGGGCTGCCTGGAGTCGGAGCATTGCGTGGGTGGTCGCGGGTTGGCGGGCGACCTCGACCACCATCGAATGGATGGGGTCCGGGAGCGGCGCGCCAGTGCTGAGGGTGTCGGCGGCACGGAGGCGGACTGCTGGGGCTCGATCGGGGTTCAGGGCCACCCGGGTGATCGACTCGTTCCAGAGATGGGTCCGGGCGGCCCTGGCAAGGGACAGGCCCTCCATCAGGAGGGTGTCATCGGAACTGTCGAGCGTGGTCCGGATCAGTCCCTGCCAATCCTTCAACGCCTTGGGTTGCCCATCCTGGGCCCAGACCTGGAGCACGAGGCGACGGCGGTCCGGGGTGGTGGAGGGTGAGGCGAGGGCAGCCGCGGCGACGGTGCGGACTGGCTCCTGGTTCCAGAGTCCCGAGAGAAGATGCCGCAACGAGGCCTGGCCCTCGGGATCGAGGTTCGAGGTCGTCAGCCATGATTGGAGTTGTCCCACGGCTTCCTGGACCCATTGGGGGCGGCGGGCGATGGCGTCCACCGCGCGTTGGCGGACCCGGGTGTCCGGATCTGCGAGGAGCAGCCGGGCCTGGTCTGGGCGGAGACCTTTCCCGGTCTTCTGATCCAGCGCGATGAGGGCTCCGCGACGCGCCGCGGGGGAGGGGCGACGAAGTCCATCGGACAACGAGGGTTCATCGCCGGACTGGATCAGGGCGTCGATCAGGGCGTGCTCGAGGAAGCGATCGGTGGCGCGGTCGAGTTCGTCGAGGACCGCGGGCACGCACTCGACGTTGCCAAGACGCGATAGGGCCGATGCGCTTTCCCTGCGTTCGGCGGGAGATTCGGAGCGGAGGGTGTGGAGGAGTTCTGGAAGGCTGGCGGCGTCGCGGTCACTTCCAACGGTTCGTTCCACCGCGAGTCGGACCTCGAGGGACAGGTCCCTGAATCCCTGTCGGATCACCCCGTGCGCCTCCGGGGTGCGGTGTCGGGCAAGGGCCCAGAGGGCTCGGATCCGGACCTCGGGGTTGGTGGATTGCGTCAATACCGCTCGCAGGGTCCCCAAAGACTCCGGGTTGGGGCGGCCGAGGAGCTCGACGGCCCGGTCCTGGACTGCAGGTCGTGGATCCGCAAGACGGGCTGCGAGGGTGGTCGGTGGGGCAGCGTTCCAGTCCAGAGCCCGCCCCCTGGGATCCTGGACCACGGCACCTTCCCTCCGGATCCGGTAGATGGCTCCTAGACGTTCGGGTTTGGCGACCTGGGCGCTGGGACACCCATTGACGAACCAGCCGCCGGTGTCGATGACCAGCAGGCTGCCATCGGCGTCTTCGATGACGTCGCAGGCCCGGAAATCCGGATTGGAGGATTCGAGGAACGGGATCTGACGGGCTTTGAAGGTGGCTCCGTCGCGTTCGAGGACGATCTGGTCAATGCGATGGGTGTTGTAGAACGAGATGAAGTAGGTGTCGCGGTAGGCACTTCCGAAGGCATCGGACCGGTATCGGGCAATTGAGGAGGGGGCGACCAGGCCGTATCGGATGAGGGCCGGCATGAGAGGCCCGGTCTGCTGGAATTCATTGATCCAGGCGTCGACTCGTCGCGGGTACACCCCGTTGAGGATGTAATGGACGAGGGCGTCGTGCCGGGCCTCGTCGGGATTGTACCAGGTCATGATCCCGAGCATCTCGCCGGTTGGGGTGAAGGCGACCTCGATGGGATTGTAGGTGCCACCGCCGCAGAAGGTTTCCAGCTGGGAGCCATCGGGATCGCACAGGAACACCCGGGCGGCAGTTCCCTTGTGGAGGACCTGTCCCTGACGGTCCTTGATCTCATGTCCGAGTGGGGCGTCGGTGAACGCCAGTCGACCGTCGGGAGTGAGGAAGGGTCCGTGGATGTCGCCGGCGTGCCCCAGCGACCGGAAGGTCCCGACGATCGGGTCCCGTCGATCCGCAACCCCATCGCCATTGGTGTCCTCCAGACGCCACAGGTACGGGGGGCTGGTTACGTAGACGGCTCCTTGGTGCCACAGCACTCCGGCCGGGAAGGTCATCTGGTCGGCGAACACCGTCTTGCGATCAAACCGTCCGTCGCCGTCGGAGTCTTCGAGCCGGCTGATGAAGTTGGGTCGTTCCCGAAGCATCCCGGCTTCATCGAGATTCTTCCCGGCACTTTCGCAGACGTAGAGGCGCCCGTCTGGGTCGAACCCACCCAGCATGGGGTATTTCACGAAGGGGGAATCGGCAACGGTTTCGACACTGAATCCATTGGGCACGCGGATGGCGGAGAGATCCGAGGCCTCCGGGGCAGTAGGGAGGCTCCCCAGCAGGACTCCCATCAGGAGCTGACCCACGATTCGGGGACAGGTCCTTCGCATGGGGGACAGGTCATCAGTTAGACCGAGGGTAATGGCTTGGGGCCAGGTCCTTGTGTTGAGGGTCAGGCACTTACGGATGGAATTGGGTTCTTCGGATGGGGCCAGGTCCTTAGTCATGCCCTTATGGGTGACGGTTTGGGGCCAGGTCATGGGTCAGGGTTCCGGTTGAACAGGGCTTGCCGTCTGAGGACGGGTCATGGGTGTCGTTTGGGGACAGGCCCTTTAGGCGAGGGCCAGGTCATTGGTTGGACCGAGGATAATGGCTTGGGGCCAGGTCCTTGTTTTGAGGGTCAGGCACTTACGGATGGAATTGAGCTGTGCTGGGTGGTTTCCGGGCCAGGTCCTTGGATGGAAGGTGCCACTTGGGGACAGACCCTTGAGGTAGCGGCTGAGCGGTTAAGGGAACGGGTATAGGACGTCACGGGAGGATGTCCCGGAGACTTTCACCCGGAGGTGGGGAGGTCCAACACGGATCCGTCCCGGACTGGGAAGTACGCCGGACGGGGGTAGGTCGTGGCTTGGGGCCGGGTCATCCATTGCGGATCATGCCGGTGATCGCCATTCCGCCCGTTCCGTCCTACCGGCCTGTGCCTCGGCAGAATACCTGGTTGAAGCCAGCGAGGTCTCTCAGGACTTCATCCGTGTGGACGAGCGTCAACTCGAGTTCAGCTGCGGTGGCCGCGATGATCCGGTCTGCCGGATCCCCGTGTGGCCATTCCCAGAGAGCCGCCCTTCGGGCGATGGATGCCGACAGAGGCTGCACGGTCAGGCCGCTCAAGGAGTCTTCCATCCATTCATCGGGGTTCGAGACCGGCAGACCCCGGTGGCGCCACTTATAGAGAATCTCCGCGATGCTGATCGACGCGAGGTGCCACTCTGTGACCCCGGTAAGAGTCTTCCTCAGGGCAGCTGACATGGGCAGCCGGTGGTACCTTCGGAACCACACTCCGGAATCGAGCAGGGCGCGCACGGTTCACCAAACCGGGAAGGCCGGCTGATCCAGGTTGATCCCGCGGATCCGGCGAGCGTCAACATAGGCTCTCCGGGCAACGGACGGCTTCGGACGTGCCGGACGGCGGAGCACCACCAACCGCCAGCAACCTTCGCCCTCCGGCTCATAGACGACTGCAGAGCCCGGAGGCACCCCCGGGGGTAGGGTCACTCTTCTTTTGGAATCGACGAGGTAGGTCACTTACTTAGCAAAGCGTGGGAATATCCCACTGTCAAAACCTACGTGGGGCTCTCCCACAGGTCACGCTTTTCGAGTTTCATAAACCGAAATGGGTGATGTTTCGGGGGCAGGTCATCTATCCCGCCTTGGCGTGGTGCTCTGGCTCACCGAATCACCGATTCGGTCACTGGTTTGGGGACAGGTCCTCGAGATGGAGGGTCAGGTCATGAGCGGGCGTCAGCCCGTCGGCCTTGCTCTGCGGTCCTGAGCTTCGGGCAACGCGCAACGTCGTGTTGCCGGTTTCGACAGTTCGCCAATACATATCGAAAAATCTCAGTTCAATCGACACGTTGGATTGACCTGTCGAAACGCCCCCATCGCCCCAACGACTGCGAACCTGTACGCGTGATCGGAGTAGGCCCCGCTGAAGGCAATGGGGGACTGGGGGCGAAGCTGTGGGCGTACTCCTGTTCCCGGGAGTCGATGAGGTCATGCATTGCTCCGGTCACCGGCGCCCCTGTGCTGTGATTTGCAGGGATCCTTGAACGGACCAAGGACCTGTCCCTAATCCCCCTAATCCCCGCTGAGACCGGGGCGTGGAGCCAAACCCAAGACCATGACCACCGAGGACCGTTGGCGACGTGACATTCGCAAGTGGCGACCCAGAGCGGCTCAAGGCGACGGAACGGCCCTCTCGAACATTGCGGTGGCCTACCGGGTTCTGGGTCGGACGAGGCTGTCGGCACAATGGTTCAGGAAGGCCGCGATGGTTGGGGATGGCGACGCCATGGTGGATGACGCCTATTGCCTCCAGCATGGAGCGGGTGTCCGGCGTGACCTGGTCTCGGCGGAGGCGATGTATCGGCGCGCCATCGTGTCCAATCACATCTGTGACAACGGACGGGAGGAGGCCCTGTATCTGCTTTCGGCGATCCTGCTGCGAGCCGGGTCAGATTCCTCCCGGCGCGAGGTGCCGAAGCTGCTGAAGACCGCAACCGTTCACGGGGACTACCCGGTCGCCCAGCGCCTTCTGGAGGACGTTGCCCATGGGAGGGAAGGCATCGCGTGTACGTGTCGCCGTTACCTGTGACCCAGTCTGGCCCGTGTGCACTGTCTCGTCCATCGCCAGCGTCGCTGACCACTGCGTCAGACCCTCGAGCCCCTGGGGCTCCACGCTGCCCTATGACTGGGGTAAATCCCGGGTCCACTTTGTCTGGGGAGCTGTGTTGGGCGTGTTTGTGGGGTGGCGGAGCCACAGGGTTGACTGTGGTGGGTGATGCAGTGCCCTGCATCACTGGGTGCGACAGCACCTATCCTGCGAGGTGCGAGGCTGGGCTGGGGCAGGTGCCGAGTGGGGTGAGGTCAACCGCAGAGGAGGGTCTGAGCGTTGGAAGTGGGCAACCCCCGGGGAGGCTGGCTGCGGCCAGGTTGCGCAGGGCACTGCACAACCCACCGGGGAAGTCCCGCTGTTGCGGGACTATGGGGAACGGGTCCACCGCGGATCCTGTCGTTGACCCGAGGGTGTCTCCGGGGTCTGTTGGGTCCATGAGGCGAATCGGTGTTGTGCTGTGCGCCTTGGGGCTCTGGCTTCCCAGGGTGCTCGAGGGCAACGAGGCGGCGATGAATCTCGTCTGCCAGTCGTTCGTGGTCCGTCCGGCCCAGGCGGTTCCCGATCCCAGCGGTGGGAACGCGTCGGACTGCATTGGGGAATTCACGACCGACATCAACGACCTTGGAGAGTTCCGATCGATCAACGGCGAGTGGTTTCCCTACAACGGCACCCTTGGCTACACGAGCAACATCCGGATCCGCAGCGTTGAACTGGGTCTCGAGTGGATCGGGGTCATCGAGGTGGACATCCCGAAGGCCGGGGATCTGAACCTGAATTTCATCACCGACTTCCTCGAAGTGGACCAGGCGGTGTCGGCGACGACCCAGGGAACCGTGGATGTGGGCCTGGGGGTCGAACCCGTGGCGGCCCGGTGGAATCGCATGGCGGGTTCAGCCGAGGGCACCTTGACGCTTCGGATGCCGTCGCCCTTCGAAGCCGGCACCGACCTCGAATTCCTGCACCGATTCGAGGTGCTCCACTACCGAGGTTCGCTCACCTACACCCCAGCGGCCGTCGGAACCACCCGGGTGGAGGCCCGGGTGC
Source organism: Verrucomicrobiota bacterium (assembly GCA_016871805.1). Classification (GTDB taxonomy): domain Bacteria; phylum Verrucomicrobiota; class Verrucomicrobiia; order Limisphaerales; family UBA9464; genus UBA9464. Next base: position 17,232 of record VHCG01000034.1, read on the forward strand.
AGCTTCCGCGCCTTGGTGGATCGGGACACTTTGAGGGCCCAATGCCTCTGATCGTCCGGGATGCCCGCACGCTGGAGCGGGTCAACACCCATTGGATCGCGGCTGGCGGGGTGGACTTCGAGGTCCTGGGATCCAGGGACGTCGAAGGCGTGGAGCTGTTTCTCGACCGCATTGCCAGCCGACCCTGGTACGCCGGCTCCCTGTTCCTGCTGGACGGCCAGCCGGCAACACCATTCCAGGATGAGTTCGACGCCTGGGATGTCTTCGTGGTGGACCTGAACGATGCCAATGCCAATGGCATCCCCGACCTCAGCGATCCCCAGCCGGTGGCCCCCACAGTGCCGACCGTGTCGCTTTCGGGCCCCCCTGGAGCGCTGCGCCTGACGGTGACGGGTGAGGCGGGGCGAAGTGTCCGGGTGGAGTGGAGCCCGAGTCTGTCATCACCCGCCTGGAGTCTGATCCGGAGCGGGACCCTTTCCGGTCTGCCGGAGGTCATCCCGGTCGAGGTCGGTGGTTCCAGTGGGTTCTATCGGGTCACGAGTCCCTGAACCGGATTCAGGTATCCGAGCGCTTGAGTGCAACCCAAAGCCGCGGCATTAGACCCAGCAAGAGACCCACTGCCAGAACCAAGAGAATCCAAACCCAAGGGATCCGAGCTCGGGTTTTTCCAGGCGGCGACGGGGGTTCGTGATCTCGAAGTGGCCGGCTTGGTTCGGTGACAGCCGTGGGAATGCTTGGGGGCGCCCCGGATACCGCCAAGGAGGTATCACTGTCGCCAGCCTGGCCGCGGTCTGAGGAGGTGGAAAAAGTAGGGGGACTGGAATTGGGAGGCCTGGATGCAGTCGTCAAGGAAGCCTGGGGCGATTCCAGAGAAACGGCGTCCAGCATCAGTGCGGCACCGGCCAGGTGCGCCGCTGCGTTTTGGCGGGGTGAAACCACGATGAACTCGAGGAGATTTGTCCCCGCCACCGCGGTGAAGTCGGCAAAGCGCCGAGTCCAAGGTTGGTGACTGTAGGTGGCCTCGAACGCGATGCGTCTCCCGTTGGCCCGGATCTCATATTGGGTGTCTCCACCGAAAGGCGGGTCCTGATCTCTACCCGCCACAAAATACTGGATGCGGTGAGGCCCAGCGGTTGGAATCGGGAATCGCTGGGAGATCCGGGCTTTCTCGCCCTGAAGGAAGGCGATCCAGACCCCGTCTGGTGCCCGATTGCCAGGCACATAGAAATGAACATCGCGTTCCGCCGCCAACTGGATGCCAGCGCCTCGACTGAAATTCCAAGCAAGACCCGTTGGGGAGTAGGTCATGCTGCTCTTCGGAGCCGGCTTGTTACCCCCATCTGGCGGTCCCTCGAAGCTCCCATCGCGCAGCCGTTCCGCATGAATCGTGACGAGCGCTATCCAGAAGGCCAAGGGACGCAGCAGCAGGAACATCAGTCCAGGTGGTTGGCGGTGCATTGGAGGATCCGGAAAGTGTCGAGGTGGATTCGGCATGAACGCGAGCCCTTTATGGTGCTCAGCCTCTTACCGGGAACGTATCCGCCGCCGTGTCATCGACACCGGTGAAAGGCCTCGCGATGGGAACCCATTTTCGGTGAGGTTCGCGGGGATCTTCGCATGGACACCCTCTGGCGCGCCCGAGTGTTCTTCACTCCGGACGGTCCCCGCATCCTCGGGGGGCTTGGGCTGCTGTGTCTCAATACCCTGCTCGGTGTTCTGAAGCCCTGGCCGTTGGCGTTGCTCATCGACCACCTTGCGACCGGTCGTCTCTGGCCGGGGTTGTCATGGGTCGGGACAGATCGGTATCCGGCGACCCTGGTCCTGATGCTGGCACTCCTCGCCATCAGCCACACCGCCCTCGGCTCGCTCCAACAGGCTCTGGTCATTGGAATTGGACTCCGAGGTCTGGCCCGGGTTCGGGAACGCGTTTTCGATCTTCTCCTCGGCCTGTCGCTTCGTCGGGTGCAGGGTTCCCATGCAGGGGATCTCATCTACCGGTCCACCTGGGATGTCTATGCGTTCCAGACGCTGTTCACCCAGGGGGTCTTCGGGTTCCTCTCGTCCACGCTGGGTGTCGTCGCGATGGTGGCGGTCATGGTGCGGATGAGTCCGGTGCTGACCTGGGTGGCGCTGGGGACGATCCCCTTCCTCCTGGTGGTCATGCGGGCCCTCGGCCGTCGGATGACGGCACGCTCCACGCGGTCCCAGTCGGCGGATGCCGCGATCGCGTCGACGGTGCAGCAGACCCTGGCCCACCTCCCGGTGATCCAGAGTTTCACAGGAGAGGCGGTGGAGAAGACCCGGTTTGGAGGGCAGGTCGGGAACGCCTGTGTGGCCCGATCAGACCAACATCGCTTGGAACTGTTCTACCTCACCGCCGTCGGGACCATCCTTGCCGTGGGCACCGCTTTCATCGCGCTTCTTGGAGCGGGTCAGGTTCGATCGGGAATCCTGACCGTGGGGCAGATGATGGTGTTCGTTGCCTACCTGGCCCAGCTGTACGAGCCACTGACCCAGCTGTCGCATCTCGGGGCCACCCTGAGCGATGCGCGTGCCGGGGCGTGCCGGGTGTTGGAGTGGATGGATGAGGCGTCGGCGGATGGGCTGACCGCTTCGGGTTCATCTGAAACGCCCTCGGAGCCGCCGACGGATTGGAGTCTTGAGTTCGACGGGGTTGGGTTTGCCTACACGCCGGACCATCCGGTCCTCCGAGAGGTTGGATTCCGGGTGGGGAGCGGCCAGACCGTGGCGATCATCGGGGCAAGCGGTGTCGGGAAGTCGACCTTGCTGCAGATGGTGAATCGGCTGCTGGATCCCGACGCAGGAACGGTCCGGTTGGGGGGTGTCGGGCTCCGGAGTCTGCCGCGGGGCTGGCTTCGGAGGCAGGTGGCGGTGGTGCCACAGGAACCGGTCCTGTTGCCGGGCACCGTGGCGGAGAACATTGCCTACGGATGTCCGGACGCCACGCGGGAGAGGATTCGGGAGGCGGCTCGGAAGGCGTTCGCCATCGGATTCATCGACCGACTGCCGCAGGGCCTGGACACCCGGGTGGGGGAAGGGGCAGCCCGGCTGAGCGTCGGCGAGAAGCAGCGGATCAACCTCGCGCGGGCTTTCCTGAAGGATGCTCCCGTCCTGCTGCTCGACGAGCCGACCAGCGCCCTCGACGTCGCCAGCGAACAGGAGGTGCTGAAGGGACTCCAGGATCTGTGTCGTGGGCGCACCGTGTTGATCGTGGCTCACCGCGTCGCTACGTTGGAGCGGGTCGACCGGGTCTTGGAATTGAGGGACGGACGCATCCATGAGTTCGGATGCGGATCCTCCTTGGGTTCTCCCGGGGCCGGAACCCGCGAGGGATTCAAGACCCAGACATGAACAGCCGCCCCAGCCTTGATGTCTTCCCGCCCCGGACAGGGATGGGTGTGGTATCCCGATGTGTGGCGACCCGGGTCGCTGTGACGCTGTCGATTCTCCTGGGATTCTCCTCGCTCGACGCGACACAGATACCGTCCTTCAGTCTTCGGTCCATCACCGAGAGGGCTGATCGCGTGGTCCATGGCCGTGTCGAGTCCATCGAAACGGTAAAGGGTGGTGACGGACGCCTTCGGACCCGGGTTGAGGTGGTGGTGGACGACACCTGGAAAGGTCCTGCGGAACCCCGAGTGACGGTCGTCCAGGCCAGCGGGGTCCTGGGCGAACGTTGGGTGCGCGTTGTTGGCGAGCCGGAGTTCAGGCCCGGCGAAGAGGTCGTTCTCTTTCTCGTGAGGACTCCGGCGGGAGATTGGGTGGTGGCTCCGTTGAGCCAGGGGAAGTTCTCCGTGACCCGCGACGCGGAGGGAGTGCGAGTTGGCAACGGCATCCTCGGGGTGGGTGGTGCGAAACCCATGGGTCTCCAGGCCCTGCGCGAGGAGGTCTGCCCCAAGGTTCAATCGGGAGGTGCTGAATGAGTCGGTTTCCCCTCGTCATGCTGGTCGTCCTGCTGACGCAGACGCTGGTGCCGGCGGCTGTCTATCAGCGCGGGCCGAACGGCAAGCCGCTCCGGTGGAATCTCGATTTCTACGACACCAACCTGTTCCCGGACCAGAATCCCCAGACCCTCGCGATCCGGTATCACCTCTCGACCGAGGCGTGGTCCGCGGCGAACCGGGAGCGGGAACTCAATTCGATCCGCGACGCGTTTGCGATTTGGCAGTCGGTTCCCGGCATCCGGTACACATTCGAGGAGGCCTCGCCAGTCAGCGGGGTTCAGGACATCAACAGTCTCGACGGGATCAACATGGTGGTCTGGCTGCCATCGAACCGGACGCTGGATGGGGGATCCCTTTTCTTTCCGTCGGGCGTGGCCGGATTGACAGTCCTGTCGGGCAGCACTGCGGATGAAATCATTGCCGAGGCGGACATCGTCCTGAATCGGGATCTCCAGTGGATCACCGAGTTCAACCCGAGCCGCTCGGCCGTGAACCACGTCGAGACAGTCGCCCTCCATGAAATCGGGCATCTCCTGGGTCTCAACCATGCCGCGGTTGGGGGATCCACGATGTTCTGGCATATCGCCGATGGCGTTGGCTCGAGTGCGGGTTTGTCGTCTGACGAACTCACTGGCATCCGCTCTGTCTATGGCCAAGCCACTGGTGGCACGGGGCGTCTGGTCGGGACCGTCACCTCCGGCGGTGTTGGTGTGAAGGGGGCGGTGGTGGTGGTGGAGGACTCCGAGGGGCGTCTTCTCGGATCAGCGGTGAGCCGGACGGGTGGCTCGTATGAGGTCGGGGGATTGCCTGCGGGAACCTATCGAAGCCGGGTCACGCCGTTGGATCCGGGCAACTTCGGCCACGACGCCTACCTGGTTCGCGGTGAGGATCTGGATGTCACGACAGCCATGGAGTTTGCCGGAGTCGCACCGGAATTTCTCCCGCTCACGGTGGATGGGGTCGTGGTGACGGCGGGTCAGGTCACCTCCCGCGCCCTCGCCGTCACTGCAGGCGTGCAGCCTTTCCGGATCACGGAGACGCGGCGGTATCTGGATCCCGCGGGCTTCAGCAGTGGAGACGACACGCTCCAGCTCACGCCCGGCCAGACCAATGCCTCGGTGGCGGTCTACGTGCCGAATCTGGCGGCGACGGAGGGTCAGCTGCGGATCACGGGTGCAGGCCTCACCTTTGGCCCGACCGAGTTCAAGCCGGGTTCGTTGCGCAAACTCACCCGCGTGCAGGTGCCCGTCTCCGTTGCGCCCGACGCCCAGCCCGGCGTGCGAAGCCTCTTCCTCACCGTCAACGGTCACACGGCCTGGGCGAATGGCTTCATCGAGATCCTCCCGCCGGTCCTCGACTTCAATTTCGATGGCCTGGATGACCTATTCCAGCGCCGGTACTTCAGCCCGTTCACCCGCAAGGAGGCGGCACCGGCGTCGGATCCGGATGGCGATGGATACAGCAATGTCCGGGAGCACCGCATGGGGTCGGACCCGACCGACAAAGCCTCGGTGAACTATCGGATCGTATCCGTGAAGCGTTGGGTGGACCGGACGGTGATCACCTGGGAGAGCGGGATTGGGCAGACCTATCGGGTGTGGAGTCGGGCCCGGCTCGACGGGGCCACCTGGGAGCTCCGGGTGACGGGGATCCGTTCGGCGGGTGAGCTGACGGAGTGGACGGATACCCAGCCCGGGACGGACCAGCGGTTCTACCGGGTTGAGAATCTCCCTTGAATGGGCGGTTGAGCGAGCTGGTCACAACTCTGGGTCGACTGTATGTCTCGACCCTTCCCGCCGTATGATCCGCCCATTTCCTGAGTCCCGTCTGCACCGCCGATGCAACCCGGATCCGTCCGCCTTTGGATCCCGACGACTTGGCCGCCTGACACCTTCTCGATGGGCGCTGACCACGATGGTGACCCTGCTCGGCGTTTGGGTCTCCTGCGTCGGGCGGGCTGCCGATGGATCCGCTCCGGTCCCGGATGACGCCAAGACCGTCAACCCAGGGCACTCGATGCACGGACAGGTTTTCAACGAGGGTCCGCGTCATCGCGCCCGTCTCATGGCTGGGATGCCTGAGATCCGGTTCCAGATCACCACGACCAACGATCTGGCCCGGGCGTTCTTTCTCCAGGGTGTTGGGCAGCTGCACGGCTTCTGGTACCTGGAGGCGGAGCGATCGTTCCGGGAATCCGCCTCCCGGGACACGAACTGCGCGATGGCCTACTGGGGCATGGCGATGGCCAACGCCAGCAATCCAACCCGGGCCGCGGGGTTCATCCAGGAGGCGGATCAACGCAAGGGTCCGGTCAGTCGTCACGAGAAGCTCTGGATCGAGTCCCTCGCTGAGTTTCACAAGGACCCGAAGCGCGACGAGAAGGAACGGCGCCGTGAGTACACACGGGCCCTCGAGAACATCGTCTACGAGTTCCCCGACGACGTGGAAGCGAAGGCCTTCCTCGTGTTCCACCTTTGGGACAGCGGCTACAAAGGGTGGCCGATCGGCAGCGCTCAGGCCGTTGAATCCCTGCTCAAGGAGATCTTCGCCCAACAGCCGATGCACCCCGCCCATCACTACCGGATCCACCTCTGGGATGGGGAGAAGGATGAATCCGCCATCCGCGCCGTGCCGTCGGCCTCGAAGTCCGGACAGAGTTCCCCGGGAGTTGCCCACCAGTGGCACATGGCGGGGCACACCTTCAACAAGCTCAAGCGCTACCCGGACACGGCCTGGCAGCAGGAGGCGTCGGTCCGGGTCGACAACAGCCAGCTGATGGCCGACCGGATGTTTCCCGATCAGATCCACAACTACGCGCACAACAGCGAGTGGTTGGTGCAGACCTACAATTATCTCGGACAGGCTGGGCGCGCCGTGGAGCTCGCCGCGAACATGATCGAGATGCCGCGGCACCCTGGCTTCAACACCCTCGACAAGCAGACCAACGGCATCGCCTACGAGAAGCGCGGCACGGCTTCACACGGACGCCGACGTCTGATGGAGACGCTGCTGCGCTGGGAGCTGTGGGACGAGACCCTGCGCCTGGGCGGGACGCCCTATCTGGAGCCAACGGTCCTTGCGGAGGAGCAGGGTCGGCGCGCGCGACTGCTCGGGCTGGCTCATCTGGGGAAGGGGAATCCGGATGGCGCCAAGGAGCAGATCCAATCCATCGAGTCGTCCATCGCCCTGTTGCGTGAGGAACGGCAGGCGCATGTCGACACCGCCGAGGCCAAGGCGAAGGCCGACAAGAAGGGCCGTGGGGACATTGACGCCGCCATGGCCGAGGCCGTGAAGCGGTCGAGCGAACCGCTCGAGACGTTGGAGAACTTCATCGAGGAACTCCGGGTGGGCCTGGACCTTCAGGCCGGCGAGACCAACGACATTTCCAAGCGGCTGGAGGCCCTGAAGACGGTCTCGAAGGAACGCCTGGCGGCAATGTGGTTCCAGATCGGCAACACCAATCAGGCCCTGAAGCTCGCCCGGGAAGCGGTGGAGGGCGGGACGAACCAGGTGCATCCGTTGGCGGTGCTGACCGAGTTGCAGTGGAAGGCGGGTCAGAAGCCGGAGGCGCTCACGAACCTCGCAACCCTGCGGGGGCTCAGTGCCTGGATGGATCTCCAGCTCCCCATCGTGAAGCGGCTGGCCCCGGTCATTGCCGCGGCGGGGTTGGCGGCAGAGTGGCGTCCGCCCCCCGGCTATCCGGTGGATTCCGGTGTCCGCCCGGCGCTCGATACCCTGGGTTCGTTCCGCTGGAACCCGCAGCCGGCCCCGCCCTTGGCGGTGACCGGTTCCGACGGCAAGCCCATCGGACTGGAGCGGTTCAAGGGACGTCCGGTCCTGCTCGTCTTCTACCTCGGGGGTGGCTGCGTGCATTGCGTCGAGCAGCTGCGGTTGCTGGCACCGTGGACCGAGAGGTTCCAGAAGGCGGGAATCGACCTCGTCGCCATCAGCACCGAGACGGTGGAAGGGCTTGGGAAGACCCGTGAGAAGGCGGGTAAGGACGGGAATGTTCCGTTCCCGTTGGCGTCAGACCCGACGCTGGCCTCGTTCAGGCAGTGGCATGCCTACGACGACTTCGAGGGCACGGCGCTGCATGGGGTGTTCCTGGTGGATGCCGAGGGTCGGGTACGATGGCAGGACATCGGGTTCGAGCCCTTCACCGATTTTCATTTCCTGCTCCCTGAGGCGCGTCGACTTCTGAGTCTCCAGCAGGAGTGAGTCCGGGATGGGCTCGACTTCAACAACGAGCCGATTCACGCTCAACCCATGCTTCCCCGAATTGTTGTCACACTCGTTACTGCCGCTCTTCTGTCCACCGTCGAGGCCGCTCCCAAGAAGGTGATCCTCGTGACGGCGACCAAAGGTTTTCGTCACAGCTCCATTCCCACGGCTGAGAACGTGGTAACCACCCTTGGGAAGACCAGTGGTGCCTTCACGGTCGTGGACGTCGTCCGTGGCGGTCCCAACGGCCAGGACGACGCCGAGGTGCGCGAGAAGCTGACCCTCGACCGGTTGAACGCGGTGGATGGGGTGATCTTCGCCAACACCACCGGTGACCTCGCGATCCCGGATCGTGCCGGGTTCCTCAAGTGGCTCGAGGCCGGGCATGGCTTCATCGGGATGCACTCCTGTTCCGACACCTTCCACGGCTTCCCCGGGTTCATCGAGATGCTGGGCGGTGAGTTCCTCACGCATGACGCCCAGGTGGGGATCCAGGCGATCAACCAGGATCCGAAGCATCCCGCCACCCGGGACCTTGGACCGACCTACGACGTCTTCGACGAGATCTACATCTTCAAGAGCTTCAACCGGAACAAGGTCCACGGTCTGCTGGGGCTGGATGCCCATCCCAACCACAAGTTCCCGGGCGACTATCCCGTGGCCTGGTGTCGGCAGGCCGGCACGGGCCGTATCTTCTACACCTCGCTGGGGCATCGTGAGGACGTCTGGACGAGTGCGATCTATCAAAAGCATCTCCTTGGCGGCATCCGATGGGCATTGGGGTTGGATTCAGGCAGTGCCCAGCCCGATCAGCCCGGTGTGGCCCTCAGTGCCGCCGAGAAGTCCGAGGGGTTCCAGCCGCTGTTCGATGGGAAGACGTTGAATGGATGGAAGCTACGGCGTCCGGATGGCCACGCCCCGTGGCTTGTCGAGAACGGCGTGCTGATCAATCGACTGGAGCATCAGGGCAACAAGATCACGGGTCACGGAACGGATCTGGTGTCGGACACCCAGTTCCGTGATTTCGTGGTGCGCTATGAGTACCTGATCCCGCCCGGAGCCAACTCGGGTTTCTATCTGCGCGGCCGGCATGAGATCCAGATCTTCGACGATCATGGCAAGAAGCCGGAGATGGGCGGCAACGGTGCGCTGTACAGTGTGGCCCCCGCCTCCATGATGGCCTCTCGCAAACCGGGAGAATGGCAGTCGGTCGAGGCCAAGATCGTGGGCAACCGGGTCACGGTCGTCCTGAATGGTGTGACCATCCACGACAACGTGGAATGCACTCGGGGCTCGGGGGGGCATCTGGATGACAAAGTGGACCAGCCTGGGCCGATCCTCCTCCAGGGGGACCACGGCGAGGTCGCCTTCCGGAACATCCGGATCAAGCCGATCAAGTAGTCGAATGGTTTAGTGGTCGCCTTACGGTGGACTCTCACGGGTCTCATAAGTCGTCCTCAGAAGCTGCGGAAGTAGCTGGTGACGAACCATGACAGGAGAAGTCCGGCTCCGAGCGCACCGATCGCCGCGGCCATGAGGGTGGCCCATCCGCTGAGCGGGAGTCGCAGAGGCGACGACGCCCGTCCGGCTTCCTTCTCCGAGTAGAGTCTGCGGGCGATCCCGAGGGTGATGGCTGCCGTGAACAGCAGCAGCGGGATGGTGATTCTCCCGTTGAGGCGGTCCCACAGGAAGTCCTCGAGCGAGAGTCCGGCCCGGAGTCCTGTGAGCGATCCCAGTGCAGCCCAGACCCAGGCCGTGTAGGCGACGGCGCGTGTGGTGGCGAGCGAGGCCACGGTGAAGCCGATGGCGAGGGCCGCGAGAGGCACGGCGAACACCGTCCCGTAGAGGAGTTCGGGCCGGCGGACATCCACCGTGGCAACACCGGTGGAGACGAAGAAGCTGAGGATCAGGTCCCCGAGATTCGGATAGAGCACCAGGAGGTTGAGCACGGTGAACAGGCCCAGCCAGCCGGTGGCGAAGAGGAGTCGGGAGTCGAAGCGCTGTCGGCGTGTGATGGGTTGGGAGAACGCGTATTCCTCACACCCCCCCATCACGTCGCTGCCCCCGAGCACTGGACCCGCGATCACGGCGAAGAATCCGCCGAACGCCAACGCCCAGAGCGGATGGGTGAACCGGGGCAGAACCCACATGGCGAGCAGCCAGAGAGCGAGGAAGATCAGCATCATCCGGGCATGGGCCAGCCACTCCCCCCAGAGGAGCCCGGTCCAGAGCAGCGCCCGCCCTCCACGATCGGAGCCTGCCTGTCCAGGCAGGGCTGATCCCGCGATGGATTTCATCCGGCCTGACGGGGTGTGTTCGGTCATTGGCGCGCGGTTGGGAGGGGGTGTCGGTGCGGGCTATCGCAACGGCGGTGGAGGGGCATCGGAATAGAACTCCCAAGGGTACTGGGGCTTGGTCGGAGTCTCGGAGGCGTAGCCCGCCCGAAACACCCGGCGACGGACCACGGAGCCATCCCGGGTTCCGCGGAGGACCAGGCCTTCGTATTGACGGAACGGACGGAAATCCGCGGATGCTGCCGGGTTTGGAACCCGGACGCCGTGGAGTTGGCAGACGGCGATTCCGGTTTCCGGACCGAGGACCGTGAGGCGGCGCCAGGCATCCCGACGCCAGGAGAGGGGATGGAGGTACGAGAACGGCTCGGTCTCGTTGATCTCCGCCAACTCGGCAGCCCAGGAACCCGATTCCGGTTCACGCAGATCTCCCTGTCCGGTCCACGGTTCCTGGGACGGGTTGGCGAGGCTCCCCCAGAACAGGTTCGATCCCCCGGACATCCTCGAGGCGGGATCGGCGGGGCAGAGGAACGGGTTGGTGGGGTCCGTCTTGAGCGGCTGTCGCATCACCCTCGACAAGGCCCTTGGGCGTCTGCCGGTCTGGTTCTCGTAGTGGTTCACTGCCTGGACCACCTGCCGGAGGTGGTCGGAGCAGGTGGTGAGACGGCCATGGATCCGTGAGTTGGACAGGAACGCCACGACGAGGGTGGCCAGCACCGCGGCAAGCGCCACGAGGGTCGCCAGCTCAATTCGGGTGAATCCATGCCTGCAGGCCCTTGGATTTCTGGATCCGAAACGAGCCACCTTTTGCTGCCGCTGGAACTCCTGCCGGAAGCGACGCGGCCATGGACTGTTGTCGCGTCTCAGTGTCATCCGTGATGCCGATCGGGATCGGGACCTAGGTTTCCGAGGGTGGTGGATCCTTGGAACCAGTCCACAAACAGTTCCTCGAGGGTCAGGGGGAAGACATAGATCCGGGCGCCGTCCATGGCCCGGATCGCGTCAAGCTGGGACTCGTCTTCGATCCGTGCCAAGGCACTGACCACGGGGCCCAGGGTCCGGGAACGGATGGCTCCCGGGATCGAGAAGTCCCTCGGTGGATGCTCCTGGGAGAAGACGATCTGGATGCGACGCATGGTCCTCTGCCATTCCTCGACCGCCCCCTCGGCGACCAGCCGTCCCTCCTCGATGATGCCGACCCGGGTGGCGAGGCGTTCGAGGTCCGCAAGCAGATGGGTCGACAGCACGATGGTGCATCCTGTTCCTTCTCCGAGGACTTCGATCAGGCACTGGTTGAGGTCCCGGCGGGCGATGGGATCAAGGCCGGCCGCGGGCTCGTCGAGCACCAGGACCTCGGGGCGCGTGGCCAGCGCGAGCGCGATGGCCGCGAGCCGCTGGTTTCCGCCGGAGAGCCGTGAGATGGGTTGGTCGGCCCGCAGATTCCATCGCCGGAGGATCTCGGTGAGGAAGGGCTGATCCCAGGAGTCGTAGAGGAGGGATGAGCTGCGCGCCAGCTCATGGATGGGAAGCCAGTCTGGCAGCTGCTGGGATTGCGAGACATAGGCGACGCGTTGCCGATGGCGTCGATCGGCCTCCCACATGTCCCGTCCAAGGACCCGGGCGGTTCCGTGGTCGGCCCGGAGCAGCCCCATGAGGATCCTAAGGGCCGTGGTCTTTCCCGAGCCATTGCGGCCGATCAGGCCGAACACCTCCCCGCGGTTGACGTTCAGTTCCAGGCCGTCGAGGACCGAGGGTCCTCCCCGGAACGATTTCGACACGGAGCACAGATGGACCACCGGTGCCATCGGCTTCCCCTCACTGCGCAGCTCTGGCGGTCGATGCGGCGAACTTCACCGGCGTCTCGGCCCCCTCCCTCGCTGGGTCGAGGGCATCGAGCTCTTCGCTGACCACATGGATCACCTTTGGAGACGGTACCTGAAGCTGGGTGGCCTCGACGGCAAGCTGCTTGGCTGAACGTCGGATCGCTGTCTCCTGCTCGACCTGGGTCAGCTGGACCGACGCTGCGGAGATAAAAGCCCCCTTGCCATGTCGCTTCTCGATGACGCCTTCGCGTTCAAGCTCGGTATAGGCCTTCACGACGGTGGTCGGATTGACGGTCAGCGCGGCAGCGAGTTCCCGGATGGATGGAATCTGGTCACCTGGCCTGAGCGTGCCGCCCGCGACGTAGTATTTGATCTGATCCATCATCTGCCGATAGACGGGCACACCGGAGCGCTCATCGAGCTGGAGATGGAGTCTCGGGGTCACGGAATCGTATTACGTTCAGGGTGGGAGCTGGTGATTCTGAGTCAACCGTGCAGATGCAGACGATCCCAGGTCCTCTGGTCTTCGAGTTGTCATGCCGGGTGCATTCAGGCTCGCAAAACGGCGTGTTCCATTCAGGTTGGCTGAGCATTTCTTATGGCAAGCACGACACGATGGTCCGGAGTGTTCCCGGCGATAACGACCCAGATGACGCGCAGCGGTGCGGTCGACCCAGACGCGACGGCGTTCCATGCGGATGCGCTCATCGTGTCCGGGATCTCGGGTCTCGTCTTCCTCGGGTCCTTGGGTGAGAACCAATCTCTGGATGGCACCGAGAAGCGAGAGCTTCTGCTGCGCATGGTCAAGGCCGTCGGTGGCAGGGTCCCTGTCCTGAGCGGAGTCGCCGAAAGCAGCGTGGGTGAGGCCGTCCGTTTGGTCCGCGACGCCGAGCGGATCGGGGTGGACGGCTTCATGCTGATGCCGCCCATGGTCTACCGGTCGCCCGACCCCCGGGAGTCGCTGCATCACTTCAACTCGGTTGCCCGTGCGACGGGGTGTCCGATCATGATCTACAACAATCCCATCAGCTATGGGCATGACCTGACTCCCGAGCTGATGGCCCGGCTGGGTGAGCGTCCGAACTTCGTCGCGATCAAGGAGAGCTCGGGCAACACCCGTCGCCTGACGGATCTCCGCAGGGTCTGTGGAGATAGGTTTTCCCTCTTCACGGGTGTGGATGACCTGGTGCTGGAGAGTGCGGTGCTGGGGATTGATGGCTGGGTGGCGGGATCGGGAATCGCGTTCCCCACGGAGAATCAGCAGTTCTGGGACCTCACGCGGGCCGGGCGATGGGACGAGGCTCGCGAGCTCTACCGATGGTTCACCCCGCTGCTCCATCTGGATGTCCACCCGAAGTTCGTCCAGTACATCAAGCTGGCTGTCCAGGAGGTGGGTCTTGGAACGGAGTGGGTCCGGGCTCCCCGGCTTCCGCTCACCGGACCTGAGCGACGGTCGGTCCTCCGGATCATCCATGAAGGCATGGCGAACCGTCCAAAGCTTGGGGCAATGCCCGGCGGCAGGGCGAAGCGGTCCAGCGGGGGCTCGGGTTCCCGGCCCTGCCGTCGATGACGATGTCGGAGCTTCGAGCTCCAGGGGGCACGCCTGTCGCCCTGCCTCTTTTCGGGCCTCGTGGTCGTCGCAAATCCGTGCTTGCCACCCAGTTCCTTGTTCCTAGGGTCCCCATGTCACTTCCTTTATGGGTTCCCCCTCTCGAGTTTTGTCTGTTGCCGTCGCGGGTGCGGCGGTGGTGTTCACCGGCTGCAGCAGCATGGAACACAAGCTTGGCCGCGGCATCGCCAACGTCATGGAGCCGCTTCGAATGGGGGAACTCACCCGCTCGACCGAGCAGACCTATCTGGCAGACGGCCCGGTGGTTGCCCGCAGCTACGGCTACGTGCACGGGGTGACGCGCACTGTGCAGCGCACCTTGGCAGGGGCATTTGACATCGCCACCTTCCCAATCCCGTCCGAACCGTTGATCCTGCCGAGCGAGCCTGTCTTCCCTGACAGTGTGGTTTCTGAGATGTCCAGCAACCTGGGAGTCTCCACCGACCGCTATGTTGGTGTGGATGGTGGCGGTGCCTTCCTCTCGGGACTCGGATCGACGTCCTTCAATCCGACGGAGGACTGATCCCAAAACCCCATTTTGCGCGCCAACCTGGGGTTGGCGCGTTTTTTTATGCCCACCACTCGGAGTTCTCCCTGCAAAGTCAATCTGGTCCTGAACATCCTTGGACGGCGTCAGGACGGGTTCCATGACCTGGAGACGCTCTTCTTCCCGGTTCCGCTCCACGATGAGCTGTCGTTCCAGCCAAGTGGCGAAGGGATCCGTCTCACCTGCTCCAACCCGGATCTCCCGGTCGATGGATCGAACTTGGTGATGCGCGCGGCACTCCGCTGGGCGGAAGCGTCTGGTATCCGGGAAGGCGTCAGCATCCATCTCGAGAAGCGCCTGCCGTTGGCGGCCGGGCTTGGGGCTGGAAGCGCCAATGCGGCAGTGACCCTGCTGGGGTTGAACGAGGCTTTCGGGGCGCCGTTGTCTCCGGATCGCCTCGACGAAATCGCCGCCGGGTTGGGATCGGACATCAATTTTTTCCTCCAGCCCCATCCCGCACTCGCCACGGGGCGGGGCGAGCGGATCCAGCCGCTCGGACGATTCGGGGTCCTATCCGGGACTGCACTGTTCCTGTTTCACCCCGGGTTTGGGGTCCCTACGCCGTGGGCGTTCCGGGAGCTCGCGGACTTTCCGGAATGCCGGGATGGCCGCCCCGGTCGGGCCGCAGCGGTGGCGGATGCTCTCGGCCGTGGTGACCTTTCGGCCGCTGTGTCCGGTTTCTACAACGGGCTGGAAGCCCCGGTGCTCCGCAAGTATCCGATCCTCGCGCTCCACCAGGAATTCCTGAGGAACCACGGGGCCATGGCGACGCTGATGTCGGGCAGCGGATCCACGACCTTCGCCCTGTTCCGGGATCCAAGTTCGGCTGAATCGGTCGTTCCTGCATTCCGGGCCGAGTTTGGCTCCGCGGGTTGGTTGGCAACGGTGCCACTCTGAGTCGGCACGGGGGGGCGGGTTGGGTTTGGGATCAATAGAGGTCGCTTGAATGACGGCGGGGCTTTCCCCAATCCTCTGGCCATGCCTATTGCGACAGAATTCAGTGGAGTGACGGTGGTTACGAAGGCCAACGTCTATTTCGACGGTCGGGTCGTTAGCCACACGGTCCATTTCCAGGATGGTTCCCGGAAGACCCTCGGGATCATCCTTCCCGGAGAGTTCCACTTTGGGACCGACGCAGCAGAGCGCGTGGAAATCGTCGCCGGGGGTTGTCGTGTGAAGCTCGATGGCCAGGACGGCCACAAGGAGGTCCTGGCGGGTGGTTTCTTCTATGTTCCCGCCAAGTCGGGTTTCGACATCGCTGTGTCCTCCGGCCAGTGCGAATACATCTGCTCGTTCCTTCCGTGAGGGGGCAGGTCGTGGGTGGACGATGTCGCCGCCCTGATCCAACCCGTCACAAGGAAGTCTCCTGGACCATCCTCTGATCGGGATGGCTGTGATGCCATGACACCGCTGCCCCATCGCATTGCGACGCTTCTCTACTGCTTCAATGAGGCCGACGAGATTCTGCTTCTGCGGCGGGCAAAGGAGCCGAATCGAGGGCTATGGTCGCCTCCAGGTGGGAAGCTCGAGGCTGCGCTTGGGGAATCTCCGCATTCGTGTGCCGCTCGGGAAGCCTTGGAGGAACTCGGCATCCGCTGTGATCCACCGGACTTCCGACTGACCGGGATCGTCACCGAGCAGGGCTATGAGGGAGCCGCCCACTGGCTCATGTTCCTCTTCGAACTGAGATTTCGTCTCAAGGCGCTGCCAAAGCCTCATGAAGAGGGTGAGTTCGGGTTCCATCGCCTGGACGCGCTGGATACGCTCCTCATGCCTCGGACGGATCGCGAACGCATCTGGCCCCTGTTCTGGGATCACCGCGGCGGGTTCTTTGCGGCGCACTGCAGATGTGTTCCAGGGCTTCCGGATGCGTGGACGCTCCTCGAGAGTCGGAAGGAAGCCGACGCATGAATCCTGAGGAAAGGGCACAGTCCGACGATGTCTTCATGGCCGAGGCGTTGCGGCAGGCGCAGCGGGCCTATCGGCGTGGCGAGGTCCCGGTTGGGGCGGTCGTGGTCCGAGAGGGGAGGATCATCGCCCGCGCTTATAATCAGGTGGAACTGCTCAAGGATGCCACGGCGCACGCCGAGATGCTGGCGCTCACGATGGCCGAATCCGTGGTGGGTGACTGGCGGCTGACCGACTGCACCCTTTATGTCACCAAGGAGCCCTGTCCGATGTGTGCGGGTGCTGTGGTCCACTGTCGGCTCCAGCGTGTGGTCTTTGGAGCCTCCGATCCCAAGGGTGGAGCGGCGGGGGGGGCGCTGAATCTGCTTCAGTTCCATGGGCTCAACCACCGGTGTGAGATCACTGCGGGCGTCCGGCAGGACGATTGTGCAGCAATCCTGAAGGCATTCTTCGCGGAGCGCCGCAGGGATCCCTCGGTGTCACCGGCCCGTCCACCGGATCCCTCAGCTGACGGAAGCTCGAACTGAATCCTGCAGTCCCCAGGGTGACTTCCTGGGGTTGTCGGACCTGACGAGGCTCTGGGCCTCATCCGCTCGGCAGTCGACACCTCCTGATGGCAGGTTCTAGGTTGGTTCCATGCGATTCGCCATCTGCAACGAGATCTTTCAGGGCTGGGACTTCGAGCGGGCGTGCGCCTTCGCCAAGCAGGAGGGCTATGACGCGGTCGAGGTGGCCCCATTCACCTTTGGACCGCTTGTGACGGAGATATCCGGGGCGAGGCGAAGGGGGATCCGTGATGCCGCTGGGCGGGCTGGGATCGAGGTCTCGGGCATCCATTGGGTACTCGCTCATACGGAGGGATTCCACGTCAACCACCCCGATCCCGGGGTCCGCCGCAGGACGAGCGACTATCTGCGGGCAGCAGTCGAGTTCTGTGCGGAGTTGGGAGGGCGGTCGATGATCTTTGGCTCACCCCAGAGACGTGAGGTCCTGCCGGGCGTCCAGCCCGGGGATGCGGTCCACTGGACCCGTGAGACGTTTGCCGAGGCGATCCGCGTCGCGGAGGGACTTGACGTCACGATCTGCATGGAACCCCTCGCTCCATCGGAGACGAATTTTCTGAACACCGCCGCCCAGGCGCTTGCCCTCACGGAACCCGTGGGCTCGCGGGCCTTCCAGATCATGCTCGACGTCAAGGCGATGTGTTCGGAGTCGAAACCGATCGAGGCCGTGATTGCCGAGTGCCGGGGACGGTTCGCCTATTTTCATGCCAACGACAGGAATCTGAAGGGCCCCGGCTTCGGGGACGTCGACTACGGTCCGATTGTCGATGCCCTGCGCTCGGTCGGATACGACGGAACGGTCTCGGTGGAGGTGTTTCGCTTCGAGGAAGGGCCGGAGGTGATCGCGCGGCAGAGCCGGGAGTATCTCCGACGGCAGTTCGGGTTCTGAAAGGTCCGATTGTGTCCAGCCGGGAAGGCTCCCGAAGTTCAGGCATGGCCGCTCCGGTCGGCGTGGTCCAGAATCCTGCCATGGACCTGAATGGAACGCCGGCCTTCCCAGATTCCAGCGCATCGCTGGAGTCCCCGGTCTCCGTCCTCAAGGGTGTCGGCGTGGAACGTCTCCAGATGTTGGAGCGACTTGGGATCCGTTCCGTGCGGGACCTGTTGTTCCACGCACCCCGGCGTTTCGAGGATCGACGCCGTGTGGCCCGCATCCGGGAGCTTGAGCTTGGGGAAACGGTGACCGTACGGGGCCGTGTGCTGACCCTTGGCGTGACACGGTATCGGAGCGGCAAGTCTGTCTTCCAGCTGGTGGTCGACGATGGGACCTCCCGGTTGCATTGCCGATGGTGGAATCTGCCATTCCTCGAACGGATGTATTCAGTCGGCGACGATCTGCTGGTTTGCGGCCGGGTGAAGGCGCTCAAGCCGCGGACCATGGACCATCCGGAGACCGAGAAGATCGTGTCCGGGGAGGAAGAAACACTCCATGTGAACCGGTGGGTGCCGGTTTATCCGTCGACGGAAGGTCTGACTCAACGGATTCTCAGGGCTCTCACCTGGCAGGCGGTTGGGGCATTCGCGCATCTTGTTGTGGAGCCCCATCCCGAGCTTCCGCTATCAAAGATGCAGGTTCGACCCGCGGTGGAGCTGGGAGGGGATCAGCTGACCCTCGAGTCCCGTAGCCTCCCGGAACGTTCGCGGGCGATCCAGAGACTTCATTTTCCGGAAGAGCCTTGGCAGGCCGACCTTGCCCGCCAGCGGCTTGCCCTCGATGAATTCGTGGATCTGCAGTTGGTCATCCAGCGTCGGCGTCGACGCCTTGAGGCCAACGCCAAGGCATTGCCCTGTTCGGGTGACAACCGATGGATGAGGCAGTTCCTTCCGCGTGTTGGGTTTCCGCTGACGGGTGCCCAACAACGGGTTCTCTCCGAGATCCGATCCGATCTCGGTGGGTCTGTGCCGATGCGCCGCCTGCTTCAGGGGGACGTTGGCTCCGGCAAGACCTTCGTCGCCGTCGCGGCGTCGATCATGGTCTTGGAAAGTGGGTTCTCGGTGGCGGTGATGGCGCCGACGGAAATCCTGGCGGAGCAGCTTCACGCCAATTTTCGTCGCTGGCTGGCACCCCTTGGAATCGAGGTTTCGCTGCACACCGGTTCGAGGAAGTCGACCCAGGAGACTGGCGTGGCAAAACGGCAGAGGGTGGTCGTGGGAACCCATGCCTTGATTGAGGACGGATTTCAAATCCAGGACCTTGGACTCGTGGTGATCGATGAACAGCATCGGTTTGGTGTTGTTCAGAGGGAGCGACTTCTGAGGAAGGGATCGTATCCCCACCTGCTGGTGATGACTGCAACGCCGATTCCCAGGACCCTTGGATTGACCCTGTATGGCGACCTCGACGTAAGCCTACTCGACGAGTTGCCCGGCGGGCGCAGGAGGATCAAGACGTACCTGCGCACCCGGGAGGCCTTGCCGAAGGTCTGGGCCTTTGTCCGAAGAGAGCTTGAGCAGAGTCGCCAAGGTTATGTCGTCTACCCGAGGATCGAGGCTGGGGAAGCCGATGATGTCAGGGCGGTTACCGGGGAATTCGAGCGGATCCAGGAGGAGATGAGGCCCTTTCGCGTAGGTCTGCTGCATGGACAACTGCCTGCGGAGCACAAGGAGACGGTGATGAACGAGTTCAGAGCCGGGGTCTTGGATCTCCTCGTGGCCACCACGGTCGTCGAAGTGGGTGTCGATGTGCCCAACGCAACCGTGATGGTGATCGAGGATGCCGAACAGTTCGGACTGGCCCAGCTCCACCAGCTCCGTGGTCGGATCGGCCGTGGTGCGTACGCTTCCCACTGCATCCTGATCTCCAGCCGGGGGAATCCCGAGGCGGATTCCCGGTTGCGGGTTCTGGAACGGACGAGTGACGGATTTGAGATAGCCGAGGCGGACCTGGTGCTCAGGGGGCCCGGAGATCTTGTAGGGCGACAACAAAGTGGAGTGCCCGATTTTCGGTTTGGGAATCTGAGGCGGGATCGCGCTCTGGTCGAAATGGCGAGGGATCTGGTGCGCAACGGCTTGGATTCCGGTCTGGTGTCGACTTCCCCCTGACGAGTCGTGAAGGTGTCCCAATGAAGGTGCGGCTCGTGCTGTTCGATATCGATGGGACCCTCGTCAGGACCGGCGGAGCGGGAGTCTGGGCGTTCGGGGAGACGGTCCACCGCCTGTACGGTTGTCCCGGAGCGACCAAGGCGATGCGGTTCCACGGTCGGACTGATCGATCCCTTGTCTGTCAGTTCCTGCGGGAGCAGGGAATTCCTGTCACGGAGACTGAAATCGAGCGGTTTCTTTCAGGCTATCTGGGATTTCTTGAGGAGCGCCTCGGGCACCAGATCGGGGAGGTGTGTCCTGGCGTTCGGGAGTTGGTTCGGGCCCTGAAAGAACATGGGGACGCTCCGCATCTCGGGGTGCTGACGGGCAACATTCCCAAGGGTGCTCAGCTCAAGTTGCAGGCACACGGGTTGGAGGATCTACTTGGTTTTGGCGTTTTCGGAGGGAGCCACGAAAGTCGCAACCAGTTGGCTTCCAATGCGTTGATGATAGCCAATGAACGGTTCGGACCCGGGTTCTCCGGGGCGGATATCGTCATCATCGGGGATACTCCCGCTGACATCGAGTGTGCGCGGGCGATCGGGGCTCGGAGCCTGGCTGTGGCGACGGGAGGGGATCCTTTCGAGGAGCTTCTAGAACACTCGCCGACCTGGGCTGTCCGGTCGCTCGAAGGTTTGGATCCGGAACACCTCCTGAAACTAGGCTGTTTCGAAGGCGGCCTCACGGATTGGGAAGCCCTCTACCACTCGGGGGATACCCATTGGGACAAGGGTGAGCCTGCTCCCGGCCTGGTCGATTTCCTGTCGGAATACGCTGCCTTGGTCGGTGAGCGGGTGCTGATCCCCGGATGCGGGCGGGGTCATGACACCGTTCCTTGGGTGCACACCGGGGCCGAGGTTCTGGGTCTCGATTTGTCGGCCCGGGCCGTCGATCAGGCGCGGCAGCGATATGGTCAGGTGGGCAATCCTCGGTTTGCCGTCTCTGATTTTCTCGCCGCGCCAGGAAGCCTCGGGCGCTTCGACTGGGTCTTTGAGCACACCCTCTGGTGTGCGATCCCGCCTTGTTTTCGGGAAGAGTATGTCGCGGCGGTGTTGGCCGCGGTTCGTCCTGATGGCCACTATCTTGCGATTAACTACATGCAGCCCTCGGATCCGGTGGGTCCGCCTCATGCGGTGACGATGGCTGAGCTCCATCAGAGGTTTGCCCCCCACTTCGAGCTCCGGCGGCACTGGGTGCCCCGATCCTTTCCGGGACGTGAGGGGCGCGAGCGGATGTTTCTTTGGCGTCGCCGGAGCGGCTGATTGGCAGCGCGGCTTCGGAGGAAGACATCTGTAAATTTAACCCCTTGACGCGGTTTTTCTGTTTGACCCCTCAGTCGGCATTTCATACGTACCCCGACGCTCATCTAACGTAGACTGCCTGCGGGCCAACGCTTGCGGGCGGATTTTTTTTCGCTGGTCGCAACCAATCTCACCATGCTGAAGGCATCCAAAACGTTTCTGGCGGTCGACTTCGGGGCGGCGACCCTGAAGGTGGCCGAGATGGCCCCATCCGATGGAGGAGGGTTGAGGCTGATTCGTTATGGGATGAAGGCCCTCGGGTTGGCCGGCTCCCAGGACGCTGTCCGTGAGGGGGTGATCAAGAAGGCGCTTGCTGAGTTGCTGGCGGAGGGTGGATTTGGATCCAAGGACGTCAACCTTTGCGCACCTGGATTCCAAGTCTTTTCCAAGTTCGTCAAGTTGCCTCCCGTCGACACCTCGAAGGTTCGCCAGATCATCCAGTACGAGGCTCAGCAGAACGTTCCGTTTCCATTGCCCGAGACGGCGTGGGACTACCAGATCCTCGGGAACAGCCCGTCCGGTGAACTCGAAGTTCTGCTGGTGGCCATCAAATCGGATATCGTTGAGAAACAGATCTTTGGTTCTGGAGAGGCGTCCGGCCTTCGGATGCAGACTGTCGATGCATCCATCGGCGCTCTGGCCAACGCCTTCCGGTACAACTATGGGGATGTGGAGGGTTGCAGCGTCCTGATCGATGTTGGTGCCAAAACGAGCAACGTCCTTCTGTTCGAGGGTGCCAAATACTACGCCCGCAGCGTCAATGTAGGCGCCAATGCTATCACCCAGGAGTTCGCCACGGAGAGCAAGCTCCGTTTCGATGACGCCGAAAAGTTCAAGCTGAGTGATGGTTTTGTCAGCCTCGGTGGGGCGTATGAGGAGCCCGACAACCCGAAGGTCGCGGCTGTGTCCAAGGTTGCCCGGAACGTTTTGACTCGCCTGCACCTTCAGGTGGCCCAGACAGTACAGTTCTACCGGACCCAACAGGGTGGCGGTGCACCTGTCCGGGTCTACCTCTGTGGTGGCGGCTCGCTGATGCCCTATGCGGCCCAGTTCTTCGAGGAAAAGCTTTCACTTCCGGTTGAGTTCTTCAATCCGTTCCGGAACAACATCCAGGTGGATCCATCGATCGATGTATCCAAGCTGGAGGGCCTGGCGCCTCAGTTCGGTGAATTGGTGGGTCTAGGTCTCAGGAATGTGGCCCAGTGTCCCATGGAGCTGAACCTGATGCCCGCTGCGTCGCTGGCGCGCCAGGAGTTCAATTCCAAGAAGCCTTTCCTTATCGCGGCCGCGTACGCCGCCGTCGTTGGGGTCTTCGCGGTCGGGTGGTTCTATTCGAAAGTCGCCGATGTACGGCGTGAGGGATCCTCCAAGATCGATGAACAGCTTCAGCCTCTCCAGTCGACGATGTCCCAGCTCGAGGCAGCGGAGGGTCGACTGAAGAAGGTCACGGAAGATGCCACCCAGACTGGGCGTTGGATCGAGGATCGGCTGATCTGGTCCCAGATCGTCTCGCAGTTTGGTGTGATCCTCAAATCGACCGAGTCGGAGTCGCGGGCCAGGCTTGGTGTTCCCGTGGGAATCTGGATCGACAGTCTACTGTCCACCGAGCCTTCCAAGGACGCCGCCCAGGAGGAAGAAAGCACCGAGGGCAGTGGGGCGAATTTCTATCGGATGGATCCGATCCTCGCGCGGAGGTACGGGCTCATCCCGAGGGGTCCTGCCGGCGAGGGTGGTGAGGGCGGAGCCGAGGGCGGCGAATCCAAGCCGAAGGCGAAGGCGCTTGCGAACTCGACCAACGAGATTGCCATCATCAATCTGACACTCAAGGCGGTGAACATCAATGCCAAGGCCAACGGCGAAATCGCTTATGCCGTGGAAAAGGCGATGAAGGCCTGTCCTCTGTTTGACGAGAAGGAGACCCAGTTGGCGGGAACGCTTGAGCAGTTGGCCGACAACGCCTCATCGTTTTCGTTTCCACTCAAGGTCAAGCTCAAACGCCCTATAAAACTTTGATATGGAGTGGGTTAAGAAAAACATGGTGTTCGTGATCGCTTTGGCGGTCGCAGTCCTGCTCATGGGCGGTGGCGTGTGGTACCTTCTTGGGACCAAAGCCGACGCCGACTCTGTTGACGCGGAGCTTCAGGCCAAGAACCAAGAGCTCGATGGGCTGATCCAACGTCCGGTTTATCCCGACGCCGCGAACATCAAGCTGGCCAAGGGGGAGGAGACCCGGGTGTCTGACTTCATCAAGCAGGCCCGCTCCCACTTCACCGAACTCCAGAAGCCGGAGGGACTCGACACGGCAGGCTTCAAGTCGCACCTCGAAGCCACGATCAGCGAACTCCTTCGCGATGCGGAGCGCGCGGGAGTTAAGCTTCCCGACTCTGCCACTAAGACCGGATACGGATTCACCTTCGATGATCCCCGGAAACAACTGCAGTTACCGGCCAATTCACTGGTACCTCTGACAGTCCAACTGGGCGATTTGAAGGCTCTCTGTCAGGTCTTGTTCGATGCGAGGATCCCTTCGCTCGTTTCCTTGAAGCGGGCCCAGGTGCTTACCAATGAGACCGGCTTGAACCCGAACATCTGCAGCAAGAAAATTGAGACCAATTCGACATTGGGCTCGGTGCGATACCCCTACGAAGTGGTCTTCCAGGGATTCAGTCCCGAGCTGGCCTCTGTTCTGAACGGGCTCATCCAGTCGACGAATGCGTTCGTCGTCAAATCCTTGAATGTGGAGCGCGGTAATTTGGAGACTTCCACCCCCGCCCAGCCAGTCAACCCAATGGGTGGTATGCGCAATCCATACGGAATGGATCCGAATTTGATGCGACGGTACGGAATGATGCCCGGTGGCGCCGCGCAGGCAGCCCCGGCTGAATCACAACCCGCAAACCGCCCAGGCGAAGTTGTTGTGGAGGAGAAACCTCTAAAGATCACCATGGGAGTCGAGCTCATCAAGCTGCTGCCCCAAGAGGTTCCCGCAAAGGCGACCCGAGCTCCCGCGGCTGATCCCTCCAACTGATCAGAATCACGTTCGACTGGACCCTCATAGAAAGTCCCATGGAATTCCTTAAAAAGCACTACGAGAAGATCGTTCTCAGTGCCGTGCTTCTGGTCGTTGCTGGAGTGGCCTTTTGGCTGACCCAGGCCGTCAGTCAAGTTCAGATGTCCTTGGAGGAGCAGCTCAAAGCGCGTGTTCGCGGCAGTAAGAAGCAGCTTCAGCCTGTAGACTTGACGAACGCCGTCGCCGCAGTCCGGCAGCTGGAACGCCCCGTGCCTCTTGAGCTTTCCGGCGGGCACAGTGTCTTCAATCCGTTCCGATGGATCCGTGGCTCGGATGGATCTCCGAAACTTGATCCGCGGCAGGATCTGTCAGCCACTTTGAAACTTGTCCAAACGAAACCTTTGAACTTGAAGCTCGTCTATGTGGGACCAACCGGCGTTGGTGATCCCTATCGGTACGAATTCAGCATCGAGCAGCAGGCTTCAAAGAAGGTCTCAGAGCGGCGGGCGGTTTCAACGTCGCTCACCGAGGGAACCAAAAATAACCTGTTCCGCCTTCAGGAAGTTCGGGGGCCGAAGGACACCGCGAGTGAGGTGGTCATCCAGTTGATCGGTGGTGAAACCATAGTCCTCGCCAAGGGCAAACCTTTCGAAAAAGCAATGGGCTATGCCGCGGACCTCAGGTTTGAAAACCGGGATTTCGCGGGAAAAAGGACGGATGATTCCCTCTCCCTGTCTGGCGCGAATTACAAGATTGTTGCCATCGGGAAAGATGGGCTTGTAGTTTCAGCGCCTAACGGAACCCGGACAACGATCAAGGCAGCGCAATAATCCTAACCAGTTCTTCATCAATTTCTTCGAGCCTGTCACTGAGTCTTCTCGATTTCCAACCGCAAGTACCATGTTGAAACTGCACCGTCTCGTCAGCTTGTTGCTGCTCCTCGCCGCCGCCCAGCCGGCGTTCTCCCAGTCACCGAGTCAGCTCGCCGAGGAAGAGTCTGTCCGGCGTCAAGAGAAACAGATCCTTCTGGGAAAGACCATTGAGGCCGCAAAGGCCGCAACCGCGGCACGGGATTTTGCGGGATCCGCCAAACTCTATGAGGATGCTTGGACGCTGACCGACCAGCTTGGAGCTGCTGCCGAGGCGGAGCGGGCCCAAGTGCGTTCAGGTCTTTCGGGAGCCAGGCTTGAACTGGCCAAGGCCGCCGCAAAGCGGGGGGACTATCGGGAGGCTCAAACCCAGGTGGCTCGGGCCTTGAAGGTTGATCCCACCAATGCGGCAGCGAAAAGCTTCAAGGCAGAGAACGACAAAGAGATGGCACAACTTGTCGGCAAGATGCCATCGGAGGAGGCTCTGTCCCAGGTTCCGGCCGCAAAGGCTCAGGAGCTCAAGGCGGCCACGCTCGCTCAGGATGGAAAGTTGCTCTATGAGGCTGGCAAACTGGATGACGCAGAGAAAATCCTCAAACAAGCCAAGGAGATCAGCCCGGACAACCGCACGGCAAACTACTACCTCGAGTTGATCCAGCAGGCTCGTTTCGGCCGATCGGTCCAGACCAAGAAACTGACGACACGGGAAATGTTGCTCGAGGTCGAACAGGCTTGGTCGCTGCCCACGAACAACCTTCCTGACGCAAATCCTTTCGCGAGGACCAACTTGATCTACACCGGAACCGGACGTCAGGCCATTCAGCACAAGCTCGACCGGATCGTTCTGAATGACGTCAAATTCGACGGAGTCACCTTGGCCGAGGTCGTCAAGTATCTTGATGAGCAGACCCGCCTCAGGGATCCCGAGAAGCGGGGAATCAATTTCATCATCAATTCATCGATCGTGGAGGCCGCGACGCCCCAGCTAGGACAGACCCAGCTGGACCCCACCACAGGGGCTCCCATCGCACAGGCAACTGAGGAACCGGTTGACCTCAACAACGTCATCATCCGCCTCTCGCCCGGACTTCGAAACGTCCGATTGGCCGATGCGATCGATGCGATCGCCAAGGTGGCAGAACGACCCTTGAAGTACTCCATTGAGGACTATGCGATCGTGTTTACGCAGCGTCGCAAGGAGCGTCAGCTTCTATTCACACGCACCTACAGAGTCAACGCCAACACGTTCATCCAGGGTCTTGAGTCCGTCATGGGAATGGACATGGGTGTCGGGAGTGGCTCAGGCGGTGGCGGCGGTGGCGGCGGTGGCGGTGGTGGCGGTGGTGGTGGTGG
>VHCG01000035.1 GCA_016871805.1 Verrucomicrobiota bacterium
GTGATCCGGTGGAGTCCCTATGCCGCACGTCCAGGCTGGGGACAGTTGAGCGACACCATCGAGATCACGCGGCAGTTGAACTTTGAATCCCTTGATGCCGCGGGCACCGGGGTTGCGGTCTGGCTCTGCGGTCGGGACATCCGGGTTGAGGATTGCGACATCTACGCGGGCGGATTCCCCCTCCTGCTGGCGTTCATGTCCGACGGAAGTCTCGTTCGGAACAACCGTCTCCACACGGGAAGGGGTGGGCTTGTCTGGGCCCAACGCGGCCGCAAGGTGATCTGGGAAAACAATCAGATGCTGGGAGCGGACAACATGTCGCGGGCCGGCTGGAGCACGAAGGCTCATCCGTATTACGACCAGGTCTACTTCCGCGGCAACACGGTCGCCTTCGCCCAGTCGGCCGATTACGAGATCGTCGGCTCGGATGGAGCGTCCCCGGTGTACTACGGAGGTGTGGCTTCGGCTTCCGGAACCTCGGTCCAACTCAACAAGCCGGTGCGTTCCTGGCCATTCGAGCCGGAAGGACATCTGGCGTTTGTGATGGCCGGACGGGGGAAGGGGCAGGCGCGAACGATTCTGCGTGGCACCACGAACTCGATCGAAATCGACCGGCCATGGTCCGTGCCACTCGATTCCACCTCGCTCCTCGGCATCAACCACAGCCTGCGCCACTGGTTGATGGTGGGGAACCGCATTGCCGACGGGGATTCAATGCAGATGTACGGACTGAACCACGAGGTGGTCTTCGCCGAGAACCGACTCGAACGCGTCGGCGGAAGTTCAGAGGCTGCCCTCCGTTTTCTCGCGTTCCAACACACCAGTGATGGACCCGAGGCAGCGGAGCCTTCGTTCTTCTCCCAGATGCTGGGCAACCGTCTCGTGGCACCGCGGCTCGACATGCGACGGTTCGAGTCCGGTACCGCCGCCATCGAGCTGAGCGGAGGGGACATCGATTCCCTCGGTCGGGCCGAGACGCCCTGCCTGATGAATGCCGCGGTCCTCCGGGGCAATGACGTGCACGGCGGCAAGATCCTCCTGTCGGTCGGAAGCCAGCTGCCCTTCCGTGCCGAGGACATCCTCATCGAGGACAATCGTATCACCGACGCGCCTGAGGGACTGGACATCGGGGGGCGCACCGCAGGGGTCATGCTGCGTCGCAACCAGCTCGAGGGCGTACGGCGTCCGCTCGTGGGTGCAGGGATCGACGCGGCCTGGATTGAGCCGGGTCGCCGGATCGGATACTGGTTCGAGGCATTGGAAGGCGTGATCGGCCGACTCTCCAAGCGCCCGGTCCTCGATCTCCGCCGGTTCCGCGACCAGGCGTCTCAACTCGGTGCCGTGGCGGAATCGGATCCGCGTTGGATGGAACTGAAGCGAGTGGTCGCGCAGGCAGTCACCCAGTCGGTGCCGCCGCCGCACAACCCCGACCTGGCCGAAGTGCTTTTTGGAATCCGCCTCCACGCCTCTGCATCTGCTGGATTGAACAACACGGTGCAGCAGGGCACAGGCGGCGACGCCGACTGGGATGTGAATGTCGAAAATCGGGGAGGCGGGACTGCGATGATCCAGGTGCGACCCCAGTGGTCGCAAGGCTGGCAGAGTGAACAGGTTGCCGCCTCTGCGAACCCTCAATCCAACGCCACGTTCCGAATGCCGGTCCGCGTTCCTGTTGGCGCACGGGGGACGTTTGGGTTTCCCGCCACCGTCGAGGTCACCGTGGGCAATGCAACGGTGGCGTGGCAGGAGAGGCTCCACGCAGGACTTGGAGAGATCCGCGACTGGTTGGTGATTGGCCCGGAACTCCCCGGATCCACGGCGGAAGCGTCTTTCATCACGAATCGTGTCGATCAGTGGCGGTGGGATCAGCCCGTGCGTTTCGGTGCGAACGAGAAACCGTGGCAGCGCGTGGAGGGAGTCTCGATGCTCGCGTTCGGAAAATGGTGCCCAGCTCCGACCCAACCGTCAGCCGGTACGACGGGAGCATTTGCTGTAGCTGGGATCCAGGCTGACAGAGGGGTGTGGGTCGAATGGACGGCGGGCCTGGGTGGTCCGGGTTCCCGTCGGGAGTTGCAGTTCTACCTCGACGGAAGGGAGCTGTTCGACCTGAGGCTGGGGCGCGAGACGTGGTCCCCCAAGCGCCTGCCCATGTTCCTGAATCGGGGCCGGCATATGATTCTCGTGGTGGCGCGGACCCGCGACCAACTGCCTGAAGTCTCGCTGTCCATCCGCGAACTGAATGACGACGGCGGTGGCCTGGTGCGCCCGGTCGCGCCGTGGGTCAGGGATTGAGCCGAACCCCCTGCCGACTTCTTGGCGGACCGGGATCGGGTTGATCGAGCCCGATCGGGGCCGGTTTCCGGACATCGTCCCCGCCCCACCGGAGAAGGGTAGGGCGGAAGCTCTTACCTCCCTGACATCATCGCGCCCTTGGACATCTCCTTCACCCAAATCAGACGACCAGTGGGTCCGAGAGACACCTCGCAATCGGATCCACCGCCATAAACCCCGGGGTAGCATGTGATGCCAAGACGCAAGATGTCGCCTACCTTTCTGGCATACAGAACCTTCAATTCCTTCGTTCCGCTCCGAGCCTCATCCGCCCTTTTGCCAGTTCGATCGCATCGACCTACGAAATCGTGTGCCCCGGGGAAAGGTACTCCATTGCCTCTCCATCCTCGGAGATCCGAACGGTTGCAACAGTGGATGGGTCTTCATCCTTGGTTCGAATGCCAATCCACCACCGTCCCGAACCCGTCTCATGGGCTTGGAACTCGATCTCCCCTCCGGTCAATCCCTTGAGCAACGCCTGTTCCCTGGCGATCTGAACGATCCGGTCGGCTGGCAACTGAACCTCCACCCGGGCGGGTGATTCCTCCGATGCGATAGAGGTAGGTCTGTCTGCAACGCCTCTTCTTTACAGGGGATCAATGGCATTCGTGCTGTTCGACCTGGGAGCTGTTTCCAAACGCCTGTCACATCCTGCGAGGACGATGACCCCGATTGTGGCGGCCAACAGACGATGCGGGTGGACCGAGGTAAAATTCACGGGGTGCAGGAAAGGCCCATGTGGTGTTGAGGCCATTCGAATGCAACCTGATCCTACTGGTTTTGGAGAAGCCCACCTTCGATCGATGGGCTGCAATTGGAACCTGGGTCCTGCGACTCTTTTTAGCGCGGACACCAGACCCGAGCTCGTTTTCGATCGAGCACTGCCCCATCGATTGGCTTCGTTCGTCGACTTTTTCGCCTGTTACGATCCATCCTGATGCGCCCTCTTCACCTGGAGTCCTTATGAAGCCCGCCGGACCTCTGTTGCCATCCGTGACCGTCACGTGGGTTCGGTACCCACGGGGTCGACGTCGGAGTCTATCCACGGCTAGGAGTGCCCTTCTGTGGATGATCGTCACCCTAGGTGCTACCACGGCAGCGGAGCCGGCATCCGCTGTTCTGCCCGGTACCGAACCGCTTGAGGCCGGCAGGGGAGGCGTAGGGAATTGGGATGGTGTCCTCGACGCCGCCATCCGGAGGGCGAAGGCGGCCAGACCCCAAAGGTGGCATCGGGATTTGTCCTCGGCGGAAAACTACACCCGGTCCATCGCCACGAACCGAGCCCGGCTCGCACAGATTCTAGGGGTCCGTGATCCACGGGTGGCCTTCGACTCACCGATGTTGGTTGCCACTCTTGAGGAACCGGCCCTCGTGGCGAGGAGTGGGGCCTATGACATCTTGCGGGTCCGCTGGCCGGCATTTGGCGAGGTGCACGGCGAGGGATTGCTCCTCGAGCCCCGCAGTCACCGAGCGAAGGCTTCTGTTGTTGCCATCCCTGACTGCGAGCAGACCCCGGAGCAGCTCGTCGGGCTCCAGCCCGGCGTCGACCTGGAGTCCCAGTTCGCCAGGCACCTGGCCGAGAGCGGGTGTCGGGTGATTGTCCCGGTGCTGATCGACCGCGCTGTGGAGGTGCGCGGACGTGATGGATTCCGGGCCTATTCCAGACAGCCCATGACCAGTCGGGAGTTCCTCTTCAGACCCGCCTACCAACTCGGTCGACACCTCATCGGATATGAGGTGCAGAAAGTCCTCGCTGCTGTCGATTGGCTGACCCTGGACCACACCCCGGTCGGCGTGATCGGCTATGGAGAAGGAGGTCTCCTGGCCTTCTATGCTGCGGCGATCGATACCCGGATCCAGGCGTCCGGGGTCTCGGGCTATTTCGATTCCCGCGAGCATCACTGGAGCGAACCTTTCGACCGGAGCGTGTTCTCGCTGCTGACGGAGTTCGGGGATGCCGAGATCGCCACCCTGATCCTGCCCCGTCGGTTGCTTATCGAAGCCTGCCGCACTCCGAGCGTGTCGGTGGTGGCGCCCGGGGGAAGTCGGGGTGGGGTTCGATCGCCGGATCTCCAGACGGTCCGCTCCGAGGTTAGACGGGCGGACGAGCTGGTGGAGGGACTCCAGCCGCCGGTTCGAATCGATCTGATCCCGAGTGCCGAAGGACAGGGGCGTTTCGGAACTCCGGAGCTGTTGCGTGCCTTTCTGGGCGCCTTGGATCCCGAAGCAAAACTCGCGGCTGTCTCAGAGGATCTGATGGCGCGCGGCCGAGGGTTTGATCCCAAGGCCCGCCAGGTCCGGCAGATGCAGGAACTGGATCGTCACAACCAGGCGCTGTTGGCCCGCAGTGGACAGGAACGCGCCCGGTTCCTGTCGCGGCTCGACTCCTCCTCGCTCGAAAGCCACCTGGCCACCAAGGGTCCCTACATCGAACACCTCCGGCGGGAGATCCTTGGCCGCATTGAGACCCCGCTCTTGCCGTATGGGGCCAGGTCACGACTGCGGTATGACGAGCCCAAATGGCGCTGCTACGAGGTCCAGCTGGATGTCCTTACTGGCGCCAATGCATTCGGCCTTCTGGTAATCCCCAAGCTCCTGCGTCCGGGTGAGCGACGACCCGTGGTGGTGTGTCAGCACGGTGGTGGAGGCGATCCCGACCAACTCGTGAAGGATGAGGCCGGAGCCTACCACGCGTTTGCCGCCCATCTGGCCGAGGAGGGGTTCGTCACGTTCTCCCCTTTGGTCATGTTCCCACCCCCGGACAGCCTCGTTCGCAAGTGCAACAGCGTCGGGCTGACCCAATACGCCTACATCGCAGCGATGCACCAGCAGATCGTCGATTGGCTCCGTACCCAGCCGTTTGTTGCACCCGACCGGATCGGTCTCTATGGACTCTCCTGGGGCGGCAAGACCGCGATGCGGATGCCGCTGCTCGTGGATGGCTATGCGATGACGGTGGTGTCGGGTGACTTCAACGAGTGGACCTGGAAGACGACGACCACGGACAGCGACTACAGCTACGTGTTCCAGCCCGAGCCCTACATCTTCGAGTTCAACCTCGGGAGCACATACGGGTACGCCGAGATGGCGGCCCTGATTGCACCCCGTCCCTTTATGGTGGAACGAGGCCATGCCGATCCGGTGGGCGCCGATGAGCAGGTGGGCCTTGAGTTTGCCAAGGTCCGACGCCTCTACGAGGCCCAGTTGAGGGTACCAGAGAACTGCGACATTGAGTGGTTTGTAGGCGGCCACGAGATTCATCTGGATCAGACACTTCGGTTCCTTCACCGCCACCTCGACCGGTGAGGTCGATCGCCAACTCAGGAATTGGAGATTCGGTGGACGGTGGATACGGTCAGGAAATCTCCCTGCGATCCGGCGAACTGCTCGGAACGCGAATTGGCATGCACTTCTCCGAGGGACATCAGATCCGACGACGCACTGACCAAGGCTGGAAGGCGATCCTGAGGATCAGGCTGGGTCTCTTCGTCGCTGCCCTGATGCAGGGGATGATGTCGGTGGCTACCGCGGCCGAACCCAATCCTGCCAACCGGCCAGACCCTGGGTCTCACTGGTCGTTTCGCCCGGTGCACCCACCCGCGGTGCCCTCAGCAACCTCCTCCTGGGGCCGCAACCCTGTGGACGCGTTCCTGTCAGACCGCCATCGGAACCTGGGATTACGCCCAGTCGAGCCGGCATCGCCCAACGTCCTGCTCCGTCGCCTGTACATCGATCTGGTCGGCGTACCGCCCACCACGGCGGAGCTTCAGGACTTCGTTTCGGATCCTTCCGAGGAGCGGTATGTGGAGGTGGTCGAACGCCTGTTGGCCAGTCCCCGACACGGCGAGCGATGGGGTCGGCATTGGATGGATGTCTGGCGCTACAGCGACTGGGCTGGCCATGGGGCCGAGGTCCGCGAGAGCCAGCCTCACATCTGGCGGTGGCGGGACTGGATCGTCGAGTCCGTGAACACGGACAAGCCCTACGACCAGATGATCGTCGAGATGTTGGCGGCCGATGAACTGGCACCCCTCGATTCCGGGTCGCTCCGGGCGACAGGGTTCCTGGTCCGCAATTGGTTCCGGTACAACCGCAACGTCTGGATCGAGGCCACGGTGGAACATACCGCCAAGGCGTTCCTCGGCCTCACGGTGAACTGTGCCCGCTGCCACGAGCACAAATCGGATCCGATCTCCCAGATGGACTTCTACCGGATGCGCGCGTTCTTCGAACCGTATGACATCCGGACCGTCTCCATGACGGAGGGGGGCGATCCCAACGCCAACAGCCTAGTCCAGGCGTTCGACGGTCGCCTGGCGGATCCGACGTTTGTCTTCACCCGCGGTGACGAGGCCCGGCCGGAGACGAATCAACCGGTGAATCCGCAGATCCTGGAGTTCCTGATGGCAAGGCCTGCGGAGATCCGAGAGGTGACGATGCCGTTGGAGAGCTTCTACCCGGCGTTGACCGAGAAAGCCCTGAAATCGGCGTTGGCCCTCAGCGATGCGGCCGTGTCGACTGCCGAGAAGAAGGCCGAGGCGGCGTGGGCCACCGCGCTGGCGGCCGAAAAGGATATCGAGGCCTCACGGTTGTCGGCGGATCTGGCCAGCCACCAGGCCGCATTCGCCCGGGCCGAAGGCGTGGCTCTCCGAAGCCGGATTGTCGCCGAGCAGCTGAAACAGGGGCTCGTCCCCGGCGATCTGGACTCCGCAGCCCGAGCGGCAGGAGCCGCAGAACATCAGGTCAAGGTTGCCGCAGCCGAGGTGGCCGTGGCTGAGGCCGTCGCCGCACTCCAAAAAAACCGCAGCCCGAGCGGCAGGAGCCGCAGAACATCAGGTCAAGGTTGCCGCAGCCGAGGTGGCCGTGGCTGAGGCCGTCGCCGCACTCCAAAAGGTGCCCCGCGCACCGAAGCCGAACGACCCTGCCGCGACTGGTGCGCCCGAGTCAAAACCCGACCCCAAGCTCCAGGAGGCCCTCGCCGCCGCGGAGAAGAAGTTGGCCGAATCGCGGGATGCGCTGGGAGCCGCCCGCAAGGCGGCGCTGGAACCGTCGACGAACTACACCGCCCTCGGCCCCGTCTACCCGAAGACCTCCACCGGACGGCGCCTCGGCCTCGCGCGTTGGATCGCCCACCGGGACAACCCGCTGACCGCGCGGGTGGCCATGAATCAGCTCTGGATGCGGCACATGGGCAGCCCGCTGGTTCCGACCGTGTTTGATTTCGGCCGTGCCGGACAGCCGCCGACCCATCCTGAGTTGCTCGACTGGCTCGCTGCCGAGTTCCTGCAGCAGAACTGGAGTCTGAAGGCGATGCACCGCCTCATCGTGACGTCCTCGGCCTATCGGATGAAGACGTCCGGTGGGACCGTTGCGGAACACAACCACGCCAAGGATCCCGACAACCGATACCTTTGGCGGATGAACGTTCGGAGGGTCGAGGCCGAGGTGGTTCGGGACAGTCTGCTTCAGGTCAGTGGGGGTCTGGACTCGACCATGGGTGGCCCGGAATTGGATCAGGGCGCGGGCGAATCCTCGACCCGTCGCAGCCTCTACTTCCGGCACGCCAAGGAGAAGGTGATGGAGTTCACACAGACCTTCGACGGTCCCGGCGTGGCCGAGTGCTATCGGCGCGACGAGAGCATCGTCCCGCAGCAGGCGCTCGCGCTGGCCAACAGTGTGCTCGTGAAGTCCCAGTCCCGTCGGCTGGCGCAGACCCTCAGCGACTCGCTTGGCGAGCCGGCCTCGGACGAGCCCTTCATCCGGGCCGCCTTCACAAGGATCCTCGGTCGGCCGCCCACACCGGAGGAGATGGCAGCCTGCCAGGAATTCCTCGGGCGACAGGCAGCCCTGCTGTCGGACCCTTCCGGTCTCACACCCGCCTCGGTGGGCGACGCCTCCCAGGTGCCTCCCTCAAAGGATCCAATACGCCGAGCGAAGGAAGACCTGATTGTCGTCCTCCTCAATCACAACGACTTCGTGAGCATCCGATGAACCCCTTCCATACGAATCCGGAGCGACGGACCGGCATCAGGACCCGACGGTCGTTCCTCACCGATTGGGGCATGGGCATGAGCGGCATGGTGCTTGGGTCGATGCTCGCCCGGGAATGTCGTCTCCAGGCCGCGGTGACGGGACCTGCCGGGATTCTGGATCGACTCCCGCAGTTCGCGCCACGTGCCCGCAGTGTGATCTGGCTGTTCATGCAGGGTGGCACCAGCCAGATGGAGAGCTTCGATCCGAAGCCCGAACTCAACCGCTACGAGGGAAAGACCATCGCGGAGACGCCCTACAAGGGCAGCCTGGACTCGCCGTATCTGAAGAAGAACCTCCGGGAGCTGGTCGCCGGACTGCACAAGGTCCACCCGAAGATCCTCCCGATGCAGGTGGGGCACCGACCCCGTGGACAGAGCGGCATCGAGGTCAGCGACTGGTGGCCGCATGTGGGCGACTGCATCGATGACATCGCGGTGGTGCGTTCGATGTGGACGACCGACAACAATCACGGGGCGCAGCTGCAGTTCCACACGGGTCGACACGTGCTCGAGGGTCAATTTCCGACGATCGGGTCGTGGGTCCACTACGGACTCGGCTCGTTGAACGAGAACCTCCCTCAGTTCGTGGTCATGGGCCGTCCGATCGCCGACTGTTGCGGTGGTACTGGAGCCCACGGATCGAACTACCTCGGTCCCGAACATCAGGGCGTGCAGCTCGCGATCGATCCCAAGCGGCCGCTGCCATATGCCGGGCCGGGCCCCGAT
The DNA here is from genome assembly GCA_016871805.1 of Verrucomicrobiota bacterium. Lineage (GTDB taxonomy): Bacteria > Verrucomicrobiota > Verrucomicrobiia > Limisphaerales > UBA9464 > UBA9464. The sequence continues at coordinate 9,090 of VHCG01000035.1, forward strand.
GTCTTCAACGAGGAGCAGCGAGCTGAATTTGGGCTGATGGATCGGCTGAACCGCATTGCGGCATTGGAGTACCCGGAGGACGCAGCCTTGGCCGCCCGGATCAAATCCTACGAGCTGGCGTTCCGGATGCAGATGGCGGTGCCGGAGGTTGTGGCGTTCCATGCGGAATCGGAACACACCCGTCGGCTCTACGGACTGGATCACGACGTGACGAAGACGTTTGGCCAGCAGTGTCTGGCGGCGCGACGGCTGGTCGAGCGGGGTGTGCGCTTCGTCCAGATCTTCCACGGTGGCGATGGCGGTGCCGGGGAGTGGGATGCCCACGGGGGACTGCGTGCGGGGCACAGCCGGCTCTGCGCCCAGGTGGACCAGCCGATTGCGGGACTGCTGAAGGATCTGAAGCAACGAGGACTGCTCGAGGAGACCCTCGTGGTGTGGGGCACCGAGTTCGGACGCACACCCGGAGCGCAGGGCAGTGACGGTCGGGATCATCATCCGTACGGATTCTCGGTCTGGTTGGCGGGTGGCGGCGTCCGAGGGGGCGTCGTCCACGGCGCCACGGATGAACTGGGGTTCCATGCGGTGGAGGACCGGCACTACGTCACCGACCTCCACGCCACGGTCCTCCATCAGCTCGGTCTCGATCCAAGGCGTCTGACGATTCCGGGACGGACCCGACTGGAGATCGACTACGGCGAACCCATCCATGGGATCCTTGGCTGAGTCCCTGGGGCGAGGCCATGAGGTGCGGTTTCCAAACCGAAGCGTCATCCTGACACATGGAAAGGTTTCCGGGAGTGTTCCCAAGCCGACACGCTTTCAGGACCTCTGAACCTCTGGGGCGTTGCCGCGTCTCGAACACTCTGTCCATGAATCACAGACGACGCCCCAGCTTATGGATCCGCTCGCTGACCTCCGGGTTGATCCTGGCATGGACCCTCCTCGGCGGATCTTTGGCTGCGGTGGCTTCAACCCCATGGCGCATCGTGGCCCGGTCGGACAACGACCTGGTTCGTGTTCTTCGGGAGAGCGGCGCGAAGGTTCGACGCTTCACCGAGGCGAGGTCGGCCGTCGAGACCGCCCCTGAGGGTTCAGGTGTTCTGATCCTAGCGGACGGGTATCCGCACGAGACCACGCGTGTGGACCCGGACGTGTTCGAAAGGGCTCGGTCGAGGAAGGTGCGGCTCTACGTGGAGTATCCGTCGATGGTGCCGGAGCTGACACTCGGAAGTCCGAGGACACTGGCGACGGGATATTGGGGCAACATCCTGGAGCGGACCGTTGTTGCCAGCGATGCGTTCGGGGAGTCCCTGCGCAAGGGACGGATCCTCATGATCCATGACTGCCACCATCTTCCGGTCGCTGTCGAGCATCCGCATCTCGCTCTGGCTCAGGTGGCGGGTTACGACACCGCAGTCTATGGACTGCCGGCGACAGGGGTGCATCCGGTTCTGTTCGACGCACCGGGCGGAGGAATCCTTGTGGCGACCACCAAGCTCAGCCAGTTCGTCACCGCCCGGTATGCGCCGTTGGACGCCTGGGATCCTGTGTGGCGAATGATTCTGGGGTGGGTGGATCCGGATGCCGACATTCCACCGCTGCGATGGACACCGAGGGTCCGCCCGTCGTTTTCTCGCGAGGCCACGCTGCCGAGGAATGTCGAACGGGAGGCATTGCGTCGGGGTGCGGAGTGGTATCGTCGATCGGGGCTTTTGGTTCACCCGGAATGGCAGTCCCGTTATGACCGGGAGTCGAATCAAGGTCCTGCGACTCCCGATTGGCCGGATGGTCATCGGGCGGGTCCTGGGATGCCGAAGGGTTCCAAGGTGGGCGATGGCAGCCTTGGGTTGCTGGAAGGGTTCCGTTCGAAGATCTACTCTGATGGATCCCAGTCTGTGCTCTGGTGGCGTCGGGCCGACAACGCGGGGGAATCGGCGGGAGCGCTGGCCCTCGCAGGAAGGGTGTTGGGACGTCGTGATCTCACCCGGATCGGATCAAACCTGGGCGATTGGCTGGTCGGGAGTGGGCATCTCTATGGTGGAGACTTCGCAGACCCCAGGCATCCGGCGTTCGGATTGGCCGGTTGGAATGACGTGCCGCGCTACTACGGGGAGTCTCATGGGTATCATCAGCTGTGGGGTGACGACAACGCGCGGGCGTGGCTGGGACTGTTGAGGACTGCAGCGGCGCTTGGGACGGAGCGGTTCGATGAACGGTTGGCCCAGCAGCTCCTGGCACTGGCCCGATTGACGAGCCGCAAGGGTTTTATAGCCCCCTCGATCCAGCTGCCGTCGTTGGTCAGCGGCGGATGGGAGGGCCACTTCAATGGCTCACACGAGGATCTTTCACCGCACTTCCAGGCCTACGTTCAGGCCTGTCTCCTCTGGGGGGCCAATGCGACGGGATCCCCAGTGCTGCGAGACCGTGCAACCCGGGGCATTCGGAGACTGATGGAGGTCTATCCGCAGGGCTGGTCGGCGACGAATGACCAGTTCAACCAGGAACGGGCCCGGATGCTGTTGCCCCTGGCCTGGCTCGTTCGCGAGGAGGACACCCCGGAGCACCGGGAGTGGTTGCGACGCGTCGCGGTGGATCTGACCAGCGACATGGATCCGTGTGGCGCGATCCTCACGAAGATCCGCCAGGGCCCGACGAGCAATGGGGCCTATGGCACGGCGGAGACGACACTCATCCAGGAGAATGGCGATCCGAACACCGACCTTCTCTACACGGCGAATTTCGCGCTGGTGGGATTGCATGAGGCCGCGGCGGCGACTGGGGAAGGGCTGTATTGCGACGCGGAGGATCGTCTCGCGCGGTTTCTCTGCCGGATCCAGATCCGGAGCGACGCCCAGCCGCAGCTTGATGGCGGATGGTTCCGGGGATTTGACTACCGACGCTGGGAGCACTGGGGCAGCGACGCCGATGTGGGGTGGAGCCTGTACTCGATGGAGACGGGTTGGATCTCGGGGGAAATCCTGTCGGTGCTGGCCCTGCGGCAGATGCAGACTTCGGTCTGGGATCTGACCAGAGGCACAGCTATTCCGCGTTATTTCAGGCTATGGCGTGAGAGGATGATTCCAGAAGATCTGACTGCGGGGTTCTGAGTCTTTCCGAGGCCAGGGACGAGGCCCCGCTCATTCGGATCTCGCTCAGCCGTGTGTCCGTGCACCGATCAAGGCGATGCCAGTTGTGGTTTTGTGCCTTGGGAATGACCCAACCCTGTTTCATCTCCGCTCAATCGGATACCCGGACTTGAACGTCCGGCAGCCCAGCGCCGATTCCAATACGCCTCGGATGGTCCCTGCGAGGGGTCGTGGATATCGCGCGGGGTCAGATACCGCGCGGGGTCAGGTCATTTATCACCGACCAATGGGGTCAGGTCATTTGTCGGTCTTCAGTCGTTTGCGAGCCTTGGAGTCAGCTCCTTAGTCTCGGTACACAGCTTGGAGCTCTCTCAGAGGCGTCATATCCGCAGTCGTAACCGGGGACACCCGATCGACTTCAGAATTCTTTTGAGGCCCGAGCATCATGAAACGACACAAGCCCACCCAGATCGCCCGTGGTGGGGCAATCGCAGGCGCGGTTTCCTGATTCAGGAACGGCCAGTCCCTGGCCAAGTTCAGTTCACCCAGCCACCCGGACCCGCAGGTCGCGCAGACAACTCAGGGCCAAGCCCGACACCCCTCGTACAGGTCGGGCGCCGGAGGTCCGTCGCGCGCCGAACCAGTCCCGGTGTCGATTGAACACCGAATCCACATACTCCCGGCTCCCCAGCACCGCCCCATCCACCATGTAGCGGATCCTCAGCCTCAGATACTCCGTCCGCGGCAAACACGCCTGCCCGCTCGCGCCGTTCAATCTTGCATTTCGTGCTGTATTCACGCAGGCGCCGTCGCGATTCGAGCGACATTGCCAGGGGAGCTTTCTTGGATTCGAGTCCCTCCACCGGCACCAAGGAGTTGGTAGTCGCTGCAGACAAATTGGTTTCTCGTCGGCGTGACCCGTCCGCCACGTGTTCCAAAAAAGCTCCCTCGGCTCTGGCACCCCTACTTTTGCCGCCAGTTTTGCCGATCCTTCAGCCTCCTGTCAGTTGCTTCTGGGAATCACGCCTTGGACTTACGGCCCTGCCAAGCGGCCAACTTCTCGCCGGCCCAGACCTCCGGAATCGCCTGACGGCGTCTAACGACCGAGGCCTTCCGTCCGTTCACCAGAATCTCCGGCGGGAGGCTGCGGGAATTGTAGTTGGATCCCATCACCGACCCGTAGGCACCCGCGCTCAACAGGACGAGACAGTCACCTTCGCCCACCTTCGGGAGGGGACGATCCTTGGCGAAATAGTCGCCGGACTCACAGATGGGGCCGACCACATCCGAAGGGACGGTCTTCCCACCACGACGACCCAGCGGGACGATCTCGTGATAGCTGTCGTAGAAGGCGGGACGGATCAGATCGTTCATCGCCGCGTCGACGATCACGAAGTTCTTCTTCCCGGTCTTCTTGATGTACTCCACCCGGGTGACGAGGGCGCCGGCGTTGCCCGTCAGGAACCGTCCGGGTTCGAGAAGGATCCGCAGCCCAAGGGACTTGAGCTTGGGCACGAGCGTCTCCGCATAGGTGGAGGGCGTCAGGATGCGTCGACCCGTCGGAGTCTTCCACCAGCCCTCCGACCCGCTGGCCAGGGCGTCCTTGTAGACGATCCCAATCCCACCTCCGATGCTGAAGAAGTCGAATCCGTACTTGCCGTTCAACCGCGCCACCAGCGGCGCGACCTTGTCGACCGAGAATGCGAACGGCTTCACCTCGGTCAGCTGTGAACCGATGTGCATCTGCAGTCCCCGGAGGCGGAGGTTGGGGAGTCGGGATGCCCGGGCGTAGACGCCCTCGATCTCCTCGAAGGCGATGCCGAACTTATTTTCATAGGTGCCGGTCGTGATCTTGGCATGGGTGCCAGCGTCCACGTTCGGGTTCACCCGGACCGCGATGGGGGCGATCTTGCGCCGCTTCACGGCGACGCGGCTGATCCGTCCCAGCTCCGCCTCGGATTCCACGTTGAAGCTGTAGATGCTCTGGTCGAGTGCGAACGCGATTTCCTCCTCGGTCTTGCCCACACCGGCGAAGACACATTTCCGTGGGTCGCCTCCGGCGGCGATCACCCGCCGGATTTCACCCGCGCTCACCGTGTCGAACCCGCTGCCGAGATCCGCGAGCGTGCGGATCACGGCGAGATTCGAGTTCGACTTCATCGCGAAGCAGATCAGGTGGTCCAGCGGGGCCAACGCCTGGTCGAGTTTGGTGAAGTGATCCGACAGCGTGGCCTGGGAATACACGTACAGCGGAGTGCCGTGTTTCTTGACGAGGTCGGCCAGGATCACGTCCTCGCACTGCAGCTGGTCTTTGACGTATCGGAACGAATGCACGGGCGGAACCTATGCCAGATCGGGGACGCGGGGGAAGGGGGTCGCGGTGATCCAAGCCGGACCTTAGGTACTCGACTGCCCGTTCCGCAGGGACTCCATCTTGTCGAGTACCTGGAGATAGGACAAGAGCCAGGCGAGTTCCGGGTGTGTCGGGGCGTGTTCGGTCAAGGATCTGAGAAGCTCCTCCTTCCCCCAACCCGCCTCCTGGAGCGCCTGGGGTATCGCGATCCCGGCGACGATGCGGGAATGGATCCGACGCAGGCTTTTGAGCTCGTCGACCCGGCGGATGGGTCGGCGTGCTCCCTCCGCTGGAGTCGGAGTCGGGGCAATCGCCAACTCAGAATCCCTTCGCTCTGGCAGAGGTCTAAGCAGTGGCAGGAGCGGTTGGAGCAGGCGCCCGAGGCGGGACGGGGAAAGCCGGATCCGGAACGTTCCCCGACGGAGGCTGCGCTCCACCAGAGCGTGGTTTTCAAGATCGTCGATCGCCCGTCGGAGATCGGCATCGCAGCGGGCTTCGGACAAGGCCTGAGCTGTCTCAAGGTCGATCCGAAAGAAGTCCCGTTCCACCCACCACATGCACCGGGCCGGCACCCAGGCGTGGGGATAGAGGCAACGCCAGAAGACCCGATGCTCGAACTCTTCCGGTCGACAATCGTACACGGCCGCGTAGGCCTCGCGGAGCGTATCGAATTGGGGCGTGTCCGTCGTCATGGACCTGGTTCAACCTCCGACGCCGGGGCTTTGGATGTCAAACGGCGGTCCATGGTCCCTAGGCCCTCAGTTTGTACAGCTGCTCCCCTGCCTTGGGCACGTGCAGGACGCCTTCGGCCTCGCGGTTCATGAAGTCCTCCACCCGGATGCTGCGCCAGTCGCGATAGCCCAGGTTGATCTCCTTGCAGACCTGTTCCGGAATCCCCGTCGCCAGGGTCACCAGCGCCCTGGGAGTTTCGATTCCGTTCACGTAGGTGCCACCGCCGAAGACGTGGGTGCAATGGGCCAATGTCCCCCAGGGCAGGTCCTTGAAGTGGTCCCACTGCTTCAGGAAGTAGTCCCGACAGTGGTAGCCGACCTGTCGGATGAACTTCCCGTGGACCACGCTCACCTCATGGAGATGCGGTGCATAGATGATCAATTCACCGCCCGCAGCCAACACCGGTTCCAGCTTGTACATGGCCTTCGCTCCCACCCAGAGCTCGTCGTACATCGTCGAGGCGCACGACAGGATGGTGTGGTACGGGCGGTCCTTCCAGACGATGTGATGCCGGGCCGAGACCTCCGAGGCGGCTGCCCAGGCGGATTCCGGGGTGCCTGCGAACACCGCGACCGCACCCTCACCCTTGGCGACGAGTGCGAAGCACTTCTTGGGTATCGGCACCATGGCCCCCGCGCGGTCCACCACAGCCCGAACCGGGGTGTTGGGGTTGCCGATGATCCCCATGTTCGTCACCACCGCGCCCAGCCAGTGGAAGAAGTTCAGGATGTCGGGTCCGCTCACCCCGGGAAACAGGTACTTGTTGCCGCCACTCATCCCGACCACTTCATGGGGAAATACCGGACCCACGATGATCAGCTCGTCGTAGTCGAACACCCGGGCGTTGATGCTCACCGGGACATCCATCGCGAAGAGCCCACAGGAAAGCCGGTGGATCTCGTCGGCCGGAATCGACCCCAGGGAGCGGAGGGCGGCCGGGTTGTCCCACTCGTGATTGAAGAAGCGAACGCCCTGATAACGACCGCGGCGGTCCTCCAGGGTGATTGCGAGGCGACGACAGATGGCCTCCTCCGACATCGGTGGATGGGTCCCAAGGGCGATCAGGATGTCGAAGTGGCCACAGACCCCGCCGAGCTCGTCGTGGAGTGCCTTGAACATCATCCCGATGGGCGCTGTACGGGTGCTATCGGGGATGATGAGCAGCACCCGCTTTCCCTGGTACGAGGCAGCGGGACAGGCCTCGGCGACGAGGGAGCGGACCTGATCGGGACGGACAAGGGCCCCGTCCGGGGCAACACAGGCATGAGGAGACGAGGTCATCGTGATGGCTCCATGGAACCGCTTTCCCGGCCGACCAGCCAGTGGAAGAAAAGGGTTTGCCCGTGACACGTTGGGAAACGGAGTGCCCAGCAAGGAACGACCACCTGGTCCGAGGAATTTGGCTTCAGACCCGCCTCTGGACATCCCACACTCACATTGCACCCCAAGACTTCCGGAGCCGGTTGCGCACCGTCGCGGCCATCCGGGCCACTGCCATGTCACCCTACCTCGCTGAATTCGTCGGCACCGCACTCCTGGTCCTTCTGGGTGACGGTGTCGTCGCCACTGTCGTGCTCCACCGTTCGAAGGGGAACGGAGGTGGCTGGATCGTCATCACCCTGGGCTGGGGCCTTGCGGTCGCGATGGCCGTCTACTGCGTTGGCCGCTTCAGCGGCGGGCATCTGAACCCCGCCGTCACGCTCGGGCTGGCAGCGATCGGCAACATAGACTTCGCGTGGACCAAGGTCGCGGGCTACATCCTGGCCCAGATGGCCGGTGCCATCACGGGTGCGATCCTGGTCTGGCTTTCGTACCTGCCCCATTGGAGAGAGACCGCCGACCCTGCGGTGAAGCTGGGTGTCTTCTGCACCGCACCCGCCATACGGAGTCCCTTCGCCAATCTTATGTGCGAGGCGATCGGGACCGCGGTCCTGCTCCTCGGAGCCATCGCCGTTCCAGCCGCCCACAATCTGAAGGGTCCCGGATGGAGCGAGGGGTTTGGTCCGCTCCTCGTCGGACTCCTCGTCGTCTCCATCGGAGTCTCGCTCGGGGGTCCCACCGGCTATGCCATCAATCCCGCACGGGATCTCGGTCCCCGGATTGCCCACGCTCTGCTGCCCATCTCCGGCAAGGGGTCCTCGGACTGGTCCTACGCGTGGATCCCGGTGGTCGGACCCGTGCTCGGTGGGCTCGCTGGAGCCTTCCTGTATCGTCTGCTGTTCGGACTCTGATTCTCCCAATCCTCACCCGCTTCCTCATGGCCTACATCCTGTCCCTCGACGCCGGCACCACGAGCGTCCGCGCGATCCTGTTCGACGCCGATGGCAAATCCTGCGGTGCCGCCCAGAAAGAAATCCGACAGATCTACCCCCAGCCGGGATGGGTTGAACACGATGCGGAGGAGATCTGGGAATCGACCCGTCGCGTGGTGTCCCAGGTCATGAAGACGGCCAAGCTGCGTCCGAGCGAAATCGCGGCGGTGGGCATCACAAACCAGCGTGAGACCGCAGTGGTTTGGGATCGTCGGAACGGGAAGCCGCTCTGCAATGCGATCGTGTGGCAGGATCGTCGTACCGCCGGGGCCTGTGACCGGTTGCGGGCGGAGGGTCGCGCGAAGGACATCCAGAAGCGGACCGGTCTGATCGTGGACGCCTATTTCTCCGGCACCAAGATCGCCTGGATCCTGGACCACACCCGTGGCGCCCGTGCCTTGGCCAAGGCGGGTCACCTCGCCTTTGGCACGATCGACACCTGGCTCGTTTGGAAGCTGACCGGTGGCGCACGGCATATCACCGACGTTTCGAACGCCTCCCGCACCCTGCTGCTCAACCTCAAGACCGCAGCCTGGGATCCTGCGCTGCTGGATCTCTTGCGGATCCCCGCGACGTTGCTTCCGAACGTCGCGGGATCGAGCGAGGTGCATGGCGAGGTGACCAGGATTCCCTCGATCAAGGGGGTCCCGATCAGCGGCATCGCCGGGGACCAGCAGGCGGCGCTGTTCGGTCAGATGTGTCTCCAACCCGGATCGAGCAAGTGCACCTACGGAACCGGGTGTTTCCTCCTTCAAAACACGGGAACTCACATTCAGCCCTCCAAGAATCGCCTCCTCACCACCATCGCCTGGCGGCTGGGATCGGATCCGGTCCACTACGCCCAGGAGGGCAGTGTGTTCATCGGCGGCGCCACGATCCAATGGCTCCGGGACGGGTTGCGATTGGTTCGATCGGCTCAGGAGGTGGACTCCCTGGCGCAGTCCGTACCCGACTCCGGCGGGGTGTTCCTGGTGCCGGCGTTCGCCGGCCTCGGCGCACCGCACTGGGATGCCTACGCCCGGGGGTTGATGATTGGCATCACCCGCGACACCTCGGCTGCCCACCTGGCCCGGGCGGCACTCGAGGGCATCGCCTTCCAGGTGGCGGACCTGCTCGACGCGATGCGGGCCGACACGGGGACGTCGATTTCTGATCTGCGGGTTGACGGAGGCGCGGCCCGAAGCGAACCCCTCATGCAGATCCAGGCCGATCTCCTCGGGTGTCCCGTGGTACGTCCCTCGGTCACGGAGACCACCGCCCTCGGTGCCGCCTACCTCGCCGGATTGGCGGTGGGATACTGGAAGTCGCCGGCCTCCATCGCATCCCAATGGAAGGTCGACCGCGTCTTCAAGCCTCGGATGTCCAAGGACCAGTCCCAGGCGCTCCGGGCCCGGTGGACGGATGCCCTCGAGCGGGCGAAGAAGTGGGAACAGGCTGCGCCCGCTCGGAAATCGGCCACCCCCAAGACCTCGAGGAGGGCGCGGGCATGAATCGTCACGAGATGCTGGCCCAGGCCCGGGCGGAATCGGAACCGTGGAGCCTCATCGTCATCGGTGGCGGAGCCACCGGCGTCGGCGTCGCTCTGGATGCCGCTGCGCGGGGCTATCGAACCCTCCTGCTGGAGCGACACGACTTCGGCAAGGGCACCTCGAGCCGGAGCACCAAACTCGTCCACGGCGGCGTGCGCTATCTCGAGCAGGGCAATGTCTCACTGGTCATGGAGGCCCTGCGAGAACGCGGTGTCCTTCGTCAGAATGCGCCCCACCTCGTCAGCGAACTGCGATTTGTCGTCCCGAGCTACTCATGGTGGGAGGGACCCTTCTACGGGATCGGACTGAAGCTCTACCAGAGCCTCTCGGGTCGGTACGGTTTCGGGTCGTCCCACCTGCTCACCAAGGAGGAGACACTGCAGAGCCTTCCCAACATCAAGACCGAGGGCCTGCATGGCGGCGTTGTCTATTTTGATGGCCAGTTCGACGACAGCCGACTCCTGATCAACCTGGCCACCACCGCGGCGGAACAGGGAGCCACCCTTCTGAACTACGCGCCCGTCACGGCACTGCTGAAGGATCCGGACGGACTCGTCACCGGGGTTGAGTTCAAGGATCTCGAGTCGGGCCAGGGGGTCTTCTCCGCACGCGGCAAGGTGATCATCAACGCCACGGGACCGTTCACCGATGAGGTTCGCCGGCTCGCCGAACCCACGGTCCAGCCCATGATCTCGCCCAGCCAGGGGGTCCACATCGTCCTCGACCGCAGCTTCCTGCCGTCCGAGACCGCCATCATGGTCCCGCACACGAGCGACGGACGCGTGATGTTCGCCATCCCGTGGCACGGTCACACTCTTGTTGGCACCACGGACACGCCGATCCCATCGGTCCCGGTCGAGCCGGTCCCGATGGATCAGGAGATTGGGTTCCTCCTGGAGACGGCGGCCCTGTATCTGGAGAAGAAGCCGGCCCGGGACGACATCCTGAGCGCCTTTGCCGGGGTACGGCCGCTGGTCCGATCCGGTGACGGGAAGAACACGGCGGCGTTGTCCCGGGATCACACGATCCACATCGATGGCTCGGGCATGGTCTCGATCTGTGGAGGGAAGTGGACCACCTACCGCAACATGGCGGAGGACTGCGTCAACCAGGCTGCGGTCCTGGCGCGTCTCACGGAACACCCCAGCGTCACCCGACATCTCAACATCCACGGGTACCACCAGCATTCCGACCGGTTCGGCCGGCTGGCGGTCTACGGTTCGGATGCGGTGGCGATCCAGGACCTGGTCCGCGAGGAGCCGGGATTGGGCGAGATGTTGCATCCGGCGCTGCCGATCTGGGGAGCGGAAGTGGTCTGGGCGGTCCGACGGGAGATGGCCCGGACGGTGGAGGACGTGTTGGCGCGACGCACCCGGGCCCTGTTCCTGAACGCACGGGCGGCGTTGGAAATGGCGCCGAAGGTGGCGGGACTCATGGCCCGGGAACTCGGCTGTGATGCGGACTGGGAGGCTCGGCAGGCGGAGAACTTCCGGGCGACGGCACATGGGTTCCTGGTGAGGCACGACTGCCCAGACTGAAGGTCCAGAGCGAAATCGACGCGAGTTGATGCGATATCTGAACGCCAGGGGTGTTCTGGTTTAAGCAGGGCGCCCGGTTTGTTTTGACCCAGTCGGCGGCTCGATCCGAAACTCCCGTCCCGAACCTTTCAAACCGCCGAGCCCTCGACGCCGTTCTCCATCATGTCCAACACAGCACAGGCCAGAACCGCATCCGGTTGGCTGGCACTGATCTCCTCGATCGGCCTTGGATTCATTGCGGGATCGGCATCCGTCCACGCTGCGGATACCGGAAGGCTCAGGGGATACCACATCGGGAATTCCCTGACAGGAAACCTGATGCCCCACCGGCTTGAGGACTCCTTGGGAAGGAATGGCATCCCTGCCAGTGTTGGGTGGCATATAGACTATTCCCAGTCCGCAGCCTCCATCGCGGCCAACCCGGAGGGCGTCGGAGGACTGGATTAGCTTGTCCCGTTCTACGCAGCCTGGCCCTGGGCCCTTCGGGGACATGCGTGGGATTATGTCGCGATCCAATCCTATTTAGGGCCGAGTGGGACTCTGGAGGTCGCAGGAATCCAGGCTTTCATCGACGCGGCTCGCAGCAATCCTGCCAACGCGGGAACCCGCATCCTTCTCTATTCGACCTGGCCCTGGAACGAGCGGGTGCCGACCCAGCCCAGGTACGCGACTCTCTGGGACAGGTTTCATCGGACGCTCGGCCAGGCAGCCGAACCTAATGCGCGTTTCTTCAGGCGGATGAAGCGCAGACTACAGGTGGCAAACCCTTCCGTTCCCATCGGGGTGATTCCCGTGGGAGAGGTCTTTGCGGTGTTCGATACCCTATTGCAGCGCCGCCCTGTCGAAGAGTCGGATCGGACGCTTCGGTCCTCATGGGATCTCTATCAGGATTGGATCCATCTCGGGAAGCAGGGCTGCTACATCGCGCGTCTCACAACGCTTGTGACGATCCTGGATCGGCATCCCGATGGAATTGCCCTTGATCCGGCAGTGGCGTCGTTGGTCTCCGCGGAATTGAAGGCCTTGGTTCATCCGGTGATCTGGACCGTGGTGGTCCGATCGAACAGGGCCTTCGAAACCAACCGGGAGTGACGAGTGGACCTGTGGGAGCAGGGGAGTCTTCCAATCCCGACCAGGATGAGTGATTGGGGACCCCTTGGCCATGACGCCTCGCCAGGGTTTCTACACTCGCTCGTCCAACGCGCTTGACCCCGACACGTCCTTGATCGCCTGATGCGGGACCGTCTTCGCCCATGGACTTTGCCGATCTCTCAGCGCCCCAATTGGCCTCGCTGTCGCGGGACATCCCGATCGTGATCCCCATCGCCGCACTTGAACAACACGGCCAACACCTGCCGGTGTTCACCGACAGCCTGCTCCTAGGCGAGGTGGTCCGACGCGTCCGCGAGCGGCTCGCTCAGGAGGTTCTCTTCGTCCCGCTGCTGTGGCTTGGCAATTCCGACCACCACCTCGATTTTCAGGGAACCCTGTCCGCGCCACCCCGGACCTATCTTGATGTCCTTTCTGGAATGGCCGAGAACCTGATCCAGCAGGGGTTCCGTCGGCTCGTCTTCCTCAACGGCCATGGCGGCAACGACGTTCCCGGACGCCAGGCGCTGTTCGAGGTCCGCCAGCGGCATCGGCAGCGAAAGGATCTCCTGCTGCTCCTGGCCACATATTGGTCCTCGGGGCCAGGTCCTTCCGGTGTTCCCTCGGGCGTCGGCCCCACGCTGCACCAGAAGGAGATGGGCCATGCCTGCGAGTGGGAGACCTCGATGATCCTGCGTCTAGCCCCCCATCTTGTGGGGAATTATCAGGGCTTCGAGCCTATCCCTCCGGGGAACCCCTTCCTTCCCGCATCCCGGGCGTGGATCACCCGCGACCGCACCGGACCGGGGCACATCGGCTGGCCACAACTGGCCTCGGTGGAGAAGGGGGAGTTGCTCTTCAAGGCGTTCTCCGACGATGTCGTGGCGTTGCTCCAGCGGGTGACCCGTTGGGATGGGCATTCCTGGGAAGGGTAAGCGCATGGTCTCCACCGCGACACCCCAAGCCTCCCGAGGCGCAGTCTGGACCTGGACGGTTTGCGGCCTGCTGCTGGTGGCGTCGGCGATCAACTACATGGATCGCCAGACCCTCGCCGGAGCCTCGGTACGGATCAGCCGGGAGTTCCATCTCAACCAGACCCAATATGGCGAGATCGAGTCGGTCTTCGGCTATGCCTTTGCCGCAGGTTCGTTGGTGTTCGGATGGATGGCGGACCGGTTTGCGGTGCGATGGGTGTATCCAGGCGTGTTGCTGGCGTGGTCGATCGCCGGCTTCCTGACCGGCTGGGCCTCCAATGCACATGAACTCTGGCTGGCCCGGGGATTCCTCGGGTTCTTCGAGGCGGGACATTGGCCCTGTGCGATTCGCACGACCCGGCATCTGCTGGACGATCGCCGGAGGTCCCTAGGAAACGGGCTTCTGCAGAGCGGCGCGACGGTGGGGGCGATCACGACACCCTTGATCCTGCGTGCTCTGATGGGGGAAGGCGATGGGGCCTGGCGGCTGCCGTTCCTGGTCGTCGGGATCGCGGGTGCGTTGTGGATTTTCCCGTGGCTACTGCTGGTCCGGGATGGAGACCTCCCACCGGGGAACGCGGGGTCCTCCATCGCAGGTGGGACGACCCCGTTCTGGAACGTCCTCATGAGCCGTCGATTCGGAATCGTCCTGTGCGTCCTGGCCTGTATCAACACGACCTGGCAGGTGTACCGGGCCTGGCTGATGAAGTTCCTCCAGGAAGGCCGGGGTTATCCCGAGGCGGAGGCGCTTTATTTCAATTCCGCGTGGTTCGCCGCGGCCGACGTGGGGTGTCTCCTGGCCGGGGCTGTTGCCACCCGTCTGGCTCTCCGAGGACTGCCGGTCCACTCGTCCAGGTTGGTCGTGTTCGGGATCTCCGCAGTGCTGTGTGGAATTGTCGCCCTGGTGCCGTGGCTTGGGCGTGGACCCTTGCTCCTAACGGTCCTGGGCCTTGGGGCAGCGGGGGCGCTGGGAGTCTTCCCGATCTACCACAGCCTGACCCAGGACCTGTCGGCCGAACACCAGGGCAAGGTCACAGGGATCGCGGGCGTCGCAGGCTGGCTTGTCCCAGGCTACGTGCAGAAGGGATTTGGGCAGATCGCCGACCTGACGGGTTCCTTCAATCTGGGTCTCGCCCTAGCGTCGCTGTTGCCAATGTTGGCGCTGATCCCGCTGTGTTTTTGGGGTTCACCACGTCCCACCACCGGGTCAAAAACGGCCTGATCCACAGGGAGAAGAGTGGACTCACGCCGTGGAACTGCGACGTGGAGGACGACGAAGAGAACAGAGCAGAATCCGGACGGGTATGGCCTGGCGACCAGAGGAGTTCATCTGCCCGGTAGCTCTCCAGACCGCGGAGGAATGAACCCGCCAGGATGATCGACACCTCGAATCATGTTCTTCCTCTCCATCGCAGAGTGTGTCCCTTCGACCTCCGATTTTATCTGCAACGCAGTTGAATCTTGTCCGGGTTCTGTCCGTCCGGCTATCACTGCTGCTTAAGCCAGATCGCATGACCGTTCCCCAACTTCGCCATACGCTCCGCTGCCGCCGCCGCCGCCAGGCTTCCGGGTTCACCCTGATCGAGATCCTCCTCGTCATCGTCATCATCCTGCTCCTGGCCGGTGCCCTGGTGGTCTTCGTGCTGCCACAGCAGAAGGGTGCCGAGCGGAACACCACCCGGCTCATGCTCCAACAGGTCGCCAATGCGTTGGACACCTATCGCCTGAACCTCGGTCACTACCCGAACGAGCAGGAGGGCGGACTCGATGCGCTTCTGAAGAAGCCAACCTTCGAGAACGAGCGCCTCGGAGAAAAGTGGCAGGGACCCTATCTCAAGCCGGGTACCACCCTCGACGATCCCTGGAGCAACAAGATCCGCTACGAGCTTGCGGACACGACCACGCAGGGACAGAACTCCGGCGCACTGCCGTACAAGCTCTCCTCGGTGGGACCGGATGGTCAGCCGGACACCGAGGACGATGTGAAGCTCGCCAGCGACACCCAGGACGGTGGTCCGTCCACCGGGGGCGCGGGGTCCAACTAAACCTCTGAGGCGCCGAAGGGGTGATGAGAGTCCCGGGTCGACCAGCGAGGGCGGCCGGGTCCGGGTTCACTCTCTTCGAACTCGTCCTGACCGTCTCCCTGACCCTGCTTTTGGCGGGCGGGGTGATCTTCGGTTGGGATTCGCTTCAACGCGGAGCCCGCCTCGACGAAGGCTCCGATCAGGTCGAGATGTTGTTCCGCTTCGCCCGGGCCCAGGCGGCGACCTCGGGTCGACAGGTCCGGGTGAGGGTTGGCCCTTCTGGAATTCTGTCTGTTTCCGGCACCAATGCACCGATTCCTTCGATGCCAACGCCGCCATCAGCGGGTCTCGAGGTGCTCTGGGAACCGGACCCCCTGAAGCAACCTGGGATCTTTGAACCCCTGCCAGGTGTCGAGGGCTTTCGTGAACGGATCGAGGAGCTTATCGAGATCCAGCCCCACGTGCTGGCCAATCCACAGAGGCCCCAGGTCGAGATCCCAAACAGTGATGGCGGTGCGTCGCGCGACCCGACGGCTGGCGATTCAGTAGGCGTGCTGGGGTCCGATCCGGCAGAGGCGTCGATGCTCCAGATCACGTTCTTCCCGGATGGTTCCAGTGATTCTGCGGATTGGATCCTGGGTTCCAAGGATCCAGAGGATGGGCGACGGCTCCGGCTCCGGTTGTCGGGTCTGACCGGGACCACCCGCCGAGAGTGGCTTGCGCGCCCCGATCTCGCGGCAATGAGTCCATCGGAATCCTTGGCGACCACGACGGATTCGTTCGTGGACGGCGATTCGCCCCAGAAAACCAATCCATGATGGGCCCCGTTCGATCCAGCGGTAGGTCCGGGGCGGCGCTGCTCGAAGTGCTATTGGCGGTGGCGCTGTTTGCAGCGGCGGCGGCAATTGTAACCAGTGCACTCAACGCCTCGATGGGAAGTCTGGAACGCCAACGCCTTGGACTTCAGGCCCTCAACCTGGCGGCGAGCACTCTCGCCGAGGTCCAGCTGGGCATCCGCCCTGCAGCGGGTCAGGGGCAGCAGCCTTTCCCTACGCCCCTGGATGCGTGGACGGCTGAGGTCCTTGCCTCTCCGATGGACTCGGGGCCCACTGCGGGACCCTCCGGTCTGGTCCGCGTCGAAGTGGTCGTCCGCCACCGGGAATCCCTGGTCGTCCAACGCCTGGGAGAGGTTGTCCGGGCCCAGGCCTACGGTACCAACACACTGACCCCGAGCCCTCGTTCCGGAGGGGTTGCCCCATGACTTGGCTTCCCACGCCTCCTCGCGCCGGCTTGTCGCGTCGTGTCGGGAAAGCCTCGGCATTTACCCTGATTGAAATTCTCCTCGCACTGTCCATCACCGCGGTCCTCCTCGGCGTCGCCATGGCCTTCTACAGACAGGTGGCCGACATGAGGGGACAGGTCCTTCGGGAATCCGAGCGTCTTGCGGCGATGCGTCTTGTTTTCGACCGTTTAGCCGCCGACCTGCGATCGGCTTTGCCTGGAACCCCGGGCGGGGGGGGATTTGAAGGGGATGCGACCTCCATGACGTTCTCCCGGAGCCGCCTCGAACCCGGGGGTGCAGGTGGTGCAGTGCGGATGGCGTTTGGTCCCATCTGGGCGGCTGACGGCACCAACCTCGCGGTGCAGGGTATTGCCCGCCTCGAGAACGCCAGCATTCCGAAGCCCTCCCCCCCAGTGCTCTCCCCGTCGTCCGAGGCCATGACCCCCATTGCGACCGAGGAGACGAACATCATCACCGAGGTCGTCACCAATGCCCCGGTCGAACCGCTGACCGATCAGATCCGCTACCTGCGACTCCGCTATTGGAGTGGGGCCGTATGGATGGATCGGTGGACGAATGGGAACACGCCCGCCGGGGTTGAGATCACTCTTGGCTGGGATCCCATCGAGCCCGGGATCGAGCCCGAGGACTACGCCGGGGAGATGTTTCGACGCGTGATTGCCCTTCCATCCGGCAGCCGCGTCAGCCGACCCGAACCCCTGGAACAGGAAGAGCTGTCGATCCCATGACCTGGCCCCGTGTCCCTGCTGTCCTCGCGATGACCTGGCCCCGGCGGGGTGGAACCGGGGATAGGTTGGTCTGTGACCTGACCCCAGACCCTCGTGACGCCAAACCCTCGACCCAGATCCCCTGCATCAATCGAGGACCTGTCCCCAATCGCGGGGCTGACCCACTAGGACCGCATCTTAAACCTGCCCATGGCCTACCTGCGGCGAGCGTAAGTCGCTGGCCCTCAACAGAAGGGTCTGTCCCCAAGCGACACCATGACCTGGCCCTGTGCCCATCACCGGCATGGGCGGCCGGCGGCCTAGTCCCTGCAAAGATGACCTGGCCCCGGAACCGCTTTTCGAACAGATGACCTGGCCCCCGATCCATCCGATCCATAGCCAGCAGGGACAGCCTGGTCGTCGGGGGTTCGTCCTGCTCGCCGTCCTTGTCTTCATTCTGCTGATCTCAATGGTGACGGTCAGTCTGCTGTTCCGGAACCGGGCCGAAGAGACCGCCTCTGCCGCCAGTGGCAGCCTGGAACAGTCGTGGTCGGCCGCGTTCAGCGGAGTGCAGCAGGCCCTTGAGATGGCGTCGGCGGTACGGAGCGGGGCCATGGACTGGGCGGACAACCCTTCGGTCTTCCGGGAACGGCTCGTCTTCGAGGATGGTTCTGACCGCTGGTTCTTCAGCGTGTTCTCACCGGGCGATAGCGAGTCCACAACGGATGTCCGGTTTGGTCTTACGGACCTCGCCTCCCGGATCAACCTCAATCAGCCCGGCGGTGCAGACCTGGCCAAGGTTCCCCGCATGACCCCGGAGATGGTGCAATTTCTCAGGGCACGACTCGGCCAGGCTCTCCCACCAGCCTTGGCCGTTGCGGAATCCACCCCCGAATCCCCTGGCGATCCGATCCCGAACGCGATGGCGGATCCGGATGCGCCCATGGGGTCGTCCACCAACGCCCTTCCGGGTCCTGTCCTCCGCAGGATCGGTCGAATCGACGCCGTCGAGGACCTCCTCGACACCCCGGGCCTCTCCGCGGAACTCCTGCTGGGCGAGGATACCAATCTCAACGGGCGCCTCGATCCGAACGAGGACGATGGCGACGAGAGGCCGCCCGGGGACAATCGGGATGGGCGCCTGGACCATGGAATGGCCCAGTATTTCACCGTAGGTTCGACGGATCCGGATCTGACCGCAGAGGGCAAACCTCGCCTCGACATCAACCAGGCCAGTCTTGTCCTGCTGGAAAAGGGTCTCCCCCCCGGGTTTACGAACTACCTCGCGGCGCTTCAACGCACCAACCGTCGCCTCACCCATCCGGTCGACGCCCTGGAGGATGTCGTGCGAACGACGGATGAATCCGGTGCCCCGATCGAGATTCCCTCGGGCATCACCCGCGAGGAACTGCCGCGGTTGCTGGATCTGTTCACGGTTCGGAGCTCCGGAAAGACGGCTGCCCGGGAGGGTCTCATCAACCTCAACACGGCGAGTTCCATCGTCCTCGCCACCCTGCTGGGAATGGATCTCCCCACCGCTGAATCCATCGTGGCCGCCCGGGAGGGACTCCGCGAGGAACAGCGGTCAACGCCGGCTTGGCTCCTCACCGAGGGCATTCTCGATCTGCCGAAATTCAAGGCCGTCGTGCCGCATCTGACCACCCGGGCCTACCAGTTTCGCTTCCACGTCATCGGATACGCCCTGCCGTCTGGCCGATATCGGGTCCTAGAGGCCGAGGTGGACGTCTCGGGGGAGACTCCAGTCGTCACCCGCCTCCGGGATCTCACCCGGCTGGGACTTCCCTTCAATCTTTTGCCCGAGACACTGGAACAATCCCCCCCGGCCGGGGCACACTGGGCGCCTCGATCCGGACCCAGCACGAAACGCATCCATGGCTGACCGCACACAGCTGATCGAAGGGCTTCTGAAACGGTTCGGTCTCCGAAGGGAACCCCGAACTAGGATGCCCTCCCAGGTCACCGCGCTCGACCTCGAGGGGCTCACCCTCCGGGTGGTCCAGGCGCGCGCGCGCGGGGCGATCGGACAGGTCGTGTCGGGTGTCCTCGATCTGGCGCCGGAGGCCGATCGGAACGACCCCGCCATCATGGGTGCGGCGCTGAGACGGACGCTGAACCGGCTCGGAATCCGAACCACTTCCGTTGTGATGGGAGTGCCCCGGGCGCGGGTTGTCCTGAGGACCCTGACGGTCCCGGAAATCGGCCGCGTGGATGAACTGGCTTCGCTGGTCCACTTCCAGGTCGCCAAGGACCTGCCCTTCCGTCGGGAGGACGCGGTCATCGACTTCCGGGTCCTGCGTCGGATCGTGGCGACGACTGAGACTCCCATGGAGAAGGAGACCATCCTGGCGCCTGAGGGTGCTGGAGCAACCAAGGTGGAGGTGCTGGCGGCCGTGGTGCGGCAGGACGAGGTCGACTCATACCAGAGGCTTGCCGAAGCGGCCGGGTTTCGACTGGTGGGGCTCGGATTGCTCCCCGATGCCAACGCCCGGTGCATCCAGGCCTGTCGGCTCGAGGCCTCGCAGGATGCCACGGCCCTGGTGACAATCCGGCCCGAAGAGGTCGGCATCGACATCGTGGCGGACGGGGCCCTTCGCTTCAGCCGCGGGGGTGCGCTCCGCCCGTCCGGCGACACGGTGTCCTCCGACAGCTGGGTCGGTTCAGCTGCCATCGAGGTGGTTCGCACCCTCCATAGCTATGGCGGCATGGGGATCGAAGCCCCCATTGGCCGCATCCTGGTCGCCGGATGCACCGGACAGGAAGCCGCGGTGGTCGAGGCGTTGGCGTCACGGACTCCGACGCCCTGCACGGTGCTCGATCCTGGAACTGCCCTCGAGCTTCCCGCAGATCTTCACAAGGAATCCGCCGGTGCGGTGGCGCCGATCGGACTCGCCCTCGGCGTCGGGGATGCCGACGGACTCCCACTCGATTTCGTCAACCCGAAGCGCCCTGCTGTACCGCGGGACTATCGACGCCTCGCCCTACTGGGCGGCACCGCGGCTGTGGTGGTTCTTCTGGTGGGCGTCCTCGGAACCCGGTCGTGGCTGCTCAACCGCCGCAACGCCGTCCTGCGGGCGGTCAATGCCGAGCTGGCCGATGCCGAGAAGAAACGACCGGTTTACCAGAAGCTCACCCGCCAGACTGCCGTCGTGGAGGACTGGGTCCGTGGAGAACGGGACTGGCTCGACCACTATGCCTATCTGACCTCGGTGTTGCCTCCCAGCGAGGAGATCTACCTAGGCTCCATCGCTGTCACCGGCCAGAACGCCATCCGCCTCGCTGTCCAGGCCCGCAGTGGCGAGACGCTGGCCCGGTTGGAGAAGCAGCTCGTCGCCGCCGGATACGAGGTCAAACCCATCGCGATCACTCCGGGAGCCGACCGCTTCGGCTACGAGTTCCGCTCCAACGTGGAGGTCCTGGTTCCCGCCAAGCTCAAGATTGATCTCCACAAGGTGAAGCCATCCGCGCGGCCCATCGACGACGTGTCCCTCGACACCGCCGCCCGGAAGAAAGGAGTCCAGTGAACCAGCGCGAGAAACTCCTTACGGGCCTGGTTGGTGGCATCGTGGTCCTCTTCGTCGTGGGCTTCGGGTTCCGATGGGTGTTTCTGTCTCCCCTGAAGGAGGTGGACAAGAGGATCGCCATTGCCCGGGAAAGCCTGGGGAAGATCCAGGCCGAGCGTCGGAACTACTTCGCCGCCGAGGACCGGCTCAAACAGATCACCCGCACCTCCTTTGCCGACAGCGTCGACCAGGCGAGTGCGCGGTCTGGGGAAATGCTGACGAAGCAGATCACCGCGGCAGGACTGGAGGAGGCCGATTTCACCCGCCTGCCCGTGGGCCCTCGCAAGCTCCGAGGCGCCAGTGAGATCGGCTGGAACGTCCAGGGCGATGGCCCCCTGACCAACGTCGTCAACCTGCTCTTCCTCCTCAACCACTCCCCGTGGCTACATCGTACCGAGAACCTGTCGGTATCGATCGGCGATCGGCCCGGCGTGGTCCGGGTTCGATTCCGATATCTGACCCTTGTGATGGATCCGGCACCCGATGTAGAACGTGCCAACTTGGTGCCGTCCCTCACACTCGAGTCCCCGGAGCGCCATCTCCTCAACAGCATCGTTTCTCGGGATCTCCTGCGGCCCTACATCAAGCGGCCGCCCGAGAAGCCTCAGCCGGGTCAACCTGCTCCGGCGCCCTCCAAGCCTGGAGTGCCACCTGGCCCCGAAATCTTCCGCGTGGTGTCCCTCTCGGAGTGGAACGGAGAACCGGAGATCCACATCCGCGATCTGGCCGCCCAGAAGACGGTCCGGTATCGCGTGGGCGAGGAACTGGCGGGAGGCCGCATCGCCCAGGTCGACTACCGTCCGATGCCCATGCCGGGCAACTCGCTGCTCGTCTCCCATAGCCGGCTTATCCTCCAGATGGAGGACGGCTACTGGGCGGTTGAGCGGGGTAGGACCCTGGCCGAGAAGCGGCGCCTCGCCCCCGACGAGCTTCCCGAAACGCTCGCGAAGAAACCCTGAGCCGGATGCCCCTCACCATGCCCTCATCCCTGGCAAAAGAACCTGCTGGCGCCGATACAGCTGGTGTCGCTGTTGGGTCCATTGATGCCGTGGGTTCTGGTGGGTGCTGCAGTGCCCTGCAGCACTGGGTGCGCCAGCACCCACCCAACCCCGGTGCAGCCTCTGACACGAGCCTCAGTGACTCTGAACACCAGATTTCTGTTCACGCCTCCACTGGAGACACTCCTAGCATCCAGGTGCTGCAGGGCACTGCAGCACCCACCCTTCCAGCGCTCCGCGCTGGGTCTTTGTCACTCCGCTCTCTGCTCATGGCTCTCCGTCCTCCGCTCTTCCGGGTGAATAAACCCGGACACCCCCCCCATCTCCAACCCGGTTTGCAGGACGTACTTTTCCGACTCTCGTTTTCTGTTCCTATGATCCGCCCGTTCCTTCTCGGAGCCGTCCTGTCCACGGCCCCCCACCTCCTCGCCCAGGACGCCGCCAAGTCCAATGCCCCCTCCGCCGGTCCGGAGGTCGTGGTCCGTGGGAACGCCCTGGCCACGCCTGTCGCCGCCGCGCCCCGGAACATCCGGTTCCAGTTCGATGGCATCCCGTACACCGACGTCATTGAGCGCTTCGCCCAAATGGCGGGGAAGCCCCTGCTGTCCGACACCAACGTCGTCGGCACGCTTACCTACGATGATCCCAACGCCTACACCTACACCGAGGCGCTCGACACGCTGAACCTGATGTTGGCGATGAAGGGTGTGATGCTGCTCGAGGACGGCAACAACCTCCGGGTGGTCCCTTTCAAGAACCTCCAGGCGATGCCCCTGCGGATCCTGCGCGGGACCGAACCCGCCACGGATGTGCGACCCAACGAGGTTGTCACGGTGGTGCTGGATTCGAAGAACCTCGATTCCAAGGAAATCACCGAATCCATCCTGCCGATGTTGTCCCAGGCCGGATCGGTTGCCCCCCTGGGTCGGGGCAGGGGACTTATCGTCACCGATCGCCTCGCCAACATCCAGCGGGTTAAATCCCTCCTCGCCACCATCGGATCCGAGCAGGCCGCCGAGCGGAATATGCGCAGCTACACGCTCATCAATGCCTCGGGTGCGATCGTCTCCGATCTGCTCAACCGCACCTTCGGTGTGTCCACCGCGCCGAAGCGGACCTCCTACAACCCGAATACCAAGGCGATGGAGGTTCTACCCACGGATCCCAACGACTATATCACCTCGGTCTATGACGAGGCCTCCCGCACCCTGGTGCTGTTTGGGCCCACCGAACGCCTCGAGCTGGCCGAGGAGCTAATCAACAAATTCGAGCAGAAGGAAGGCGCCGCAGGGGATGTCCGCATCTACAACCCGCAGACTATCAGGGCCGAGGAACTCGCCACCATGATCCGCCAGGCAATCCCCGGTGTTGCGGCCTCGGGTGAGAGCGGATCGGCGGCAGCCACCAAGGCACGTGTCATTGCCGACAACGCCCAGAATCGTCTCATCGTCGCCGCGCCGTTGCCGGGTCAGCTCGATCAGATCGAGCAGCTCATCACCCGGGTCGACAAGGGGCTCGTCGGAGCCGACGGCCTTGCCCGCGAAAACACCCCGGTGCCCAACAAGGCCCAGGCGGTCCAGCTCACCCGCATCTTCCGCCCGCGGGCCACCGAGGCCACCAACGTCACCACCATCCTGCGCCAGGCCCTCACCCGGAGGGAGAAGACGGGCCAGGTGGTCACCACCGCCAGCGGGGCACCTTCGACCCCGGCAGCCAGAGCGTCGTCGTCACCGGCACACCGACGGACCTCCAGACCGCGGCGGACATCGTAGCGCAGCTCGAGACTGGAACATCGCAGCCGACGCAACTCATCACCCGGTTCATCGAGGTTGGATCCCCCGAGGAGGCGCGTCGCATCCAGCCACTCGTCGAACAGCTCTACAAGAATCAGACCGCCGATGGGTCCACCTCGAGCGTTGCCCACGCCAAGATCCTTTCCGACACCCAGACCGGTCGCCTTATCGTCACCGCCAGCGCCGATCATCTGAGGCGCATCGAGGATCTCGTCACCCAGCTCCAGGCCGACAAGCCGCTGGTCAAGGCCCGCGATCTTCGCGTCATCCCGCTCAAGCACACCCGAACCGAGATTGCCCTACCCCAGATCCAGAGTCTCGTGAACGAACGGATGGCCGATCGTCGGTTCTCCAGTCTGCCCAAGCCGTCCATCGTGGCTGATGCCGCCAACAACCGGCTCCTCGTCACAGCGACCGCCGATCAGCTTAAGGAAATTGATGCGGTCGTCGACATCGTCGACACCCAACCCGCCCAGACCGAGCGAGAACTAGCCGTCCTGCCGCTCCAGGCCAAGCCCGCCGCCGAGGTCCTCCCGCTCGTCACCCAGCTCCTGGGTCAGCTCACCACGCAGGGAAGTCCGACCCCGACCATCATGGCGGATCCCACGGGCAAGCAGCTGATCGTGCTGGCCACGTCGAAGGACCAAGACCGGATCCGCACGCTTGTGAAACAGTTCGATGTTTCCCCGGCGACCGCCGCGCCGCGGCAGTTCAAGGACGTTGAGCTCTATGGACGGACCACCACCGAGTTTACCCCGCTCGTCCAACAGCTCTACCAGGAACAGCTCCGTGGCCAGCCGGAACCCGCCGGCGGCGCTGCCACCCTTCTGTCCGAGACCAAGAACAACCGGATCATGGTGAGCGGCAGCGATCGCGAGATTGCACGCGTCGAGGCCATCATCCGCCAGCTCGATCCCGCCGAACGTAAGACGGACCGCGACGAGACTAGTGTGATCCGCCTCCGTTCGGCCTCCGCCGCCGAACTCGCCGGCCTGGTCGACAAGAGCCTCAACGCTCAGACCCAGCAGGTGAAGGTCCTTACGGACGCCCGCAGCAACAGCCTTGTCGTCACCGGACCGGCCGCGGCGGTAGAGGCCGCCGCCAAGATGATCCAGCAGCTCGACAGCCGACCCGAGTCGGGCCCGCGCGAGATGCGGATCATCGAGCTGAAGTCCGCCGATGCCCGGGCGCTTGAGACCACCGTTGCCACCTTGTTTGAGGATCTCATGAAGGATCAGCGGGGCGCCAACTACGTCGCCTCCGCGAAGATCACCGCCGACCCCGTCTCCAACCGTCTCATCACCACCGGTGATGCGACCGACCTCGAGATCATCGCCGGCATTGTCAATCGCCTCGACAACAGCCCGCAGCAGGCTCTGGGCACCCGGGTGTTCAAGCTCAACCAGGCCGACGCCGAATTGATGGCCCCAATCGTGGCCAGCGCCATGACCCGTTTCGACCAACGCGGACAGCCAGTCAAACGCGTCTCCATTACCGTCGATGAGAAGTCCAACTCCCTCATCGTCTCCGGCTCCCGGACTGATCTCCAGGATGTCGAGTCCGTCATCGAAAAGCTCGACAGCGGGGAATCCTCCCAGGTGCCCCAGACGCTCAAGATCCTTGAGGTGAAGGGGGATCCCGACGCCCTCGCGGCGCTCATCAACAAGTCGGTTGCTGCCCAGAATCCGGGACGCAACATAGCCGGCCTTTTCACTCTAACGCCCGACCCCAGCAACAAGCGCCTGATCGTCTTCGCATCCCCCACGATGCTCGCCCAGGTCGAGTCGCTCGTCGCGACGCTGGATGCCCGACCCGACCAAGGGGCGCGCGAGCTCCATCCAGTCGCCATCAAGAACGCCACCCCTTCCGAGCTTCTTCCCCGGGTCCAGCAGATCTACGCGGAGCAGTCCCAGGGCAAGACCCTGAAGCCGGCCACACTGTATCCCGACGCCGCCGGCAACCGGATCCTCGTCCAGGGCACGTCGGAGCAGGCCGAGGCGGTCCGACAGATCGCCACCACCCTCGAAAGCGAACCCAAACCCAGCCGCGAGTCCAAGGTCTTCGACCTCGGCAAGCTCTCCGAGGCCCAGCGGCTAATGCCGCTCATCCAACAACTGTACCGCGACCAGTTGTCGAGCACCCCCCAGCTCGGCAGCCCCGATGCCCAGATCGTGAGTGACGGCAAGACGGGGCGGCTGCTCGTCAGTGCGCGCGCAGACCAGCTGCCGATCCTCGAGGGAATCATCCAACGCCTCCAGTCCCCGGCCACCACCGGCACCAGTGCCCGTGAAACCCGCACTGTCGAGATGGGCAGCAGCACCGAGGCGAGCCGGCTGGTGCCGCTCATCCAGCAGCTGTACCAGGACCGCTGGAAGGATCGACTCGACACCGATCCGGCCGATGCCCAGATCCTCGCCGATCCCCGCAACGGGCGCCTCATCCTCACCGGCAAGCCGGAGCATCTCACCCAGATCGAGGCGATCATCCAGCAGATCGGGCCGATCAGGACCGGTGCCGGCACCCGGCAGACCCGGATCATCGACCTGACCACCGCTAGCGCCGTGGAGCTGTCCAGCACCGTTCGCACCCTCTACCTCGAGGAAGCCAAGGGCCGCCTCGGGAACCAGCCTCCCGACACCGTCCTGACTCCCGATCCGGGTGGAAACCGGTTGATCGTGGTGGGCGACACCAATGAGCTCGCCGTCGTCGAACGCCTCGTTGCAGAGCTCGACAAGGTCAGCAGCCAGAGCGCCTCCGCCCGCGTCTTCAAGATCAAGTCGGCCGATCCCGAAAAGGTGGCGGAGATCCTCAACACCTCTCTGGTCCGGTATGACGCCTACGGGCGTCCCCAGAAGCGGTCCACCGTATCGGTCGACCCCAAGACCCGGACCCTTATCGTCACTGGTGACCCGAAGGAGCTCCAGGGCGTGTCGGTGATCATCGAACAGCTCGACCAGTCCCTGGGATCCCAGCCTGAGCGCAAGACCCGCGTCGTCACCCTCAAGCAGGGGAAGGCGGCAACCCTGTCTCCAAAGATCCGCCAACTCTACGCCGACCGCATCAAGAGCCTCCCGGAACTCGGCACCTCGGACATCCTGATCCTCGAGGAACCCGAGAGCAACCAGCTCATCATCGCCGGTAATGACGCCCAGTTGCAGGTCGTCACCCAGATCGTCGATGAGGTGCAGTCCGCGCAAGTCCAGCGCGCCTCCCGTGAGACCCAGATGGTTCCGGTTGGGACTGTTGATGAGCTCAACCGTCTCCAGCCGCTCGTCCAGCAGCTCTACAACGATCGTTTCCTCGGTCGGGACGCCAGCGATCCGGCCGACGCCTCTATCATCGCCGACGCCAAGAACGCCCGGTTCATCCTGACGGGCCGGACCAACCAGCTCCGGGAGATCGAGTCCATCATCGGCACGCTGCGCGGCGGGGCGCCGGAGTCGGTGACGCGGGACACCCGGATCATCGACCTGACCTCCGCCAATGCCGTCGAGCTCGTTCCAACCCTCCGCACCCTCTACCAGGAGCAGGTGAAGAACCGACCCGGATCCTTCGCCGCCGACACCCTCATCACGCCGGACGTGAACGGGAACCGCCTGATCCTGACCGGCGCCACCAACGAACTCGCCCTGCTCGAGGATCTGATCCAGAAGCTCGACAAGGTCGGGGCCCAGAGCGCCTCCACCCGGGTCTTCAAGGTGAAGTCGGCGGATCCCGACAAGGTCGTCGAGATCCTCGGCGCCGCCCTGGTCCGCTACGACGCCTACGGACGCCCTCAGAAACGGGTCAGCGTGGTCACGGACTCGAAGACACGGACCATCATCGCGACCGGTGACGCGAAGGAGCTTCAGTCGGCCTCGGTCATCATCGAACAGCTCGACTCCTCGCTGGGAGCCTCCGCAGGTCGGACGATGCGCGTGCTGCCCGTCAAGGAGCGCCGTGCCGGGGAACTGCTGCCGAAGATCCGCCAGCTCTACCAAGACCAGGCGCGGAACAATCCCGAGTTCGGCACCGCCGAACCGCTGCTGATCGAGGATTCCGCCAGCAACCAGATCATTGTCGCCGGCAATGAACGCCAGCTGGGTGCCCTCGAGGAGATCGTGGGCGTCCTCCAGAACGTCGCCTCGGTCCAGGGCGCACGACAGGTGAAGGTGTTCAACCTCGAGCGGAACACCGCCAACACCCTCATCACCATGATCAGCCAGGTTTACGCCCGGCAGCTCACCAACGCTGAACCCACCGAACGGGTCGTCGTGGGCACGGGAGGCAACGAGCGCACCCTCGTCGTCGAGGCCCCGGCGGCCACCCTCACCCGGATCGAGGAACTGGTGAAGAACCTCGAACAGACCGGTCCGGAGGGTCAGAACGTCATCCAGACCGTGAAGCTCAAGCGGGGTCGGGCTGATGACCTCGCCGAGGCCGTCAACCGGGTCATGACCAACCGTGCCCTGCCCGGGATGATCCGACGCGTCAGCGTCACCTCCGTCGCCGGAGCGAACAGCCTCCTCCTCAACGGGCCGACCAATGCCGTCCAAGAGGTCCTCCGGATCGTCGAGGAACTCGACCAGGAGGGTCCCGGCAGCGGGGACATCGAGGTCCGGATCTACAAGCTCGAGAACGGCAACGCCCGTGAAGTCTCTAGCGTTATCCAGCAGCTGCTCCAGTCGGTTTCCCGTAATCTCTACCGTCGTTCGGGCGGCGAGGGCGACGGGGGACGCGGGAACGCCTCGGTCAGCGTCTCGATCGACGAGCGCTCCAACAGCCTCATCATCTCCGGCACCGAGGCCCACTTCCGGATGGTCGACAAGGTTCTGCCAACCCTCGACAAGGCCCCGGAGCGATCCGATCGCGACGTCCAGTTCGTCTGGCTGAAGAAGGCCAAGGCCTTCGACCTAGCCTTGAAGCTCGACAGCCTGTTCGAGGATCGCCCCCGGGCCGATCGTCCGGTGATCGAGCCCGACTCCGCATCGAACTCGCTCACCATCATTGCGAAGCGCGGTGACATTCCACAGATCCAGGATCTCGTCTCTCGCCTTGATGACCAGGGACGTGACTCGGCGGTGCTGGTCCGGGTGCGTCCGCTCGAGCGGGTCACCGCCGATCAGATGGCGACGATGCTCTTGAACATCTATCCGCAGGTCTCCGGAACTCCGTTGCGGGTAACCGACAAGGTCGAGCCCCCGAAGAACGCCGACCCGAGCGCCCATACGACCACCCCTGAAGTGGTCATCGCGGTCGATAAACCCGCCAACGCCCTGATCCTGTCCGGCCCCGCCCAGGAACTCGACGCCGTCGAGCGCCTCATCGCTGCGCTGTCGCTCAACTTCTACGGCAACGAGGCCGAGTTCCGCGTCTTCGCGATCAAGGAGGCCGATCCGGTGGTGGTGGCCCGGACCCTGCAGGAACTCCTGAAGATGGATCCGGTGCAGATCGAGGATGCTCGTGGACAACCCAAGATCATCACTCCTCAGAACAAGATCACGGTTGTGGCCGAGCCCCGCACCCGGAGCCTGATTGTGCGGGCGCGTCCGACCGACTTCGCGCTCATGGAATCGCTCATCAAGCAGCTCGACACCGCCGGTCAGGTGGCCCAGCTGGAATTCAAGGTTGTGCCCCTCACCCATGCGGCCCCCGAAAAGCTGCTGCCGCTGGTCCAGCAGATGGTGACGCAACTCACCGCCTCACGGCCTGGGGATCCCGTGACGGTCGCGGTCGATTCCCGTGGACGCGGCATGCTGGTCATTGCCCGCGAGAATACCGCCAGCCAGGTTGAGAAGCTCATCCAGTCCCTCGACAAGCCAACCGCCAATGTCGAGGCAGAGGTCGAGATCGTCCCCCTCAAGAAGGCCAACGCCGGCCAGCTGGCTGCTGTCCTCCAGGGCATGCTCCGGCCTGGCACCGCCGGGGATTCCACCCCCGAGGCACGGGAACTCCAGGAACACATCCGCCGCCTCAAGGTCCGCAATGCCAAGGGTGACACCGTCTTGCTCGATCTCTCCAAGCCGATCCGTATCGCCACGGATCCCGTCGCCGGCACCGGGGGCGGCAACCGCATCATCCTGACCTCCACCTCCGACAACCTCCGGGCTCTCCAGGCCGTGGTGGAGCAGATGGACTCCGTCGCTGTCCTCGAAGGGGTGAAGGTTCGTTTCATCCAGCTCGAGAACGCCGATGCCGCCGCGGTGTCCCAGATCCTCAATAACGTGTTCTCGCAGGCGAAGAACCTCGCCATCGGACCCGGTGGTCCCGGCGGTCAGCCGGCCGACCAGGGCAAGGCGCTCGTCCAGCCCCTCAACGTCGCCATCGATGCGCGCAGCAACACACTCATCCTGAGCGGACATCCAGAGAGTCTCGAACTCGCCCAGAAGATCGTCGCCGACATGGACAAGGAGGTCTTCCTCTATACGACCGATGTCCGGCTGTTCCGGTTGAAGCACGCCTCCGCCGCCCGGCTTCTGCCCCTCCTGCAGTCGGTCTTCACCGAGGGCACCGCAGTCCCGGGAACCGAGGGTCTCTCGACCCAGATCACCCGGCTCCGGACCCTTCGGGATGGCACCAAGGCCCAGTCTAATCAGACTCCGAAAAATCGGCCGGCGCTCACCATCCAGGCCGACGACCAGGCCAACATCCTTGTTGTCGCCGCCCGCAGCGACAATCTGCCGCTCATCGCCGACATCATCGACCAACTCGACATCCCGGCCGCCTCGGGACTCGAGACCGTCCGGGTCTATCCGCTCGAGCACTCGGATCCCGCCGCCGTCCAGAAGGTCCTCTCCGACCTCTTCACCGGACCGCGGGCGACCACGCTCCGCAACGAGGACCGTCCGGTGATCACCGTGGATGCCCGAACCGGGTCGCTCGTCGTGGCCGGCAACAGCAAGGCGTTCGCGATCATCGAAGGGCTGCTCAAGAGCCTCGACCAGAAGCTGCCGTTCGATCTTCGCGATATCGCGCTCATCCCACTGGAGCATGCCGACGCCAACGTCGTCGCCCCGACGCTCCAGAAGCTCATGGATGCCCGCGTGACCCAGCGGGCGAGTCTCAACCAGGGGCAGGCCGATGCCCTCAAGGTCATCATCATGGCCGACCAGCGCAGCAACGCGCTCCTCGTCGGCGGTGCCCGCGAGGGATTCGAACTGGTGCAGACCCTGGCCAGGCAGCTCGACCAGGCGGCGCCGGCGCTGAGCGGTCGGGTCCGGCTCATCCCGCTCGAGTTTGCCGATGCCCGCGTCGTGGCCAGCACCCTTGCAACCCTCTTCGAGCAGCGCTACGCCGCGATCCGCACCGCGGACATGCAGCGAAACAAACCGATCATACTTGCCGACACCCGGAGCAATTCCCTCCTCGTGGCCGCCAGCCAGGAGGACAACCGGACGCTCGACGAGCTCCTGAAACGCCTCGATGCCAAGCAGGACAACCCGGCGCTGACCCTCACGGTGATCCCGATGCGGTTCAACGACTCCGCCCGGGTGGCCACCATGCTTGAGAGCCTCTTCGCAGCCCGTCAGAAGGCCCAGCTGCTTCCCGGAGGCACTCCCCTTCCGAGCGACCAGATCAAGGTGGAGACCGATGCCCTCAACAACGCGCTCATCATCTCGGCCAGCAAGGAGAACCTGGAACTCGTCCGGGAACTTGTCGCCAAGGTCGACCAGGAACCCACCATCGCCGGCGGCGTGTTCGAGATGTTCACGCTCGAGTTCGCCGACGCCACCCGGGTGTCGACCCTCCTGAAGTCCCTCGTCGACCAGGGCCTCTATCGTCCGGGTCGCCCGGCCAATGCTCCGGCCAGGGCCGGCAATTCGAGCCGCGACATCCTTTCGGTCAGCGTCGATCCCCGGTCCAACACGCTGATCGTGAGTGCGAGTCCCGAGAACCTCAGCATCGTCCGGGAGGTGGTGAAACGGCTCGACACCGAGGATCTTGCCTCCAACGCGGACGTCCGCCTCTACCCCCTCAAGAACGCCCGCGCCAGCACCCTGGCCGCCACCCTACAGCAATTCTTCCAGGCCAAGCGCACCGCCGACGCCGTCGCGGTCAACGCCAACGAGCGGACCATCGCCACCACGGTCCTTGCCGACGATCGGATCAACTCCCTGATCGTCACCGGTGGGAAGGAGGCGTTCGACCTCATGGATCGGATGCTCCCACAGATGGACGGCGAGAGTGTCTTCTCGAAGCTTAACTTCCGGGTGTTCCCCCTGAAGAAGGCCACGGCCCTCAAGCTGCAGGCCACGCTGCAGCCGATCTTCGCGAATCGCCCACCCAAGGTCCGGGGTGAGCCGGTCGATCCGATCACCATCATCGCCGACCAATGGATCAATGCCCTCCTCGTCGGCGCGACGGTCGAGGATCTCAGCACCGTTGCCGGCCTGATCGAGAAGCTCGACAGCGACCCGGCCGAGACCGGCATCGCCATCCACGTCTTCCCGCTCCAGAAGGCCGACGCCACGAAGGTGGTCACCACGGTCCGGGGACTGTTCCGCGACAACCTTCCGAACCAGGTCGTGCCGATCACAGTCACTGCGGATGAGCGCATCAACGCGATTGTGGTGTCCTGCGGCGAGACCGATGCCCAGCGGATCGGCCAGCTGGTCGAGAAGCTGGATACCGACCAGGTGGCCAAGGTCAGCGAGATCAAGGTGTTCCCGCTCCAGTTCGCCCGGGCCGAATCCCTGGCGGGCATCCTCAACACGGCGCTGAACACCAAACCCGCCCCGCTCAACGACCAGGCGCCCAACGCACAGTCGGTCCTCCAGTTCATCACCCGGACGACCGAGGGACAGGAGCTCGTCACAGCCGCGCTCAAGGAATCGGTGTTGATCACACCCGACCAGCGGATGAACTCCCTCGTGGTCTCGGGACCCGTCGACTACATGGGGCTGATCGAGCAGATCATCCAACGCATGGATGCCAGCTCGCCCCAGCTGGCCAAGATCAAGGTCTTCGCCCTCCAGAATGCCGATGCCCGACAGATGGCCGAGGTGATCACCCAGATGTTCCGCATGACCCCTACGGCCGGGAACGGATCCACCCGGTCGGTCCAGTATACCCTGGTGCGGGGCAAGGCCGAGAACGGGACGCCTTCGGAGGAGCCCGTCGCGTCGGCGACCCTGGGCACGGCGGAGCAGACCGCCCTGACCGTCACGGTGGATCCCCGGACGAACAGCCTGCTGGTCGGCGGCACCGAGCACTACATGAACCTGGTGTCGCAGCTGATCGACACCCTCGACTCCAGTGCGGCCCACGAACGGGCGTCCGAGGTCATCCGGCTGAAGAACTCCCAGTCCCCGGAAATCGCCACCGCGATCCGCAACTTCCTCGACCAGGAACGCCAGAAGCTCATCCAGTCGCTTGGGGTCGACGCGGTCTCCGCCACGGCCCGCCTCTTTGACCAGGAGGTTGCGATTGTCGCCGAACCCACCAGCAACACGATCCTGCTCTCGGCGAACAACCGCTATTTCGAGCAGATCCGGTCGATGATCGACGAGCTGGATTCCGCGCAGCCCCAGGTGTTGATCCAGGTGCTGCTCGCCGAGGTGCGTCTCGACAACCAGACCGACCTCGGGTTCGAGTGGACCTATCGCGGCACGGCCGGCAGCAGCACCTACGGGATCGGGACGGACTTCTCGCCCGACATCGACATGGCCAAGATGACCGGCCTGGTCGGCGGCATGCAGGGGGGCGACTTCTCCTTCCTCCTTCGGGCCCTCAAGACCCAGGGCAAGCTGCACGTCCTCAGGCCCTCAAGACCCAGGGCAAGCTGCACGTCCTCAGCCGGCCCCAGATCGTCACCGCCGACAACAAGCCGGCCACGATCAACGTCGGCAAGAAGGTGCCCCTCGTGGAGCAGACCCGTCTCGATGCCCAGAACAACCTCACCACCCAGTACCGCTACGAGGACGTCGGTGTGAACCTGACGGTCACGCCGAAGATCAGCCGGGATGGCTTCGTGAAGATGGAGATCAGCACGACCAACAGCACATTGTCGGCGCAGATCATCGACATCAACAAGTCGGCCCAGGCCCCGGTGGTCGACCAACGAAAGGCCAACACCACGGTGAGCGCCCAGAGCGGACAGACCATCGTGATCGGAGGTCTCATCGATACCATCAACGAGACCAACATGAGGAAGGTGCCGGTCCTCGGGGACATCCCCTATCTCGGAGTCCTATTCCGCACCACGACCACGAAGAAAGAGCGGAAGGAGCTGTTGATCCTCATGACCCCGATCGTCTTGGACAACTCCCAGGTCCCGGTGAAGCTGACCGATCCGGATCGGGTGCTCCGCGACAACCTCGACAACGCGGACATCAAGCAGATCATGCGGGAGGGCGACATGCAGCGTCGCATCCTCGAGCCGTATTATCGGACCAATCGCCCGTCCTGGCGTGAGAACCAGATCAGGACCAACACGGCACCGGCGCTATGAGGGAACGCAGGTATTGGACAG
>VHCG01000036.1 GCA_016871805.1 Verrucomicrobiota bacterium
CTGAGGATCTGCTGCCGGATGCTCGAGATCTTCCTACCGGCCCTCGTGGCGGTGACCCTCCAGGACAAGTCCGCCGAGGAGTCGGTCGCCCTCGCCGAAAAGGAATTCGAGGCAGCGCTCAACGCCACACGGAGCTGAGCGGGGATGGGGCTGCGTCAGGGCGGGTTGGGATCCCGCCGAACAATTCTCAATACCTTGCAGAAACTCAGCTGATCCGAACGCCGCCACAGGCATCTCGGAGCCCGTTTATTCAGCATCTAAGAGGATATCTCCAATTAGGAACAAACGAGCCAGACGATTTGGAACTGGCTGTGAAAGTTTCCAGACAATGGTTATAGGACGATCTCCATGCCAACTCTCGAAATTTAATTCACCGCAGTAGTAGAAGGGGGCCTTTTTGGATCTGATTTTTTTGGATGGCCGGACGAATAGGTGAATTTTAAAACCTTCTCTAACGTGATTAAACAACATCTGCCCATGCTTTGACGACTGAGATGTTCGATTCTGACTTTTCCACTGGAACAGCGTGTCGCTCAGGAACTTGTCCTCATAGCTGTGAGAATCTGGAAGATCACCCTTTTCCAATGTAACTAAAAGGATTGCGCATTTGCTGCTCGCCGGAACAAAACCAACGTTCCAGATTGCCTCTGAAAAAGTGAATCCAAACAATTTAGGGATTTGATCCCGATGGTAAGTATCCCAAAGAATCGGCTCTGAATTAAATTTCTCATTAGCCCGATCTACCGGCTGCATTCGATAAATATCACCCGCCGGTTCAAACATAACAGAGAAACTGGTCCCCGCCCGTCCGGCATCAGGTCCAAACCAATCCGAGAGGACCTGACCCAAAACATTCTTTTGCACACCCGGCTCCCTCGCTTCTTGGATCAAATCGTCCGAGACATTGACCTCAATTCTCCGGCCTTCGGCGTTAACCTCGATCCACCCACGCGGAATCCAAGGCGTTTGTTCCCGATTGGATAGCAGGATGATTAGATTCCCCTCTTCGCTCGAAACTTTGCCCCTGAATTGCCCCTCAACGATTTCGGATATTCCATCGCGATTAAGATATTCCGCTAAACGCCAATCGGCCAATTCACGGACTAACTCTTGGAATGGCACCCTGTATTCAGGCGTAATACTGAGTCTCGTGCTGAAACGTTTGTCGGCGTCGTCAAAAAAAAACCTCCTCTCAGCCTCGCCCCGTCCCGTCCAAGCACGAATTGGGTTATCCTCAAGCAATCGGATCAAATCCGCCTGCTTCAACAGCGCTTGCCCCACATCGTGACGCAGCTTCGCAGACCTTTCGGAGAGTCTCCTGAAAGCATTGGCAAGAGTATCGATGGAAATTGAACCCGGCAGGGCGTCCTCATTCAGGAGGGCCAAGATCACCAGAATTTTGAAACTCTTGGTCATCCGAGTGGTTTCCATCTCAATCAAGAACTCAATTCCTTGGTCTAGTACCTCACGAAAGACAGGAGACGCATCTCCCATCTCCTGCACATACCGAAACCAGGAGCCGTGAGATTGCCTTAAAGCCCTGGGCGTAAACCCGGCATGGAACAGCTCCAACGCAGTAGGTCTCTGCCCGTGTCGCTCACGAAAGTCCAAATAGAAGGAATTGAGAGCCTCACCGTTCGCGGGTGACCGGAGCAAAGACCGTAGAATATCGATGGCTTTCAGGTCGTAAGTAACCTCGCAGCCCGGAGGCAAATCAGCTCGGTTTGCTAAAAGAAGGTTCAATGCTTCCTCGATATGCCGGTCTCCGTCCTTTATATTCAAGAGTGCACGAGGTTTGTTCAGGAAGGTTCGGTGGTTACCAATGTAATCGATCACCGCGAGGTGGGGCTTGTCGTCAGACTTCCGCAGCCCTCGACCGAATTGCTGCATCCACAGGATTACCGATTCAGTGGGACGAAGCATCATTACCGTATCGATGCTGGGGATATCGACACCTTCGTTGAACATGTCGACGGCACAGACGATATCGATTTCACCAGCCTCCAGAGCCTCAAGGGATGCTGTTCGAGGGGCGGAGTTTTCCCCCGAATGAACCGATACGGAGCGGCATCCATGTCGACTGAAGAAATCGGCCATGAAGTCGCTGTGCCGCTGGGAACAGCAGAATGCGATCGTCCTTCTGCCGGCCCGTTCACGGTACTGCTCGAGAGCGTTTAGCGCCCGTTTTTCGGTCGCCACTGCGCGCGTCAACTCGACCTCATCAAAACGGTTATTGCGCCACGGGATGTTTTGGTAATCCACCTCGGGGGGAACGCCGAAATACTGAAAGGGAACCAACAACCCTTCACGAATGCCCCGCGAGACGTCACACCGGAACACCAAGTTTTCCTGACACAACCCAAGTAGGTCACCGCCATCAGTGCGCTCAGGTGTTGCGGTCAAACCTAAGAGGAACTTGGGGGTGAAGTGCGTGATCAGATTGCGATACGTAGCTGCAGCGGCGTGGTGAAACTCATCAACGACGATATAGTCAAATCGATCTGGACGGAAGGCTTTGAGGTGAGATTGACGGCCAAGGGTCTGGATCGATGCAAAAAGCACCTCCGCATCCGGTATTTTTTCGGTGCCCGTATAACGACCAAGCAATGCCGTCGGCCGGATTTTTCGAAATGTTCGCAGAGCCTGAGTCAAAATCTCCTCACGATGTGCAACGAATAGGACACGCCCGAATTCCGGACGATGACTATCAAAGGCACTCAACCAAGTCTTTCCCAGACCAGTCGCCAACACGACCAAACCTGCAGAGTTCCCAGCAAGACGTGTGTTCTGCAACGCTTCCAAAGCCTCCTTTTGAATGGAATGCGGCTCTGGAACTGTTTCTACCACGGTCCTGTCTGTGATCAAAATTTCACTGGACCGTTTCGGTGGCCGACGTCTCTCACGATATTCTCGAATCCAGTCAGTTGTTACCGGCTGGGTTGATGGGTGTTGGAAAAGTTGATCAAACGTCTCCTGCACCTGAGCGATGCCCTTGGGGTCAGCCGATGGGGGCACTCTATAATTCCACTCGATCCCTTCCCGGAGCGCGGATGCACTGAGATTCGAGCTCCCAATCACCGCGATGGAAGTGCCATCGACGAAGTGAAAAAGATACCCTTTCGGATGAAAACTAATCCTGTCTGCCTCGAACACTCGAAGATCGAGATTACCCCCTAGATCCAATAAGCCCAGCAACGCCTCGGGCTCGGTTATATCGAGGTAGTCACCCGCCAAGATTCGAACCTTGCCACCACGCTCCAGCAGCTCTCGAAGGTGTTCCTGTACCAGCACAAGCCCCCCGGTTCGGACGAATGCCACGCAGAGATCTGCCGCCGCGGCTCGGTCGATATAGGCCAAAATGTGGGGAAGCAGCGGATCTTCGCCGCTGCCGCGAATGAGTGAACGATGATGTGGCACCTCGGCTAGAATTTGTCCGGCAGCCACGGGTTGACGGAGGTAGTTCCCTTTCGAGGGTATTACGTTCCGAACACCACCTCGAGGATCCGGGAGATCACCCGAGTATCTCGGAATGACGTGGATATGGAGGTGGAAAACGGTTTGACCAGCGGTCTCTCCGACATTGATCCCGATATTGAATCCCGCAGGCGCATGGCGATCGGTAATAACTTGCCGGGCCATCTCAATCCCTTTCAACAAACCCACCTGCTCTTCCGGTGTGGCGTCAAACCATGTGGGGATGTGTCTGCGAGGGATGACAAGCAAATGCCCTGGTGAAACTGGAAACGCATCCCACAGGCCGATGAGCTGGTCGTTCTCGAAAGCAATTCGAGACCGTTCGGGCTGACAAAAAAGGCAGGCGCTAGACATGGGTGCGGTTCAATCAAACGGTAGGTGCCGGAGGGGTTGAGGACCCCGGCCGGACTCGCAAAAACTGCAGTGCAATCGGGAGCTCTTTCGACGAACAAAGAAATCGACCTGGCAGACTGGGCATCGATACCGGTGGCGAGAAATCAGAGGCGGATCATGGGGAATTGGTGGGAGGGATTGATGGTCCAGCTTGGTGGTCGGTTGATATCCAGCTCGACGAATCAAAGCGCACCACTCAGGCCCATGTGGCTTCGGTTCCGATCCGTGGATCAGGTACACTGCCACATGGGCAGCCTCGTGACATAACACCTCAATTAGGAAACCTCCGGGCGCATTCTGAAGCCGCGAGTTCAGCCGGATGACCCCAGTCGCAGGGCGGACTCTGCCAAGCGATTTCTTGAGCCGGGTCGAGAAGCTGATCGCAACAATCTCAGCAAGTTGCGGCGCCCTCCAGAGCTCAGCCCATTGGGCCAGCATGCGAGCGGGGTTTAGCGGATGTCTAAACACAAATTCTTAGCGGGCGAGTGGCCCACTGGTCCGAAATTTGGATGCAGAAAAGCTACCCTTCCGCAGCCAACGCTCCAAGCATCCAAGCTATAAAATAGGGGAAAGAAGCACTGATTGTTCCGATTGAGTCTTTGCTCATCGGGGTCATGTCCAGGGAACCTTCGGTCTCCAAGAAAAACAAATTTGGCAACCTTGCAGGGGAAAACGCTCCGAAAACCATGGATTCAGAGATCGGCCCAATAACGAGCCGCCGGGTCCTTCTCGACCGAGAGCGCGATCCGGAAGCGGGCGGCGCCGGAAGGCTCCTCGACCGAGGAGAAGCCCTCCCCCAGCCCGCCGGGACCCGCAAAGAGATCGATGACCGGGATGCCGCTCATGGATGTCTCATCGGCCGGAACCCTGTCTGCTGTCGCGTTGCACCGTCGTCGTCACCGGTGGGAATCGAATCGGATCGGGTCGCAACCCTCAACCCTCAACCCTCAACCCGGGGTTTTCCGGAGGACGAGCGGACTCACACGGTGACGCGGAGTCGCGGAGGAAAGGCGGGGAGATCAGGACAGAGGCGATGCCGGTAGGGCTGTGCTCCGCCATGGGCCTATCTCGATCCAACGCGCGTCGTGCACCCGTGAAGGGGGACAGGGGCGTCTGCGGCGTCAGAGGATCCCAGCTGGAACACGAGGTGGGTCAACCCCTCGCGGATCAGATGGGGACGCCACGGAGGCCGTCCCTACCGGGGTGGG
Source organism: Verrucomicrobiota bacterium (assembly GCA_016871805.1). GTDB lineage: Bacteria > Verrucomicrobiota > Verrucomicrobiia > Limisphaerales > UBA9464 > UBA9464. The sequence goes on from VHCG01000036.1 coordinate 5,076, forward strand.
CGCTCTCGCGCCCAATGATGCAGGGCACTGCATCACCCACCCCTCGAGGCCTTCGGCCTCGGCCATGTCATTCCACGGTAGGCCCGGGGTCTGGTGCCCTATCCTGTTCCTCGTTCCTCCTCCGCGTTCCCCCTCCGCGCTTCCGCGTCACCGTGTGAGTCCCCGTCCTCTCCGCCGGATCACTGCGGCCGCCTGCCGATCGCCTCGAGAAACGCCGCACCGCTCGGAGCCATCAGCACCAGCCGATGCCACTCCCGGAGCCGGTCGGCGTCGTCGACCGTCTCGAGGTGCCGGTTCCATGACGGTTCCCAGTCCGTGAACCTGGCCGCGACCAAGGCCTTCAGCGCCTCGATCCATCCATCGCGCAGCCCGTCTCGTCGGCCTTCCTGTCGGCCTTCCTGTCGACCTTCCTGTCGGCCCTCCTCAGCGGCTTTGTGGAGGGCGTAGCGTTCAAAACACGTCAGGTAGGTCCGGGGGATCTCTGCTTCGATCTGTTGCAGAGCCTTGATCAAACGCTCCTCTTCCACCGCTGGCAATGGGATCGACCACTCAATCACCCGCGTCAAGGCCAGCCCCTTCGCCGCGCTGTACCCCTTGGCCTCCAGCATCCGGACCAGCCGACGGATCAACGCCAGCTTCACCACGCGTCGGGCCGACGGATCCTCCCGATGCCGGCGTGCGATCCGCTCCGCCAGGATCACGAAGCCCACCGGGTTCAGGTCCGCCTCCAGCTCCGCATCCGTGAAGTCCGACAGCTTGCAGATCGGAAACCGGAACAGCACCCCCATGTCCCCGATCCCGGTCTCCAAACGGCCCGGTCGCCACTCCGGATCCGGATCCGCCAGCACCGCCAGACTGAGGACCGGTCGCCGGAACCTCCGGACCAAGGCCACATGGTAGAAGGGCATTCGGTACGAGAACTCCGAATCCACCGTGCTCTGCACCTCCACGTGGATGAGGATCCAACCCAGGGTCCCGCTCTTGAGATGCACCTCTGCCAGGATGTCGACGAACTGCCGGGGTCGGGGGGAATCACCCAGCATCTCGCGCAGCTCTTTGTCGAGGAAACGGACCGGCTGGGTCCAGTCGACGACCCCGGCGACCTCGGAATAGAACCGATCGAGACACTCCGGGAAGAACTCCTGGAAGGTCTCCTTCCAGATCGCATCAGAGTCCGGTCCCGGTGGTTGCATCCATCCAGTCTGGCAGGGGCGCAGGCCCCTCCACCATCGCCAGATTTAGGGAGGGGATGAGGCTTGCGGACACAGGGAGGGGAAGAGAAGGGACTCACACGGTGACGCGGAGTCGCGGAGGAAAGGCGGGGGAGATCAGGACAGAGGCGATGCCGGCAGGGCTGGGCTTGGCCACGGGCCAATCCCAAGCCGCTGCCCCTGGCGCATCCATGAAGGGGGACAGGGGCGTCTGCGGCGTCAGAGGATCCCAGCTGGAACATGAGGTCGGTCAACCCCTCGCGGATCGGATGGGGACGCCACGGAGGCCGTCCCTACCGGGGTGGGCGCTCTCGCGCCCAATGATGCAGGGCGCTGCATCACCCACCCCTCGAGGCCTTCGGCCTCGGTAATCACACATGGACGCGGAATCGCGGAGGAACGCGGAAGGCGCAGTCCGGCGTTGCGCGGATGCGGGTCCTGGGGAACATCGGGTCATCCCATGGCCCTGTTCATCCGGAAGCGTCCACCCGAACGCTGCCACAGCACCGAGGTGGAGGTCGCAGAATTCCTCGCGGAACTCGATGACGACTGGCTGATCCGCTGGGGATTCACCTATCGGGACAACCGGGGCAGCCCGCGGGAGGGGGACTTCCTCATCGCGGGTCCCCGGGGTGGCGTGCTCGTCCTCGAGGTCAAATCCGGCACGGTCTCCCTGAATCCCTACACGGGCCGCTGGAACACCCCGGATGGCGACGATCCTCAGTTCCAGCTGGATGAGGAATGGTCGGACGTCCTGAGGTCCCTCGACCAGCAACGGGGCACCCGGCCTTCGGTTTTCGTGGGGCGCGCCCTGGGGACACCCCATCTCAGCCTGCCCCGGGGATCCGTGAACCATCATGGCATCCCCCGCGAATTCATCCTCGACCGCGGTGATCTCCGCCGTTTCGCGGCAGCTTGGGACGAGCGCATGCGGGACTGGGGCGCCGTCCATGGCCGGTCCGACCGCGAGGTGTTCGAGGAGGCATTCTGCCGGGATGCCACCCCCAGGGCGATCCGCCACTTCGTCGACGACGTCGACCGGACGCTGATGCGACACACGGAGTCCGGGTACACACTGCTCGACCAGCTGGGGGCGAACCGGCGGTTCCTAGTGTCGGGGGGCGCAGGCACCGGAAAGACGTGGCTGGCCCTCGAGCTGGTCCGCCGGTGGTCGACCGAGCCGGGGCGCAAGGTCCTGCTTCTGGGGTACAATCTGGGATTCACCGCGGAGCTGAGGTCGCTCGTGGAGCGCATGGCCACCCAGAACCGGATCCGCGCCGGTTCGGTCGTCGTCCGGGCCTGGGAGGAACTGGTCCAGGAGAAAATCACGGAGGCGGGACTCCCCTATGAACCCCCGGATGAATCAGAGGCGAGACGACGGTTCTTCGAGGAACAGATCCCCGGACTCCTCGCCGATCTCCTCGTCGGGGAACATGTCGCACCACGGTTCGATGCCCTCGTCGTGGACGAGGCCCAGGATCATGACACGGAAGGTTCCGGGGGGACCCACCCCGGGACTTCCGGAAGCTGGTGGCCCGTCTACTTCCGCCTGTTGCGCAACGGCTCGGATGCTCCCGTGGCCGTCTTCCATGATGAGGCCCAGCGCCCCGCGTTCCGGGCGGGCCGATTCGAGGTGCCCTCGCTCCTCAGGACCTGGGGTGTCGAGCCGGTCCGCATCCATCTGGTCCAGTCGTTGCGATACACCCGCCAGATCCATGGATACCTGAGGGGACTGGAATCCGAACCGCTGCGCCCCCTGGTCGCAGGCCTGGGAAATGCCCCGTCGTGGACCCACGGGATCGAGGTCGAGCAGATCGAGGCGACCGGAGCCGACACGCGGGATCGGGTGGCCGAGGTCGTCGAACGGTGGGTGGGTCAGGGCTGGGCCCGACCGGAACAGATCCTGATCCTGTCGAGGCGGGGAAGCCTCGCCCGGTCCGCGCTGGCGGGTGTGACCGGTCTGGCCGGGCATCCGCTCGTGGAGGACTTCCATCCACCCCGGGGCAGCCTCGGATTCGGCTCCGTGAACCGGGCCAAGGGCCTGGACCGGCTGGCGGTGATCGTCATCGACTTCCCGCCCTGGGCGTCGATGCCCCAGTCCGAGCATGTGCCGTTCTTCCTCGGCGTGAGCCGGGCACGACAGCTCCTCGCGGTCGTGGGATCGGCAGCGGATTCGGTGGGCGACGGGTCGGGAGCCGAGAGCTGAGGCCCGCCCGCTTTGTCCCCGCCACGGGAGCCCCGCCCGCCACAATTCGGTCAACAGGGATGACACCGGGTCGGTTTTTGGGGACCCTCAAGTCGTCCCACCCATGGCCAAGACCCGCGAACTCCGAGCACGACCGCCTCTGAGGCGGATGGTTCAGATCCACGACGAACTCGTGGCCAAACGCTTCCCCAACTGCACCCGGTTGATGAAGATCACCGAGGTCGGACGCCGCACGATCCTCAGGGACATCGAATTCATGCGGGGCCAGATGGAACTCCCCATCGAGTTCTATCATCCGGAAGGCGGGTATTGGTACACGAAGCCGGTGGACAGGTTTCCCCTCCCGACGGTCACCGAGCGGGAGGTGTTCGCCCTTTTCGTCGCCCACAGCGCCGTCAACAGCTACCGGGGAACCCCCTTCGAACCCCTGCTCCGAGGCGCCTTCAAGAAGCTGGCCGGACAGCTGGACAACGAGACCCACCTCTCCCTCGGGGACATGCAGCAGGAACTCTCCTTCCGACCCTTCGCGCCGGATGAGGTCAATCTGGACACCTTCGACAAGCTGAGCCGCAGCGTCCGGAATCAGAAGATGGTCCGCTTCACCTACAAGGCTCTCGGCAAGGTCAAACCCGAGACCCGGACCGTCCAGCCCCACCACCTCGCCTGCGTCGACAACCGCTGGTACGCCATCTCCTACGACGAGGCCCGGAACGGGTTCCGAAACTTCGTCCTGACACGCATGAGCGACGTCGTTGTGCTCGAGCGGACGTTCAGGCGGCAGAAGGGGTTCTCCTTCGACACGTACATGGAGGGAAGCTTCGGCATCTTCCAGGGCGGCAAGCCCATCCGGGTGGTCGCGGAGTTCCGGGACTGGGCCGCAGACCTCGTGAAGGAACGCCGCTGGCATCCGACCCAGGCCATCGAGGACCTCGACGACGGCGGCGTCCGCCTCGGCATGACCCTGACGAATCTTGTCGAGGTCGAGCGGTGGCTTCTGGGCTGGGGGGATCATGTCACGGTGCTCGAGCCGAAATCGCTGCGGGATCGCATGGCCCAGATCAGCCGGGCCATGCTGGAACGCCACAGCTAGGCAGCCTGGGAACAGAATTCCCGTCGGTGTAGCTCCCCGGGATGTCGTGCGCCGAAGGGTCATGGGGCAAAGCCCACATAACACCCGAAGCCCGAGGGGGCGGGAATAAACGAGGCGATCTTGACCGAATCGGGGCAGCACACCCGGTCGGTGTAGGCATCCCATCCGTCGTCACCCGGATCGATGTCCTGATCCTCGATCCCCTTGATTTCCATCAGCGCATCGAAACGAGACGAGCGGAACTCGAAACCCTCATCGGTCGCGATGAAGAGCGTGTGGGAACAGGGATGGACGGCGGGATCGGTATCGTCGTCCGGCAGCACGATTCGCCCGCAGAACGGGCAGCAGATCGGCCCGGAATGGCTACAGAATTCAACCCGCTGGATTGGGGGGTGTTTGCTCATGGTGTCTGTGTGTCTTGGTGATGGTTCGGAATCCTGAGGCTGTGGGGCCTCCATGGAGAAGGTCGCTCTGGGGAGATCGCATCAGTAGGTAGAGTGCCCCTCACGCCGCCAGCCTCCGCTCGCCGGTCATCATGTTGTAGAGGCTGAAGACGCTCACCCCGTGGATCGGCTGCAGCGTGTCGGCGCCGACCATCCATCGGACCTCCGGGGTGGGGTGGTCGAGGAGGTATTGGAGTCCGGCCGGCGTGTAGATCGCCTCGCGCACCGTGACCTCCTGGGCCCCCGCCTCCGTGAGATGCATCGCGGCAGAGCCCGCGGCGAAGATCCGGGTCCAGTCCTGCCCCGGTGCGGTCCCGATCCCGATGACGTCCGACCGGGGACCCTCCGCGGGGACGACCGTTCCGTTCTCCGTCTCCTGCTCCAGGAGCAGGAGCGCCTGGACGAGGTCGACCTCGCCCTGCTGTCGTGCCGTCTGGAGGGCGCAGGCCAGGACCTCACGGAACAGCCTCGGCAGGCGCTCGGTGAGCCGGAGCGAGCCATTGGCGTTGTCGAAGATGCAGACCCCGGTCACGGGCCCCTGCCCTCCGGGACCGGAGGCGGAGCTGAAACGACCGACACCGAGATCCCGGGGCTGGATGCCCTGCAGGACGGCGAAGGCGGACAGGATGGCGTGTCCGACGCGATCGGACATCGCCGCCGCCGTGCCGAACGACCAGCACACCCCGGTCGTCTGGATGAACCGGGTCATGGGCTGCTGGCTGAAGGTGCTGCCCGGACCGTAGACGTGCGTGGTCTCGTTCCTGCCGCGCTTCTCGCGGAAGCCCATCACCCGCTCGCTGACCTGCAGCGTGGTCTCCGCCAGGAACCCGTCGGGGAACCGTTCGAGGGAATGGAGGCCGGCCCCGAAATCCGGGAAGGCCATCGTGAAGAGGTTGGGCTTCGTGGTCACGTGGCGTTCGGGTTGGACGAGGATCTGGCCCTCCCGATGGTTGACGCGGACGACACGATGCGGGCGGGCCATGTAGTAGTAGACGGCTCCGGGGTAGGCCTCGCGCAACGCCTGCGGGAGGTTGATCTCACCGCGGGAATCGCCCTGACGCGTGGTGATCCGGAAGCTCTTCTCGATCCCGTTGCGCAGCGGGAAGGCGCGACGCGGATCGTCCTGGGCCTCCTGCTTCATCGGGTAGAGGTCGGTCGCCACCGGTGCGGTCGGATTCAGCTCATTCCCGAGGAACGCGAGGAACTCCCCGGGAAGGGTGGCGAAGTGGAAGCGATCGAGCGCCCCATCCACCTGCCGGATCTCGGAGGCTGCGCACAGCGCGTTGCCGAACTGGGCGTAGCGGTTGCCGAGATAGAGCCAGTTCGGCTCGACCGGCCTCGACAGATACTCCTGGAGACCCTCGTCCCCGTCGGGCACCGCCGCGCGGCCATCGAGCCAGATGCAACACCCGTGGCTGCGGCGTCCCGCGCGGCCGATGCGCTGCCACAGGGACTTCATCGAGGATGGGGTGTCGAGCAGGACCACGAGATCCACCTCGCCGATGTCGATGCCCATCTCGAGGGCGCTGGTGGCGACCACCCCCCTCAGGGTCCCCTGGGTGAGGGCCTCCTGGATGCGTGTCCGGTCGACGTTCTCATAGCCTGCGCGATACGGCAGGATGCCCTCGGAGAGATCCACAGGCACCTCTTCGGAGTCCGGCTCCGATCCGTCCTCCGTATCGGAACCGGCCCGGCGACGGCAGGCACCGGCGGTCACCAGCTCCACCTGTCGGCGCGAGTCGCCGAAGGCGATGAACCGGCTCCCGCCCTCCTGGGCCAGACGCCGCAGCAGCTCGGGCGCGCCGTCCACCCCGTCCGGGCGGGTTCGTCGGACCAGCAGGATGTCCTTGCCGTGGCGTCGGGCCCCCTCGTCCTCCGTTCCAACGATCTCGTGGAACCGTCCCGTCAGCTCCTGCATGAACCCCGACGGATCCCCGAGCGTCGCAGTGCTCGAAAGGAGCCGGAACGGACCGCTCACGGCCTGCAGCCGCCGGAGAAGGAAGGCCATGTTGGTCCCGAAGACACCGTCGTACACGTGCGCCTCGTCGAGCACCACCAGGCGGAGCGACTCCCGGAACGCCCGGATGGCGGGGTCCGCCAGATGCCCCATCAGCCACGCATGCACGACATCGGGTGTCATCAGCACCAGTCGTCGGCGCATGAGGAGCTCCTTGCGCTCCCGGACCGGCACCGAGCCGTCGATCACCGCCAGCCGCATGTCGAGGGGCTCGAGGAATCGCTTCCAGTGGATCAGCTGGTCCGTCATGAGGGCCTTGGCGGGGTACATCACGAGGACCCGGGCGGCGGGGTCGGAACGGAGGGTGTGGGTGGCGGCCGCCATGAAGGTGAGGCTCTTGCCCGAGGCGGTCCCGGTGGAGACACACACGTCGTCGCCGGCGAGATGGATCCTGAGGGCCCGGGCCTGGTGGAGGTAGAGCCCGTCGGGATGGAGGGTGGCGAGACGTTCCGCGACGGTCGGGTGGAGCCCCTCCGGCACCGGGGCATGACGCGCCGCGCGGGAGTCGATGTGGTGTCGGCCCGCGACGGTGTAGCCGGCATCGGCAAGGCACTGGTGGAGTCCGTGGGTGGAGGGGAGGTTGGCGGCGAGGGTCTGGCCATCCTGCAACAGCTCGTTCTTGTTCATGGTCGGGATGTCGGGCCGGGCAGGTCGGGACTCCACTCGAGCCCCGCTTCACCCTGCAAACGCCTGACGTGCCCCCAGTCCACCACACCCCCTGTGACACGAATGGTCACAGCCTCACGGAAGCCCACGTCAGCCCTCCTGAAGGTTCCACAAGGAACGCAGTCCCAGCCCAAGGATCCGGGCCTGGAACGACCCACCGTCATTTCCGGATGCAGAGGGGATCGTCGAGGTTGACGAGGAACCCCAGCACCATCGCCTTCCACCTGCCGAAGCGACTCAGTTCCTCATGCAGCCACGGCTCCATTTCGACCGGGCCACAGTCGGGGCGTTGGCACAGCAAGGGGCCCGCTTGCGTCCCAGCGGTGGAGACCCTAACGCCCGCCGCCAAACTCGATGCCAGCCGGAGGATGGCAGACGCCTCCGGAGAGTCATCGGATTATGTGATCCCGCCCCGGTCTCGTGTCGACCGGGCCGATCCGGCCCAGCTCATGCGGCCGTGGAATCGGGCCATGACAAGGATTTGGCCATTTTCTCGAGCACGAACAAGGCCTCCTTGCGGTCGGGAGCGGAGATCCATGAGTTCCCCGCCGCCACCAGCACCGACGACAGCCGTTGTGCGAGGATCGGACCCAACTCGCGATCCACAGGCGTGTCCTGAGGCATCACCGCCCTGAAGGTGATCGAGCGTGGTGGAACCGGGGGCATCTCAATCAAAAAGAGAAGGAAGGGCCTGAAGTCGGTCCGGAGCCCGATGAGCTTGAAGACGGGATACTGCGGACGGATCGCCTGGTAGTTGCCCTCGAGATTGACCGTGCCCATCGAGGTCGTCTTGACCTCGAAACCGGTCTTCCCGGCGAGGATGTCCGGCTGTCCAGCGCCCGGGTTGGCATAGCATTTGGCGTATTGGGGCAGCGTTCCAAGCGCCACCGTCACGGCGTCCTGGAACCAGCTCCCGAACGCCTGGGCCTGTCGTGTGCGCAAGAGCTCCTCCAGAAGAACCACGGCGGAATTTGACAGCGTGAACATGGGCGCGGGAAGGGTTTCGGTTCAGGGCCGTTGGACTGCGAGGTCGAGACAACGTCCCGGCTCGAACTGCGGCAGTTCCACACGGCCCACGGCACGACCCGAGGTCAACGCCTTCTGGATCAGGCCGTCGGCAAAGAGCCGGTCGAAGGTGGCCACGATGATCTGGCTGGGAACATCCGCCAGCGACATCCCACCCAGATAATCTGCGACCCCGCCACGCCCGTCGTCATCAAGGCCATTCGTGGGCTCATCGAATGCGATCCAGCCCGGCTTGTGGTCAGGGGTTCCCGCCACCTTGCCCACCACGGCCATTGCTGCGGCGATGTTCACGAGGACCCGCTGTCCTTCCGAGAGGTCCTCCGGCGTGTCCTGGCCGCCAACGTCCAGCCGCTTGCCACGGAAGGCCATCTGCCGAAGCGACGGATGGATGGGACCGACCTTCTCGATGAAACGGTTGAACCGTTCCTGGACCCCCAGGTCGTTTACGACCTCATCCCTGGCGGAACTGGCACGGCATTGTCGCTCCGTGATCATCTGCTGCAACACCTCCAGCCAGGTCTGTCGTTGTTCGGTCCGAAGTCGCTCCGCCTCGGCCTCATCGGGATTGGCACTCCATTCAAGGCGATCCAGGGCTCGCGCCGCCGCCAAGGCATCCCCAATCTTCTGGAAATTCTTGAAGTCGTTCTGCGCCGCAGCCAGGTCCTGATTCAGATCGGCTTCAATCTGTTCCCGCATTTTCGAGTAGGTCTCAGCGCAATGGCCAAGGTCACGGATCCCTTCCAACGCCTGTCGGGTCGGTCCACCGAAATATTCCTCGTTCCACTGCCCACAGCGATTCCTGAGGTCCTCCGCTGCGATCCGGACTGATTCATCGGATCCGACCGTGGGGGCCAGCTTCAGTCCGATCGACTCCACCGATCCGGTCAGCACGACGAACGCGTCACGGCCTGGACCCACTGCTGCCGCCCACCGCTCCAAGACCGGATGCAGGCGATCCCGCACGTTTTTGAACTTTTTTTTCCTGCCCCCTAGTTCGTCGGCCTCGACATCAGTACCGGAGGTCTGTTCCCCAAGCCTGAGGATGATCTGCGAGGCATTGATCTGCACCTCGCAAACAGGGCACTCGGCGGGTTGCGCGGGGGATACCTCGCGTTTTTCGAGGAATCTCTTCGCCTTGGTCCGGACCTCCTTCAGGAGATCCTTTGCGTCCAAAACCGCCTGGATCGCCTCCAAGGCGTCGTTGAGGTGCTGCAACACGGCCTTCGCCTCGTCCCCCAGCGTCACGCCAGCACCGGGGGGTGGAAGTCCCTCGACGGCATTCCTTGCCGCCTCGAGCTCCGACCTCAACTGGGTCTCCGCATCCACAAGTGCACCCGCCGGGACCATCGCTGGGTTCTGGGGTAGCTGGTGGAGATCATTCAGTCCGGGACGGAGTTCGTTGAGCCCCGCCAACTTCCGTGATTCGGGCAGGAGCTGGAGTTCCGCCGCCTTCCGGTCTCCCGCCTCTGCATCGAGGTCGATCGACCGCCACACCACGCCCTTCCGATCGGCAAGCCGCCGGCCAAGACGCTCATACTCATCGACCGTTCTGGGGTTGGGACCGCATATCCGGTCCTGCTGTAGATAGTCTCCCCGAAGGTGCTCCAGACCCGGAGGATCGGATGCTTCGGGGGTGTCCTTGTCCAACTGGCCCTTCAACTTTCCGAGAACAAGCGCCTCATCCGAAGGGCGGATGGAATTGGCTGCAAGGTCCAATGCGTCGTTCAGATCACGGAACTTCTCCATGAGTTGCACCGAGGTGAGGAAGGCAACCTTCTGGTTCACCCCCGTGGCACTGAAGGATTCGGCTCTCCCCGTCGCGGGATCCAGGCAACCTACGCCTCTGGAACCGTTCTTCAGGGGCTCCAGCAGAGTCGACTTGCCGGATCCGTTGGGCCCAAGAAGAACGATCAGGTCAAGTCCGGCCAATCCCTTCAGCACGGTGCCACGAAGAGGCCCGCGGATATCCGCAGTGATGGAATCAAGACGGAATGCCATGGGACTCCTCTGTGAAGACGGCTGCACTTTGGATGTCGGCCTCCGCCATGTCGGCCAACGTCTGGATGACCTTCGTGCCCTCGGCCCTGAGGGTCTTCTGGTCTTTTCCGGTGAACCTGCCGGGATAGCCGACGAGAACCAGTTCCACGGCTTCCCGGATCTCTGATTTCGTCATGACAGTCCTTGTTCCCCGGGGGCTTTGTCCTGCGCACCGGAATGCGCTTCAGCGTTGGAGACATCCTCGACGGGATGGAACTCCAAGATGCTGTCCAGGCGAAGGTTGTGAAGGATCCTCCCGGTGCGGGAACATAGCCCGCTGAATCGGGTGCCCTCGACGCGCCCCACAGTGACCTGGTATCTCCGCAACTCCCCGTTCTTCTTCCGATAGGTGAAATGCCGAACCTCGCCCACCTCGAGGCGGTGGGCTGACAGGGCGGCACCCGGGCCACCGGATGCCTTCAGACCGAGGTGACCATTCGAGTTTTGGGTTTCCATGGTGATCAGCGGCGCAACCACGACAAAACATGCCCCGGACTGCGGCTTTCGACAGAAAGTAAAAAAAAGAATCCCATCGCGTCACCCTGATGTCGATTCCGGTTTTGCCATGGAGGCCATTTTTCCTCCCTTCCTCGAAGCCTGTGGCCGTCACTGTCACCCTTACTGCAATCCTCAACCCCTCGCGGATAAGATGGGGACGCCACGGAGGTCGTTGCGACCAGGGCGGGCGCTCGCGCGCCCGTGATACAGGGCACTGCATCACCCACCCGTCGAGGCCTTCGGGCTCGGCCATGTCATTCCACCGGAGGCCCGAGATTCGTTGGCCAAGCATGTTCCCCATTGCTCCCCCGTGCCTTCCCCGTCTCCGGACACCTCCGGATGAATCGCCCCGGACCCACGTCCTCGACTGCCGAACCTCCGGTGCCCTTTCCAGATCTCCCGGAGGTCTGCCGAATCCATGGCAACCCGCTTCGGCATCCCGTGGAACGGAGCGCGGGAGGGTCCCGGAGGACGGCAGTCCCAGCCCCTAGATCCAGGTCTGGAACGACCCACCGCTATTTTCGGATGCAGAGGGGGTCGTCGAGGTTGACGAGGGACCCCAGCACCATCGCCTTCCACCTGCCGCAGCGCTCCAGTTCCTTATGCAACGCGTTGAGCCTGTCCTCCAGCAGACCCATCCGCTGCTGCAACCGTCGAGACCCGGTGTCGTCGTGCCCCCAGGGTCCTGGGACCTCGATGCTGCATCGCAGTCTGCCCGTAGCGCCTCGAGGAGCTGCGCCCGTTCCCCATGCGCTTCCTTGAGATCCAGGGAGACCTCCTCCGGGGACCGCATGTCGCGCAGCTGTCGGACAAGGCTTTCCAGCTGACCCGCAAGTTGGTGGGGCGAAACCGCATCCAGTTTCGAGGCTGGATTCCCACGGCGCGTGTAGATCCCTTCGAGGACCGCCCGGACCGCCACGCCGAGGTCCTCCAGATCCTCCGCCGGACGCTGGCCACGCACCACCAGTTCCGTGCCAACGAGGCACCCCGGCAAGAGGTGAACCAGGTCAGACCAACCGTCCTCGCCCCTGCCAAGGGCATTTCGGAGGAACATCATCAGCCGTTTCATGTTGATCGTCTCAAATGTCATGGATTCCTCCTCTTCCGGATGGAAAACCTGCGTGACGGAAACCATCGGCGTCAGCCCGGAAGTGGAGCCCTGCCCATGGCCGGGATTCCGGGGCGCACCGCGGGACGTTCCCCTCCTTCACCGGTCCGGCCTCAGGCTGTGACCATGGATGTCACTCCGGTCTGCAATGATGGCGGCCATGACAGACACCCCATTCCGCCTCTCGGAACCCTTCACCCACGAGAACCTCACCCTTCGCCTGATCCATGGGCCCGACACGTTCGACGGCACCCGGTTCATGCCGCTCGCCGAGGCCCTCCAGGCCAGGTCCGTCCTGGTCCACGAGACCGGTGAGGTCGGCCAGCTCGAGGTCGAGAACCTGTCGGAACACCTCGACCTCTACATCCAGGCCGGCGACATCGTGAAGGGCGGCCGCCAGGACCGCACCCTCGGGGTCGATCTCGTCCTGCCCGCCCGATCCGGGCGGGTTCCGATCCCCTCGTTCTGTGTGGAGCGGGGCCGCTGGCATCGGCGCGCCAATGAGGACGCCACCCATTTCTCCAGCTCGGACATGCATCTTGCCGGCAAGAAGCTCCGGATGGCCGCGAAGCTCGGCCGGAGCCAGGCCGAGGTCTGGAGACGCATCGCAGACTCCCAGCAGGCCCTCGCGGCCAGCCTCGGGGAGGAGGTCTGCCACAAGGTCTCCCCGTCCAGCTACCAGCTCACCCGGGAACACGAGGGGATCCAGAGGCGCCGCGGCGAGTTCCACGCCCGCCTTGGAGGTCTGGTGTCGGATAGGGCCGACGCCGTCGGCTACCTCTTCGAGGTGAACGGCGCGCTCAGCTCGGCCGACGTCTACGGCTCCCACGTCCTGTTCCTGAAGCTGTGGGACAAGCTGCTCGACGCGGCGATCCTCGAGGCCCTCGAGGAATCCGGCCAGCCGCAGCGCAAGGGCGCCCTGGACACCGCCGCGGAGATCCGTCCCTGGCTCGACTCCCCGGAGTCGGGCGACCTGGTCCGCCGCGAACCCGTGCCGCCCCGGGTCGAGCTCATCACCCGACGCACCGACCACTCGGTCCGCTTCGACACCCACGACCAGGCCCTCGGCACGCTCCTCCACCGGAGCCTGATCACGAACTGAGAGCGGACCGTAGCTCGTCACTGGATCATGGGCGTCCCCGACCTCCGAAGCGGAGTCCACCCGGAGGCGGGGGCCCAGAGGTCCATGGTGTCGGCCAGCCGACCGAGGCGGGTGTCGCGGGTGGGACAGGACGGAACCGCGGGCACCTCCGCCGGTTTCTTGTCCCTCCCCTCCCCATTCCTCCCCAGCGCCTGGGCGTCGCCGTGGAAGCCCCTCTTCCGGGCACGCTTCGTGTGTCCATTCCTGTCACACCGATCCCGCATGATGGGTTCCATGACCCCAACCCCTGGGAGCCCCGGCGTTCCGAAGCCATGTGAGAGGCAATCCCCCGCACCATCCCGGTCCGTGACCTGTTCCCGGCCCGTCCATGTCCCTGGCGACGTCGGCGAAACCGGGCGGCCCACACACCGTGGGTGGACAGTTCAGAGGGACCGGGGTTCACTCCGACTGCAGCCTTCGAAGAATCTCCCCGCATGAGCCTGTCCCTGAGCCTCTGTGACCGTCCGGAAGAGGTGCTCCTCCATCTCTCCGACCGCCTTGCCGCCGTCCAGCGCGGGGCCGCGGTGGGATCGGGCATCCCGCGTCCGATCCGGGTCATCGTGCCCACGTCCCAATTCGCCGAATGGCTCCAGATCGGGCTCGCACGCAGGAACGGTGTGAGCATGGGCCTCGAATTCGTGCCCCTCTCCGCCTATCCCCGCGGATTCGGGGACGAGGTGCCGGTCCCCGTGTCCCGGTCGTTTGCAGCATGGAAGGCGGATGCCCTGAGGTGGCGGATCCTGCCGCATGTCGACGGGTTCGCCCCGCGACTGGGCGTCGACGACGGCGGCGCAGGGATCTCCCCGCGGGATCGGCTGGCCTTCGCAGGACTGCTCGCGCGTCAGCTCGAGCGGTACGGACGGTTCCGTCCGGAGGGGATCAGGAGCTGGTCGTCCGCCGGATGGTGGGATCCCCTCGCCGACACACCCCCGGAGGACGAGGCGTGGCAGCGGGAACTCTGGCGCCGTCTTGCCGCGGAGCTTGGCGGAATCCCCCATCCGGCCTGCCTGGATCCAGACCCCGCAGACGCTCCCGATCCCTCCCGCCCTCCCCTGTTCGTCGTTGGGAATGACCGGCTCGACCCGCTGATGCTGGACCATTTCAGCAGACTCGCCGGACGTGGATGGGCGATCGAATGCCTCCTCCTGGTGCCGACCAAGGTCGGCGAGGAATCGAGGGACGGGGGGCCTCGTGCCGGGGCGGACGACCCGGCAGCGGAAGGGAATCCCCTGATGTCCAACCTCGGCCAACGTGGACTGGCTTTTCTGCGGATGGTGCGGGAACGACTGCCGCTGATGGACCCCGTCCGGTCCGGATTCCGTCCGTCGACGGCAGGCGGACCGACCCTTCTGTCCAGGATCCAGTCGGATCTCCGGGAGCGGTGCCGTCCGGGCGGGGCCCCACCTGCAGTTCCACGGACGGACAGCAGCCTCCAGATCCACTGCTGCCACAGCCCCCGACGTGAGCTGGAGGTGCTCCGCGACGAGCTCCTGCGGGCGCTGGGGGATCTGCGGGATCTGAGGCCCCACGACATCCTCGTCGCGGTGACGGACCTCGACACCTATGCCCCGCTGATCGAAGGGGTGCTCGGGGCGGCCCTCGGGCCTGTGGGGAGTCCCGAGGACCAGCCATCCGTGGCGCCCGGGAAGGAGCCGCGGGACCACCTGCCGGTGAGGCTGACCGCCATTCCGGCACGGGAAGCCAACCCGGTCTCGGCGGGCCTGCTCGCGCTGCTGCGGCTCGCGCTGGGACGTCGCACCGCCAGCGAGGTGATCGACCTGCTCGGCCTCCCAGCCGTGCTGCACCACCTCGAGGTGGAGGAGGACGACAGCATCCGGGCCACCCTGGTCGAGACGATCCGCCAGGTCGGTCTCACCCATGGGTTCGGCGGTCCGGGCAGTCGGGAGGAGGGCACCTGGGCCGCGGCCATCGAACGCATCGTGGCGGGACTCTGGTTCGGCACGGTGCCTGCGGCCGACTCCGCGGCAGGCCACCTCGTCCTGCCATTCGCCAGCGATCTCGCCCAGGACGAGCCGAAGAAGCTGGCGCTGGCGGGGTGGCTGGGTCGCGTCGCGTCCCACCTCACGGCCTGGGAGGTCGCCGTTCCGGCCCGCGACTGGGCCGAACGGCTGGATGCCGCCATCACACACCTCCTGTGGTCGGAGGATCAGGCCGACCCGGTCGCCGCGGCCCGACGGCTCCTCACGGAGCTGCGGGATGTGGAGGCACCGACACCGCTCGACGTCGGAGGCGTCCTCGACTGGCTGGAGGCCAGGCTCGAGAACGAGACGAGCCTCCGGACCAGCCTCGACGGAAGGATCCTCGTCGGACGCCTGGACCAGATCCACGGACTGCCCTGCCGGGTCCTGGCGATCCTGGGCCTCCAGGATGGCGCATTCCCCCGAAAATCACGATTCCCCGCGTGGGATCTTCTGGTCCAGCGGCCGGAGGTCTGGGACGAGGATCCGCGGAGCCAGGACCGGCAGTGCTTCCTCGACCTGGTCCTCGCCCCCACGGATCGCCTCATCCTCATGGCCTCCAACCGCAGCCTGCGCACCCCGCACGACGGGCCCCTGTCCTCCTGTGTCGAGGACCTGCTCCGGGTCGCCCGGGACACGATGGGACCGCGGTCGGAAACCCCGGACCCCGCGCAACACCTCGTCCGTCCCCATCCGGTGCATCCGTTCTCCGATGCCTACTTCCGGAGGGACGCTGCACTGCCACCCTCCTTCAGCCAGACGGCCCATGCGATCGCGACCGGGCTCGGCTCCGCCTCCGGTGGCGGATTGGTTCCCTTCTTCGGTGGCGTGGACACACCGGTCGGGCCGGGACCCGGGGAGCTTTCCCTGACGGACCTGATCTCCTTCTGGAAGAATCCGGCACGGGGCTGGCTCAAGGCCCTCGAGGTGGCGTCCGAGGAGGATGAGGACGATGACCGGGATCTCGATGATGCGCCGATCGACCTTGGACCGCTCGAGGAATATTCCGCCCGGGACAAGGCCATTGCTGCGAAGCTCGATTCGTCCCGCGACGGGGATCCAAAGGTCATGGGCGCCCGACTCCGGGCCGGGCGCCGACTCCCGCCGGGAGCCCTTGGGGAGCTCACCTGGGAGCGTGTCTGCCTCGAGTGCGACCCCTTGGCCTCGGCCCTCCGGCGCCTCCTGCCCCGGATCCGGATCGAGTCGCTGAAGCATCCCATTCCCGGCGGCGGGCACCTCGTGGGGGACTGCAGGTGGATTCCCGGCTCCGAATCCGATCCGACCGGTCGCCTCGTGGAGTACCGTCCCGGGGGATACGACAAGAAGCCCCAACACCAGCTGGGACCCTTCCTCAGGACCCTTTTGATGACCGTCTGTCTCGACAGCCCCGTCGAGTGCCAGGTGTTGGGCCTCGATTGTCCCTCCGGCTGGATCCTGCCATCGATCCCGCCCGAAAGAGCCCGGACCCTGCTCGACGGCTTCCTGGAAGGCCATCGGCTGGGACGGCATCGCCCCCTGTGTCATGCACCCGAGACAGGATCAACGCTGGCCGAGGCGCTGAAGGAGGATCCGGGGACCCGGGATCTGGGCCCTGCGAGGGAGGAGTGGGAGAAGGAGGGGTGGAACGGCTCCCCGCCGGGTGAGGGCCTCCACCCGGCCGCCCGACTCGCCTGGCGGGATTCGGACCCGTTCTCGGAGGAACGGGTCGATGACTGGATCCGGTGGAGCTGTCTGGTGTCCAGGCCCCTTTCGGAATGGTGGGACAGCCGGGTCACGACCGCGGAGGCGGCGGCTGGGGCGACGGGATCCCCATCGGGAGGCACGGGGCGGGGAAAACGTCCGGCAAAGACCAAAACGTCCAAACCATGAACACCCCGACATCCCCCCAGCCGCTCCATCTGCGCTCCTCCCAGTTCGCCCCGGGGCTGACGGTGATCGAGGCCAGCGCAGGCACCGGCAAGACCTACTCCATCAGCCATCTCGTCCCGCGTCTGCTCCTAGAAGGATCGCTGCCCGACCTGTCGCGGCTCCTCCTGGTGACCTTCACGAAGGATGCGGCCCGCGAACTGGCCGACCGGGTCCGAAGGGTCCTGGCGGTCCTCGCGGCGCCACCGGTGGCGGACCCGGGCATCGAGACCGAGGACATCGCGGCACTCCGCGTGCGGCTCGTCGCCGATGACACGGCGACGGTCCGTCTCCGCCGGGCCATGGCGAACCTGGACCATCTGGCCGTATCGACCATCCATGCCTTCTGCCAGCGGACGCTCCAGCAGGAGGGGGCGCTCTGCGGACTGCCGGTGCTGCCCGAGGTCGTGACCGACGATTCCGAGCAGCGACGGCTGGCGTTGCGGCAGGCCTGGATCGGCCGACTGCGGGACGACCCCCTCATGGCGGCGATCGCCACGGGTCTGGAGTGGTCCCTCGACGACGCAAAGACCGTGGCGGACGCGTTTCGCCGCGTCCCGCCACCGGTGCCCCGACCGGAACCCCGGGGGATGGAGACCGTGCGGGCGGAGATGGAAGTCATCATCACGAGGCTTGCGATCGCGGAGAACTGGTCGGACATCCAAGGACGCATCGGCGCCATGTCCCGGTGGAACAAGGGGGGGCCGGCGGATTCCGCGGAGGCCATCGACTGGCTGAGGGCGATCCATGGGGGATCGGCCCGTGATGCCGGATTCTGGTTTGCCGTGTCGCGGGCTGTGAAGAAGCTGTGGAGCAAGGTTCCCAGCGCCAGCAAGCCCGGCATCGAATCCTCGGCCTGGCACCAGGACACCTCCCGGCTGGTTCAGCTTGCCAGCGAACTGCAATGGGCCTGGCAGCTCGAGCTCGCCCATGAGGTGGACCAGATGGTGCGGAGAACGCTCGAGCGCCACCGGCTGATCACCCAAGACGGGCTGATCGGCGCCTTGCATGACGCCCTGCACGGGACGGGTCCGGACGGGAGGACGACGGCGCAGGCCGAGCGTCTGGCAACCCGCCTTGCGGACCGCTACCGGATCGCCCTCGTCGACGAGTCCCAGGACACCGATCCCCGGCAGTTCGCGATCTTCAAACGCATCTTCCTCCGGGAGGAGCAGCCCCGGCATCTGATCCTCGTGGGGGATCCGAAGCAGGCGATCTACGGCTTCCGAGGAGCCGATCTGGAGACCTACCTCACCGCCCGCGATCAGGCCCGGAACCGCTTCACCCTCAACCGGACCTTCCGCTCCCCCCAGGCCCTGGTCGATGCCGTGAACCGGCTCTTCTCGGGACCCCGGCCCTTCCTCAATCCGGCGATGACCTTTGAGCCGGCCGTATCGGGTCTGGACAGGGACGTTCAGCTGCTCGTGGGCGGCCGATGCCAGTCACGGCTCGACGTGTGGCTGTTTTCCGACTCGGGCAAGGGCAGCTTCCGGCGGAAGGACGACCGCGTCCGGGGCCTGTCGGCCCGGGTCGCCACCGTCATCACCCATCTGCTCCGGGACGGGGCGATCCTCCGGACCGTCGACCCGAGGGGGAAGGTTCATGCGGACAGTCCCGTCACATCGGCCGACATCGCGGTGCTGGTGGCCACGAATGCCCAGGCCGACACCATGGCGGAGGCGCTCCAGAAGAGGGGGATTCCCGTGGTGATCAACTCGGGGGCCGATGTGTTCGACACGGACGAGGCCCGCGATCTCCTGCTGCTCCTCAAGGCGATCGTCACACCGCGGAGAAAGACCCGGCTGCGGGCGGCGCTGGCGACGCGGCTGATCGGCCTCGATGCGACGCGACTGGCCCGGCTCATCGCGAACGACCCGGCCTCGGCCGACGGGGCTACCGCGGAGGCGACGGCATGGCTGGATCTCTTCACCCACTGGAAGTCCCGATGGGAGGACCATGGGCTCGCCGCGCTGTTTGCGGACCTCGAGTCGCCAGATCGTGGCCCGATGACTCTCGGGGTGACGCATCGACTCGCCCTGATCCCGCTCACCGGGGAACGCCGGGCCACGAACCACCGCCAGCTGACCGATCTCCTCCTGCTCGCCAGCCGGGACGAGGCCGACTCTCCCGAGGATCTGGTCCGCTGGCTCGGACAGCAGATCACCCGTGCCGAGACCCGCGCGGACGTCGAGGAACGGCAGCTGCAGCTGTCCACGGACCGCGACTCCGTCCAGATCCTGACCCTGCACGCCTGCAAGGGACTGGAGTTCCCCCTCGTCTTCTGTCCCTACCTCGCCGAGCCGCTTCATAACCCCAGGTCGATCGACACCCTGCGCAACGCCGCCACGCCCGGGGCGGAGGGACGCCGGGACGAACTGGTGCACCAGGGGCTCCTCGAGGGCGGGGACAAGGAGACGACCTCATGGCGGTTTGCAACGGTCCAGCTGGAGGAGCGGTTGCGGCTCGCCTATGTCGCCCTCACCCGGGCCAGGGTCCGGGTCTGGATGGCCAGCTACAGCTGCTCCGGGAAGGAGAGGGTGAAAAAGGTCAGTTCCCTCGACTGGCTTCTCGACAGGCCTGACCCCGTGGAGGGGTGTTCCGGGGCGTGGGAGGCCACCGTCAACTCCGGCCGCACCGCACGCCACCAGGCAGTGCTAGAGAGGCTGGGAGCGCGGCACCGCGATGAAGCGCAGCCCGAGGATGGGCCATGGATGACCTTCGGCCCCCCGCCGGATCCCGATGCCACCCGTCTGGGGAGGGACTCCGCCGGGGAGGTCGGGCAGCTCGTCCCCGCGCCGATGCCACCCGTGATCCCGGATCCATGGCGGGTGACCTCATTCTCCACGCTGACCCGGGACCGGAGCGTGCATGGAGACGAGCCGCGGAAGGAGGAGGAGGATCAGGACGATTCCATGACGCGGGTTCGACACCGGGTCGACTCAGGCCATCTCTTCCTTGGCGCACCGGGAGGAGCCGAGGTGGGGACGGTCCTCCATGACTGGATCGAGGGGTGGGATTTCAGGCCGTTCGACCCGGTCGCCCTCGCCGAGCATCTCCGGAAGGGACCGAGGCTGCCGGAGCCGCCGGCCGGCACACCCTCATGGGAGGACATCCTCGGGAACCTCCTCGGGCGGCTTCGGGAGATCCGTCTCCCGGGCGCAGGCGATCTCCCGCTCCACCAGCTCTGTCCGGATCGACACGCCTCCGAGTGGCACTTCCATCTGCCGCTGCGCGAGGACGTGTCCTTCGCCCATCTCGTCGACTGCTTCAGACATCATGCACCGGAGGGCCAGAGCCAGTATGCGGACAAGCTCGACGCACTCTCCCAGAAGGTGGGCCGAGGCTTCCTACAGGGCTTCATCGACCGTCTGATGCGCACCGGGGACAGCTGGGGGGTGATCGACTGGAAGACCAACAGGCTGGGAACGGGACTGGAGGACTACGTCGAGGAGGAGCTGATGCACTGCGCCATGGACTCCCACTACCTGCTGCAGTGCCACCTCTATCTGGTCGCCCTCCGTCGACACCTCCGGTTCCTCGACCTTCCATGCACCCACGCCAACCAGTCGTGGCTAGTGTTTCTCCGCGACATCGAGCCGGGCACCTCCCGCGGTGTCCTGCGGATCCAGCCCTCCGATGCCATGCTCACCGCCCTCGACACCCTCTTTGTCCCATGCACCCGCTGACCCTCTCCATTCCCACCTCGGATCGGCCCGAGGTCAGGTTCCTCATCCGGGAGTGGGGCCTGCCCCCTGAACGGGCGACGGATGTGCTGGCGCTTCTGGAGACCCAGGCGATGAAGGGTGGGACGGCGCAGGACCTCTCGACAGGCATCCCGGTCAATCCTTCGGCGTGGGGGGACATCGCGCGGGCGGGGGACGTCGGGGGAACCCCGAAGCCCCTGGTGCTGCGCCGGGCGGGATCGGAAACCTTCCTGCAGTCCTGGCGCTATTACAGCGCGGAACGGTTCATCGCCCGGGAGCTTCTGGCCCGGGCCCGACGTCGGCGGCCGGCGTTGTCGAAACCCACCGACATCCTCATGGAGCGGCTCAAGGAACAGGAATCCGGCAAGGACGCGGTTCTGGCTCCAAACGACCGCCAGCGGGATGGCATCCGCCACGCCCTGGAAAACTCCCTGACCCTCATCACCGGGGGGCCTGGCACCGGGAAGACCACGGTCGTCGCCTGTTTCCTGGCGCTGCTGGTCGACGACCGGCCCGGGAATCCACCGGTGATCCGGCTGGCGGCCCCCACGGGGAAGGCCGCACTGAGGATGCGCGATGCCGTGAAGGGAATCCGACTGGCCTCCCACTTTGCTCCGATCAAGGGCGAGCTGGACCGCATCGCCGGAGGAGCCGACACACTCCATCAGCTGCTCGGCTTCAATCCGGCCACCGGATGCTGCCGCTTCAACGCGGGGAACCGGCTTCGGGCCGACGTGGTGGTCGTCGACGAATGCTCCATGATCGACACCCTCCTCTGGCAGTCCCTGCTGGCGGCGCTGCAGGAATCGGCCTGCCTGATCCTCCTGGGGGATCCGAACCAGCTGGAGAGCGTCGCCGAAGGGGATGTCCTCGGTTCGCTGGTGCGAACGGGGGGGGACGGGAGCCCCTCCCCGCTCGCCCCGGCGTCGGTCAGGCTCGAGGAGAATCATCGTTCCAAGGACTCTCCCGGGATCGTGCGCATCGCCAAGGCGCTCGAGGATCGCGATCCCGAGGCGGCGGCACGCCTCCTCGAGGACCATCGGGTTCCGATGGGGCAGGCGCCCAGGCAGGATGGACTCCTCTGGCATGGCGACCACGGAAGGGGTCCGTTCTGGGACGAGATCCCCGATACGGTGAAGCAGTGTCTTTGGAAGGTGGCCCTCGCCACGACACCCGAGGATGCCCTCGAGGCCCTGGATCGCATCCGCATCCTCACCCCATTCCGCGGAAAACGAGGTCTGGGTGCGATCGGATTGAGCCGGAAGGTCGATCAGGCGATCCGCAGGGAGATGGAGAAGACCCATCCCGGCCGCTCGCCCAACGAACCCGTGATCATCAGCCGCAACGATTCTGAGACGGGATTGAAGAACGGATCCATCGGCGTGCTCATGAGGGAGGGTTCCGGGACGGTCGCCTATTTCCCGGGCAATTCCGGGGAGCCCCCCCAGCGCCTCGAACTCAGCCAGCTGCCCGCCGAGCGGAACTCCGCATGGGCCATGACCGTGCACCGGTCCCAGGGCAGCGAGTTCGACGAGGTCCTGTTCGTGCTCCCGGATCCCGACAGCCCGCTCGCCACCCGCGAACTCGTCTACACCGCGATCACCCGCGCCAAGAAGGCGGTCCATGTCAGAGGACCGGATGCGACGATCCGCAATGCCGCCGGCGGGAAGAGCAGCCGTCGAACCCTCCTCAGCCACCGCCTCCGCGATCCGGATCCGGCGACATGACCGCCGGAGTGTCAGCCGACACCCATCACGTCGAGGATCGGACCCCACGGCTTCTCGAACGAAAGAGCTCCTCGCGCGCCCGGGGGTGCGGATGGAATACGGGATCGGCGGAGACCAGGAAGTCCACCACGATGCGGGCGGCCCGGATCACGGCCCTGTTGGCGGCGATCTGTTGGCGGCGATGAATCCGTCAAACGGCCGGCGTGAGTCCCCGTCCCGCCGACCCCTGTGCCAGTCCCTGTCACCCGGATCTGTCATGCTGATCCCGAAACATAACCCGGAAATCCTCGCCAGAAACCAGATCCAAAAACCTCACCTCCCAAGGCCCCATCGCCGTCTTCTATCGACCTGAGCAGAACGTCCCGAACAACGAGTCGTTCAGCCCCAGCGCCGGCAAGCCCCGGAAGTTTGTCGAACGCATCCAGGGCCATCCGGGCATCGAGACACGGACCGACTGGGCACCGCTCACCAGGGCCGACCTCTACACCAGCCATGAGCGCGAGTATGTCGACGACGTCCTGGACGGCTTCCAGGAGAACGGGTTCGGCAACATGCTCAAGGAGGTTGCCGACAGCCTGCCCTACACCTCCGGCAGCCTGTACCATGCCGCCGTGCATGCGTTGGATCAGGGGATCGCCATCTCGCCCACCAGCGGATTCCACCACGCCAAGTACCACTCCGGAGGCGCCTTCTGCACCTTCAATGGCCTGACCATCGCTGCGCAGCTGCTCCGGAGCCGCCAAAAGGTGAAGCGGGTCGGGATCGTCGACTTCGACTGCCACTACGGGAATGGAACCGTCGACATCATCGAGCACCTCGGTCTGAAGCACATCGTCCACCTCACCTACGGGGAACAATTCCATCGCTTCAGCGGGGCCGAGGCATGGCTTGGAACGCTGACCCGGGAGCTCCAACCCTTTGCACAGTGCGGGATCCTGATCTACCAGGCCGGGGCCGACCCGCATCGGGACGATCCGCTCGGGGGCGATCTGACGACGGAGCAGATGCTGGAGCGTGACCGGATCGTGTTCCGGTTCGCCAAGGACCGGGGCATCCCGATCGTCTGGAACCTCGCGGGAGGGTACCAACAGCCGTTCGGAAACGTCCTCGACCTTCACGAGAACACGCTGAAGGTCTGCCTCGAGGTGTTCCGTCCGTGACCCATCCCTTCGCCTCCGCGCCCGCGCATGAGCGACATCCTACCCGAAGCCCACCCTCTGCCTCCCACCCCGCCGATCCCGCCGGGGTGGGAGGCGGTCCTGGTCCAATGCGTCGCCGCGGTCCGGACGCGGTATCGGCTCCGGTGGAACGGACTGCATGGGGTGGGTCACTGGGCGCGCGTCCTGGAGAACGGCCTGCGCCTGGCCACGGCGACGCCCGGGATCCGGGCAGATGTGATCAGCGGATTCGCGGTGCTCCACGACTCCTGTCGGCACAACGACCTGACGGACCCGGGCCATGGGGCCCGGGCGGCGGTGCTGGTGCGACAGCTCCACGACGAGGGGATCCTGCCGCTCGACGCCGACGGCCTGGCCCTCCTGGAGAGGGCCTGTCGCACGCACACGGGGGGTCGGATCCCCGAGGTGCCGACGATCATGGCCTGCTGGGACAGCGACCGCCTGGACCTGCCCCGGATCTCCGGCATCGAGGTCCGGGTCGACTGGCTCGGCACCCTGTGCGCCCGCGACCCTGCCTTCGTGGACGCGGCGACCGACCGGGCCCGGAGGCGAGTCTTCCCCTACCGCCATCTCTTCGACGCCTGAGGGGTGACAACCGGCAACCTAAGGCCGCGGTTGAACCAGAGGGGACTCACACGGTGACGCGGAGACACGGAGAAAAGGCGGGGGAGATCAGGACAGAGGCGATGCCGGCAGGGCTGGGCTCGGCCATGGGCCCATCTCGGTCCGCCAAGCATCCTATATCCATGAAGGGGGGCGGGGGCCTCTGCAGCGTCACAGGATCCCGGCTGGAACACGAGGTCGGTCAACCCCTCGCGGATAAGATGGGGGCGCCACGGAGGCCGTCCCTACCGGGGTGGGCGCTCCCGCGCCCAGTGATGCAGGGCACTGCATCACCCACCCGTCGAGGCCTTCGGCCTCGGCCAGGTCATTCCGCCGGAGGCCCGGGGTTCGGTGCCCTATCCTGTTTCCCGTTTCTCCTCCGTGTTCTTCCTCCGCGCCTCCGCGTCACCGTGTGAGTCCCCGTCTTCTCCGCCGGATCACTGCGGCCGCCTGCCAATGGCTTCGGGAACCGTCGTGCCGCTCAGAGCCGACCCGCGACCCTCAGGAGGTTCCAGAAGGCCGGAACGGCCACCACCGCCGCCCGGCGATCCAGCTGAGCAGGAGCAGGGCAACCGCGGCACCCGAGGCGTCGATGAGCACATCCATCGCCTGTCCCTGCCGGGTGGCGACGAATGACTGGTGCCATTCGTCGCTCACGGCATAGACCGCGGCGAGAAGCCAGCCAACCCCGACCGATCGGCGGTCCCAGGGATCGGTCCGACGCCAGTGGGATCCCCGCAGGGCCAGCCAGAGGAGAATGGCCAGGATGCCAAACTCGGTGCAGTGCCCTAGCTTGCGGACCCCCCACTGGACGGCATCGAGGGTCTCGGGGCCGATATCCGGGATGAGCCACCGCAACAACGGCCCCAGGATTCGGGACGTCCGACGGCTGGAGAGCGCATCGGTCGAACCGATGAAGATCCCGGTCATCCAGATCCACGCAGGGATCCACCAACGCAGGCGGGAGGCCATTTCAGAAGGATACCAATCCGATCGACGCCCGATCCGGCCTCTGCCGACGCAGACTTCGGACGCAGGAACACCGACTAGTCGCGACCGCGGTCCGGATCGCCCTGCCATTGGCCGATCTCGAGATGGGGCTGGTTGTCGTTGTTCCAGCGACGACGCCACTCGTTGTTCTTCGGGTTCACCACCTCGCGACGAAGGGCGCTTTCAGCGTGGCCGTCGGCACACAGCAGATTGGTCCGACGATTGTGGCGGTTGGAGGGCCACTGATCGGACTCCTTGGGGTCGATGTTACCATCCCAGTTGGTGTCGGTCTTGGAGTCGGCGAGCATGATCATCTCGCTGGGGGCGATGACGGCGCTCTCCCGGACCTCGTCGGAGAAGCCGGGACCGATGTCACCACCCAGACCGAGCTGGGGCTTCGCTCCGGGGGCGGCGAGGCCCCAGTCGTTGTAGCCATAAGTGAATGCGGCCGCACCCGACCTGAAGACCGGCGTGCCGATGTATTCGAGCTGCCCCTTGAGGGTCCGGTTGACGTTGGTGTCCCACCTCCAGATCGCCTTACCCGCCGGACACCAGAAGGCCGAACGGTTGGTGCCCATCTGGGAGAACAGCCGGTTCACCCAGAGGTACGAGAAGTATCCGGGCCCCTGCCGGGCATCGATGCACCCCGGGTACATCTTGAACTCCTGCACGTACATGATCGTGGCCAGACCCAGCTGGCGCTCGTTGTTGAGGCAGGCCGTCTGGTTGGCCTTGCTCTTGGCCTTGGACAGCGCGGGCAGGAGCATGCCGGCGAGGATGGCGATGATCGCGATCACCACCAGGAGCTCGATCAGGGTGAAGGCAGAGGTCCGGGTGGGGCGTTGGGCCGGGATCACTTCTGTACTCTGCCGAAACCAGCCCCCGGGGATCAAGGCGGGACTGCCACCGGATCCAAATCCCCGCTTTCCTCCCCGTCCGTTCCACACCATCTATCCGGAGCCGTGTCCCGCGTGATCCTCCATCTCGACATGGACGCCTTCTACGCGTCCGTGGAGCAGCGGGATCATCCGGAGTACCGAGGCCGCCCGGTCATCGTCGGGTCCTCCCCCGACCAGCGCGGCGTGGTGTGCGCCGCGAGCTACGAGGCCCGACGGTTCGGGGTCCGCTCGGCCATGCCCAGCCGGACCGCATGGCGGCTCTGTCCCGACGGCATCTTTGTCCGCCCCCGCATGGACACCTACCGCGACGAGTCCCGTCGGATCTTCCAGCGGATCCGCGACACAGGCGTCGAGGTCGAGCAGGTGTCGGTCGACGAGGCCTATCTCGAGGCGACCCGCCTGTTCCCGCCCGATCCGCGGCATCCCGACCTGGCCCTCGAGGCCGCCGTGCCGTTCGCCCGGGAGCTCAAGGAGCGGATCCGGTCGGAACGCGGCCTGACGGCCAGCATCGGAGTCGCCTCCAACAAGCTCCTGGCGAAGCTGGGCAGCGACTTCAGGAAACCCGACGGATTGACCGTGATCCGTGATGCCGACCGGGTGGCCTTTCTGCGCCCCCTGCCCTGTCGTGCCCTGCATGGCGTGGGTCAGGTGACCAACGAACTCCTGGCGAAGTCCGGGTTCCACACGGTGGGGGATCTGCAGGACCATCCTGGTGACCTCCGGGCCCTGACCGGATCCTTCGGCCCCACCCTGAAACAGTTCGCCTTCGGCATCGACGACCGGCCCCTGGAGCTGGGCGACGACATCAAGAGCATCAGCAGCGAGAACACGTTCTCCAGCGACACGGCGGACCGGCCCACGCTGCGGCGCTGCCTGCGGGAACAGGCCGACGAGATCGCGGGCAAGCTCCAGCGCCGTCGACTCGCCGCGCGGACCGTTCAGGTGAAGGTGCGCTATGGGGACTTCACGACGCTCACCCGGCAGATCAGCGTCGAGGACCCGGTCACGGATCCCAGGGACCTGTACCGCCTCGGCTGTTGGCTCCTCGCCCGCGAGAATCTGGTCCACCGCCCCCTGCGTCTGCTGGGCCTTGGTGCGAGCGGTCTGCTGGAGGTCCGCTGCATCCAGCTCCCGCTTCCCTTTCCGAAGGCCTCGACGGAGGCTCGGCCCGCATGACGCCCGCCGACCGCATCGAGGAACCGTTCCCAGGCCTCCGGACGTGGTCGGCCTTCTCGCCGGAACACCGGGTGGATCTCGGATCCACGGCTGTGCTCACATCGGAGGGATGGTGGGTGTTCGATCCGATCCCGATCGCCCCGGACGAGTCGGGACCCCGGTTCGACCAGGTGGCGGGACTCCTCCTGACGAATGCCAACCACGAGCGCGACTCGGCCCGGTGGTGCGATCGGTTCGGATGTCGGCGCTGGGCGGCCCCCGAGGCCGGGGGGCTTCCGGAGGGGATTCCGAGGTGGACGGGGCCCGATCCATTCCCGGGATGGATCCTGATCCCCATTCCGGGCGGGGCCCCCGGGGAGACGGCGTTCTTCAGACCGGATCGATCTCTGCTCGTCGTCGGGGATGCCCTCGTCAACCTCCCGGGTCGAGGACTGGAGGTCCTGCCGGACAAGTACTGCATGGACCCGGCGGAACTCCGCCGGTCGCTGCGACGGCTTCCCTCGGTGGACCGGATCCTGCCGGCCCATGGCGCTCCGATCGCCTGGGAGGCCTTCGCCGCCTTGGCCCGGACCTGGGACACCCCCGGCGAGTATCAAGGGGGATCCCCGGGACGGGGGTGTTGACACCCGGGGCCGATGGAACCTCCCGCGCCCGCCGACCCGACCTCATTTTTTCCTCAAGTCCAGCGCGGTTCAGCCCCATCCTCCGTCTATGATACCTCGCCGCATCCTTGGGAAGACCGGTCTGTCGCTGCCCATCCTCGGATTCGGCGCCTCGTCCCTCGGCCAGGAGTTCCGGAGCGTCCGGATCGACGAGGCGCTGCGGTCGGTCCAGATGGCGCTCGACTGCGGGATGAACTTCATCGACACCTCGCCATTCTACGGACGCGGCATGAGCGAGGTGCTCTTGGGCATCGCGCTGCGCGGGGTTCCGCGGGACTCCTACACCCTGTGCACCAAGCTGGGACGGTATGACCTCGGGCACTTCGACTTCTCGGCCCGGCGTGTGGCGGAATCGGTCGACGTCTCCCTCCACCGGCTCGGGACCGACCACCTCGACATCGTGCTGTGCCACGACATCGAGTTCGTGCCGATGCAGCAGATCGTGGACGAGACCCTCCCCGCGCTGAGACGCCAGGTGGCGGCGGGCAAGGTCCGGTTCATCGGGTTCAGCGGCTATCCGCAGAAGGTCTTCCGCTTCATGCTCGACCAGACCGGGGTCGACTGCGTCCTGAGCTACAACCAGGCGACGCTCCAGAACACGCGGTTCCTGGAGGAGACGGTCCCCTATCTGGAATCGAAGGGGGTTGGGGCGCTGAACGCGGGCCCGTTCAGCGCACGGCTGCTGACCCCGGCGGCGCTGCCGGCCTGGTTGAAGGAACCGGAGGATGTGAAGGCGGCGGCCCGGCGGGCGGCGGAACTCTGTACCGCGAGGGGGACCGACATCGCCAAGCTGGCCCTCCAGTATTCCTGCAGCCATCCCGGGCTGACCTCGACCCTTGCGGGGAGCGCGAACCCCGAGAACATCCGGAAGTGGGCCCAGTGGCTGTCCGAACCGATGGACCCGGACCTTCTCCAGGAAGTCCTGGGGGTCTTCCGCCCCGTCCACAACATCGGGCATCGGGAGGGTCTGCCGGAGAACAACTGAGACGTCCCGGGCGGGCTGGTGGGACCCGGGCCGGGTCGACCCGGAGCACGGTGACCAAAGATCCCACACCGGCTGCTTGTGCCCACCCCGGGCCTTCCCTCTACTCTCCGCGCAACTTTTTGGGGCAAACACCGTTCCATTCCCCGTTCCGTCACGCCCATGGCCTATCGGTCCCTACAGAGCATCCTCGAACGCACGGGTCTTGTGACCCCGGCCCAGTTCCGCGACTGGTCCGCGTCCTGGCGCACGTCCGTCGATGCCGGAGGCACCGAGACCCAGCTCGCGTTCTTCGCCCGTGAGGCGGGACTCACCGAGGAACAGTTCCTCCAGAAGCTCTCCCTGGCGCTCGACTGGCCCTTCGTCGAGCTCGGCAAACAGACCATCGAGACCGAAGTGCGGAAGCGGATCTCCACCAAGGTCGCCTTCCAGTACTCCGTCTTCCCGGTCGAGGTCCGCAACGCCGTCCTGCGCGTCGCCGCCCACAACCCCTTCGACCCCGGGATGCAGGCCGCGGTGCAGTTCGACGCCAAGGGACCGGTCGAGTACGCCCTCGCCACCAAGGCCGACATCGAGAAGGCCCTCAAGAAGTACTACGGTGTCGGCGCCGAGACGCTCGACGAGATGGCCGAGGACGACCCGATGGAGCTGATCGTCGGGGACGACCGGGAGATCACCGGGGACGACCAGGAGGCGAGCGTCATCAAGTTCGTCAACCAGGTCGTGTGGGAGGCGTTCAAGGAGCGCGCCACGGACATCCATTTCGAGCCCTCCGAGGACGAGCTCCGCATCCGCTACCGGATCGATGGCATCCTCCACCAGACCCCCCTGCCCCCGCAGATCAAGCGCTACCAGGCCGCCCTGATCTCCCGCATCAAGGTCATGGCCGGGATGAACATCGCCGAGAAGCGCCTGCCGCAGGACGGACGCATCAACGTCCGGATCAAGGGCGAGGAGATCGACATCCGCGTGTCGACCGTACCGACCGTCTGGGGCGAATCCGTCTCCCTGCGTCTCCTCACCCGCGGCAAGATCTTCTTCGGCCTCGACAAGCTCGGCTTCGGCAAGGACGAGGATGCCGCGATCCGGGACCTGATCGTGAAGCCGCATGGGATCTTCCTCGTGACGGGCCCCACGGGTTCCGGCAAGTCGACCACCCTCTACGCGTTCCTCTCGACCATCAACTCGGTCACCAAGCGGATCATCACGATCGAGGAGCCCGTCGAGTATGAGCTCAAGGGCATCAACCAGATCCCGGTGCGCGGCGAGATTGGACTCACGTTCGCGATGGGCCTTCGTCACATCCTGCGCCAGGACCCCAACGTGATCATGGTCGGCGAGATCCGCGACCTCGAGACCGCCGAGATCGCCATCCGGGCTTCCCTGACGGGTCACCTGGTCTTCAGCACTCTCCACACGAACGACGCCCCCAGCGCCTTCACGCGTCTGATCGACATGGGCATCGAACCCTTCCTCGTGGCCTCGTCGGTCGAGGCCGTCATGGCCCAGCGTCTGGTCCGCACCATCTGTCCACACTGCAAGGTGCCGCAGAAGGTGGACCGCGACTACCTGGTCAAGGTCGGGTTCCCCGAGGCGGAGATCGACTCCACCACCTTCCCAAAGGGCATCGGCTGCGAGGAGTGCCGTCAGCTCGGCTACCAGGGTCGGACCGGCATCCACGAGCTGCTGGTGGTCGGGGAATCGATCCGACCGCTGGTGATGAACCGCGCGACGGCGTCGCAGATCGCCACGGTGGCCCGGAACGAGGGCATGCGGACGCTTCGGGAGGACGGCTGGCGGAAGGTCAAGCTGGGGATCACGACCCTCGAGGAGGTCCTGCGCGTGACCCAGTCCGAGGAACACGCCCGCAGCCTCGGCGTCGGGGAGAAGGCGGAACCCGCATGAACGCCGCCGCATCGCGCCACCGGAGTTGCCAGGTCCGCTCCTCCACCCCGTCGGGCCGGCAGATCTGGACCTTCCAGCTCACCAAGACCGCCCTGACCCCGGCCGGGGAGACCACGCTGCCCGCCTCCGCCCCGG
The DNA here is from genome assembly GCA_016871805.1 of Verrucomicrobiota bacterium. Classification (GTDB taxonomy): domain Bacteria; phylum Verrucomicrobiota; class Verrucomicrobiia; order Limisphaerales; family UBA9464; genus UBA9464. The sequence continues at coordinate 36,364 of VHCG01000036.1, forward strand.
CTCCGAAGATCACCGCATCCCAGGACTGGAAGGCGCTGGTGCAGCCCCAGCTCCACATCGCCTGGCTGCCGGCCGACGCCGTCTTCATCCGCGCGATCCAGCTTCCCTCGGGCGAGCCCTCGGAGCTTCCGGCGATGGTGGAGTTCCAGATCGAGAAGCTCTCGCCCCTCCCGCTGAACCAGATCGTCTGGACCGCGCTCGGCGTCCCCCATCCCGACGGAGCCCAGCAGACCGCCGTGGTGACGGTTGCCAGCCGGACCGCCGTGGAGGAGTTCCTCGATGCCGAGGTCGCCTCGGGGTTCACCCCGGACCGGCTCGACCTGCCCCTGCTCCGCTGGTGGGGCCAGCTGCGTCCGGAGGGTTCCGGGATCTGGATCCTCCTCGAGGACTCCGGGGCCCCGGGCCAGGGACAAAGCCAGGGACTTGCCGGATGGTTCATCGACGGCGTCTGGCATGAGCTGGGACTCGTCCGCCTTCCGGCGGGACCCGAGGCCACCGAGGTCCTCCTGCAACAGCTCGGTCAATCCGCCTGGGCCGGGGAGATGGAGGGCTGGATGACCGGGATCCCACCGGTCCACCTCGCGGCGACGCCCGATCAGCATGGGATCCTCGACGGACCGCTCGGGGAGTGGTCGGGACATCCGGTGGTTCCGGTCTCGCGTCCCGAGGCGAATCGTCTCGCCACCGCCAGCGCGGAGGCGCTGCGGGCGGAGCCCGACTCCTCCCTGATCCCGGCCGAGTGGGCGACGGCCCAGCGCCAGAAGTTCATCGACCGCCTGTGGATGCATGGACTGGGCGGTCTGGGCATGGCCTATGTGGTCTTCCTGTTCGGGTTCCTCGGACTGCTGAATTTCCGCAAATACCAGGTCGACGACCTGCGCTCGGAGGTCTCCGGCATGGGGATCAACTACACGAACACCCTACAGCTGAAGGCGCAGGTCGCTGTGCTCGAGGAGCAGGTGGCCCTCCGCTACGCCGCCCTGGAGGCGTGGCAGGCCGTGGTGAGGACCCTGCCGTCGAACCTCACCCTGACCCAGCTCGACTTCCAGAAGGGCCGGACCCTGCAGCTGTCGGGGACCGTGGAGACCGAATCCATCAGCGCGGTCACACAGTTCAATTCCGACCTGATCAAGTCTCAGCTGGACAACCAACCCCTGTTCGCCCGGGTGAAGCCGGCGCAGATCAACTCGAAACCCGGCAACACGCTGGCGAACTGGTCGTTCGACGCCGAGCTGAGGAGGAGCGACACGCCATGATGCCGTGGCTGGACCGCCTCAACCTGCAGCCCCACGAGAAGCGCTGGCTGATCGTCGGACTCCTCGTCGTCGCCGCCGTCCTCAACTACTGGCTGGTGTGGCCCTACTTCGGCGAATGGTCCCAGCTGGGGACCGACCGACAGAAGCTTGACGACAGCCGGAACCGGTATCTGTCGGAGATCGGGAAGAAGGCCACCTACGAGAAGAGGCTGAAGGATCTGCAGAAGGCCGGCGCCGAAGTGGTCCAGGAGGACCAGGGCAACCGTCTCCAGAGCACCCTAATCACCCAGGCCAACGCCAACAGTGTCCAGGCGGGCAACTTCAAGCCGCTCAACACTTCGTCGCGCGCCTCCGGACCGACCAACGCGTTCTTCGACGAGCAGCAGATGACCTTTGATGCGACCGCCTCCGAGCCGGAGCTGGTCGGCTTCCTCTACTCGCTCGGGTCGGGCGACTCGATGATCCGGGTACGCGACATCAGCCGTCTGCGTCTCGACCCCAGCCAGACCCGCCTGACCGCCCAGATCACGGTGGTGGCCAGCTTCCAGAAGAAGCCAAAGGCCCCGCCTAAGGTGGCGGCGCCCGCCAAGGCATCCCCATCGACCTCGCCCGCTGCCAGGGCGCCGGTGGTCGCCCCGAAATCCACCTCCTCGTCCGCTACCGCCGGTGGCACGGACACCACCCAACCCGCTCCCAAGAAACCCTAGATGGTCGTGAAAACCCCGAGCCCCCTCCTCGTCCTCGGCCTGCTTGCCGCGGTTCTGATCCCGACCGTGTCCGCGCAGGACACCGTGCCCAAGCCGGCCCCGGCCCCGGCCGTCCCGCCCGCGACCGACCCTGCGACGACACCAGCCACCACGGTCATCCAGACCAACCAGCCGCCCGTTCCGAAGTCGGACAGCCCCGCGGCGATCCCGGTGCCGACACCCCGGCAATTCCCGCGTCCGCTGGGCGCCACCAACCTCCCGGCCCGCGCCAACAGCCTGCCCGGCATCCCCTCCATTCGGTCCTCCGGCCCGTCCACCGCCGCCGCTCCCGGAGCCTCTGGCGGGACGAATCCGCCCCCGACGATCATCACCAATACCATCGTCAACGCCGAAGGCGAGGTCACCGAGATCATCAACTTCAAGAACATGCCGCTCGACCAGTTCCTGGACGAATACGCGGTGATCTCGAGGCGCACCGTTCTCCGGGCGGCCAACCTGCCCCTCACCGCCCAGGTCAACTTCAGGCCGTCCACCACGCTCACCCCCGAGGAGCGGCTCCAGATGTACGACACCATCCTGGCGCTCAATGGGATCACCATGATTCCGACCGGTGAGAAGGCCGTGCTTGCCGTCCCCTCGCAACAAGCGCTCCAGGAAGGTGCCGCGTTCTCCAACAACAAGCCCGAGGAGTACGCCGAGGCGAGCCAGTTCGTCACTCATGTCATCAAGGTCAAGCACGTCAACGTGACCGAGGCCGCCGAGACCCTGAAGCAGTTCGCCAAGAACCAGAACGGGATCCTCGCACTGGAGACCACCAAGACCCTCATCCTCCGCGACTACGCCATCAACGTGAAGCGCATGCTCGAGGTCCTGGGCCGGATCGATATCGAGGTCGAGCAGGAGTACATCTTCGAGGTCATCCCCATCAAATTCGGCAAGGTCGACGAGCTCTACCAGACGCTGAGCAGCGTGATCGGCGGCGGGGGCGGGGGTGCCGGCATGGCCGGCGGATTCGGATCCGGTCGATCCGGCGGCATGGGCATGGGATCCGGCATGCGGGGCGGCATGGGCGGCATGGGCGGGTTCGGAGGCTCCGGCATGCGGGGTGGTATGGGCGGTATGGGCAGCGGCTTCGGCGGACGCTCCTCCTACGGCGGCAATTTCTATGGCCAGTCCGAGGGCATGGAACCTCTCCTGCCCCAGCAGACGGCAACCCCGCAGCCTGCGCGGACCACCGCTCCGGGAGCCCCGGGCTCCTTCCAGAGCCGACTTAATTCCGTGAACCGTGCCGGAGGTGCCGGACAGAACCCGGCCCAGCCCCTGATGGCCGACGCCAGCATCACCCCGGATCCCCGGTCGAACTCCCTCATCATTTACGCCACCAAGAAGGACATGGCGCAGCTCAAGAAGATCATCGAGAAGGTCGATACCCTCCTCGCCCAGGTCCTGATCGAGGGCGTCATCATGGAGGTTGGACTGAACTCCGGGTTCAAGTTCGGCGTCGACGCCAAGCAGACCCAGACCACCTATGGCAAGGACTTCTCGGGCGGGGGTGCCATGAACAACCTCGGTTCCGGGGGCCTGACGAACCTGTTCCCGAACATCCCGACCGGCGGTGGGCTCAGCTATATGATGAACATCAGCAGCAACTACAACGTGCTCGTCAGCGCCCTCGCCTCCGACGCCAACGTCAACGTGCTGCAGCGCCCCCGGATCGTCACGTCACACGCCGTGCCGGCGCGCTTCTTCGCGGGTTCCACCATCCCGTTCGTGCAGGGCAGCTTCTTCGGCGGTGGCGTCGGCATGGGCAACACCTACTACGAACGCCAGGATGTCGGCGTGGAACTCGACGTCGTCCCCTACCTCACGAAGGACGGGCTGGTCGTCATGGAGGTCGAGCAGCGGATCGAGGAGATCGCCCCCAACAACGGAGGCGTCCAGACCACCGCCAACGCCCCCGTCACCAACAAGCGCGAGGCCAACTCGATGATCTCGATCCGCACCGGCGAGTCCGTCCTCCTGGGCGGGTACATCCGGGCCTCCAAGGCGAACTCGGACTCCGGGGTACCCTTCCTCAAGGACATTCCCCTTCTCGGCTACCTCTTCCGCAGCACGACGATCGACAAGTCCCGGACGGAGCTGATGATCCTCATGCGGCCCACCATCCTCCCCACCCCGCAGGCGGCGGCGGACCTCACGACCGAATACCAGGAGGACTCCCCTCAGGTCCGCATGATGGAGCAGGACTTCCGCAAGGAGCGCGAACGCCTCAACCGCAAGGCCCAGCGTCAGATGAACGAGAAGCCGGGCGATTCCAACGCCCGCTCCGTCGTCGAACCGGAATAGCCGGCAACGTCAGCCTCCCGACAGCACATCGATCCCGAGGATCTCCCCGGGCTCGCAGTCGGCGACGACCTCGAACGGACGACAACAGACCTCGCAGTCGGTCGTGAACCGCTGGCTCGACACCGAGGTGTCCACCACCAGTTCCATTCGCTGTCCGCAATAGGGGCACAGGATCGTCTCCGAGATCTCCATTCCGGAGGGAACCACGGGATTCCCGCCCGCTCAACCCGGACCACAGCACAATCCCGAGGGCTTGGAGCGGTTAGCTGCCCATCACGGCCGCTTCTCGCGGAACATCGTCTCGCTCCGCAGGAGCCGGCCGTCGGGACTGAACACCATCTCCACCGCCTGGTTGGGAGCCTTGGCTTTCACCCGGTAGACCGTCTGCCCATCCTCGAAGACCTCCGCCACGCGTTGGACCGGAATGTCACCCGCGGTCTGGACGACCCGCTGCTGCATGCCCTCCGGGAGTCCGCCCAACTCCATCTCCACATGGCGTCGAACCACCTCGCCGCCCTGGTTGAGCGCCAGTTCCACCGCCCGACCGTCGGCCGTCTTCGACTCCATCGAATAGAAGACCTGCCCCTCGCCCTGCTTCACATGGGCGCCCTCGATCGGAACGTCCCCGAGCTGCTGACGGAATCCCGCCAGCACCGCCTCCGGGATGCCTGCGCGATCGACCCAACCGCTGCGCACATAGGCCGGCAGCCGTGCCGCGGATCCTGGTGCCGAGCCCGGGGTCTCCGAGGGAACACCCGAAACCGCCCCCACAACCCCACCCTTCAGCCGTTCCTCGATGAGCCGGCGGAGCGAGGCGATCTCGCCTCGGAGGGCCATGAGATCGGATCCCGACATCCCTGCGCCGTCGGGGTTGGAGGTGGACGGAGCCGCGAGTTCCCCAGCATCGGATCGCAGCTGCGTCTCTAACTTCAGCACGGCCACTTCACGTCCGAGTCGACGGACCTCGACCCAGTTGCCATAGCCCCAGAAGCCGACGGCGACGAGACCGGCCCAGGCTGCCCAGTGTGTCTTCATGAAGGGATTCGGATTTGACCCACAATCTTTGCCTCGGATCCGGTCCCCATGGCAATCTCCAGTCTCTTCCGGGCGGGTCTGACAGTCCGGATCCGCCCATGGTGTCGTTCCTCACCCGAAACTGGG
>VHCG01000037.1 GCA_016871805.1 Verrucomicrobiota bacterium
CCGTCCGCCTCCCTCAAGGCTCGGATCTTCTCCTCTGTCGTGTGTCGCTTTCCTTTCATGGTCTGGTCCCTTTCTTGGTCGCCCAGACTCTCACTCCCTCTGGATCAGTTTTGCGAGGTCACGTCAGCATCCCCTTTGTAGATCCGGATCCAATCAACCCGCAGTTCAAAGGGCCCCGCCTTCTTGTCCGCCAACTGCAAGCCGAGGCGGCGAATTCTGGCCGGGTCGAACGCTTTGTCCGGCAACCCGATGCCGCGCCATGAGCCGGTGAAACGCGTGAAAGGCACCTTAGCCTCGGTCCATTCGCCCTTGGTGGTCTGAAACCCGGCTTGGAAGGATACTTCACGACCGCGGTGTTCGGCGTCGGTGCTGAAGCGCAGCTGATAGGTGCGGCCGTCACCTTTGACCCGCAGAACGACGCCATCCGCTCCGCTCAGATCCATGTTCACATTTCCGGTCCGCAAAGAGGAAAAGCCGCCGTTGTTTTCGAGCGAAAGCGTGCCGAAGAACCGCAGCATGCCGTCCTTGCCGATCTCGCATTTGCCACTCGACAGGCCGCCCATGACGCCGTCATCGACAATTCGCCAGTCGAGTTTTTCGGATTCCCCGGTCGCGAACTCCGCCACCGACTGTTGTGCGCCAGCGATCCAGGGCAGGAGGGCGGTTACGATGGCGGTGACAGCATTCCGAAAATTCATGCCTCAAAAAGCCATCGGATTCCGGACGCGCCAGCGGGAATTTTGGCGGCCTGACATTCCCTGAAATGACATGACCTCGCAAAACTGATCCAGAGGGATTGAGAGCCTGGATCCGTGTTGCTAGATCACGTCACTGTTCTTAGGCCGCACGCCCGAGGTCACGAATCCCCACTACGGAAGATAATGCTGAGGCACGTTAGCCCAGCCTCGGCTTTCTCCAATTCGGAGATGTTCATGGCCTTCGTTGTGAATCCCGCGTTCTCAAGATTGCGACGGGTCCGGTTCCACTTCGCCGAGATGTAGACAATGCCATCCAACGTCAATGTATTCGCGGCAAAGGGCTCGTCGGCCGCTACCACAACGTGGCGGAATCCGTCTAGGATCTCGGTATCTATCCATCCCGGATTTACCAGCAGTGTGTCTCGGCTCAACGCCGTTACGGCGGTCTTGAGATGTAGGCAACCGTGGACGCCGACTTGCACAACATCGTATCCCAACGGCTTGACGATGCTGGCCAACTGCCGGAGCCCGGAATCGTTTGTGCGTGTTGATCGCCCAACAAACAGCCGTCGCCCAATTCGCAAGACGTCTCCCCCCTCCAACGAACCGGGCACCTCGATGCACGCCGTGCGTCGATGTAAGGCCAACACGGCAGCAACCGCGTCAACCTCTATTCGGCGACTGTCTATCCCCGGACGGGTCACAATGGCGATCTCGTCAAGAACAACGGCCGCATCCTCAACGAATACGGCATCGAGCAGGTTCTCGGCAGCTGGCAAGGTGAATACAGACACCCCCGCCGCTCGGAGCGCAGTGCAGTAAGCGTCATGTTGCTCAGCGGCCCTGGCAACGTCGATCGGCTCGCGCTCAATGAAGGTGAGCTCGCAGTGCGCAAGCGCTGGACCGACCGCTCGCGTGATTGCAGCTAGCTTGCTCATAAAGCCTCTTCCTTCACGTGTCTGGCAACGTCAGCAATAACGGCAACCGGCCTCGCGCTTCGAGTTCCACTAGAGAGCGGAGGGGAACGAAGGGGTCAGGGAGGAAAACCCAAGTTGAACCCCGCTCCCAACCGTCCATCACGCTCACCGGCTCTGGCGCCACTTGTCGAGCCCTACGGCCAGGACGATCACCGTACCGATGATGATCTCCTGGGAGTACGTCTGCCATCCCAGCTGGTTGGTCCCGTTCCGCAGCAGGGCCATGATGAGGGCCCCGATGAGCGAGCCCGCGATGCTGCCGACCCCACCGTTCAGACTCGCCCCACCGATCACGACCGCCGCGATGATGTCCAGCTCCAGGCCGATCGCCACGGTGGGATCCCCTTGGGTGAGACGCGACATCTGCAGAAGACCGGCGAATCCGAAGAGGAGCCCCGAAATGCCGTAGGTCGATGCCTTCACGAGGCCCACCCGGATACCGCTGTAGCGGGCCGCGGTCTCATTGGCGCCGATGGCGAAGACCTGTCGGCCGAAGACCGTCTCCCGGAGCAGCAACGCCATGGCCGCCGAGAGTCCCAGCACGATCCAGACCCCGGGCGGGAGCGGCCAGAACCCGGCCGGGTTCACGCGCGCCATCAGCAGCGCGACCGGGGAATCCGGTGGGGCGTTGACCGTCTGGTTTTCCCCGAGCCACTTCGCGGCACCCCGGACGATGCCCATCGTGCCGAGGGTCACGATGAACGGCATCATGCGGAACCCCGCAACGATCGCCCCGTTGAACAGTCCGATCAGCCCTCCAAGGACGACAAGGAGCACCGTGGTGGCCCCGGGGCTCCAGCCAGCCACCAACAGCTTGGCTCCCAGGACGCCGGTGAAGGCCACGACCGAACCGACGCTGAGGTCGATGCCTCCACCCACGATGATGAGGGTCATCCCAAGGGCACTGACCGCGACAATCACGGTCTGGGTCAGGATGTTCTTCAGGTTGCCCCCGGTGAAGATGAACTCACGCTCCTCGGTCAGCGAGAAGAGGCCGCACACCAGGAGGAGACCCAGGAAGGGGCCTCCGGACTGGAGCAGTCGGATCCAGGTCTGTCGGGAGGAATTCATACAACAGGACGTCGCAGAGCGTCCGGTTCCGGAGGGACTTGTCACCGTTTTTTGTCACGCTCGCGTTCCGGTCCCTATTCCCCTAGGATCAGAAAGACCTCATGGAGGCCAGGATTCAAAACACTCCGAAAGCCCTCGCGCCGTATCACGGTCCCTCGATGACCCTTGTGCGGATCCGGGCGAGCCGGGGCTTCACACTGATCGAGCTCCTTGTCGTCATTGCGACCATCGCCATCCTGGCCGCTCTTCTCTTGCCTGCAGTCGCCAGGGCCCGACGGGCCGGACATGGGGCGGTGGTGATGAACAACATGCGGCAGGTGGTTCTTGCAGCGACCTTGTATGCCGACGACCACCAGGACCGGTTCCCGGCCACCATGCGTCCGACTGGGGATGGCCCACCAGAGACGATCGGATTCTGGGACATCCAAGGGTATCAGAACGCGTTGAACACCTACATCGGTGGCATGAAGGGGGGTGTAGACGCCTCCGGAAAAGCCCGGTCCAACCGGCAGGTGTGGTTCGATCCCGTGGATCCAGACCGCCTGGAGCCGGCCATGTGGGGATCCTTCTCGGACAATGGGTTCGTGACCGGGATCGGGGCCCGGCTCGGTGATTTCCGTCGCCCGGGCGACACCATCTATGCGGCACCGCGCCACAACCAATGGTCAAAAGTCATCGGGGTCTCGGTACCTGATCCCCTTCCGGTCGCCTCGCCCAAGCATCCGTTCTGGTCCAGCGAGTACTTTGACATGTGTCTCGATCCCTGGAGTGACAGTGGGGACCCTTCCGACCCCTTTCACTGGAGCCGAGGTCGGGCGGCGCCACCGGTCGACCTCCTTCCTGGTGCCGCGGGGGCCACTGGCTGGGCGCTCCAGGTGGATGGCCGCAACCCCGTGGTCGCCCCGAAGGGCGAGGGGCGACACGGGCGACGAGGATTCTACTCCTATTGCGACGGAAGTGTCCGGCGGATGCCGTTTGAAGCGACCTACCGAGGCGTCGACGACAACCAATGGAACGTCCGCTAAGAGAGACCATCCAGGGGGGAGCTCACACGAGGAGGCTGGGAAGGTCGGAGGGAATCCAAGTAGTGCAGCCTCTCCCTTGAGTGCGTGCTCCCGCACCCAGTGCTGCACGGCACCGCATCACCCACCGGCGGCGACTCGCCCCGCGGCGAGTCTCTCGACGAAGTCGGCGGCGTTCCCTGTTACGACCGACCAGTCGAGGTCCCGTCGGACCCGGTCCGAGGCGGCCCGTCCCCAACGCTGCCGCTCCGCCAACGGCGTCTCCAACCAGGCAAGGACCACCGCCGCAAGGTCGGCACCGTGGAAGCGCGCGCTGAAACGGACCGCCAACTCGTCGCTGAAATACCGCCGAAGATTCTCGAGAGGGGTGCTGGCGACGGGGATCCCGCATGCAAGGTATTCGACCGCCTTCGCCACGAACGCGCAGTGGGTTCCGTTGGATTCCTCGTAGGGCACCAAACCCACCGCGGCACCCTTCAGCTCCCGGCAGACCTCGTCGTAGGGCACGAACCCCGGCAGTTCCACCCGGGCATCTGGCGCCAGCGCGCACACATCGCGGGAGAACCGCTCCAGGCCCGCCGTCCGTTGGCCCACGAACCGGAACCGCGTGGTCGGTCGGGCCGCGGCCACCCGAAGCACCGTCTCCCGGGCAATGGCCCCGAGGTGGTGTCGATCGAACGAGCCGTGCATGACCACGACGGGATCGGCCTCTGGGGCCTGTTCAATCCCCGGGAAGAACCGCCGCGCATCATGGCCGTATTGGATTGCCCGGACCCGATCCGTCGGAAACCCCGTGGATGCGAACCGTTCGGCGAGCGGTGTCGAGACCGTCAGAATGCCATCGGCATCGAAGCGGCGAGGCAACGACAACTCGAACCCGGTCAACGCGCGCACCACGGGTCGCGGAATCGACCACGCCGGCCACGTCTCCATGAACCCGGTGAGGTAGTCGAGGAAGTTGAAGACGATCGGAACATCGAGGTCCCGCTTCAACCTGCCCGCCGCCACTGCGGAGATCGTATGCTGGGCCAGGATGAGGTCAAACCGGAACCCGGGATCGGCTGCCTGGCGTTCCGTCATGACGGATCGCACGAACTGGGCGAGGGCTCCGGGGTACAGCAGGTACTTGAGATTCCGCGCCCGTGCATAGCGACCCATCGTCCAGCGCCGAAACGGATGCACGGTGAACCCCATCCGGGATGCGACCGCGGCGCTGTCCGGAAAATCGGGTCCGAACAGATGGACCTCGTGGCCGCGTCGGACGAACTCCTCGACGAGGTAGACCGCCTCGGCCGATCCGCCCCCAGTGGGCGGATGGAAGGGTTCATGGGTCAGGAGGGCCAGCCGCATGGGATTGCTCGGTCACTCAGGGCAACATCCGCAGAAACCGCTCAAGGATGTCCGTGCCCCGTTCGAGGCTCGCGATGGAGATCCATTCATCGGCGGTATGGGCCTGGGCGATATCCCCTGGACCGAAGACGACCGAGGGAGTGCCGGCCTTCGCCAGCGGCGCCGCGTCGCAGAAGAAGTGGACCCCGACCGTGCGTCGACGCCCCGCGGCGCGGCACAGGCGCTGGACCCATACTAGATCGGGATCCGTCTCAAGGGGATCGCACGGAGCGAGTCGGAGCGGTTCAAAGGCGGCCTGGACCCCCGCCCTCCGAAGAAGATCCCGCAGCTCCCGACGCACGGTCGCCTCCGATTCTCCCGGAAGGGTCCTGCGGTCGACATCGATCGTGCAGGCGTCCGGCACGATGTTCGGCTGGGTCCCGCCCCGGATCGCCCCGACGTTGATGGTCGGGCTGCCCAACAGCGGGTGGCTCCGTCTCGACAGCTGCTTCCGGTAGGTGGTCTCCAGGAGATCGACCACCCGACCCATGCGATGCACCGCGTTGCGTCCCAGGTGGGGTGTGGCGCCGTGGGCGCTACGACCGGTCGTCCGAAGCCGGAGCCAGACATCCCCCTTGTGGGCCGTGACGACCTGCAGCCGGGTCGGTTCTCCGACAATGGCGAGATCGACCGGGTCGTGGTGCGCGGCGTGATGACGGGATCCCAGCTGCTCGTTCTCCTCGTCGACGAACCCGATGAACTGGATCTCGGTGTGGGCCGGACGGGGCCCGGACCGTGCGACCCGGAGGAGCGCCGACAGCATGGAGGCGACACATCCCTTGGTGTCGCAGGCTCCCCGACCGTAGACCCGGCTGTCCCGGATCTTCGGGACCAGCTGGGACTCGAGATTCGGAAAACCGACGGTGTCGAGATGCGGCCCCAGGAGGATCCGGTGCTGGATCTTTCCGGGAGGCGAGAGTCGGACCAGGACGTTGGAGCGCTGACCGGAGACGGTCTCGGTGGCGACCTCGAGTCCTGCAGCGCGGGCAGCGGACTGGACGTGTTCGGCCATCCGATGCTCCCCCGTCCGAGGGTCCCCCTCGGGCAGGAAGGCGGGGTTGACGCTTGGGGTCGCGATCAGGTCGCAGAGCAGCCGTATCGGTGCAGCGATCATGCGATCAGGGTTCAGAGTCTCACCAGAAGCGCAATCCGCCAATGACAGGGTCGGATCGTTATGGTTGACCCAGCGGTCGTTCCAGACGACAAAACAACCACATGGGGGGGTGTCGGACCAACCCAATGGTCTTCCAGTTCGCAGCGCCAAATCACATGAGTCTCGCCCGCTCCGCCGCCCGAATCGTCCCCAGAGGTGTCCGCAATTTCATCCGGGCACCCAGACGGACGCTGAGGTGGTGGTGGCTGAATCAACAGCCCGACATCGAATACTCCCCCAGGCCAGAAATCCGATTCCGATGTCCACGGGTTGCCGTCGAGGGCGCATTCCACCTGATCGAATTGGATCTGCCGCAGGTGGCTGAATTCGATGAATTCCTCAAGGAAATCAGACGGCATGACAATCCGGTCCTCTTCGATGTCGGATGTCATTTCGGGATTTTCAGCTTCGGTCTGCTGGCGACCCGGGGTCCAGCCTCACGCACGGTCGCCTTGGATCCCTCCCCTGTGGCCTGTCGGATGGTTCGTCACATCCGGGACGGAAACGGTTGGGGATCGAGATTAACCCTGCTTCAGGCCGCCGCAGGCACTGAGAAAGGCGAGCTTGAGATGGTCGATGCTGGCATTGCCTCGTCGGGATATTTCGTGCTGCCCGGAGACCATCCTGAAAAGGACAGGATCAAGGTTCCCATCCGGACGATCAACGATCTCGTCAGCGAGTTCGGGGTGCCGCACTACATCAAGATCGACGTGGAAAGTTTTGAGGGAGACGTGATCGCTGGAGGCAAGGAGGCTCTCCTGAGGGAACGAATCACGCTCTTCATAGAGCTTCACAATCGGATGGCAACCGACCGCGGAGTGGATCCCCGACAACCCTTGCAGCTTCTTCGGAGCCTCGGCTACAGCCAGATTTCCCTTCAGGGCAAGACGCTTTCCAATGACGAACTGCTCTCGCACGACCTGATACGAGTCGTCGCACGCAAAGCCTGATAGTGACCCTGGAGTCGGTCCAGGGCTTGTCTCCCGGACGTTGAAAAGGGGTGGAACCCACCCGGTGCGGCTCATGGGCCTCGGATTCCAATCAGGGATCCGAGGCCTGGGTTTCTATCAAACCGCACTCCCTCTGGCCTTCCATACCAGCAGGTCAACGGATCTATCATGACCCAAACCCTCCCCAACTGTGGAGCCCTTACCCGCTACGCCTTGGGAATCGGTTTCGATAGAATCCAACCGGACACTTGACCACCCAGCAGAGCGTTTCCTAGTTTGTCTCTCTTTGTCAGCGGGGCCCCTCCGGTCGCCGCGACCCCTGAAAATCCCGTAGAAAAGGAACTGGATCGTGAACGTGACCGTCGAATCGCTGGGACCCTGCCGAAAACTGCTGCGCATCGAGGTGCCCGTCGACCGTGTGGATGCCGCCTTCGAGGAGGTGGGTGGGCAGTACCAGAAGTATGCCCAACTGCCTGGATTCCGTCCCGGCAAGTCCCCAAAGCACCTCGTGGTGAAGAATTTCGCCGACCGGATTGCCGAGGATGCCCGGAAGAAGCTCTTCGAGGCCTCCTACCGCGACGCCACCGAGAAGGAGAAGCTGCGGGTGCTCGTCACCCTGGGCATCGAGGAGCAGTCCTTCGGCCAAGGGCAGGCCTTCAGCTACACCGTCACCCTGGAGCATGCGCCCCAGTTCGAGCTGCCCGACTACAAGAGTCTGTCGGCCAAGAGTGAGACCGCCACCGCCGGCCCTGCCGAGGTGGAGAAGGCCCTCAATATCCTCCGGGAACAGCAGGCCGCCTACAATGACGTGAGCCGTCCGACCCAGACCAGTGACGTCGCCGTGGTCAACTACAAGGGAACCTGCGAGGGCAAGCCGATCACCGAGTTCAACCCCACCGCCAAGGGGCTCACCGAGAAGGAGGGCATGTGGATGCTCATCCAGGAGAACTCCTTCATCCCCGGCTTCACAGAACAGCTCGTGGGCGCCTCGGCCGGCGACACCCGCTCCGTGAAGGTCACCTTCCCGGCCGACTTCGTCATCGCCGAGGTCCAGGGCAAGGAAGGCGTGTTCGAGGTCTCGGTCACCGGCGTGAAGGAGAAGGCCCTCCCCGTGGTCGACGATGCCTTTGCCAAGGGCTTCGGCGCCGCCAGCGTCGAGGAGCTGAAGACCGGCGTGCAGCGCGACCTCCAGAACGAGCTCGATTTCCGCTCCAAGCGCGCCGTGCGCGACCAGCTGCTGAAGCAGCTGCTCGGCCTGGTGACCTTCGACCTCCCCGAGAGCGTCATCTCCACGGAGACCCGCAACCTGGTGTACAACATCGTCAACGAGAACCAGCAGCGCGGCGTCGACAAGGAGGTCATCGAGTCGAAGAAGAACGAGATCTTCCAGAGCGCGCAGACGAATGCGGTCGACCGCGTCAAGGCCGCCTTCGTGCTCAACCGCATCGCCGAGACGGAGAAGATCACGATCTCCAACCAGGAGATCACCCAACGGGTCCTCGCCCTCGCGCAGCAGAACAACATGGAGCCGGCCAAGATGGTGAAGGTCCTCCAGGATCGGAACGCCTTCCCGGAGATCCAGCAGGACATCCTCTCCGGCAAGGTCCTCGACTGGCTCGAGCTGAACTCGAAGATCGAGGAGGTCGCCGTCGCCCCCGCGGCCTGAGCCATCCGGAAGCGTTTTCCGAGACGGCCCGCAGGATATCTCCTGCGGGCCGTTTTCGTTGGCGAGGACCCACCAACGGCAATTGCCCTACGCCACGTCGGATCGACAGCCTTCCCGTGGATCGGGGCGGCACGTACTCTCCTGCCATGCCCTTCCTTTGCCGCATGACGCTGCCGGTCCTGATCGGATTCGCCATTCTCATCCCCGAGCGGGGAGCCCAGGCCGCAACCGATTGGCCGGAGTTCCGGGGACCCTCCGGACAGGGACTCTCGGAGGCCCGACAGGTTCCGACCCGCTGGACCACCAGCAGCAACATCGCATGGAAGGTCCCAATTGCCGGGGAAGGCTGGTCATCGCCCGTGCTGGCCCACGGCCGGATCTACCTGACCACCGCCACCCCATCGCCCCAGGGTGGACTCGAGCTTCGGGCTCTGGCCCTGGATCCGAAGGACGGACACACGGTCTGGAACCAGATCGTCTTCGAGGAGCCCGGCACAGGGGGGTCGATGCATTCCAAGAACTCCAAGGCCAGTCCGACCCCGCTGGTGTTCCAAGACCGGATCGTGGTGCATTTCGGTCACCTCGGGACCGCCTGTCTTGATTCCACCGGCAAGGTGCTGTGGCGTCAGACCTCGTTGAAATACTCTCCGGTGCACGGCAACGGCGGGTCTCCGATCCACGCGGGCGACGGGATCTTCTTCAGCTGTGATGGTGCCGAGAAACCCTTCGCCGTGCTGCTCGATGCCCAGTCGGGTGGCATCCGCTGGCGTCGGGACCGGGAGACCGACGCCGCCAAGAAATTCTCGTTCAGCACCGCCCTGCTGATCACCAACGGCACCCGTCGGGAGATCATCAGCCCGGCCAGCGGCGCGGTGTTGGCCTATGATCCGCCGAGCGGAAGTGAACTCTGGCGGGTCACCTATGGCAACGGCTACTCCGTGGTTCCGCGACCCGTCTTCGCCAATGGACTTCTGTTCATCGGGACGGGTTATGACCGGGCCAGCCTCCTCGCGATCCGCCCCGGGGGCGAAGGAGACCTCACCGCAACCCACATCGCCTGGCAGACGAATCGGGGCGCACCCAACACTCCCTCGGTGCTGGTCGACCAGGGAAGGATCTATTTCGTCTCGGACGGCGGCGTCGCCACCTGCGCCGAGGCCGCCACCGGCAAGGTGCTCTGGAACGAACGCCTTCCAGGCGACTATTCGGCGTCCCTCGTGGGCGCCGAGGGTCGGGTCTACTTCATCAACGAGGCCGGCCTCTGTACCGTTGTGAAGGCCGGCCCCACCTTCGACATTGTCGCGAAGAATGATCTTGGGGAACGCACCCTCGCGAGCCCGGCCGTGGCGGATGGCGCCCTGTTCCTCCGGACCAAGGAACACCTCTATCGAATCGGCGCCGACAAACCCTAGGCGAGCCGTCAGACGGTGACTGCGGAGGACACCCCTTCGAGGTCCATCCGCATCAGGAAATCGTCCATCACGAAGCCAGCGCCGATGTCGGTGACCAGGGTCTGGACCACGACAAACCCCGCCCTGTCATAGGCGCGAATCGCCTTCTGGTTCTGGCGGTTCACGCGGAGCTCAAGGACTCGGATCCCCTCGGCCGACACCTCACAACAGGTCCAACGGATCAACTCCTGGCCATGGCCCCGACCCTGGAGTTCCGGAACGAGGTAGAGCTTGTTGAGAAAGGCGGAATCCGTCCCGGGTTCCCGCTCCCACGCGAGATAGCCGACCGGCTTCCCTTCGTGAAATGCCAGCCGGTACCGGACACCCCGATCCCATTCCGACCGCAGCCGATGCGGCGCATACATCCAGTCGAGCATGTACCGGATCTGTCCCGGAGGCAGCATCGCGCCATAGCATCCGGGCCAGATCCGCTCGGCCAGAAGCCGCACGGTTTTCAGATCCTCTGGGGCGGTGCTCCGTATCTCAAGCGTCATGGATACTCCTCAGGCTCAAGGTGGATCGGGGATCCACAGGAGTGGACACCCGGTCAACCCACGGCATCCTGCCGGCATGCGACCAGACACCCTCACCGTGATCGGCACGGAGCTCGCCATCAAGTGGACTGACGGGCGTGAGGACTTCATACCGCTAGAGCGGCTGCGTAGGGGCTGCCCCTGCGCGAACTGCCAGGGTGAGACGGATGTCCTCGGCGTCGTCCATCGCCCGGAATCCAAGCCGCTGGTGGCCCAGTCCTTCACGCTGTCCACCTACGGGCTGGTGGGTGGCTACGGGTTCCAGCCCCGCTGGGCGGACGGACACGGGACGGGCATCTACTCCTGGGAGTATCTCCACCGGCTTGCCGCCCCGCCTGCGGGCTGACGCGGAGATCCCAGGGTCCCCAGGAGGGATTCAGAGTTGGATCGGGACGAAGGGGCCATAGACCGTCACTCCATGGGGAGGAAGTCTGTCGATCGGCGTGCCGGTTTCGATGAGAACCTTGCGGTCCTCCCCTAGGACTGGAATCGGTCCGCGGGGAACCCCTGGCCCCTCGAGTCGGACCCACAGCTCCTCCTGGGCGGTGTTGACGACAGCCAGGTAGTGACCGGCCTCGATCCCGCCGCCGCCGGTCGGGACTTCGAAAACCCCGTAGAGCAGGGATCCCTCCAGGGCCTCGTTGAACTCGCGGCGGCGGTCCTGGCAGCGGACCCGCAGCCGACTCGGAACAAACCGGCCCTCGAAAAGCGACGTCCGGGTCCGCACCTCCCGGACAACGTCGGACAAGCCCGTCCAGACCTCCGGGTGCTCCGACATCCTCCAGCGGCCATCGTCGTAGGCGTAGAAGAAGAGGCCCTCGACTCCGAGGATCCACGATCCGTAGACCATGCACCGCAGTTCGTCGCGGGTGGGCGGCCCCAGCGGACTGCCCGGGATCACGTCGAGGATGTCG
The DNA here is from genome assembly GCA_016871805.1 of Verrucomicrobiota bacterium. GTDB lineage: Bacteria > Verrucomicrobiota > Verrucomicrobiia > Limisphaerales > UBA9464 > UBA9464. Next base: position 11,825 of record VHCG01000037.1, read on the forward strand.
GGGTAGTAGGACCAGTCGAACGCCTGGATCACTCCGTACAACCGACGCTTTCCCACGCCAGCCGCGACCCCTCCGTGGCGGAGGTGCTGGAAGTACGCGGCGAGCGGGTGCCAGCCGATCGGGTACCGATCCACCATCAGGATGTCCGTCTGATGATATTCGGACAGCGAGGGTCCCTCGAACACCACGAGGGAGGTGGGTTTTGTTCCACCGGCCCGCCGCACCTCCCGCTGGGCCCGCTTCACCTCCTCCACCGGGATTCCATTCAGGTCGGGCTCGTCGCTCAGATACCAGGACCAGAGCGCCGGGTGGCGATCGAACCGTCGGACGGTGCGCCGCACCACCTCCGGACGCAGCTTCGGGCCCGCCGAATCCCCGGGCTCGGCGAGGACGCCGAGCCCATGGGACTGCGCGGCATCGAGGAATCCCCGTTCAGCCGGACCGCGGACGAGGTCGAATCCCACCTCGCGGACCAGGGCCATCTGGTTCGTCTGGATGCCGTAGAGTCCGAGCCGGAACGGTCGGGTCTGGGACCGTGGCCGATGCACACAGCCGGTTCCCAACAGGATCGCCAATACCCAGGACGCCAGAAGGACCCAGCGCCGACAGCGGGTCTGGACTTCTTCCGCTCGCATCGAGCCGGAAACCAGCCCGCTGAACTTCCATTCCACCGCCCGGGGAGAGGTGATCATCACAGTGACGCGGTTCTACAGCCATCCCCGCAGACGGTACATGAGGATTCCCACCCACTCGTGGGACCAATCCCCGCCGGCGTGGAACCCCTCCTCACGCGGCACGACGCACCAGGCGTTCCTCCAGGCGTGCGCGCTCCTGAGGTGGAAGGAACCGTCGAAGTCGCAACCCACCGGGACCACCTGGAGCGATGACCCTCGAAACAGGGCCACGGCACGACCGAGGTGGGCGGCGGAGGTCACCAGTGCGATCCGTTTCCATCCGCGCTCCTCCGCCAGTCGGATCATCGATCGCGCCTCATCGAAGGTGTTCCGGCTATGGGGCAGCACATCAATCCTGGAGCCCCCGGGCATGCGGGACCGCCACCACTTCAGGACGGCCTCGCTGTCGAGAAGCTCGTCCCCGTCGAAGGTCGAGGATCCACCGCCGAGCACGAGACGATCGCTTTTGCCGAGGTCCAGCAGATGCACCGCGGTCAGGAATCGATCCGAGGCATTCAACGCGTTGTACCCGACGGGCTCCATCCGGCTGGCGCTCTCGCCACCGCCCAGCATCAGGATCGCGTCGACCCGCGGGAGATCCGCCACCATCTGTCCGACGTAGGGGGCCTCGAGTCGAGACAGCAACCACCATGGGAGCGGGGTTCCGCCAAAGAGGCTGAGGAGGAGCACGATCATCGCCGACGCGAGAGCGGGCCCTCGGTCACGTCGTCTCCAGAGCCAGATCGTCAGCACCACGAGCAACACCCAGCAGAAACCGAGCGGCTCTGTCGCCATCCGCATCATCCTCACGGGAAGTCCCCACCACACATCCATCCCGGGGCTCATACACGGAAAGGGGATCCCTGAAAAGGATCCCGGCCGGGCGGCATGGCGTCCGCCTGAGGCCGGAAGAGGTGACCCGGACTCGATCGCTCCCAGGCTCAGGGCGGACGCTGGGCGGGGGCTTGCCAGTTCCGGTGCCAGGTCAGACCCCAGAGCGATTCCAGCGGGGCGATTCCGGCATGGCCGTCGGCAAACGAGAGGTTGATGGCCCCGGGCAGCCGGGAGCCTGCTGTGACAAGCTTCGGGACCCGGTCGATCCCGGACCCATGCCGTGCGATTGTGATGACCGTGATGGTGCCACCCGTCTCGGCGGTCACACCCAGGCGCAGATCCCGGGAGGGCCGATCCGTCTCCTTCGGCCGGGTATCGACCCAGGCCCCATCCGCGAATACCGGGGTTGTGGCCGGGGACCGGATGTCATCCTCGCCCCGGAAGGCGTTGGTGGTGCTCGGACGCCGGTCCTGGACGGTCCAGTCTCCATGGTACATCCAGCCGTTGAGGGCGTAGCTGCCCACCCAGCGCGGATCTCCCGTGGCCGGGTTGATCTCGTTGCTCAGGGGCCAGACCCAGGCGGTGGTGGCACTGCCCTGGGGAAACTTTTTCCGGTACGGAGCCGTGGGACAGATCCGGACCTTGTCGACCTGGGCATAGAGGTTCACGAGGCTCCGCATCCACAGGCTGTCATTGAGCCGGTACGGGATGGTGCGCCCGTGCTCGTTGACGTACATGAAGTTAGCCAGACCGATCTACTTCAGGTTGCTGATGCACTGGATGCCCTGGGCCTTCACCTTGGCCCGGGAGAGCGCCGGGAGGAGCATCCCGGCCAGGATCGCGATGATGGCGATCACGACCAGCAGCTCGATCAGCGTGAAGGCGTGCCCGGATCGCCAGGACCTGCGGGGCCTCGGCGAGAACGACTCGGTGCGCTGGAGACTCCCCATCCTCATCGGGGTGTCGTCGCCCGTTCGTTGATCCATGGGACATCCCTCGGAGCCGTCCGGGGACCGGCAAGCCCGCGTCTCAGGGTGTTCGGATCCAGCCATCGACGGATCTCGGCATGGCCGTCGGCGAACGACAGCCCGCTCGCGGAACTATGGTACAGGGCCGGCAGATTGCCCCAGGAGTTGTCCTTGAGATCGGGCACCGTCAGAAAATAGCCGTCGTCGAGACTCTCTTCCCGCTCGTCGATGAACACGAACTGACCCGAGGCATTCCCGATCTGTCCCAGCTTGGTATAGGTCCAGAACGTCTTCCGGGTGACATCGGTGTGCCAGCTGAGTCCGTTCATGAACCCGTTCATCGAGATGCTCCGGGTTCTTGGAAACCGTCGAGGCCCGATCTTCACCATGAAAAGGTCGGCGGGGCATTTGTAGATGGCCGGTGCCTGGTTGTAGTCCCAGAGCTTGCCCTGGGGTGGTTTCAGGAGGCTGAGATTGGTGCAGTCACTGGGGTTGGTCGGGACTCCTTTGGAGTCTGCCTGGATCCAGCCGCCCACCCAACCCTGCTGCTCCACACCGCCACCCGTGCCGTTCCGGACGATCGAATCCTGGTGGTCCCCGGCATACATCGTCCACGCCACGGACAGCTGCTTGCCATTGTTGATGCAGCCGATGCCCTGCGCCTTGGACTTCGCCTTCGAAAGCGCCGGCAGGAGCATTCCCGCCAGGATGGCGATGATAGCGATCACCACCAGCAGCTCGATCAGCGTGAAGGCGCCGCACCGCGAGGGTTCCAAGGACCGGATCGAAGGCATGGCGTGAAGGGTTGGGGCGAGCTGGCGAGCAAGGCTCGGTCTGACCGATCCACCCCGGATTTTCAAACGGTTTCTCGAGCCGAGCGGGAAACAGTCCCCTCTTTTTTGGCATCACTGCCCACGCTAGGTTCACTCCGTGATCCGGTCCGCCGCCCCTTCCACGATCCAGGCCACGAGACTCCGTGATGGCGGACAGCACAGCGGGTGGACACGCTTCAGGGTGGCATGGGTCGCTTGGGTCGCCCTCCTCGTGACACCATCGGTCCGGTCCGAGGTCCTGATCCCCAAGGCCTCCGACTGGAGCTGGCGACCCGGACGAACCGAGGCCTCCACTCCGATCGACGCCTGGCGGCAGGCTGGATTCGTCGACACGGAATTCGCCAAGGCGCCCGCGCCATTCTGGTACGGAGACACGCTTCCCGGAGGAACCCAGATCAGCGACATGCAGAACGCCTACGGGTGCCTGTTCCTCCGGCACACGTTCAACGTTCGGGCGTCGGAGGAACTGGGTGGGTTGGAGATGGAGGCACTGGTGGACGACGGCTTTGTCGCCTGGATCAACGGAGTCGAGGTGCTGCGGGTCGGAGTCCCAGGGAACCCCGGGGACGCGGTCACAATCTCAACCCTGTCGGCCAACGCCATCGAGCCGGTGTCCCTCACGCGGTATCCACTGAATCTGCCGCAGAGGGTGCTGAAAGAGGGGGTGAACATTCTCGCCGTCCAGGTCTTCCAGAGCAGCCTCGGCAGCAGCGACATCGGGTTCGAGGCGTCCTTGGAATCGATCGTCCAGGAGACCCTTGCCCCGAGGGTCATCGCCCTGGATCCCTCACCTGGATCGACCCTCACCACACTCGAGTCGATCACCGTCACCTTCAGCGAACCAGTCACCGGCGCCAGTGCTGCCGACCTCCAGATCCAGGGGATCGGTGCCGCAAGCGTCACCAGTCCTGATCCGACCCGGCTGGTCTTCACCTTCGTGCAACCGCCCTATGGCGACATCGACCTCCGATGGAATTCCAAGGCGTTGCTGAGCGACCTGGCCACACCGCCAAACCCCTTCGTCCCAGACGCATCCAGCATGGGGGGCGTCGGGTGGTCGTACAGATTGGTGGACCGGACACCGCCGGTTGTCGCAACCACCCTGCCCGACGCCGGGACCACTCTCCGCTCGCTGGAGTCCGTCTCCGTGCTGTTCAGCGAACCCGTGACCGGGGTACGGGCTCAGGATCTTCTCATCAACGGCTCACCGGCCGGCGCGGTCGAGTCGATCGGTCCGACGCAACACCTCTTCCGATTCACACAACCCCAGCCGGGCCTCGTGACGTTGTCGTGGGCCGCGGATCAGGACATCGCGGACATGGCGACACCCGCAAATCGTTTCGTCGGGGGAAGCTGGACCGTCCATCTGGATCCGGACGCGCGGGAGAATCCGCCCTATATCTCGGAGTTCATGGCGTCGAACACCCGGACGCTCAAGGATGAGACCGGGCAGTACGTCGACTGGATCGAGCTGCACAACCCCTCGGATGCCCCGGTGGACCTAGGGAGCTGGGCTCTGACCGATGATCCGAAGAATCTCAGAAAATGGCGGTTCCCCTCCACGAATCTACCCCCTCGGGGATTCCTCGTGGTCTTCGCTTCCGGTGCCGACCGACGCGTTCCCGGAAACCGCCTCCACACCGACTTCCAGCTCTCCGCAAATGGCGAGTACCTGGCCTTGGTCCGTCCCGACGGCGTCACGATTTCCTCGGAGTGGAAGCCGGGCTATCCGGTCCAGGTTCCGGACGTCTCGTTCGGCGGGGTCCAGATCCCGAACGGGAATGGCTGGGATCCCGGACCGGCCAACGTCTATTTCGTGAAGCCGACACCCGGGACCCCGAACGAGGGGGGGACAGCGGTCCCGGGGCCTGTGATCGAGGATCTGGCACACGTGCCCCGGGTTCCGAAGGACAGCGAAGCTCTCCACGTGACCGCCCGCATCCGGCGCTCCTTCCAACCCGTGGCGACAGTCACGCTCTGGCATCGGGTCCTCTTTGGAACCGAGGTGTCGGTCGAGATGCTGGATGACGGCACGCACGGGGACGGTGCCGCGGGGGATGGAGTGTTCGGTGCAATTCTGTCCGCCGATCTCGCATCGCCCGGCCAGCTGAGCCGATATCGTGTTGTAGCGACCGACACGGCCGGCAATGCCTCACGTTGGCCGCTCTTCACCAACCCAACCACGACGCCTGAGTACCAGGGGACCGTGGTCGAGCCCCTCGACGCCACCACCCGGCTCCCGGTGTTCCACCTGTTCGTAGCTCCGGGACAGTTGAGCCGGATCGACACAGAGACGGGGGGCCGGGTGTCTCTGTTCCACGACGGCGAGCTCTACGACAACGTCTACATGGAGCTCCGCGGCAACACGTCCGCCGGACTCGCCAAGAAATCCCATCGTCTCGAATTCAACCGGGGGCACGAGCTCCGGCATCCCGGACCCGGGGGGCGCGTGAGGAAGTCCGCCCTCCTGGCGGAATACCTCGACCCCTCCTATCTGCGACAGAACCTATGCTTCTGGTTTCTCGACCAGATCGGTGTGCCCGCCCCGTTCCACTATCCGGTCCGGGTCGAGATGAACGGGACCTTCTACCAGCTCGCGTTCCACAACGACGTGATCGGCCAGGAGCAGATGGAACGGATGGGCTACGATCCCCGGGGAGCGCTCTACAAGGCCGTGGGGACGCTCACACCGGACTTCTCCAGCACGGGGGTGTTCCAGAAGCTCGAACCCGACGGCGACGGAACCCGGACCGACTATCTCCAGCTGGCCAATGGAATCCACGAGTCGAAGTCCGAGGCGATCCGACGCGCCACCGTGTTCGATCTGCTCGACCTGCCCCAGGTGATCAACCACCTGGCAGGGACCCGGTGGTGTGCGGAGAACGACGATGTCTGGGCCAACATGAGCCTGTATCGGGACACCCTTGGTGATGGGCTGTGGCGCAACATCCCGTTCGACATGAACGCCTCCTGGGGCCAGCTCTATGGGGGCAGCAATCCGCTCGAGGCGACGGTGGATGGCTCCAAGAGTCATCCCCTCTACGGAGGCTCCTCGACCGGGAATCCCTTCAACCGCCTCTACGATGTCATCGTTCGGCTGCCGGAGACCCGGGAGATGCTGCTGCGTCGGCAGCGCACCCTCCTCGACCGCTTCATCCAGCCTCCAGGAACCCCGTTCGCGGACCGGGCCTTCGAGCAGCGCATCATTGCGATGACCAATCTGATCGGACCCGAGGCCCTCCTCGACCGCGCGAAGTGGGGCGCAGCACCGTGGGCGCCCGGGAAGTCCTTCCACGGGGCGGTGTCGGACCTCTTCAATCAGTTCATCGAACCGCGTCGACGCCACTGGGCCATCACCCATTGCATCACCAACACCGCCAAGCCGATTGGTATCGGAAACAACAACAACGCCGGCATCCCAACGAACCAACCCCCGGACGCCGTGCTGGAAGTGGTGGACCTCGACTTCAATCCCACCTCCGGGAACCAGCTCCACGAATGCCTGACGCTCACCAACCGCAACGGCTTCGCGGTGGACATCAGCGGCTGGAGGCTCTCGGGCGGTGTGGAGTTCCGATTCCGGCCCGGCACCGTGGTCCCAGCCCGACGATCCATCGTGGTGTCCCCGGATGTCCGGCAGTTCCGGACCCGGGGCATCGCACCGCGCGGAGGACAGGGTGTCTTCGTGGTGGGCCCCTACTCCGGCCAGCTCTCGGCCCGGGGTGAGACGCTGGTGCTGACGGACGACTCCGGAAGGAGGGTCTCCACCCACACCTACGGCGGAAGCCCAAGCCTGTCCCAGAGCTTCCTGAGGATCTCGGAGCTCCATTTCCATCCCAAGGCCTCTGGAACTCCCGCGTTTGCCGACGAGGACCAGGAGTTCATCGAGCTCGTCAACCTGTCCCCAGCCGAGACCCTCGACCTCCGGGGGATCCGGATCACGGGTGGGGTGGAGTTTCTGTTCGGTACCGGACCCGTCTCCTCCCTCGCACCGGGAAGCCGGGTGGTCATCGTCGCCAATCCGGCAGCCTTCGAATCCCGGTACGGCTCTGGGCTGCCCGTGGCCGGCACCTATACGGGACGCCTCGACAATGGCGGGGAACGGATCCGCATCCTGGACCCTGTCGGTGAGGAGATCCTGGATTTCCGCTACGCCGACTGGTTTCCGGAGGCGGATGGAGGTGGGTCTTCGATGGAGGTGGCCGACGTCTTCGGCGAACCCGACAGCTGGGGTGATCGGAGCCAGTGGAAGCCGTCCCAAACGCAGGGCGGCACTCCAGGAACGGCAGGCTTGGCACCCCAGGTCACCCTTCGCGTCCAAGGCCAGACTGTCCTCCTCCGGTTCACCGCCACCCCCAACGAACGACATCGGGTCGAGGGCCTCGATCCCCTTGGGTCCGGCCCCTGGCAGACCCTTGTCGATCTCCCAGCCGCCGCCACGGAGAGGGTGGTGGAACATGGGGTCCCCATGACCTCTTCAACCCGGTTCTTCAGGGTCTTTTCCGGCCCCTGACCCCGGTGCTGTGGCGAACGGATCCCGAGGTGGTCCTCACAGCCGGATCGGTAGGAACATCCCCACGGAGGTCCCACGACCCGGTCGGGACCAGATCCGTACCCGGCCCTCATGGGTCTCCACGACCCGGGCAACGACCGCCAGACCGATGCCGGTGCCCTTCGGCTTGGTGGTGCTGAGGAGGCTGGAGAACGCCCGTTCCCTCTGTTCACGCGGCATACCACTGCCAGTGTCGGAAAGTCGGATCACCACGGTGTCGGGTGCGCCGGACGGGTCACGGGAGGGCAGCCATCGGGTCCGGATCCGCAGACGCCCCCCCTCGGGCATGGCCTCGATGGAATTGAGGATCACGTTGAGGAACGCCTGCTCGAGCTGCGTGGCGTCCCCCTGGAACCCGGGGATCCGTGGATCGAGCCGCGTGTCCTGCTCGACCCCCTGGACCCGGCATTTGTGGTGGATGAGGATCCCAAGGTCCTCGAGCAGCCGGTTGAGGTTCGTGAGGGCGAGGACGGGCTCGTGCCGCCGCGCGAGGTCCAGGACCCGGTCCACGATGCGGTTCAGATGGTCGATTTTTTCGCCCATCACCCGGAGATCCGTCGATCGGGGATCGTCCCCGGCGAAGTCCGTGCTCACGGAGTGGTGGAGCATCTTCATCACCGTGAGCGGGTTCCGGATCTCGTGGGCCAGTTCGGCCGCCAGGAGACCCAGGGCCGTCAGGCGCTCGCTCTCACGGAGCTGTTCCTCCACCACCAGCGTCCGCTCGTAGAGCCGGGCCCGCTCGAGGGCGAGGGCCGACAGCTCGGCGTAGGCGGAGAGGACCCGGACCTCCTCGTCGGAGAACGTGTGGGGCTCCCCCGTGTAGAGGTTCAGGATACCGATCACCTTGCCGGCGTAGGCCAGTGGGACTGAGAGGAGGGAGACCAGTTTCTCCTCCCGGGCCACGGAGACATTCTGGTACCGACCCGAGACCTGGACATCCTCGAGCTGCATCGGTCGGCCACGTCGGACCACGATGCCGGCGAAGCTCTCGTCGACGGCGAGGCGGGGCTTCTGTCGATACCGCTCCCCCGCGCCATGGCTGGCACGGAGATCCAGCCATTGACCCGTGGGGTCGAGCATCAGGAGCGAACACATCTTCGCCCGGAGCAGACTTGTTGCCTCGCGCGTCACAACCTCGAGCGCCTCATCCAGGCTCAGGGCGGAGTTGATGATCTGTCCGACCCGGACGAGGGACTCTTGGGACCGGGCCTTCAGGCGGGCCTTCTCATAGAGCCAGGTGTTCCGGATCGCCGTCCCCGCCAGGGTGGAAAGATCCTCGAGGAGAGTGAGTGTGCTGCGATCGAAGGCCCGGGGCCGGAAGGACTGGATGGTCAGCACCCCGCGGACCTCGCCGCTGACCGGGAGCGGGACGGCGACCTCGCAGGCGACGTCCGGATGGAACCTCAGGTAGGAGGGCTGATGGGAGACGTCCTCGACCAGTCCAGGAATCCCAGTCCGGGCCACCCTGCCCGCCAGACCCTCCCCGATCCGGAGCCGGACCGACCGCACCCCCACCGGCAGCCCCGTCGAGGCCTCGATTTCGAGGAATCCCATGGGGCTCATCAGCGCCAGCAGTCCGGCATCCCCACCCACCAGCCGGACCGCCTCCCCGAGGATCCGTTCCAGGGAATCCCGCAGTTCGAGGGAGGCGTGGACCGATTCGCTCACCCGCAGGAGAGCCTCCAGTCGGGCCACCGGATCGGGTCGGATGGATTCGTCGGTGCTCATCACCGGACCCGGCTGGTGAGCCAGAGACCCAGACCGCCGAAGAGGACGTTCGGAAGCCATGCGCCGACCCACGGTTCCAGCCATCCACTCTGTCCCACAGCAAACCCGAGGCGCTGGACGGCGAAATAGAGGAACCCGAGCGCCAGGCTTCCCGCCACGCCATAGAAGACATTGCGCCGCCCGGATGGCGCGCCAAAGGGAATGGCGATGACCGCCACGACCAGACACGTCCACGGGCCGGCAATGCGGGCATGCAGCTGGGTCTTGAGAAGGTTGCAATCGCGCCCGGCAAGGTCCGGATGCAGCTGGAGGTAGTCGAGGATGTCCTGCACCGGCAGATCAGGACTCTGCATCGCGCCTCCTTGGGACAGCAGCTCACCCACCTCGACCTCGCTTGAGATCATGTCGGGATCCTCGTCCAGTTCCGGCAGATCCAGCTCCGGATGCAGGAGGTCGAGCACGTTGCCATCCGTCGCCGAACGGTAGAGGAATTCCCGGGCCTGGTAGAACCGCCACATCCCATTGGTCCAGATCCCACGCTCGGCGATGATGAGCCGTCGGGCTCCCTCGCCCAGGGGTGCACTGAACCGGAAGCCCTCGAGCACCCCGTTGGTCACCGTGTACAGGCAGACCGTCCATTCTCCCGGAGGAGTGGTGGCGACACGCGACAGGTTGGTGATCGCCACCAGTCCGTTGGTCGACTCGAGGCGAGACCCCTCCCATCGGAGGAGTTCGGCCGGGGCGCCGCCCATTTCGTCACGGGTGAAGATCGGCTTCACCCACTCCGCCGGGAGCAGATCGTCGGAGATCCGGTGGAGACGTTCGATGCCGTTGGTGAGGCGCCACGATCCATTCGTCCAGCAGGCGTACCCGGCCAGGACTTCGCGATATGCCCCCTTGGGCAACGGCATCGCCACCCGAGGCTGACGTAGCTCTCCGGTGTCGAGATGGACCGCACCCAGGCTCCAATCCCGACGGGTGGTGGGATTCTGGAAGTGCACCCGCGATCTCCAGCGTCCCTCCGACTCGGGTTTTTTCGACTCACGACGCTGCATCAGCCCGGACTTGCGCTCGGGGGCGTCGGGAAGCCACTCCTCGTTGAGTCCCAGGAGCACCAGGGACAGGAAAAGACCCACCGCGAAGTACGGGGCACAGATCCGCCACAGGCTCAGCCCGGCCGCCCTCAGGGCGATCAGCTCGTTGTGCCGGGAATGGGCGCTGAGCGCATACAACATCGCCAGGAGCAGGGCCACCGGCAGTGCCGTGTTCAGCAGCTTGGGGAGATCGAACATGTAGTAGAGCCCGATCTCCCGGATGCCGAACTTGAGCTCCTGGAAATCATCCAGCCGCCCGAACAGGTCGAATGCGAGCCAGAAGATCAGGAAGCCGCCCAGGCAGAACCCGAGCGGCACCAGCAATTCGCGGAACAGATAGCGGTCGTGCAGACGCATCCTCGGGACGAGGATACGGAGCCGACCCAGACCTCCAAGACGCAATGTCCCGGGACGCTCAGTCGCCGGGACTCGTCGAGGGGCCTTGAGGCGTCAACGGTGGGGGAACCGCGGACCGATCCCGTCGCGCCTGGCGCAGGATCGAGATCGAGGTCCAGAGCGACCAAAGCCAGGCGCCCCCAAACAGCGCCCCGCCGATGCCCAGCTGTCGGAAGTCCGACCGCACCACGGTGTCGCCCGACTGGAGCAGGTCCCAGAACTGTCGGGCCAGATCCCAGAACCAGAGGATCAGGACCCCGAATCCCGATACCGCCACGAGCATCTGCAGGGATCCCGCCCAGCGCCGCCCCGCGAGGAAGGACCCCAGCCCCGGCGTCGTCGCCAGGTTCAGGACCAGCACGTTCCACCCCGAAACCCGATCACCTGGCTTCCCGCCCATGGATCACCGCCTCGTACCCCTGCATCAGAGCCAGAATGCCCAGCGGAAAGGACACCAGGACACCCACCACACAGCACAGGACGCCCACGAGATTCACCAGGCCGACCACCACCGTCAGTCCAAAGCAGAGCCACCAGTGGAGACCGACCTGACGTCGGCTCCGTCCCATCGCGGTCCAGAAGTCGAGGCCCTGATCCAGGATGAGCGGCAGGGTGAACATCCAGCTGGTCTGGAGGTAGAGGGTCACCGGGAACCCCAGAAGGATCAGCAGCAGACCCGGCGTCAACGCGGCCAGCGTGGGAGCGTCTCCCTTGCTGACAAAGACAGGGATGAGTCCGATGAGCAGGACGACCATCCCTGGCAACACCGGTATGAAGGCCAGCAGTCCCGGCACCAGTTGACCGAGGAACAGCTGACCGAAGGAGCGGCGGAAGCCATCGAACAGGTTTCCCAGCTCGGGGGATTCCCCGCGCACCATCCGGAGGTAGAAGAACACGAGCCCACCCATCAACGGTCCCGTGATCACCCAGGCCCCGAGGCTGAAGATCGTGCCGATGAACGGGATCGCACCCAGAAGGGCCAGGGCCACCTGGATTCCCATGAAGACCAGACCCACTCCCAGGGCGAGGCCGAACTGGGACCGCATCACCCGCCAGCCCGAACCGAGGCAACCCCCGATATCGAGCTGGTAGTCCCCGTCGAAATCCACCGGCAAGCCCTGCACGGGCGGCAGGTGGGCCACCAGGGGCGGCGACAGGATCTCCGAGAACTCCGGGAACTCTCGAAGGGTCTTCCAGACCCCATCGGCCCCCTGCACCCGGGTCTCCCCGTTCACACGGTTTTCCGTGATCCACTGCCGCATCTGCTCGGCCGTCACCGGACCGTACTCGTTGCCGTCGCCGCCTATGATTCGATACATGGTCGTTCAGGGTTTCAAAACCGCGTTCCAAAGTCCCAGTTCCCCACGGGGAATCCAGAGGGCCGAGCCGGGTTGCACGACGATTCCGGAACCCTCGGTCCAGAGCGAGCACGGACGCTCCGCGACGCCCGATCGCACCAGTGCGCCCGACACGTCCCGCTCGAGGAGCCCGAAGGACTCGGCCCCCACCACAAGGATCCGCCCCGACTCCAGTTCCCGCAGCGTCGTGGCCTCCTGCCCAAGGGGAATCTCCCCGACACGGACCAGCTTCCCGAGGTCCGACAGGAGCCACGATTCCACCGCCGCCGGGGACCGGCGGGCCACCTGGACCCGTCCCGTCGAATCCACCAGGACAGGACCGGATCCGGAATCCGGCAGAGGGGCCTGGGTGATCCACCGGACTGCGACCCCGTCATAGCCCAGAGCCTGGACACAGGTGTTCGTCTCCTGACCGGAACCCTCAAGGCCGGAGCCAATCGCATACACCACCTCACCGCCGTGCGAGAGGCCGGAGAGCGTTCCCGGTAGGACCAACGGCTTCCGCACGACCGGCTCCCCGGGATCGGCGAAGTCGATCACATCCAGGTGGTCCTGGTGTTCCCAACTGCCCCAGATCCAGTCGGGGACAGGCGGCGTGTTCGTCGAGCCCGGATCCGTTCCTGGCACATACTTCGAGGTCCGGTGCCCGACGTGGACGCGGGTGCCGCTCAGCCACGAGGGTGTCGAGGAGGACCAGTCGCCCCCCTCGCCCAAACGGACCTCGGAGAGCCGACGCGGCTGCGTCGGATCCTGGAGATCCACCGCAAGATAATGACGGGCCGGGGACCCCCACCAGAAGCCGGGTAGGATGCCGATCGGTCGACCGACCGGGCCCATGGGGCGCACCCAGTCCCCGAGGCCCCACCCCGGGTTGGTCCCGGACTCGGTCCAGACCATCCGGTCGGGGCGGATCCAGAGGGCCGACAGAGACTCGCCGGTGAACAGATTGGTCTGGGACCAGACCGTGCGGGACCGCAGCGTGAATCCGTCCCCAGCCACGTCGACGACCTGAAAGACCAGTTCGCCCGGGACACGGACATCGGACCACTGCGGTTCGACCACCCAGTTGGTCGCCCGGAACGGCGGCTCTAGGATCGGCCGGACCACCGGGTTGGTGACCAGGATCTTCTCCGTCGACCAGGTCTCAGGACGCCCTTGGAGGAGGACGAGTCGAGTCCCACGAAGATCGGCCCCGAGGATCGGCAGGGGGTCGACCTCGAGGGACGCGATCGGGACCTCGGTCGCGGTCGCCGAGGTCAGGGTCAGCAGCGCCGGACGGTCATTGCCCTGTCCGATCTGGACCAGTCGATCGCCGGTGAGGAAGACCCGATCAACCCGACGCGAGAGCGGGAGTTCCGCACGAACCCGGGGCTGGTCGCGATCGACCGCCTCGACGCTCAGGAGCTCCTGCGAGGACAGGGAGACGACCCGGGAGTCGATCCACGTGGCCCTTCGGGCCTGCATCGCGTGGTCGATCACCCCTCGGGCCTTGAGCTGGCCTTTGGCGAGGTCGAGGTCGATCAGCTGAACGCCCCGGAACCAGGATCCGGCCGGGGTGCTCCCGCGCTGGCCCTGCCACGGGACGAGGATCAACCCGGCCTCCGGGAACACCTGGAAGGCCTTCTCGTCGACATTGCCCTCGGTCCACGACCACCCCTCGCCCAGCACGACCTTGCTCAGGAGTGCGGGTTTGCCGGGATCGGCGACATCGAACAGCTGGACCGCGGTCCGGCTGCCATCGACCCCCAGCGTCAGCAGGCGGGTGTTGTTGGCCAGCGGCTGGAGGAAGGTGGAGTAGCCCGGGATCTCGAGTTCCCCCCGGATCTGTGGGCGGGCGGGATCGCTGAGGTCGACGATCCAAAGGGGGTCGACGACCCGGAAGGTGACAATGTAGGCCCGGTCCCCGGCAAAGCGTGTGCCGAACAGGGACTCATTCTTCACGAGCGTGATCTGTCCGACTGGCGCACGGTTGGTGAGGGCGGACAGCGAAAACGTCTCGAGCACGGTCCGGGACGGCGTCCACTCCCAGACGGGGCCCACCCCACCGGCTGGATCCCCGGGGACGAGCCGCCCCTCCCCATCGACCTGGGAGACCACGGCAAGCGAGGCCTCCTCCGGACCGAAGACACCGATGTTGAACTTCTGGGACACCCGTCCCTCGGTGCGGAAATAGCCGGCGGGTCCTTGATCGAGCCGGCCCTTCCTCAGGTCGAAGACGACCACGCCCCGATTGCCAGCCACGACCCACTCCGCGAGACGCTCCTCGGGACGGGGGATTCGGCTCCCGGTGGTGGCGACGAACAGGAACCGGTCGGTGGCCTGGATCGCCCCGGGAATCGTCCACAGGTCCACCTCGGAGGCCACGACGGGTTGGGCAGGATCGGAAAGATCCAGGGACGCCACGAAGGTATGGCATTCCCAGGTGTCGAGGGTCTGGCCGGTCGTTGGGTCCTTGAGGGGGTTGATGGTGTCCTGAAGCCATTCGGAGCTCACGACATGCAGGACGGAGCCGACGAGACGGGATTCCGCGATCTGACCGCGGATTGGGAGGCGGCCTCGGAGGGAGGGTTTTCCACCGTTGACCTCGACCAGGAGCACCTCGCTTCCCTGGCCGGCACAGCCCTGCTGGGCCAGCAGGGCGAGCCAGACCGAGGGATTGGAGGCCCCGGGGAGCCGGTAGAGTTGTTCGCCCCAGACGGCGATGGGAAGGAAGCCCGTGATGCGGGGCTGGTCGAGGTTGGACAGGTCGATCACCTGCAGGCCCCTCTGCGCGTTGAAGAAGTAGGCGGTCCGGCCATCGAGCTTCCAGATGTCGGATTCCACCACCGGCGTCGTACCGGCATCGAGCCCGTTGGACTCCCGGTTGGCTCCGCCGTCGACAACCCCAAAGTTGGGTCCCATCGGACCAACGACGGGGCCTGCCCCGCCGCCGGTGGTCCGAGACGGCTTGAACACGGAAGCTCCCTCGAAGAACCGCCTCGGAGCCGCAAGCTCGGTGTCGGCCTCGTCGCGGACCCGGATCAGCTCGGTGCCTTCGAGGGCGGGAACACGGAACACGATCTCGGAAGCCGAGGCAGAGGCGGTCCAGCGGACCTCACGGGGAGTCCAGGTGCCGCGAGCGATGCGCGATCGTGTCTCGAGGGTGATCCGACGTGACCCAGCCGGGACAGCCACCACGACATTCAGTCCCGAGTCGGAGGCCTGGATCGATCGGATCCGGGCCACGGTCTCCGCCACGACCTGTGCGGAAACCCGCGGTGCCGACATTCCGAGGAAGATGAGAATGGCCCCGGCGAGAATCCCCCGGGTGATCCAGTGTCGATCGCGGGCAGTTCCCCGACATTCGACCCTGGGGATGCTGGAGTGGCGGACGGGATGGGTTTTCATGGGAGCAGGCGACGCTGGAACTCCTCGTCCAGCCTTCGGAGTTCTAGCCGGAAAAACGGGGATGGAAACTTCGAAAACCAAACAGGACCCGGGGGTGGATCCGGCGCTGACGCCCTCGTTCCAGGGGCCGTGTCGGGATTTGACCCGGAAAGCGGGCTCGTGCCGGAATGGCGGGGTTCGATTCCCGAAACCTCATCGTCTGAACCGCCATGCTGCACCACCTGTTGGAACGGACCCTCAAGATCGATCCCGCACGACCGATTCTTGAGAGCGATGGGACCTGGACCACGGCGGCGGACCTGGAGCGCCTGGCCTCGCGCCTGGCGTCGGGGCTGGCGGCTCTGGGCCTCGAGGAAGGGGATCGTGTGGCGATGCTGTTGCCCAACAGCCTCGAATCCGTCGCCTGCTACCTGGCATGTTTCCGGATGCGGTTCGTGATCGTGCCGCTGGACTACCAATACCATCCCCTCCAGATCGGCTACGCCCTTGGGCACAGCGGCGCCTCGATCCTAATTGTTGACCATGCCAGGATCCCCGGCCTCGAGGAGTCCGGGGTTTTGGGATCGGTTCCGCGGATCGCCGTGGTGGGGAGCGGATCCACGACAGGGAAACGACGTTCGTTCGAGACGCTGCTTGGAGCCGAACGCATGGCGACGGTGGAACCACCCCATGAGCGGGACCCAGCGGTCATGATCTACACCTCGGGCACGACATCCCGCCCCAAGGGCGTCGTGCTCTCCCATGGGGCGCTGTGCACCGGCGCCCGGAAATTCCTCACTCGGGTGACTCTGACGGCGGAGGACGTGACCCTGATCTCCAACTCGATCTCGCGGCCCCTCGCGCTCCGATGTCAGCTCCTGACGACGCTCTGGACCGGAGGTCGGGTCAGCCTCCTGGGAAAGTTCTCCGTTTCAAACTATGTGGCGACCTTCTGTCGCCCTCCGGCCAAGACGTTCGTCATCCTCACACCCGGAGGACTGGGCCAACTGGTCGCAGATCCCAATTTCAAGTCCTGCGATTTCAGCCAACTCCGGCTCTGCATCGCCGGTGGCGATCGCATTCCGACCCGGCTCCTCGAGGCCTTTGAACGTGTGACCGGAGTCCCGGTCACCGAGATGTGTGGTTCCACGGAAACAGGAGCCTTCGCCATGAATCCCCCGTTCGGGCGAAAGAAACCGGGGTCGATCGGTCTCCCCCTGCCAGGGGCCCAGGTCGCGGTGGTGGACGAGAACGGGGAGGATCTGCCAACCGGAGTCGTCGGGGACATCCAGGTCAGCGGCCCCAGCATCATGGACGGCTACTGGAATGACTCGGCCATGACCCGGAAGACCCTCCGCAACGGCTGGATCCACACCGGGGACCTCGGGCGATACGATGAGGATGGCTACCTCTGGTTCGTGGGACGTCGAAAGGACATCATCGTCAATGGTGGAAACAAAGTCGCGCCCCTCGAGGTGGAGGGGGCCCTGTCCTCGCACCCCGGAGTGCTCGAGTCCTGTGTCATTGGGGTTCCCGACCCCGCCTGCGGCGAGATCCCTCACGCCTATGTCATCCCGCGGCCGGGTATCGCAGCCAACCCTGAGGAGATGCGGAGCTTTGTCGCCCAGCATCTCGCGACATTCATGGTCCCCACACAGGTCCACCTCATCCATGAGATGCCCTACAAAGGCCCGGGGAAGATCGACCGTGACCTCCTGCGCATGCGGGCGATCGCCGCCGCCCTGATTGACCGTGTTCCCTTTTTCAGAAACGCCAGCAACGAGCTCCTGAGGGATCTCATCCCCCGTCTGGACTCACGGAACTTCGCCAAGGACGAGATCCTCATCCACGAGGGAGACGTGGGGGACGAGATGTATTTCCTGACGAAGGGTCAGGTCGAGGTCCTCAAAGGGGAACCCCCACAACGGGTGACAGTCCTGCGCGAAGGCTCGTTCTTCGGCGAGCTGGCTCTCCTGAGGGACACCCCGAGGGCCACCACGGTCCGAGCCCTCGGCCCTGTCGAAGTGTATGCCCTCCGTCGGGACGCTGTCCGGGGGCTTGCCCAGACCCATCCCGAATTCGGCCAGTACCTCGATGCCGCGGCACGCAGCTACACAGGGACCCAGGAGCCGTCAGGAGCCTGACTCCATCTCCCAGGGGGCCATTCCGGATCGCCTCCGTAAACGGACTCGACGGCCGCAAGGCGCCTGCACATCCCCGGAAGGATCCCATCTGTCTGATTCGGCCATGAACTCCATGCCCTACATCCCTCGCCGCTCCCGCTCCGGCGGCTTCACTCTCATCGAGCTTCTCGTCGTGATCGCGATCATCGCGATCCTTGCCGGCATGCTGTTGCCGGCCCTGTCCAAGGCGAAGCTCAAGGCCACCGGCGCCGCCTGTCTCAGCAACCAGAAGCAGCTGGTGACCGGGTGGTTCATGTACTCGACCGACAATCGGGATGAACTGCTGCCGACCGCGGCTCCCGGGATGCAGCATCCCGGAGGTGGATACTGGGCCGGTCCCACCCCGGACATCATGCCGAACATGAGCACGACCGAGGCCCAGAACCGGGTCAAGCGGGGCTACGAAAGCTCCATCATCTTCAAGTACTGCAGCGCCGTCGGGGCGATCCATTGCCCAGGCGACCTGCGCACCCGCAGCCGCAAACCTGGCAAGGGTTGGGCCTACGACAGCTACTCCAAGTGCGACGCGATGGGGAAATACTTCGACTCCAAGTGGAATCCCGTGAGCGGCTGGGAGGGTATCAAGCAGTTTGGCAAGCACTCCGCCATCGCCGAGCCCTCCATGTCGATGACCTTCATCGAGGAGTCCGACCCCCGGAACTACAACCTCGGCACCTGGGTGATCAACGTCACCACCCCGGGCTGGGTCGATCCCTTCGCGGTCTTCCACGGCGCCTTCAGCACCTTCGGATTCGCCGACGCCCACTGCGAGGGCAAGCGGTGGACGGATCCCAAGACCATCAAGGCCGCCACGGACTCCGCCAATGGCAAGGAGAGCTTCTTCTGGTCGGGTGCCTCGGCCAAGAACCCCGACTTCGTCTGGGTCTGGAACCGGTTCAAACACGAGGGGTGGAAGCCGCTGCCCGGGACCTGATCCCTCAGCCACATCCTCCTACTTTCCTGGGGAACCGGATCCGAGCCCGGCCTTCGCATCCTCCTCGACGATCGCCCGCAGGATCTCGGATGGGCTGAGCTCCCCGCTGCCATCGACGTCCAGCGAAGCCCAGTCGACCGACGCCCCGAGCCAGAGACGGGCCTCGATCCGGTTCAGCTTTCCGTCCCGGTTGAGATCCCGCTTCCGGATGACGGCGTCCACACGACTCCGGTCGGAATCGGACAGGTCTCCCAGGGATGCGGAGGACGGGGCCCTGCCTCCGGAGGCCTCGGCCCCCGAGGACGGAGGCGCTGGGATGGAACCCGCTGGCTCCGTGGCGGGTGGAATGGAGGGTGGAGTCCCGGCATCGGACGGAATACCGGACGGGGGCTCTGTGGACGGACCGACTGCGGTTCGCGGTTCCGCTTCGGCTTCCGGTTCAAGACGCTCCGCAGGGCGCGCGCTACGGATGCTGCCGGCAAGCTCCGCCTGGACCGATCCGGGATGCCGGGTCCGAAGCAGATCCAGGTATTCATCCAGGCGCTCCGGCTGGTTGAGTCCGACCAGATCATGGGCGAACGCGAGCAGAAACAGTCCCTCGGCGTCGAGGTCCTCTGGAACCTGCTTGTCCGGGGCGAGGAGTTCCACCACGCGCTCCGGCTGGCCTGCGAAGAACGCCAGGACGGCACGTTCCCGGACCGGCAGCAACGCCAGCTTCTCCCCCAGCTCCTCCGGCAGGATCGTATCCCGGACCCATCGGTCCTGGGGTACGGAAACCAAGGGGGTCCGATCGGCAACCAGCAGCGCTGAAACCCCACGGGAGCCGGTGACGTCGAGTCCGATCCAGAGCCGAGCCGGATCGGTGGCCATCGACACCACCGGGCCCCCGACCTGGAACCAGCCGACCCACCGACGGGTGGGATGATGCATCAGCAGGACCCGTCCCCGGTTTGTGACCGTCCCATCCAGGGTCGCCACCCACAGCCAGGGTCCATCGCGGTGCAACGACGTCACGGCACCGGGAATACGGCTGGAGGGCGTGACAGGATCGACCCGGTGCTTGAGCGCAAGATTCTCCCGGGCCCGGCTGGCCCGATCCCGCATGCGATCCCGGATCTGGCCCAGCACCCGTTGACGGGCCGCCGCCTGGGCTGCACGCGTCGGCTTGAAGCCCGGCGTGACCGCTGCACCCAACCCTCCCGGCACCGTGATCGACACCGGTGCGAAGCGGTTCTCCACGATGTTGTCGGCCGGGTTGAGCCAGTGGAGCCCGGTGTCGCTGCCGATCCAAAACCCCCCGCCTCCATCCCCCTCGATGCAACGCAGCCGGAGGCGGTCGGTCCGCGGGTTGCCGTTGGCGAATTCCTTTGAGATCGGAATCCAATGCTGGGCCTGTCGATGTCGGAAGCTCGCAAGGGATTCCGACACGGCACCCATCCATTCCTTCGAGGAGGTGAAATCCAGCCAGGGCTTTGGCTCCCGGGGATCCTCGGAGGAGGCCGACTCGCTGGCCCGTGCGAAGGTCTGGGCCCCAGGAGGCAGGAACCAGAGGGTCCCGAACCGTCCGAGGGTGGCCACAGTCCCCTCGGATTCGGCGAAGCCCGCGACCTCCGACGTGACAAATCCCTGGGCTGGCCCGTAGGGCTGCGTCGCCCCCGTCTCGAAATCGATCGAGGCGATCCCGCCATCCAGACCCAGCCACAACCGCTTCGCATCCGCCATCAGCGCGTTGACCGCATGGGGCTCCACCGGGCCCCGCACCGGCTCGAACCGTCCGAGGGTCTCGACATAGGACCACAGCCGTCCCCGCCCGGTGTTCAGGTTGGTGTCCCCCCACGATCGGATCGAGGCCCAGACCCGTCCCCGCGCCGCGGCGAGTTCCTCGACGGCGGCCACGGGATAGACCGCCGGAGGCAGGGCCGGCAGGAGGCGTGGTCGAAGCTGGGGGATCCATTCGAGGCGTCTCAGCACAAGGCAGTCGGCCGGCACGACATTCGTCTCGGCTCCCAACGACATCGGCAACGCCCACAGGATCCACAACAGGACCCGTACCCTCCCCGCAATCGCCCAACCCCGTGACACACGGCAACGATGGGGACACGGACCGCGATCACAAGGCCCTTCCGGTGTCGTGCCGGATCCAACCCAACCGCGGAGACACCCCGTCAACCCGCCACCCGAGGACGCGAGTCCAGCACCGGCGGCACCCGATCACGTCGCAACGCCTTCTGCACGGCGAGGAACTCGGCTGCATTCTCCGATGTCAGCATGCCGACCAGCCGATCTTCCTCGACCACGAGTGCCGCCGGGAGGCCGGACTCCTCCAGGCGTACCATCGCCGTCTCGAGCCCTACGCCCGGATCCAGCACCACCGCATCCCGACGGACCACCTTCTCCACTGGGATCGACTCACCCCCCTGTCGCAATCCCTCGAACAGCTCGGTCCGGGTGACCACACCCACGATCTCCCCCTCCCTGGACACCACGGGAAACTCGGCCTGGGAATCCTCGATCAGCCACCCGGCCACCTTCGACAGGGGATCCTCCGGGGCAACGACCCTGAAGCGCCGCAGCATCACGCGCCGGACGGTCGCATCTCCGATCGCCGCACGCATCTCCATCGAGATCGCCTCGCCACGGGCTTCCATCCAGACAAACACCCCGATCATGCCGAGCATCGGACTGGAGGCCAGAAACGCGGCGCCGATGAAGAGGATCGCCATCGCCCTCCCCACGGAGGCGGAGATCCGGGTGGCGCGGACCGGATCGATCCAGAGCGCCAGCAGCGCCCGCAGGACACGGCCGCCATCCATCGGGAATGCCGGAAGCAGGTTGAAGGCGACCAGCCCGGCATTGATCAGCAGGAGCCTTTGGAAAAAGCCGGCCGACTCGAGCTCCCGAAGCGATCCGGGCATCTCGTCGGAGAGATGGAGTCCCAGTCCCAGTCCCGCGGCGATCACGACGTTCACCAGCGGACCCGACACCGCGATCACCAGCTGCTGGAGCGGCGCCTCCGGGATCCGATCCAGACGGGCCACCCCACCCATCGGGAGCAGGGTGATGTCGCGCGTCACAACCCCATAGCGACGCGCAGCCATGGCGTGGCCGTACTCGTGCAGGAGGACGCAGAGGAACACGCCGAGGAACATCGAGACCCCCGGAAGCGCCGAGGCCCATCGGCCCGTCTGGATGCGGGAGTCGAGTCCCACCAGCACGAGGAACACGAGGAACGTGTAGTGGAGGTACACATCGACTCCCCAGAGTCGCCCGAGCTTGAGGGACCACTTCATCGCAGGCCCATCGGTAGCCTTCCGACGCCTCCCGTCAATGCAGGGCTCCTCCGACCCGGGGCGGGTCACCTCGTCACAGCTCCGTGGCGGCCACCCGTCGGAAACCCATCCTGAGCGGAACCGCACCCGACAGCAGGCTGATCCCGAGGAAGGCCGTCCCGGAGGCCAGGGCATGGTACGGCCTGAATTCCCCGACCGCCTCCGGCCGCCACCCCCAGGGACTTCCCAACGCGAGAAGGACCACCGAGCCCACGATGTAGAGGAAACTGAGAACAAGGCAGAACGTGCCCCCGAAGCCGCTCACGATCTTCGCCGGGTTTGTCTCCCGGAAGTTTGGGTACAGGGCCCCCAACCCCACCGCGATGGCGTTGAGGGTGAAGGTCATCACGACGATCACCGCGGCGAAGAACAGCGTGTGGGCGGCGTCCAGACCCAGCATCGAACAGGAGAGCAGGATGAGCCCCAACGTGACCCCGAGGGTCGTCCAGCTGGTCAGCCAGAACTTGAGGCGGACGAGGCTCACGAGCCCGATCGGAGCCAGTCCCACCACCCAGACCCTCTTGCCCTCGAGCGAGAACTGCGGGAACACGAACCTCGTCGTCAGCGTCGCGAGGTTCAGCGAGCACGCGCCGAGGTTCAGGTAGCTGACCAGGGAGATCCAGAACGGCGAGTCGAGCTGTCGGGTAAAGTGGCGGAGATTGACGATGTAGACGGTCAGGAGCCCGAACAGCATGAAGGCCTGGCCCCACTGGGTGGTGTCCCGCCAGAAGACCCGGACATCCTTTGCGATGAGGGCCCGGACATCCGGCGCGAGGATTCCCCGCCACGCCAGCAGCGTCTCGAGCAGGACCGGCCGGGACAGGCGGGCGATCGGGTCCGACGACCGTCGCCGGCGTTCCTCGCGACGACGGAACCAGTCCCAACGTGCCAGGAGGCTGCCCCGGCTGTGCACCACGCTCGAGGCCTCGTAGAAGGCATCCCCCAGCCACAGGACCGCGATCATCCCGAAGAACAGCACGTGGCTGAGGAGCACCGAGAAGAAGAACAGGGCCGCCCGGACCGCCCCCTCACCCCAGTTCTGCACGCTGGAGCTCAGCCAGTAGCTGGGCAGCAGCGGAAACTGGGCGAACCGGGTGTTGTCGAGGAGACGGTCGATGACGTTCAGAACCCGTGCCGTCTCGAGGCTCTCCTCCGTCACCGTCGTCGGACGGAACCGGAGGACGAGGACCGCAACGAGGAGCGAAACACCAAGGACCAGTGCGACCTGGAAGGTCCGCCGATCCATGAACCGAGCCACCTGGACGGCCAGCCAGCAGCCGAGGATGCCGGGAAGCCCGATGAACAAGCCGATCATCAGCAGCACCATCGGGTAGAAGTGCCACGCCACCTGGTGGACCAGTCCGTACGCGACCAGCAGCGGGGCGATCAGGAACAGGAAGGCCCACGATGCGATCACGGTGGATTCCGCCAGCTTCCACTGGAACACGACCTGCCGTGGGACCGGCAGCGTCAGGAGGAACGCCGTCTCCCGGTTCCGGAAGAGGTTCGTGTAGGAGACGATCAGGTTGGAGATCAGGAGCAGACCGAACAGGCAGGCGAAGAGCAGGAACAGGAGCCTCTCGACCAGCAGCCCTCCCAGTCCGGGAAACCGTCCAATGAACCGCAACCCACCATAGAACAAGGCGAAGGCCAGCACGGCGTACCCGGACAGGAACGCCGTGATCAGCGCCAGCAGGAGCCACGACTGGTCCCGCAGCGAGACCACCCTCCGCCACATGGATCGGACCGCCGTCCCCACGAGGAGGCGCAACGGGGAGGGAAAGGTTCCCGTCATGGCACCTCCCCACAAGATGAGAGGTCCACGGCCTTGGCCTCCGGTGGACGCGTCAGTGTCAGAAACGCCTGCTCAAGGGCACCGTCGACCCCTGCCCGCCGCCGGAGCTCCTCAGGGGTTCCCACCGCCATCAGCCGTCCGTGATGGATGATACCAACCCGGTCCGCCATCTCCTCGGCCACCTCGATCTGGTGCGTACTGAGGAAAAGAGTCATCCCCTGTCGGGACCGTTCCCGGAGGAGATCCTTCACAATGCGGGCATGATGGGGATCGAGGCCGACCATCGGCTCGTCGATCACAAACACCTCGGGCCGGTGGAGCAGGGCGCTTGCGATCGCCACCCGCTGGCGGGTGCCGTGGCTGAGGCCTTCGATCGGCTTGTGGAGCCACGGCTCGAGGCTGAACCGGGGGATCAGTTCCTCCGCCTCCGTCCGGATCCGGTCGTCCGGCATCCGGAACAGCTGGCCCGTGAACCGGATGAACTCCCATGGGGTGAGCTTGTCGTACAGGAACGGGAAGTCGGGGACATAGCTGAGCCGGGCCCGGGCCTCGAGTGGCTGGGACTGGAGATCGAACCCCGCCACCCGTGCGGATCCGGAGGTCGGCCGGATCAGGCCCACCATCATCTTGATCGTCGTGGTCTTTCCCGCGGCGTTGGGCCCCAGGACACAGAAGAACTCCCCGCGGGGCACGGTCAGCGTGATCCCGTCCACCGCGTGGACATCACCGAAATGCTTCACCAGGTTTTCGAGCTCGATCATGGGAGAAGGATCACTGGCCGCGGGCGGGCAGCACGGATTCGTTGGCGAGGACAATTCCCTCGGGCAGACGGACCTCGAGGATTTCCCCGGCCCGGCTGAGCTGCGCCACCACCGTGTAGGTGTCGAGGAGCGTCACCTCGACCCGGTAGGTCCGCACCCGGTTCCGCCCGAGACGGAGCCAGTCGTTGCGTGCGTTCCATCGGATCCGGGGAGCCATACCGACACCCCCCAGCCTCTCGACCTCCGAGAGTACCGGAAGGGGCACCAGCGCGGCAGAGGCCCCCATGAGGCCCATCAGGGCCCTGACATCCCGAATCGTGTAGTCCTGCTCGACCGTGTTGCCGCCCTCCTCATGACGGATCCGGACCGAATCCCCACCCGATTTGGCCGAGATCTCCCAGATTGCGGGACGCTGGTAGATGCGCACCGAGAGCGTCTGCCAGAGGTGATTGGTATCGAGCTCCACATGGGTCATGACGCGGAGTCGTCCCAGAGGGCCATCCGCGTCGGTGCGGAGATTGAGATCCAGGTCCAGGCTGTACCCGATGGCGTCCACCAGACCCTCCGGGACGGAAGGGTCCTGGCCACCGGCAGGACGCGACTCCAGGACGGTTGGGATCCAGCGGAGGGTCCCGAGAAGTGAACCGCGTTGGAGGATCTGCAGGGCCGAGGGATCAGGGGCGTTGAGGAGCCGGTCGACCACCGTTTTCAGGGGTATCTCCGAGAGCGTTTCCCGGCCGCGTCCGAACTCGGCGCGCCAGAGAAGCACGGTCATCGTGCCCCAGAACAGGGCGATGCCGAGCATGAGACCACGGGAAACCACAGGGGAGGGTACCGGTCAATGCCCCGGTCTCAACCCCCAACCTCATCCCGGGCGGACGACGCCACGATCAGGGAAGCTTCAGGACCGTGCCCACCTTGAGCCGGTTCGGGTTGATCCCCGGGTTGGCAGCCATGAGGGCCTTCACCGTGATCCCGTATTTCCGGGCGATGATCGACGGGGTCTCGCCTGAACGCACCGCATGGGACCGGCCGGAGGCGGGACGTGGCCGCTCCGGGTAACCCATGGTCGTCGATCGGTTGGTAGCGCCCCCTCCGAGCCCCGGCTCCATAGGACCGGCGGGAGTCGTCGTGCCCACCCGTGACACGGTCCCTGGATTCGTGATCGCCGACCGCACCGGAGCGCCACCGCCCGATCCTGCGAGGGCAATCTGGTTCGTCGGAGACCTCCCGAGGAGCTCCGTCCGGAGCTGTTGGATTGTCCCCTCCTTCTCGGTGATCTGACGTCGGAGGTTCTCGATCTCGAGGTCGTTCTGCTGTCGGCTAAGCTCGCGGCTGAACTTGATCGCCATCTGCATCTCACAGTTCCGGAGGTTGTCGCCTGCCGAGATATCCGGCCGCTGTCCACGACGCTCCATCAGCTGGACATAGCGATGGTAGTGGTAGGCGGCGTCGATGAATTCGAGCTGCCCATAATAGAGGTCGCCCAGGGCGAGGTGGGCCGAGGCGTTTGACGGGTTCGCCAGCACGGCCTGCTCGAAGCTGGCGATGGCCTTCTCCTTCTGGCCTTGGATCGCGAAGTTCTGGCCCTCGACGAAACTGCTCTCGCGCTGCTCGGACCCAGGCCCTCCGCCGAGCCGGTCACATCCGGTCAGCCATACCAATCCGGATGCGGCCACGAGACCACACCCCCACTGCATCCAGGAACCTCCCATGCGCGGAAGGCTAGGCAGGGGAGGTCGGGATGAAAACGGAGAAAAGAGAAACGAAAAAGACACCCGCGGCGGTATCCACCCTGCCGGGATTTTCCGGTTGCGGCGGGAGGTCGGGCTTCCACCCTGCAGTCGTGGGAAAGGCCTCCTCACCCAGACTCCCCCCGAGGGGCGCTCACGTGGACGGGTTCACGCTGATCGAACTCCTCGTGGTGATCGCCATCATCGGCATCCTCGCCAGCATGATGCTGCCGTCGCTCTCCGGTGCGAAGCAGCGGGCCAATCTGATCCGGTGTGTCAACAACCTCCGCCAGATCGGGATCGGCATCCAGATGTACGCGGATGACCACCAGGACAGATACCCGCCCGCTGCCGTCCCCCAGCTCGATCCCAACACCGGGACGCTCCTGGACCCGGGTCTGCGGCCCACGCTCGCCGCCCTCGGTGGAAGGGACCCGCTGAACCCGGGCTGTTTCCCGAACGCCCGCTCCCGTCCGCTCTGGCCCTACATCAAGCCCTCGGAACTCTTCCGCTGCACGGAGGACCGGGGCCAGCCCAGCCTCCCCTGCTCCTCCGACTGCGCTCCGCCGTTCACGCCGTCGAACTACCACGTGATCGGCAACAGCTACCAGTATAACGGGGGCCAGCTCACGGTTCTCAGCGGGGGTGGGTTCCTCGAATTCGACAACGCCCCGACCGTGCCGGAGACCCTCGCGGGCCGCCCGGAGGGTTGGATCCCGGAACCGACCCGGTTCATCGTGACTCATGAGCCTTCGGCACGGCTCTACGGATGCCCGGCGACCGGTCCACGCTGGTTCCAATGGCACCGCAGCGCCGCCGGTCCGGTCGAGTTCGTCGACCCGCGCAATGCGCCAGCCCGCTTTGTCTCCCCCATCGGCTTCGCCGACGGACACGTCCAGCAGCACAACTTCACACGCGCCCTGACGGTCGATCCCCTGCACCCCTATGAGGCGACCCCGGAGTGGATGTGGTACAAGGGGCGACGGCGCTAGAGGCCTGGAATAGGGTGCGTGGGGAAAGTTGATCTCGCGCCGGGGGCGGACGGTGGGTTCACTGGTTCGATGCACCTGTACTCACGGATCCTCACCGGACTCGGCCTCGCGGTTTTGAGGATCGCCCTTCCGCTCGAGGCCGCGGAGTTCACCGCAAAGGACCGTCAACCGACCCCGGAGGAGCTGAAAGGGCTGCCCGCGGTTGCCTCCCCGGAAAAGGCGGCAGCCCTGCGTAAGGACGTCCAGTTTCCGGCTGGTTTCGACGTCTCCATCTTCGCCACGCCTCCCGCCGTCAACTACCCGGTCTTCGTCGGCGCCGCCCCCGATGGGACCCTGTATGTCTCCAGCGATGGCAATGGGTCGCTCGACCGCAAACCCCACCTCGGTCGTGTCCTTAGGGTTCGTGACACCAACAGCGACGGCCAGGGCGACGAGGTCCGGGCGTTTGTTCCGGATGTCGATTCCCCCCGCGGCCTGGTCTGGGACCATGACCGCCTCTATCTGCTCCACCCGCCCGACTTCAGCGTGTTCATCGACAAGGACGGTGATGGTGTCGCCGAGGAGAAAAAGACCCTCATCTCGGGATTGGCCTTCACCTTCAAGGACCGTCCCGCCGACCACTCCTCGAACGGGATCGAGCTGGGCATCGACGGATGGATCTATGCCGCGATCGGCGACTTCGGGTTCATGGAGGCGACCGGCACCGACGGTCGCAAGCTCCAGCTGCGCGGCGGCGGCGTGCTCAGGGTCCGACCGGATGGATCGGAGATGGAACTCTTCGCCGACGGCACGCGGAACATCCTCGAGGTGGCCGTGAGCCCACTCCTGGACGGATTCTCGCGCGACAACACGAACGACGGCGGAGGCTGGGATATCCGTCTGCACCACTTCAGCGGATACACCCAGCATGGATACCCGCGGCTCTTCAAGAATTTCCCCGACGAGATCATCCAGCCCCTCGCCGACTACGGTGGCGGATCCGGCTGCGGCGCGGCCTGGATCGATGAGCCCGGCTTCCCAGCTGCCTGGAACAACGCCCCGTTCACGGCCGACTGGGGGACGGAATGGATCTACCACCACGGCCTGACCGAGAAGGGCGGAACCTTCGTCGCGACACAGGAACCCTTCGCGAAGCTCCCCCGGGTCACCGATCTCGACGTCGATGCGATGTCCACCCTGTATGCGGCAAGCTGGAAGGGCGCCTCATTCACCTGGGTCGGACCCGAGGTTGGGTTCATCGTCCGTGCCCGTCCGTCCGGATACACGCCGGAGCCGCTCCCGGATTTTCGGAAGCTGTCCGACGCCGACCTGGTCCGTGGCCTCGAATCCCCCAGCCATCGACGCCGGCTCGAGGCCCAGCGAGCGCTCCTGCGTCGCCCATCGCCCCCGACACCCCGGACCACCCTGACCGCAAACCTACTTCAGGGTCTCGCAGCCGATGCCTCCAAGCCGCTCGCCGCTCGGGTGGCGGCTGTGTTCACGTTGAAGCAGTGGCTGGGGGTCCGCGCAACGCCGGCCCTACTGCAGTGGATCCGCGACGATTCGATCGCCCCCTGGGCCATCCGTGCCCTGACGGATCGGACCGGGGAACTCGCCGGAATTCCCA
>VHCG01000038.1 GCA_016871805.1 Verrucomicrobiota bacterium
CCCCTCCAGGGCGTCGAGCTCCGGGAGCAGGTGATACGACTGGAAGATGAAGCCGACATGGCGGTTCCGGAACCGGGTCAGCTCCGAGCGGCCCAGGGACGACAGCCGATGGGGCCCCACCGCGATCTCCCCGGCGTCGGGTCGGTCGAGTCCCCCCAGCAGATGGAGCAGGGTGCTCTTGCCCGCGCCCGAGGCGCCGCGGAGCGCCACGAACGCCCCACGCTCCACGGTCAGGTCCACGCCCTTGAGGATCTCAAGACGACGGCGTCCGAGCGTGTAGGCCTTCGCGAGGCCGGTGGCCTGGAGTGCGGGCTCAGTCATGGCGCAGGGCATCGACCGGTTGGAGCCACGCCGCCCGGATCGCGGGCAGGACGCCGGCCAGGACGCAGATCACCATCGAGACCGCACAGATCACCAGCACGTCCTCCGGCACCACCTTCGCCGGCAGGGCCGAGAACTGGTAGATCGAGGCCGGGAACAGATCGTATCCGGTCAGCCGGTTCATCATGCCGAGGAACTCGTTCCGATAGCGCAGGGCGAGCAGTCCGGCGCCGAGTCCGCTCAGGACCCCCAGCATCCCGACCACGAGGCTCTGTCCCAGGAAGAGCAGGGCGACCGAGGTGGGGGTGGCGCCGATGGCCTTGAGGATCCCGATCTCCCGGGTCTTCTGGACCACGAACGTGATCAGGGCACTCATGATCCCGAAGGCTGCGACGATCACGATGAAGAACAGGATGTAGAACATAACCCGCTTCTCGGTCGTGATGGCGTCCAGGTAGTCGGAATTCGTGGTCAGCCAGCTCCCGACGAAGTAGTCGGATCCCAGCTGGCGCTGGAGCTCGCGCGACGCCTTCAGCGTGGCGGTGTCGTCGAACGAGTACAGCATCACGCTGAGTCCCTGGACGCCCTCCCGGTTGCCCTGGCCCCAGAGGTCCTGGGCGTCGGGGAGGGAGGTCAGAATGAGGTTGGCATTCAGGTCGTTCATCCCGAGGTCGATGAGGCCCCGGACGGTGTAGTCGTCGGCATTCCGCGCCTCCTCCTCGCCCTTGCGGAGGGAGTCCACCATGCGCTCGAGCGCGGGCACCGAGTAGATCGCAAGGCGGTCACCGACCTGGATCCGGTAGTTGCGCGCCACAACGTACGGCACGAGCAGGCTGTTGGGACCGAGCCGGAACTGGCCGTTCATCAACGTGTTGGTGAGCTTCGAGTTCTGTGCCTCCAGGACCGGGTCGATGCCGCGCGCGATGGTGCCGAAGATGGCCGACGGACGGCCATCGGTCGGCTGGGTCTTGATCATGATCTGGGTGTTCACGTAGGGGGAGACCCCCTTGACCCAGCTGTTGGTGGCGATCCGACGCGACAGTCCCTCCCAGTCCTGGATCTCGGCGCCCCGGGCGCTCTCGATGGTCACGTGGGCATTGAACCCGATAAGGCGTTCGCGGATCTGGATCCCGAAGCCGGTCATGACCGAGATGACGATGATGAGGACGGCGACCCCGAGGGTGACGCCGAGGATGCAGATGAGGGTGATGATCGACACGAACGTCCGTTTCGGCCGCAGGTAGCGCAGCGCGAGGGCGAATTCGTACGGGAGTCCGGCCATGTCGTTGCGGACACGCTACGGTCCCACCCGGGGCAGGCCTAGAGCAAAGAGGGGGCGACTCACTCGGAGGTGCGGGAAGGGACTCACACGGCGACGCGGCGACGCGGAGGCAGGACGGGAAGAGAGACGGGATAACGACAGAGGCCATGCCGGTAGGGCTGTGCTCCGCCACGGCCCCATCCCGACCCGCTGCGCGTCGTGAATCCGTGAAGGGGGACGGGGTCGTCTGCAGCGTCAGAGGATCCCGGCTGGACCGACCGGCCGACTCCCTGCCGACAGATCGAGATGGGGACCTCGCGGAGAAGGTCCCTACCGGGGTGGGCGCCTGGGAGGCACCCAGTGGCCTAGAGCACTAGTTCACCCACCGGGCTCCAGGTTCGCGGTTGCGTTGGATGAACCCGGCCGATCCGACAGGTTCACGGAGTGTCAAGGGGATGATGGGGACCGGAGGAACCCATTCCCTACCTTGGGAGGGGCGCTTCCGCGCCCAGTGCCGCACGGGATGGCCTCACCCGCCTTGAGTCGGTCGTCCCCTTTTCCTGCCGTCCTCCGCGTCGCCGCGCCTCTGTGTGAGTGGGCCACCCATTGGGCCGACCTGCCGTTCCGTCCGGAAGTTGCTGAAAGGTCTCTGCGGGACCCCTCCCGACCTGGGTTACACCCATTTCCACGGATGGTGCCCCGACCAGGAATTGAACCTGGATCCGTCGTTTAGGAAACGACTGCTCTATCCATTTGAGCTATCGGGGCGCGTGTCCTTCGCTGCGAGAAACCGATGGGGTCACGCTGCCAGCCGTGGAGGTCGATGCCAATTCAAGAAAAGCGGAATGGAGGCTCACACGGTGACGCGGAGGCACGGAGGACGGATGGGGAGATTGGAAGACGGGAAGAGAGACGGGATGACGACAGAGGCAATGCCGGTAGGGCTGTGCTCCGCCACGGCCCCATCTTGACCCGCTGCGCGGCGTCCACCCGTGAAGGGGGACGGGGTCGTCTGCAGCGTCAGAGGATCCCGGCTGTGCCGACCGGCTTTCTCCCTGCCGACGGATCGAGATGGGGACCTCGCGGAGAAGGTCCCTACCGGTGTGGGGGCCTGGGATGCACCCAGTGGCCTAGAGCACTAGTCCACCCACCGGGCTCCAGGTTCGCGGTTGCGTCGGATGAATCCGGCGATCGGAAAGTTTCGCGGAGTGTCACGGGGATGATGGGGACCGGAGGGACCCGTTCCCTACCTTGGGAGGGCGCTCCCGCGCCTGGTGCTGCACGGAATGGCCTCACCCGCCTTAATCCGTCCTTCCTCTTTTCCTTACTCCGTGTCGCCGTGTCTCCGTGTGAGTTCCTCCTGCTTCTGCGACGCGGGCGTGCGTTGCCCTTTCCCCGTGTGCCCGTATGATCGTCCGACACGGAATCCCTGTGACCACCGAAACGCTCCACTTCGACTCGGCGCGCATCGCGCAATCCCTCTTCGGTCAGGACGAGAAGAACCTCCGGCTGCTGGATGCCGAACTCGGCGTGAAGGCCACCTCGCGCGATGGCTGGATCCGGCTCGAGGGCGATGCGGTCGGGGTGGAGTCGGCCAAGCGGCTCTTCCTGTCCCTCCAGCGGCATCAGCAGGACACCGGCGGCGCGAAGCCCCGTGACTTCGCCCAGGCCCTCCAGCTGGTGAAGCAGGACGGTGCCGAGGCCCTGGAATGCCTGTTCTCCAACCGGGTCCAGACCTCGCCCAAGAAGGCTCCGGTCACCCCGAAGACCCTGGGGCAGCAGGCCTACATCCAGGCCATCCGGGACAACGACCTCAGCTTCGGGATCGGCCCGGCCGGCACGGGCAAGACCTACCTGGCCATGGCCATGGCGGTCTCGGCGCTCAAGGATGGCAAGGTCGGCCGCATCATCCTGACCCGCCCCGCCGTGGAGGCGGGCGAGGCCCTGGGGTTCCTCCCGGGTGATCTGTATCAGAAGCTCGATCCGTATCTGCGTCCGCTCTACGACGCGCTCCACGACATGCTACCAGCCGACGACATCCAGAAGCACATGGAGCGCGGGGTGATCGAGATCGCGCCGCTGGCCTACATGCGTGGACGGACCCTGAACCACGCCTTCATCGTCCTGGACGAGGCGCAGAACACGACGACGGAGCAGATGCTGATGTTCCTGACCCGTCTTGGATTCGGCTCCAAGGCGGTTGTCACCGGGGATCCGACCCAGATCGATCTCCCGTCGAACAAGCGATCCGGGCTGATCGAGGCCGAGCAGGCGCTCGTCGGAGTCGAGGGCATCGGCGTGGTGCGGTTCCAGAAGCGCGACGTGGTGCGGCATCCGCTCGTGCAGCGGATCGTGCACGCCTATGAGCTGCATCGGAACGTCTCGCCGTCGGCTCCTGCGCGGCCAGGGCCCTCCGGGACGCCGGGGCTCACTGCCTGACGGGTGTCCGACCGGTCCTTTCGAACTCGAGCAGCCAGGCCTTCCTCCAGAGTCCTGCGGCGAAGCCGGTGAGCTGTCCGTCGCTGCCGATCACGCGGTGACAGGGGATGAGGAGGTGGATGTGGTTCCGTGCGATAGCCTGGGCGACCGCGCGGATGGCGCGGGGTCGTCCGATCCGGTGGGCGATCTCCGAGTAGGACCGTGTATCTCCCGTGCGGATCTCCCGGAGTGCCGACCAGACGGCGTGCTGGAAAGGGGTGCCGTGGGGACGCAGCGGCAGCGGGATCGGTTGACGCGGATCCTTGAAGAACGCGTGCACGGCCTGGACCGCAGGGTGCGGGGTATGGGGAGTCGACGCCGGGAGGGTGTCGGGAGGGGCGTCGACGAACCGGAGCGAGACGAGCGCGTTGTCGCGGACGACGGCCTGCATCCTTCCGAGGGGGGTGGCGATCACCGGGGGAGGGGATTGGGGTCGGGTTACGAGTCGATAGGATGTGGGGATGGGGCGGATCTTGCCGGTCTCAACTCAACCCTGAAGGTGTTGGGGGGACTCACGCTGAGACGCGGAGGCGCGGAGGAGGGAGGGAAGAGAGACGGGATAACGACCCAGGCAATGCCGGTAGGGCTGTGCTCCGCCACGGCCCCATCTCGACCCGCTGCGCATCGTGCACCCGGGAAGGGGGGACGGGTCGTCTGCAGCGTCAGAGAATCCCGGCTGGACCGACCCGCTTGCTCCCTGCCTCCGGATCGAGATGGGGACCTCGCGGAGGAGGTCTCTATCGGGGTGGGTGCCTGGGATGCGCCCAGTGGCCTAGAGCACTGGTCCACCCACCGGGCTCCAGGTCCGCGGTTGCGTCGGATGAACCCGGCCGACCTGTCAGGTTTGTGGCGTGTCACGGGGATGATGGGGACCGGAGGGACCCGTTCCCTACCTTGGGAGAGGCGCTCCCGCGCCTGGTGCCTCACGGGATGGCCTCACCCACCGTCAATCCGTTCTCCTCTTTTCGTTCCGACCTCCGCGTCGCCGCGCCTCCGTGTGAGTCCCCGTTCCGGTGGCGGGAAGGCCCGGGTGGTGGGCTTGCCGTAGGGACGGTGTCGGCGTACCAGAGGGCCGTGCGTTTTCCCCGACTGCGGCTTCCGGCGCGTGGCTGGAGGCGATGGCTGGCCCTCCTTGGCGTGGTCATCGGCTGCTTCGTGCTCCTCCTGCTCGTCCTTGCGGCTTCCCTGTTCGCGGCGGTGCAGAATCCCGCGGTCCAGAAATGGATCTTCGAGAAGTCGCTCGACTGGGATCCGCCGACCCCGGAACGCCTGGCCCAGGAGCCTGCGGCCCGCCCTTCATGGACGGGTGAGGCGGCACGCGGAGGGGACGTCCGCGGGTCATCCGAT
Organism: Verrucomicrobiota bacterium; assembly: GCA_016871805.1. Lineage (GTDB taxonomy): Bacteria > Verrucomicrobiota > Verrucomicrobiia > Limisphaerales > UBA9464 > UBA9464. The sequence continues at coordinate 5,408 of VHCG01000038.1, forward strand.
GTCTACCGATGGGATCGGGTCTGGAACCTGTCGCTGTCCTTCACCCCATCGGAATGGGAGGCCCTCCAGCACCGTCGGCGTCCGCCGATGACGGACTGGCTGTCGGATCCCAGCGGTCAGCCGAAGCTCCGCAGTCCCGACGCCCTGCGCAATGGCCTCGCCGGCGTGCTGGGATTCGACCAGCCGTGGTCGACCGGACGGGTGTCGATCAGCGGCGTGGTCTTCACGAATGCCGGGGTGCGCTTCAAGGGCAACGGGACCTTCCTCGAATCCCTCCGCAGCTATCGGCGCCCGTTCAAGATCGACCTGGCCAAATACCAGAAGGGGCAGTCGTTTGGGGGACGGCGGCAGTTCAACCTTGGGAACCTGGCGGCCGACACGACCTGCATGAGCGATCTGCTCGGCTACGAGTTCTTCCGCGACGCGGGCGTTCCGGCGCCACGGACGGCGCTGGGCCGCGTGTTCCTCGATGTCGAAGGGCGTGAGACCCACCGCTTCCTCGGTCCCTATGTCCTGGTCGAGAATCCCGACGCCGACTGGGCACGCGAGCGGTTCGGGGTTGCGAGGGTGGCCTTGTTCAAACCCGTCACCTATGGGCTGTTTGCCGACCTCGGGACGAACTGGATGGAGTACGACGGGATCTACGACCCGAAGACGTCGGTCTCGGACTCCCAGAAGGCACGGCTGATGGAGACGGCACGGTTCGTGACGCACTCCGGGGACGCTGAGTTCGCCGCGCGTCTTGGGGAGTTCTTCGACCTCGGGGAGATGGCGCGGTTTCTCGCGTGCGAGGTGATGCTGTCGAACTACGACGGGATCCTCTCGAACGGTCAGAACTTCCTGATGTACCTGCATCCGCAGGGCAACCGGTTCGGGTTCATCCCGTGGGATCTGGACCATAGCTGGGGGGAGTTTCCGTTCCTCGGCACGGACGAGGAGCGGGCGCAGGCCCGGATCTCCCGGCCGTGGGTCGGACCCAACCGGTTCCTCGAGCGGGTTTTCGGGGTCGAGGCCTTCCAGCGCGCGTATCGGTCGGAACTCGAGCGTCTGCTCGCGGAACTCTTCACGACGGAGCGGCTGTATCGTCGGATGGATGCGGTGGCGGCGGTGCTGGAGCCGTTGGTGGCGGAGTGGTCGTCGGTGCGGCTCCGGAAGCTCCGGCAGGCGGTGTCGCTGGAGGATTTGGTGGGTGAGGCCGGCGCCGGCGCAGCGGCCGAGGGGCGTGGCGGCGATGAGGGTGGTGGACGTCTGGCATGGCGGCTGAAGCGGTTCGTCCGCGACCGGGCCGAGTCGGTCCGGTCCCAGCTCGAGGGCCGGTCGGAGGGCCTGGAGGTGCGTCGCTAGGCGATGTGGTGAGCCCTCCCGCGGGAGGGAGTGCCCGTCCACGGGATCCGTGTTCCGGCCCCGACTTTCTTCGCGCGATCCCACTTGCCGCTTGCGCGGGCGGGCCGTTTTCCGGCACCTAACGGTACACCGTCCACACCATGAGCAAGAAGCCCACCTCCACCGTTACCGCCGGCAACAACTTCCCCAAGCTCCACAATGCGATGTGGCCCGGCCTTGTTGGGAAGGGCAGTTCCGGAGCGGAGTCGTTGATCGACCTCGACACCATGCTCGACCTCACCGCGAAGGCGGAGGTCAACGGAGTGCGCTTCGATGGTGTCGACCTCTTCCTCTACAATCCGCACATCGACATCGACATCTCGGACGACGGCATCAAGCGGCTTGTCGACAAGATCCGGAAGAAGGGATTCGCGGTCGGCTCCGTGGTCGCGCCGGTCTGGTTCGACGGCTCGGCGATGGGCGATGAGACGAAGCGGTCCAACTGGGTGACCTCGGTCCGAAAGGCCTGTCGCATCGCCCAGAAGCTCCGGGAGCTCGGGGTCCGTCCGGACGGCGTGGTGCGGATCGATTCCGCGGCCTCGGTGACCGACTGGGACAAGGATCCGAAGGGCAACACCAAGCTGATCGCCAAGACGTTCAAGGAAGGGGGCAAGGTGGCGAAGGACCATGGTGAGCGTCTGGCGGCCGAGGGTGAGATCTGCTGGGGTGGCATGCATTCGTGGAAGTACATGATCCAGACCCTGGAGGCCGTCGGCATGCCGAAGGTGGTCGGGTTCCAGGCCGACATGGCACACACCCTTCTCTACACGCTGGGCTACAACGCGCCGGAGCATCGGATTGTGCCGGCCAACTACCGCTGGGAACCGGAGGTGTTCCACAAGGCGATGAAGAAGATGACCGATGCGCTCCGGCCGTGGACCATCGACTTCCACGTCGCCCAGAACGACGCCACCGTGAAGGGGTCGGGCGACCACGAGAAGACGGGCAAGCACTGTCCGGTGACCGATCCCAACGGAAAGCTCAACGTGGCCCGTGACGCGGGCTACTGGCTCCGCGATGCCAGCGGCAAGGTCACCCGCAAGACCCGGCACATCTGCTGGGATGGCTGCATGTTCCCCAACGAGATGCTCATGCAGCAGGAGACCTGGAACAACATCCTCGCCGCGATGATCCAGGTCCGCGAGAACCATGGCTGGCGTGAGTGACGCCTCGGGCGTCCGCGAGGACGTCCTGTGTTGCGGGGGTCCTCTGGCAGGGGGGCGGGTTGCAGGGCCTGGTGGAGAGCGCCGGGAGGCACACTCTGGAGCTGATTTCCAACCAGATTTTTGTGGCATGGTGAACTTCGTTTGCTACCGTCCTCGGCCTTCGTCGTGGCGGTCCGATCGGGATCCGGCTCGGCGAAAGGATCCGAGGATCCGGGTCCCAGTGGCTTGGATTTCGACCTAAACGTTTTAAACCCATCAAGATCGTGAGCGCTAAGAAAGGAGTTCCTTCCAAGAAGCTGGCCACCAGCAAGCCGGCGCCGAAGGCCTCTGCCCCCGAGGTGCAGACGAAGGTCGCTGCCAAGGTGGCGAAGGTTCCTTCGCGTCCGGTTTCGGCCCCCTCGAAACCGCTGGTCAAAGCCTCGGTCAAACCCTCGGTCAAACCCTCGGTCAAAGCCCCGGTCAAAGCCCTGGTCAAAGCCCCGGTCAAAGCCCCGGTCAGGCCCGCTCGGGTACAGGGACTGACCAGTGCCGCCTCGATCCTCGGTCGCCCGTTGGCGTCGAAGTTGAAGGGTGCGGCTCCGTCGTGGCGTCCGGCGGCCAAGGTGAAGGCCGAGTGGCAGAAGTACTACGAGAACCTGCTCGATCTCCATGCCCGGCTGAGGGATCAGATGTCGGGTCTGGCCAAGGAATCGCAGGCCGAGATGGAGAGCTACAGCCTCCACATGGGCGATTCCGGAACCGACAATTTCGACCGCGATCTCGCCTTGGGACTGCTGTCGTCCGACCAGGATGCCCTGTACGAGATCGAGGAGGCGCTGAAGCGGATCGAAAAGGGCACCTATGGTGTGTGCGAGTTGACGGGCAAGCCGATACCCCGGGCCCGGCTCGATGCGATTCCCTGGGCTCGGTTCACCATCGAGGCCCGGATGCAGCTGGAGAAGGAAGGTGCGCTGAAGCAGCGTCGTATCGGAGCCCTGGGCTCCGTGGAGACCGGTTCGTCCGCGGATTCGGACGACGGCGACGATGACGCCGATGAGCGTCCAGCCGCGAAGGAAAAGGAGTAGAAGGAACCACTCTCATGCCCCGAGAAATAGTCACCATCGAATGTACGGAGGCGCGCAAGGAGGGAAAATCCCCCAGCCGCTACCAGACCACCCGCAACAAGAAGCTCCAGACGGAGAAGGTCGAGAAGAAGAAGTACAATCCGGCCCTCCGCAGGCACACCTTGCACCGCGAAATCAAGTAAGCCATGCCCCGCAAAACCAAGCTCGACGAGTCCAAGTCCAAGCGCCGTGGATCCACGGTGCGCACTCCCCGGGTGCGTCCGAAGGTCGATTTCACGATCGACGCGGTCGACTTCAAGAACGTCACCCTGCTCCGGCAGTATGTCACCGAGAACGGCCGCATCCTGCCCCGCAAGTACACCGGCCTTCCCGCCGCCTATCAGCGTCGCCTGTCGAGCGCCATCAAGCGCGCCCGGCAGATGCTGCTGATGAAGTAGGACCAGGCGGCCCCGGCGCCCGCCGCACCCACGGTGGGCTTCTTGTTTTGGATGCGGTTCTTGCAACCCGTTTGCAATCATGTGGTCTGATCTTCGGCCGATGAGGGTATGGGGTCTCCTCCTGATGGGGTGGGCTCTGGGGGTGGGTGTTGCAATGGCCCAGTCGACCTCGACGAATCGGCTGCAGGTGGTCACCAGTATTGCTCCGCTCTACTGCTGGGCCGTCAACGTGGCGGGCGACCGCGCGGATGTCGCCAGCCTTCTCCCGCCCAACGTCGGGCCCCATGATTTCCAGTTCCGACCGCGGGACATCCGTCGGGTCGAACGGGCCAACCTGGTCTTCCTGAACGGACTCGGACTCGAGTCCTGGTTCTCCCGCGTCTTCTACAACCGGAAGATTCCCGTCCGGATCGTGGAGGCCGCCGCCGGACTCTCCACGAATCAGCTGATCCAAGGGGTGCCGGACCTCGAGATCGGAGGTCCCAAGGAAGATCGCGACCATGACCATGACCACGATGGGTATGGTCATGGAGATGGTCATGGATTCGGAGCCCAGGCGGGTGCCGCCAATCCGCATCTGTGGCTGGATCCGCTGCTGGCGTGTCATGCGGTCAGCAATCTGGTCACGGCCCTGGGCGAGCTGGACCGGGCGAACGCCGACTACTTTGCTGAGCGGGGGTGTGCCTATGTCGCCCGGCTCAGGGCGCTCGACGAGGAGCTGCGTCGGGGCACTGGAGCGCTGAAGTCGCGCGACATCGTGACGTTCCACGATGCCTTCCCGTATTTCTGCCGCAGGTACGACCTGCATCTCGTGGGGGTGATCGAGGAGGTGCCGGGGACTTCGCCCTCGCCGCGGTATCTGTCGGAACTCTTGGCGGTGATCCGTTGCGACAAGGTCTCGGCGCTCTTCGTGGAGCCCCAGTTCGACGTGAAGCTGGCGCGTCAGCTGGCGAAGGACCTGTCGATCGGTGTGGCGACGCTCGACACGCTGGAGACGGGGCGGCTAACCCCCGAGGCGTACGAGGAGGGGATGCGCGCGAACCTCCGGGCGTTGCAGGGTGCGCTTCGATGACATGACATGGCCTCGATCCGCTTCCATCGCGAGGGTCTGGCGCTCGAGGTGCGCGGCCTGAGGGTGTCGCTGGGCGAGACGGAGGTCCTCCGTGGCATCGACCTCCACGTTCCGAAGGGGCGCATCGTCGCGGTGATCGGTCCCAACGGCTCCGGGAAGACCACGCTGCTCCGCTGTCTGCTGGGGCTGCAGAAGCCATCGGCCGGCGAGATCCGCCTCTTCGGCCAGCCCCTGGGTCCGGAGGTGCTGGGGCGTGTGGGCTATGTCCCCCAGCGGCTGTCCCTCGACCGCAGCTTCCTGCTCAGCGTCCGGGAATTCCTCGCGCTGCGGCTTCGGGAGACACGGCACTGGATCTGGTGGCGTCGGTCCACCCTCGACCTGCATCTCCGGGGACTCCTGCCCGGACACGACCTCGGGCCGCTGCTGGATCGTCCGGTCGCCGGACTGAGCGGCGGCCAGCTCCAGCGGGTCCTGGTTGCATTCAGCCTGATCGGCTCCCCGGAGCTGCTCCTGCTGGACGAGCCGACGGCCGGGGTGGATGCCCCGGGAGAGCAGTCGTTCTACGAGCTGATCGCCTCGGTTCATCGGGAGCGCCAACTGTCGGTCGTCCTGGTCTCCCATGACCTGTCGATGGTCTATCGACACGCCTGCCGGGTGTACGCGCTCAATGGCGTGATCTGCTGCGAGGGCACCCCTGAGGAGGTCATGAATGCCGACTCCCTGCGTCAGGCCTATGGGATGCATTTCACGCCGTACCACCATGATCATGGTCCGGGTCACCACCATCACCCCGGGGAAGGGGGCTGAGGTCCACCGATGGAGTCGATGCTGATCGAGCCCTACATGCAGCGGGCCCTGCTGATCGCGGTGCTCCTGGCGCCGCTGTGCGGGGTGCTGGGTGTGTTCGTCACGGCGCGCCGCATGTCGTTCTTCAGCGAGACGGTGGCCCATGGTTCGCTGGCGGGCGTCGCGATCGGCCTTGCCCTCGGCATCGACACCGCATGGCCGATCCTCGGCGTCAGCCTCGTGGTCGCGCTCCTCGTGCTGTGGCTTCGGGAGAACACCGATCTGCTGACCGACACCATCATGGCCCTTCTGATGTCGGGGTTCATGGCGGCGGGCGTTGTGGGCTTCAGCAAGCTCCGGGGCTTCCGGGGCGAACTGCACCGGTATCTGTTCGGCGACATCCTCAGCGTCGGCTGGCCGGATGTCGCACTCGCGGGCGTCGTCTGCGGGTTCGTGCTGGTGTTCCTGGTGACCCGCCTGAGTCCGATGGCGCTCATGACCCTGAGCGAGGATCTGGCGCATGTGAGCGGGACTTCGGTGCGTCGGCTCAACCTCGTCTTCGTGGTCCTCCTGACCCTGACGGTCGCCCTCAGCATCCGGCTGCTCGGCATCATCCTGGTGACCTCACTCCTGGTGATCCCGCCGGCGACTGCCCGGAACGTGGCGTCCACACTGCGGCAGGAGCTCCTGCTGAGCCTCGTCTGCGGCCTGCTTTCCGGGATCCTCGGCGTGGTGGCGAGCTACCAGTTCGATCTCCCCTGTGGTCCCGCGATCGTCCTGACCGCCGTCGGCCTGTTCCTGCTGTCGCTGGGTGCGCGGTTTCTGCGCCGTCCCGCCCGTCTGTCCACAAGGCCATGAACAACCCCTGTGGACAGCACCAGCATCCGCATCGGCTCATCCAGCAGCCGCTCGACGAGCTGACCGACCGGCTGCGGCGGCATTCACGTCGGGTCACGGGTCCGAGACAGGCGATCCTCGACGTGCTGCGTCGGCATCAGACGCCGATGTCGAACCGGGACATCCATGCCGCGCTGGGGCAGGGGTGTGACCTGGCGACGGTCTACCGGAACCTGCATACGCTCGAGGGCGTGGGGTTGGTGCGTCGGTTCGACTTGGGGGATGGGGCGGCCCGATTCGAGCTGGTGACCCCGGAGGACGACGGACACCACCATCACCTCGTCTGCACCCGATGCTCGTTGGTCGTCGAGATCGACGACTGCTTTCCGCCCGAGTTCGAGCAGTCCTTGGCCCAGCGGCATCGGTTTGCCCGCATCAGCCATCGTCTGGAGTTCTTCGGGGTGTGTTCCCGGTGCGAGGCCGGGGAATCCCGGCCCGGACCCGTGGAGGCCTAGGTCGGATGCGGCTGGACCAATGGCTCTGGGCAGTGCGGGTCTACAAGACCCGGACCCTGGCCGCCGGGGCGATCCGTTCCGGACATGTGAGGCTTCAGGATCTGCCGGCCAAGCCGGCCCGGGAGGTCCATCCGGGTGAGGTGGTCGTGGTCCAGCTCGAGCGTCTTCGACGCACCCTGCGTGTGGTGGGCAGCCCGCCCTCGCGGGTGGCTGCGAGGGAACTCCATGCCTTCATGGAGGATCTCACGCCCCCCGAGGAGCTGGATCGGGCGCGGCTCCGGTCGCAGCTGGAGGTCCCGAGCCGTCCGAAGGGACTGGGTCGTCCGACCAAGCGGGACCGTCGGCTCTGGCAGCGACTCGACTCCGGGCTCCGGGACGACGTGGTGCCGTGAGCGGGTTCAGGGGCTGACGAGGCGGAGCTGGAACAGCTCTGAGGACCCGTTGGTGGGCCGGATGAGGAGCAGTCGGTTCCCGTCATCCTCCGGCGTCTCGGTCACCGGGGCGAACGGCTCGCCGAGGTGGGGCGCCCGGCCCAGCTGGTACCGGGTCCTGGCGGCCGACGGCCACGACAGGGCGATCTGGGTGGGATCGAGGACCTCGAGCTCCAGCCGAGGCCACGACACCGTCACGGTGACCCGGGCCGAGTTGTTGCCCGGATTGGCATCGGGAGTCGATGCGGTGATCGTGGCCAGGGCAACGGCGCCCATGGGGGTGGTGACGCCGACCCGGACTCCGGCGAGGAAGACGTCGTTGGGCCCGAAGGCGCCCCGCTGCCAGGTCAGCTTCTGTCCCACCACCGACGGGGTGATGGCACCGGTGGTCTCGATCAGGGTCATGCCCTCTGGAATCACGAACTCCAGAGCGGTGTCCTTGGCGGTGAGGGGGCCGTTGTTGAAGGCCTGGAGGTTGAACAGCACGCCGCCGTAGGCGACGGCCGGATTGGGGCTCGCCGAGAGGGTGACCCGGACGTCGGCCGAGGTGCCGACGATGAAGGCCTTCGGGGAATCCGCGACGCCATCGGGAGACGAGACGCGGACGAGGCCGGTGGTGGCGGAGGAGGGGACGATGGTCTCGAGGGTGGTAGCCGAGGTGGCTGTGAAGGAGGCCCGGACGCCGTTGAAGGTGACGTTGGTGACCGCGGCGAGGTTGGATCCGAGGAGGGTCACGGTCGTGCCCGATCCTCCCTCTCCGGGCGACATGCCTGTGACCGTGGGTTCGGGCCCGCGGACGACGAAGGTCGTCTCGGAGGTGGCACTGCCGCCCGGCGTGGTGACCCGGACGCGTCCGGATGTGGCCCCGGCCGGGATCTCGAAGCGGATCTGCCGGTTGTCGACCACCTCGAACCCTGTCAGGGACAGACCCGAGAGGGTGAGTCCGGTGGCTCCGCTCAGGTTGAGTCCGGCCAGGACGACCTGGGTACCGGGACGTCCGGAGGCCGGCGAGAATGAATCCGCCCGAGGGGTCCCGTAGAACAGGGCGGTCGACACCGCGGTGCCGTTGGTGGTGACCAGAGTGAGGGCGGCGGTCTGGACCCCGGGAGGGACGGTGGCTTCGGCCTGCATCGAGTTGACGATCTTCACTGCGGCCGCCGGAAGGGAGCCGAAGTCGATTCGCGTCGTTCCATTGAACCCGCTGCCGTCGATCTTCATGACCGTGCCCGCGGCGCCTGTCTCCGGGGTGAACCCCGTGATGCGGGGACGGATCACGATGTGGGCCGGGGTGATGAAGGCCCCGCCCGGGACCCGGAGCTCGAGCGGACCGTTGATCGAGGCATTCGGAACGACGGCGGTCAGGTTGGTGTTCGACAGGACATCGACCGTGGCCTTTGCCCCGCCGATCCGCAGTTCAAGCTCCTTGGCGTCCTTCGTCCGGAAGTTGTACCCGTGTACCTCGATCGTGTCGCCGCCCATGGCAGTGGCGGTGAACCGCGAGATCAGCGGGGGTACATACACGAGCTGCTGCAGGTTGGTCGTCCCGCCGACCTCGGTGTGGACGGAGACATGCCCGGACTCGATCCACTGGGGCAGGCTAGCCTGGATCTGGGAGTCGGCCGTAACGGTTGCGGTCACCGGGATCTCCCCCACCCGGACCAGAAGCCGTGGGAAGTTCGGGACGTAGAAGTTGGCACCGACGATGGTGAGTGTGGCCCCCGGGGAAGCCACGACGGGCTTCTCGAACTCGATGGTGGGTCCACCGATCATCCGGGTGCCGAAGTCCGTCACCCGGGGCGGGAGGTAGAAGTAGCCCGGGGTGGTGTACTGCCCGTTGCCGATCGGCATGGCGGTGACCGTGATGGGCCCGATGGTCGCCCCTTCCGGCACGACCGCGACGATCGTGTTCGCCGTGGCACTGATCAGGCTCGCTGCAATCGTGCCGAATTGGACGATCGGCAGGGCTGCCGTGGGCCTGAACCCGCTGCCGGTGAGGGTCACCAGCGTGCCGGGCGGCCCCACGTTCGGGGTGAAGCCCTGGACGAAGGGGATTGCCAGGGTCGGGATGCTGCTGGCGAGGATGGCGAGCAGGGACAGGACGGAACGGCGGAGGGAGGAACGCATGATCGGACCGCGCTGAAGCAACTGGAAACGGCGGGGTGTGTCAAAATCTGTTCCCCAGGCGGTCTCCAGACCCATGCGGGAATGATTGGATTCGGATCGGGGATCAGTTGGAGACGCGGACCGGTTCCTGCAGGAAGGAGCGGATGAGGTCGACCTCCGCCGCACCGGCCACCGTGTGGACCTTGTCGAAGACCCGCCAGGTGATGGGCAGTCCTCCGGCCGTCAGCAGGTCTACCTGTTCCTTCACGTCGGCACAGGGAATCAGCGGGTCCCGGCTTCCATGGGTGAAGAGCATGCGTTGCTGCGGGGCGACCGGCGACCGTTGCCGGAGGAGTGCCTCCGGATCCCAGACGTATCCGCTGATCCCGACCAGGCCCGCAAGCCGCCGCGGGTAGCGGAAGCCCACATCGATCGTCATCAGGCATCCCTGGGAGAACCCGAGAAGGGCCGTCTGTTCCGACGGAAACCCGGCGGCGACCTGGGCGTCGAGCAGCCGGACGAGGAGTTCCCGGCTCCTCCGGATTCCGGGCTCCGGATCCCCCCCGTACAGGTCATACCAAGAAAATCCCCCGTGGTAGTCGTCGGGCGCATTGACGAGCAGGTAGTTCAGGTCGTCGACCTCCAGGATCTCCGGGAGCCAGCGCCACCCCTCCATGGAATCGCCCAGGCCGTGCAGGACCACGAGAAGTCGTCGGGATCCGGGGCGTCGTGCGGGGATGAGCTCGGTGACCAGCATGGAGTCAGGGTGGCCCGGAACCGTCGGTGACACGAGATGGAATCCCGTCCCACCATTCTGTTACCCCGCCGTCGGGCTTCTCCGTGGACACGGGTTTCGATAGTCTCCCACCCATGGACGGTTCGGGCATCCGGAGGTTGGGCGTGCTGGGTTCCGGCAAGGGATCGAACTTTGTAGCGATCGCCGATGCGATCGCCGCAGGCACTCTGCCGGCGGAGGTGGCGGTCGTGATCAGCGACGTCCCCGACGCCGGGATCCTGCGTCATGCCGCCGACCGGGGTCTGCCCGCCCTGCATGTGCATCCCGGCGGGTTCCGGACCAAGCTCGACGAGGAGGCCGAGCACCGCTACCGGCAGACGCTGCTGGACCATGGGGTCGACCTCATCGTGCTGGCGGGGTTCATGCGCATCCTCAAGGGCGGGTTGCTCCGCTCGTTCGAGGGCCGGGTCGTGAACATCCACCCCTCGTTGCTGCCCTCCTTTCCGGGCCTGGCCGCGTGGAAGCAGGCGCTCGACTATGGCGTCAAGGTCACCGGCTGCACGGTCCACCTGGTGGACCAAGGAATCGACACCGGCCCGATCCTCGCCCAGCGGGCGGTGCCGGTCGTGGACGGCGACACGGCCGAGAGCCTTCACGCGCGGATCCAGGACGCGGAGCGGCAGCTGTATCCGGCGGCCATCGGGGCCTTGGTGCGTGGGGAGGTGACGGTTCGGGGCCGCCAGGCCAGCGGATTCCGGTCCTGAGGCGGGCGGGATGCGGGGCAGGTGCCCCCGAGGCGGGGTTCAGGCGGGTTTCTCGGCCCGGCGGAGGAGGAGGACCCCGGTCGCCATGAACGCGAAGTTCGGCACCCAGAACAGCAGGTGCGGGTGCAGGCGGGCCCGGGTGTCGAGCGAGTGGCCGAGGATGAAGAAGCTGTAGTAGACGGCGAGCAGGGCGAGGGCGACCGCGACGCCGATGTTCGTCTCGCGGCGCTGGACCCGGATCCCGAGCGGAATGCCGATCAGGGTGAAGGCCACGCAGGAGAAGGAGAACGCGAGCTGCTTGTGGATCTGGACCCGTACCGGGGACACCGCCGACCCACCCTCGCGCCGCAGCGCCAGCTCATCGAGAAGTTCCCGGAAGCTCATGATCGTCAACCCTGGCTTCCATGCCCCGCCCGACTCGAGGGTGCGGATGGGTTCGATGTGCTCCGCGTTGAAGTGCGACTGCCAGCCGTCGGCGGTCAGGAACAGACCCTGGAGGCGGAGGAGTCGGATGGCCGATGGCAGGCCGTTGGTGCCCATCAGGACCTCGCCCTCCGGGGCCCAGACGTCGAGGTTGCGGATCGCCTTCGGAGCAGCACTGATGGTCTCGGCGGGGGCGTTGGTGGTCCCGTAGATCAGGACATCCCGCAGCCGGTTCCCCCGAACCTCGCGGGCGTACAGCGTGAGGTTTCCAAGCTGCACGTAGCGTCCCTCCCCGATGAACGAGGTGGCCCCGCGCCGGGCGACCTCCACGTGAAGGCGTCGGAAGGCCTGCTTGCAGTTCGGCCCCACCACCATGTTGAGCCACGCGTTCAGTCCGGTCATCACCGCGGCCAGCAGGAGGATCGGGGCCACGGCGGCCACGATGCTGATGCCGCCCGCCCGGATGGCCGTCAGCTCCTGGTCCACACTCAGACGGCTGAACACCAGCAGGGAACCGGTGAGCATCCCGATGGGCAGGGCGAACGCCAGGGCGTACGGGATCAGCAGCAGGATCGCCTCCAGTGCCGTCCGGGCATCGACCCGTCCCGAGGCCACCATGTCGAACACGTCGCGCAGGACATTCCCGAGGAGCAGGATCCCCGTGAACGTGGCGACCGTCAGCAGGCAGGTCGCCAGGACCTGCCTGACCAGATAGCTATGAAGGGTCCACATCGGATCGCAACCCGGGCAGCCTATACCGGTTCGGGGGCTGGCGTCACCGGAAGAGCTCGGCGCGCGCGTTCGGAGCCACGAGGGGACGACACCGGGACACGGTGGGTGCCGCAGTGCCCTGCGGCACTGGGCACGTGAGCGCCCACCTGCACGCACGGGGTGCCACCGCAGTCCGGACCAAAGGATCCCTGGGCTTCAGATCCGGACACTCCGACTACTTCGACCCGGTTCGAGTCCGCGCCGACAGGAGGTCATCCAGCCCCCGGAGGCTGAACCGGCGGCAGACGACGAACGGCGGCTGCCCCATCTCCCAATGTCCGTAGGTCGTGACCACAAACGTCCCGTTGGGCAGCACCTCCACCCCCGGGTAGGCGCAGTCCCAGGCATGATGGTTGTCGCCCAGACGGACCCGGAACGTCCCGGCGGCCTCGGTCGGCGACTTCAGGTCCTCATAGCGTCCAATCCATCCGATCCAGTCCCCGGCCGAGGGGGACTCCTTCGCCGTGTCGCGGAACGACACAAACAGCCGTCCATCGGGTCCGTACCGGGTCACGTGACGATCCCCGCAGAGGGAGGCCGGCAGTTCGCGGGGAGGGGTCCAGGTCCGTCCCTCGTCCCGCGAGAACATCACATGCGACCGCTTGGCCCGCCGGTTCTCCCGGAGCAGCAGGGCGATCTCGGTGCCGTCGGGCGACCGCACCCATCCGGGTTCGCACAGGTGGACGTCCGCCGAGGCGAACAGAACCCGGGGCTGTCCCCAGGTCAGGCCGCCGTTGGTCGACTCCACCTGGAACAGGCGGAACACCGGGGGCTTCTCCGGCCGGGACTCCTTCCGGAAGAACCGGCTATCGTCGTGGAACCATGCAAGGTAGCGTCCGGGCCGGTCCCGGATCCCGGCGAGGCTGGACATCACCACGATGCCCCCCCAGTCACCCGCCGGCCTGAGCGGCGACCACGTGGACCCGTCATCCTCCGAGATCGAGGTCCGTGCGGGATGGAGCCCCGACCAGAGCAGCAGCCGTTTCCGACCAGCGGCGTCGACGACCCGATGGATCGTCGGAGTCTCCTGGGAGGTCGATCAGTTCTCCGGCACGGGCAGGCGTCCGCTCCAGGTCTTTCCTCCATCCGTGCTCCGCTGGAGCTGGATCGGACCCTTTCCATGGCCCTTCGGATACACGCAGAGGAGGGTCTTGCCGCCCTGGAGCAGGACGGTGGTCGGATGGCCGAGGTACTGGCCGGGCTCGCGGTCCACCATGATCCAGTTTTCGGCGGTCCGGGGCAGGTCGATCTGCGGTGGGCGTCCCGGGTCGGCACCGTGGGCCGTCCCGACCAGCACCAGGAACGCGGACAGCAGGGAACGGCAGTGTCGGAGGAAGTGCAGGGTAACGGCTGAGGACATTAGAGGGGGTGGATGGGGGCATAAAGCCTTCCGTCGGTTCCGGACGGTCCTCCGGAGGTGCAGTTCCTTGACGCTCCGTGCGGTCCTCCTCCAATGTTTGTGTCACGGTTTTTACGCCGTTTTCCCAGAACCTGCATGAGCACGCCGCACGACCTGTTCAACTCCCTCAAGAGCTTCGATCTTGGCAATGGCCAGAGGGGCCAACTGTACTCCCTCCCGGCTCTCGAGGTGGCGGGTCTGGGACCGATCTCCCGGCTCCCGGTCTCGATCCGGATCGTCCTGGAATCTGTCCTGCGCAACGTCGACGGGAAGAAGGTGTCCGAGGCCAACGTCCGCGAGCTCGCCGCCTGGACGCCGAACGCGGCGCGTACGGCGGAGATCCCGTTCGTGGTCGCCCGCATCGTACTGCAGGACTTCACCGGCGTGCCGCTGCTGGTCGACCTCGCCGCGATGCGCTCGGCTGTCGCCAAGCTCGGCAAGAATCCCAAGATCATCGAGCCGCTGGTGCCGGTCGACCTCGTCGTGGACCACTCCGTGCAGGTCGACTTCGCCGGGGACCCCGCGGCGATGCAGAAGAACCTGGACCTTGAGTTTAGCCGGAACCGGGAGCGCTACCAGTTCCTCAAGTGGGGCATGCAGGCGTTCGACACCTTCAAGGTCGTCCCGCCCGGCATCGGCATCGTGCATCAGGTCAACCTGGAGTACCTCGCCAAGGGCGTGCTCACCGCATCGGCGATCGGTGGTGCCGGGCAGGTCCACTATCCGGACACTCTGGTCGGCACCGATTCCCACACCACGATGATCAACGGCATTGGCATCGTTGGCTGGGGCGTCGGCGGCATCGAGGCCGAGGCCGGCATGCTTGGCCAGCCAGTGTATTTCCTGACCCCCGACGTGGTCGGGGTGCACCTCACCGGCACCCTGAACGAGGGCGTCACGGCCACCGATCTGGCCCTGACGATCACCCAGCTCCTTCGCAAGACCAAGGTGGTCGGCAAGTTCGTCGAGTTCTTCGGCCCCGGCGCCGTCGCCCTGCCGGTCGTCGACCGCGCCACCATCGCCAACATGGCTCCCGAGTATGGGGCGACGATGGGCTTCTTCCCGATCGACGAGGAGTGTGTGAACTACCTGCGGGCCACGGGCCGTTCCGACAAGGACTGCCGGGCGTACGAGAACTACTACCGCGAGCAGGGCCTCTGGGGCATCCCGCAGGCCGGTTCAATCGACTACTCGCAGGTCGTCGAGCTCGACCTCTCGACCGTCAAGCCGAGCGTGGCGGGTCCGAAGCGTCCGCAGGACCGTATCGAGCTGGGCAACCTGCGCCGCGAGTTCTTCCAGGCCGTGCAGCGTCCAGTGACCGAGAATGGTTTCGGCAAGTCCCGCCAGGCCTTCGGCACGTCGGTGAAGGTCCAGACCGCGTCGGGCAAGAAGGCCACGATCGGCACCGGTTCGGTCCTGATCGCCGCGATCACCAGCTGCACCAACACCAGCAACCCGAGCGTGATGCTCGCGGCCGGCCTTCTTGCGAAGAAGGCCGTCGAGAAGGGCCTCAAGGTCAATCCGGCGGTCAAGGCGTCCCTCGCCCCGGGATCCCGGGTGGTCACCGACTACCTCAAGAAGACCGGTCTCCAGCCCTACCTCAACAAGCTCCGGTTCAATACGGTCGGCTACGGCTGCACCACCTGCATCGGCAACTCGGGTCCGCTTGACCCGGCGATCGAGGAGGCCGTGACCAAGAACGACCTCGTCACCGCGAGCGTGCTGTCGGGCAACCGCAACTTCGAGGCCCGCGTCCACCAGAACATCAAGTCGAACTTCCTGATGTCCCCGCCGCTCGTCGTGGCCTTCGCCATCGCCGGACGCGTCGACATCGATTTCAGCTGCGAGCCGTTGGGCGACGACAAGGACGGCAATCCAGTCTACCTCGCCGACCTCTGGCCCACGCTGGCCGAGATCCGTGAGGCGATGCAGTCCGCCCTCAAGCCCGAGGTCTTCCGGAAGCTCTACAAGGACTTCGCCGCCCAGAACCCCAAGTGGAACGAGATCCCGTCCAGCGTCGGCAACGTCTACGAGTGGGATCGCCAGTCGACCTACATCCAGGAGCCGCCGTTCTTCACGGACTTCTCGATGGAGCCTGGTGCGATCCGGGGCATCTCGGGTGCCCGCGCGCTGGGGATCTTCGGGGATTCGGTCACGACCGACCACATCTCGCCCGCCGGTGCGATCAAGAAGGCCTCACCCGCCGGAAAGTACCTCCTCGAGAACCAGGTGACGTTCGAGGACTTCAACAGCTACGGATCCCGTCGCGGCAACGACCGCGTCATGACCCGGGGCACCTTCGCCAACGTCCGGATCAAGAACCTCGTGCTCGGCGGCGAGGAGGGGGGCAACACCCTCGGTCCCGATGGGTCGAAGATGTCCATCTATGACGCCTCCATGGCCTACCAGGCCGAGGGGACGCCGCTCATCGTGCTCGCTGGTCAGGAGTACGGCACCGGGTCGAGCCGTGACTGGGCCGCCAAGGGTACCAATCTCCTCGGCGTAAAGGTCGTGGTCGCCCAGAGCTTCGAGCGCATCCACCGGTCCAACCTGGTCGGCATGGGCGTCCTGCCCCTCCAGTTCAAGGAGGGCACGACGGCCCAGACGCTCGGGCTGGACGGCACCGAGACCTATGACGTGGTCGGCCTCGACGCCTCGCTCAGGCCCCAGCAGGACCTCAGCCTGCGCATCACCCGCCGTTCGGGTGCGGTCGAGGTCGTCCCGGTCACGTGCCGCATCGATACCCCGATCGAGATCGACTACTACCAGCATGGCGGAATCCTGCCCTACGTGCTGCGCCAGCTGATCGCCGCGGCGTGATGGGATTGGATTCGCCCTGGACACTCCGAGGACATCCCGTGGGAACCTCCAGGCGCTCCTTGATCCTCCTGCCCGGGCTGCTGGCCGCCATCGCGGTCGGCAGCCGGACTGCGGAGTCCGCAACCTCCAGGTCGAAACCACCGGCCGTTTCGCCTCCGGCCCGGACCAACCTGGTCGAGCCGCTGTCGAACGGGCTCCGTCTGACCCAGACCAAGGCCCAGGTGCTCCAGCAGTTCGGGAAGCCGACGCTCGTGACGGTCGTCGGGATAACGTTCCCCGAGTTCGCGGTGCGGTTCGATGGACCCGGCGAACAGGTGTCCCACTTCAGGACCCAGAAGGGGGTTCGTCTCGCCTGTGGAGTCGGGGTGGGGGATTCGATGGACCGTGTCCGGAAGGTCTTCCCGGACGGCGGACTCTCCGGCGGCAACTACCAGGTGACCCATGGCCAGTACTCCCTCCTCTTCGAGGGGTATCAGAACGAGGTCTACAAGGTCTCCATCTGGCCGGTGAAGGACCACTTCGTGGATGAATCCGCGCCGTCTCCTCCCAAGCCGAAGGACCTCCCGGTCTCGTCGTTGGCCGGTACCTGGTATGTGACGCAGGGCGGGGCCGGGGTGGTCACCCTGAAGGCCGATGGATCCTACACCACCGGTGTGGGAGGAAAGGGGACGTTCACCACCGACGGCAAGGATGTGGTCTTCAAGGGCGCGCTGGATGCCTGGAACGGCGGCCGTGGCACGCAGAGCCAGGACGGGGTCATCGAGTTCCATTGGAAGAACGAGGAGGGGTTCCAGAACTACATCGTGCTGCTCCGCGAGAAGCGGTGATGGCGCCCTCGGGTAAGGACCGGATCCGGGCGTGCCGGTCTTGGGTGGGCTGGATTCCCGGGCCGCAGGCCTGGAGGGGTGGGTGAGGCAGTGCCCTGCCTCACTGGGGCGCCGCTGGCGCCCCAGTTCCCGAGACGCCCCACCTTCGCCCCGGCGACTTTGGATCTGTGCCGCAGCCCGTCAGAGGAGCACCCCGACGACGCAGGCGGTGAGATAGCAGGCGAGCAGGCCGGCGATCATGGCGCGGAAGCCCAGCCGGGCGAGATCCGATCGGCGCTCCGGGGCCAGGGCACCAATGCCGCCGATCTGGATGGCGATGCTCGCGAAGTTGGCGAAGCCGCACAGGGCGTAGACGGTGAGATCATAGGCCCGAGGCGTCAGGGTCGCCTGGGCCTTGGAGAGCGAGATGTAGCCGATGAATTCGTTGAGCACGATCCGCTCGCCCAGGATCTGCCCGACCACCCGGGCGTCCTGGAACGGCACGCCCATGAGCACGGCGAACGGGGCGTTGAGCAGACCCAGGATCTCCTGGATCGGCTTCTCGGTGGTCCAGCCTCCCAGGCCCACAACCCACGCGACGAGGAAGTTGGCGAGGGCGACGACCGAGGTGAACGCCAGCAGCATGGCCGCGACGTTGATCGAGAGCATCATGCCGTCGGCCGCGCCCCGGCAGACCGCATCCAGACCGTTCGCCGTCGTCCGCTCGACCTGCGCACTCGCCCCCGCAGCGGTGTCGCTGACCTCGCGTTCCGGGAACATGATCTTCGAGATCAGCAGCGCCGCCGGGGCGCTCATCACGGAGGCGGTCAGGAGGCTGCCGGCCGGGATCTTCAACACCCCCGTGTAGACCCCGATCACCGTGCCCGCGATGGTGGCGAAGCCGCCGGTCATCATGCAGAACAGCTCGCTCTGCGTCATGCGGGGCAGGTACGGACGGATCATCAGCGGGGCCTCGGTCTGTCCCATGAAGATGTTCGCCGCCGTGGCCAGGGTCTCGCTGCCGCTGGTGCCCATCGCCCGGCGCATGATCCACGCCATGCCGCGCACGACGTGCTGGAGGATCCCGTAGTGGTAGAGGACCGCCGAGACGGTCGAGACGAGGATGATCGTGCCCGTGATCGTGATGGCGAGGATTACGGTGTTCCCGGGTCCGAATCCCCGGGTGAGGATCTCGTCGGAGGCCAGCGGCCCGAACACGAGCTCGTTGCCCTCGCTGGCGAAGGACACGAGACGGTTCACCGCCGACTGGAATCCGTCGAAGATCCGGTGTCCCGGAGTGGTCTTGAGGATGAGGGCCGCGAATCCGGCCTGCAGTCCGAGCCCCCAGACGACGGCCCGCCAGGGGAAGCGTCGACGATCCACCGACAACACCCAGGCGAGGAGCAGGAAGGCAGCGATTCCTGTGAGACTCCAGAGTCGATCCGTCACGGGAGGTCACCCTATGGGGTGGGGGGTGGGGGGCAAAGGGCAAACCACCGCTTCACCCGGTCTGCCCCCCCCTGACGCCTGCGGGCATCCCGGTCATCCCACCGCCGCGGCGATCGCCTCACCCATGGCGCGGGTGCCAACCTTCCTCGCCCCCGTCTCGGCCGGGTTGAAGATGTCGCCGGTCCGGAGACCCGACTCGATGACCTGGGAGACCGCCGCCTCCACGGCCACGGCCGCGGCCTCGAGACGGAAGCTGTAGCGGAGCATCAGGGCGACGCTGAGGATCTGGGCGATCGGGTTTGCCAGGTCCTTTCCGGCGATGTCGGGGGCCGTGCCGCCGGCCGGCTCGTAGAAGCCGAAGGTGCGGTCGCCCGTGGTCTGACCGAGGCTCGCGCTGGGCAGCATCCCCAGGGAACCGGCCAGCGCGGCCGCCTCGTCGCTGAGGATGTCGCCGAAGAGGTTCTCGCAGAGCATCACGTCGAACTGCGTCGGCCGCAGCATCAGCTGCATCGCCCCGTTGTCGACGAACATGTGTTCCAGGGCCACATCGGGGAACTCCTTGCCGATGCGGGTCACCACCTCCCGCCAGAGGATGCCGTTCTCGAGCACGTTCGCCTTGTCGATGCTGGTGACCTTCCGACGCCGCAGCCGTGCCGACTCGAACGCGACACGGGCGATGCGTTCGATCTCGGGGGTCGTGTAGACCATCGTGTCGATCGATCGCTGGAACCGGCGCGGGGAGTCCGAGCCCTCGCGGGCCTCGACGACCTCCTCGGTCTTCTTGGGCTGGCCGAAATAGAGCCCCCCGGTCAGTTCCCGGACCACGAGGATGTCAAGGCCGTCTCCCTGGCGTTCGGGCCGGAGCGGACAGGCGTGGCTCAGGACCTTGGGGAGCCGGACGGGACGGAGATTGGCGAAGAGCCCGAACTCCTTGCGGATGCGGAGGAGTGCGGCGCGCTCGGGACGCTCCTCCTTCGGAATCGTCGGATCGCGGTCGGGCAGGCCCACGGAGCCGAACAGGATGGCGTCGGACTCCCGGCACAGCTGCAATGTCGCATCGGGCAGAGCCTTCCCGGCCGCATCAATACCCGCCCAGCCCACCGGTGCCTCGGTGATCTGGAAGGAGAGCTGGAAGCGCTTCTCGACGGCGCGAAGGACCCGGATGGCTTCGCGCATCACTTCAGGACCAATGCCATCCCCGGCGAGGGCCGCGACGTTCAGACGGTGTGAGCTCATATGCGGTCGCCGAGTCTGGAGATCGCCGTCCGAACCTCAAAGTCGAAAACCTATCCTCGGCGGGTGCACGGCGTCCTGCCGGATCCGGCCGACCCCTCGTGGTCCCTTAGTCCGCCAGGGCCGTCCGGAGTCGTGCCAGGAACGCGAGTTCCCGTTGTTTTGTGGCGACCATCTGGGTGTCCGCCGGCCGTTGGTCGCGTCCTCCTCCGTGGAGTTCCTCGACCTGCAGGTTGAAGAAGGGCTTGGGCTGGCGGGACAACGAGATCTGCTGTTTCAGCGCCGCCTCCCACTCGGGGATCCGGGCCAGCACATCCTCGACCGACTCCGGCTCGGAGGACTCCATCAGCGCGAGCAGCGCCTCCGCGTCGTCCAGCGAGGTCGCGGATTCCCTGGAGCTGTTGGCCAGGAATTCCAGGAGGATCTGCTGACGGTCCGGAGTGGTCCATGCCGCCCGTCGTGCGATCGCCAGGAGAACCGGACGCCTCGGCGTCGGCACGGAGGCCCGGATCGCGTCGAAGACCGCCAGCGGCACCGTCGCTTCGAGCCGGAGCCGATGCACATAGCGCTCCAGGGTCACAGTCCGGAGCGCCATCCCGTGGCGCGTCCCCTGTTCCGTCACTAGGCAGCCGAAGGTGGGACGGGACTGCAGCCGCTCCACCCATGCGGACCACTCCGACGCGGGCAACGAGCCGCGGCCGAGCAGGTCGGCGAAGATCGCCTGGTCCGGCAGCTTCGGGGTGAACAGCGATGACAACGCGAGGTCGGTCTCCTCCTCGGAAAGCCGCGGCAGCTCCTCGTCCAGGAACCGCCCGGTCTCGTCGCGGCCAAGGCCATAGGTGCCCGACAGATGACGCAGCACTTGGGGCGTGAGCGGACGGGGGCGTTCGAGTTCGGTGACGAGACGTTCAAAGACGGGATCCACTCAGCCAAGATGCATGGGAACATCCGTCGGGCAAACACCACACCGTCACCGGGAAACTCGGTCCCGTCGGTCCTCGGTAAACCGGAACGGCGGCCTGTCGGTCAGATCGGTGCTCACGATGGACGGACACCAGAACCGTTCGACATGGCCCACGACCAGGTCGGTGCCCGTGAAATGGTCGACACCGGGGGGGCGTTCCGGGTTGTACATGGTGTCCGTGAAATCGCGCATCAGCACCACATCCTGCCCCAGGTACACCATCTGCCGGATCGCGAAGGGACGGCCCAGGACGCACATGTTGAGGTGGACCCCGCAGAGGATGACATGCCGGATGCCGTGCTGCGCCAGGAGGTTCCAGGTCTCCTGTCCGTCGTCGGTGAGGGCGTCCTCCGGGCACAGCTCGATGGCGGGGATCTGACGGGTCCAGGCCTCGCGCACGGTGCACTTGGTGCCGGAGCAGGAGCATCCCATGTCGGTGTCGTCGATCGGCAGCACGCCCTCGTGCCGGGCGTCGGTCCAGCACCAGGCCGTGCCCCAGCGCGGGGCTGTTGCCAGAGGGACAGGCGTCTTTGCGAAGGGCGCCGACTGGGCCCGTTTACGCTGTAGGGTTCCCTCGTAGAACCGGGTGACACTGCTCGGGGCATGGATGACGAATATCCCCTGTTTGCGGGCCTGCTTCAGCAGCTCGTTCAGAGGACCTGCCATCTCACCGACCCGACGCGCAGCCGACCGGCACCAGTGGTCGTCCCACATGTCGCAGACAATCACGGCGGTCTGCCGGGGATCCCATTGGGCGGTCCGACGGGACGTCTGGGTTTTGCCGTGGAGATCCACCCGCTGCTGGCGCAGGTGCATCGTGATGCTGGAGTCGGCCGCCATGCCGGTGGCGAGCGTGACGCCGAGGGACACGGTCGCCAAGGCGACGCGTACGGCACGACGAAGGAGTCGGCGAGGGGACATGCCGCAACGCTACAAGTCCATCGGACCGCGACAATCGTTCATTCCGGGGAAGGAGACTGACGCGGAGACGCGGCGGCGCGGAGTAAGATCGCGGAGAAGGGACCTGGAAGGAACCTGACCGGCATCGCCGCGGGGCGAACCTGGGTTGGGTGGGTTCCGCAGTGCCCTGCGGCACTGGGTGCGCCAGCGCCCACCCTTGGAGCCAGAAGCCGACCCTGTACTCCAGCCGGGAAACGCGGCGGTGTGGAGGAGCGGGAGCGGGGAGGGCAAGGGGACTCACGCGGAGACGCGGCGGCGCTGAGGAAGACCGTGGAGGAGACTGTTCGGGATCATCCGTTCTTTGCTCTTTGCCCTCCGGCGTCACCCCGGCAACGTCTTGGAGGTCACCATGAACCCCAGGTCCCTGTTCGCTGCCTCGATCCTGCTCACCGTCGCCGCCCAGGCCGAACTCGCCCGTCATCCGAAGTTCGGCTTCCCGCTCTACACCAATGCGCCTCCAGGACGTCAGCTCGAGGGACAGCACAAGCCCGCCAGTAACCCGGCGATGTCGCCCGATGCGGCGCGGAAGGCCTTCGTCGTGCCGCCCGGATTCGAGGTCCGCCTCTTCGCCAGCGAACCCGAGGTGGTCAACCCGGTGGCCATGTCCTTCGATGCCCGGGGACGTCTCTGGGTCCTCGAACTCTACGAATATCCGAATGGCCGACCCGGTCAGCCCGGACGCGATCGGATCAAGATCCTCGAGGACACCGACGCCGATGGCGTGGCCGACAAGGTCTCGGTCTTCGCGGACGGCATGACCCTGGCCACGGCATTGCTGGTCGGGAACGGTGGCGTCTACGTGGGCGAGGCTCCGCATCTCTGGTTCCTCGATGACACCGACGGGGATGGCCGGGCCGACCGGAAGACGGAGGTGCTGACGGGGTTCGGACACGAGGACCGCCATGAGCTGCTGAACGGATTCACCTGGGGTCCGGATGGTCAGATCTACATGACCCATGGGGTCTTCACGATTTCGAAGGCCAAGGATCCCTCCAGACCCGATGCCAAGCCGGTGCTGCTGACGGCGGGTGTGGCGCGTCTCGATCCAGGCACCCGGAAGTTCGAGGTGTTTGCGGAGGGCACGAGCAACCCGTGGGGCGTGGACTTCGATCGCCACGGCAACGCCTTTGTCAGCGCCTGCGTGATCGACCATCTGTTCCATCTCACGCCAGGTGGACTCTACAACCGCCAGGCGGGCCAGGCCCCGTTCCCATACGCCTATGGCGAGCTGCCCAGCATCGTGGACCACAAGCACCACATGGCGGCCTACTGCGGCATCAACCTCTACCAGGGTCACCAGTGGCCCGCCGAATGGCAGGGTGCGGCGATCTTCGGCAACATCCACCAGAACGCCCTCAACATCGACCGGCTCACGCCCAAGGGCTCGACCTTTGTGGCCCGTTCGTGGAATGAGTCGGGTAATTTTCTCACCACGCCCGACGGCTGGTTCATGCCGGTCAGCCAGCAGGTGGGTCCCGACGGCGCGCTGTGGGTCATGGACTGGTACGACAAGTATCCGTGCTACCAGAACGCCAACGCGGATCCCGAAGGGGTCGACCGCGAACGCGGCCGGATCTGGCGCGTGGTCTGGACCGGGGACAAGCCGGGCAAGGCCGTGCCGTCACGTCCGGAGCGCGATCTCGATCTCGAGCGGCTTGGGTCCAATGGACTGGTCGACCTCCTGAAGCATCCCAACGTCTGGCACCGACGCACGGCCCAGCGGATCCTGGGTGGACGCAAGGACTCGGATGGGAGGGTGCATGAAGCGCTGGCCGTCCTGCTGAGGACGGGGGACTCGGTGGAGTCCCGTCTCGCCGCCCTGTGGACCCTCCAGACCATGGGGGCGCTCCGGGATGCCGACCTCGCGATCGCGTCGGCCGACCGGGAGCCGGCACTCCGCTCGTGGGCCGCCCGTCTGATCGGCGCCCGCGGGGAGCTGTCGGCGGACTCCGGACCGATGCTCCAGGCGCTGGCGTCGGACACCGACCCGGTCGTGCGACTCGGCGTCGCGGTCGCGGCACGGCAGCTGGTCTCCGGATCCCTCACGATCGACGCCCCGCCGCGGGTGCCGGTCGAGGACCTCGTCAGCGGCCCGGCGATCA
Organism: Verrucomicrobiota bacterium; assembly: GCA_016871805.1. Lineage (GTDB taxonomy): Bacteria > Verrucomicrobiota > Verrucomicrobiia > Limisphaerales > UBA9464 > UBA9464. Next base: position 29,629 of record VHCG01000038.1, read on the forward strand.
TCGGCCTGTTCCAGGGCTCGGAGAAGGGGACCGATCCGACCTTCGACTTCCTGTTCTGGATGGCTGTGGAGCCGATCGTGGCCGCGGACCCAACCCGGGCCCTGGGGGCCTATCTCGAGGACGGAGCCCGTTCGACCTGGCCCTTCTCGGCCGAGATCCTGCGGAAGGTGATGCGCCGGACGTGCGACCTCCGGAACGAGGCGGTCCTGAGCGAGGTGGTGACCACATTCGGCCGCATTCCATCGGAGGCGACGCCAGCCCTCGTCGCGGGTCTGCGCGGGCTTCTCGAGGGGCAGCGCGGCAAGGCCATCGTGCCCAACCCGGAGGCCGTGGCAGTGGTGTCGCGGCTGGCGTCGTCGTCCGATGCCGAGGTGTCCAGGACTGCCCAGCAGCTCGGAACCCTCTGGGGGGATGCCGCCGCGTTGAAGCAGGTCCTCGCCCGGATCCAGAATGGCGACGGGCCGGAATCCGACCGGATCGCGGCCATCCAGACCGCAGCCCAGCAGAAGGGTGACGACGCCCTCCGGGTCGTGGTGGGACTGGTAGCCCCCGGGAACTCCGATGCCCTCCAGGTCGCTGCCGTCCGGGCCCTCCAACAGCTCGGATCGGAGGACACCGGTCGGCAGCTGCTGGATCGGTGGCCGACGCTCAGTCTAGCCACCCGGGCCGCCGTCGCCGACGTCGCCACCGCGCGTTGGCAGTGGAGGCACGCACTCCTGCAGGCGCTCCTCGACGGCCGCATCAAGCGGGGAGAGGTGCATCCCATCGTGGTCCGCAAACTCGCTGCGAATCCGGACGACGGGGAGAAGGCGGTTGTGGCCCGGATCTTCGGGCGGATCCAATCCACCCCCGAGGAGAAGCTCCAGATCATCGCCCAGAAACGAAAGGTCGTGGTCGAGGGACCTGTGGACCTCGAGAAGGGCCGCGTCGTCGCCCAGAAGATCTGCTTCGTCTGTCACAAGCTCCATGGCGAGGGTGCCGAGGTCGGACCCGACCTCACCGGCGTCGGTCGCAGCTCCCTCGACGCCCTGTTGCACAGCGTGATCCACCCGAACGCGATCATCGGCGAGGGCTACGAGAACACCGAGGTGGTGACGCGGGACGACCGGACCTTCAACGGGCGGATGGTCGAGAACACCGACACGGTGGTGAAGCTGATCATGGCCGGCCCTTCCGAGGTCGTGCTGGCGAAGTCCGACATCAAGTCGCTCCGGGGCACGGGCACCTCGACGATGCCGGAGGGGTTGGAACAGATCCCGGACGACGAGTTCAGAAACCTGATCTGGTACATCCTGGCCCCGCCGCAGGACGGCAAGTCGTTGGACGAGGAACGTCGTCGGCGACTGTTCGGGCAGTAGACGGGGTTGAGACTTCCCGCGTGCGGGTGGAGTGTTCGGGACGATGACCGATCTGGACCGTCTGAAATACGAGACGCTGCTGCGACAGCTCGAGCGGATGCGAGGGATGCAGTACGCCTACCATCGCAAGTTCTTTGCGCTGCTGCTGCTGAGCACCCTGGCGGCGGGGGCCTGCCTCTCCATCTCGCGCGGACCCGCGCTGGTCTTCCTGTGCTTCGGGCTGGTCTCGACCGGTGTGAGCGCGGCGTTCCTGCTGCACTTCTGCGATTTCGCCCGCATCCATGCCCGGGCCCTCGAGGAGCGGATCAACCGGCTGGCGGGGGAGCACCTGCTCGTCGCCTCCCAGCTTGAGGCCGACTATTTCTATCCGCTCGACGGGTCGAGGTTCTCCCCGGCGGTCGTGTTCTCGGGACGCTTCTTCGACATGTACACCGCCCACTTCTGCATCCTGTGGGCCTTGATGATCGGCGCCGCCGGATTCCAGGTCTGGCAGGGGGTTTCGCCCCGGGCCTTCGCGATCCTGGCCGGGACCTGGGGGCTCTGGACCCTGGCCAACCTCGCCTTCGTGCTGGCGTGGTTCCGGGGTGCTGCGGGCCGTCGGATGGCCCAGACCCTCCGGGAGCGGCTGGGGACACCCTGTGGATGAGCGGCGTGCTGCCGCCGTTGGACGGGGCCCGTGAGCGGATCCGCCCTCGTTTCTTCGCTCCGCCGCAGCGGGTCCCGATCCACACGTTGTGACCTCGAACCGGCTTCAGGGATTCGGACGGTGGATGGGTGTGGGCGGCAGCGGCAGGCTGAAGGTGCGGAGGGGAATCCGTTCCGCGACGGGTTGGGTTTCGCGGAGGCGGTAGAAGCGGTCCGGTTCGAGATCCTCGAACGTCTGCACGGTGCCGCTCCCGGGCCACTCGATGCGCAGGGAGAGAATGTTCCGGGCGTCACCGAGTCCGATCTCCTGTCGCAATGGATTGCATCCGAAGCTTCCGCCGGTGCTGACCGTCCGGTGCAGCGTGCGCTCCCAGGAGGGGCCTCGGACCTTCAGGGTCAGCCGGGCACCGATGCCGGGGCGGTTCGCACGGGTCCCTTCGAGACGGAGCTTCACCCAGTGGTTTCCATGGCCGGGATTGGCGAACAGGGCGTTGCGGGCGAGGTCCCCTTCGAACGCCCCGCCCAGATCGATGTAGACATCCTGGTCCCCGTCGTTGTCGAGATCCGCGAACGACACCGAATGCCCCTTCTGGAGGTGGCCGAACCCACCCGAGGTCGTCACGTCCTCGAACCGCTTCCCGCCCCGGTTCCAGAACATGCGGTTGGGAATCAGCGTCAGGAGATCGGGATCCCCGGTGCCCAGGTAGAAATCGGGCCACCCGTCGTTGTCGAGATCCCCGTGGTTCGATCCCATCGCGGGCAGGACATGGTCGAGCCCCATGGGCTTGGAGACGTCCTCGAAGGTCCCGTTGCCCCGGTTCCGGAACAGATGGGACCGCTCGCCGGTGTTCGGGAGTCCCAGATCGTCGGCGGCCACGTCCGCCACCTGCCGGATCCGATATCCGGCGACAAACAGGTCCTCGTTCCCGTCCTGGTCGAAGTCGAAGAACCAGGTCGGGAAACTGTGATCGGGTTCCTGGACCCCGGCGGCGGCGGCGACATCGGTGAACTTCCAGGTGTTCGGCTCCGTTCCGGGGCCATCGTTCCGGAAGAGCAGGTTGGGCCGTCCCAGCAGGGAGACATACAGGTCGGGGCGCCGATCATTGTTGAAGTCCCCGAAGGTGGCCCCCTTGACGAAGCCATTGATCCGGACGCCGGCGCCGACGGCCATCTCGGTGAACGTTCCATCCCGGTTGTTGCGGAACAGTTCGCAGGGATGCCTTCCGGTCCGATCCGCCATCTCGTTCCCCACGAAGACGTCCAGCCAGCCATCCCCGTCGAAGTCGAACCAGACCGCGGTCTGGTCGGGGTGGAACGACAGCAATCCTGCGGCCGCGGTGACGTCCTCGAACGTTCCATCGCCGCGGTTGCGGAGCAGGGAGTCCGGATAGGTCCCGCCCTCCCGCATCCATCCGCCCCGCAGCACATGCAGGTCGATGTGTCCGTCGTTGTTGTAGTCGGTCGACACCACATGGAGTCCGCCGGTGAGGCCTGGGACTCCCGCCTGGGCCGAGCGATCGACAAACGTGCCGTCGCCGTCGAAATCCTCGATCGCAACTCCGCCGGAGAGTCCCTCCACCGCCAGTCCCATGGGGCCGGCGAGGTTGACGAAGCGTCCGGGGTCATGAGCCGAGGCGAAAGTTGTGACCGGGATCACCGCCGCCATGGGGACGCCCTGGGGATGGTCCCCGAGGGTCATGGCCACGATGTTCAGGAACCAGCGGACGGTGAGGTTGTCGGGGTTCTCCGCAGCCAGCCGGGTCCGGATCTCGAGGGCCGCCTTGCTGCCATCCTTCCACGCGTGGCGCCCGTGTCCTTCGATCGGCAGCAGGCAGGACTCGCTGGCGGAGTTGCTGAGACAGTTCCGCAGCTCGCCCTGTCGGAAGTGGGCCAGCGCCTGGTTCAGACGGAGGTTCACGACATTCTCCCGGGTCGCGGGCAAGGTGGAGGACTGCAGCAGACGATCGACCTCCTCGAAGGCCCGGAGGGCCGGCTCGTTCTGACCGGCCTAGAGGCGATGGATCCCAAGAGAGAACTGGAGGGGCACCAGTTCTGCGGGATTCCGGTTTGTGGCGATCTGGCGCTCGAGGGATTCCGCCTTCGGGATCGAGAGAAACGGATTCCGGGACGGCGGGATCCGCCGGCGCACCTCCTCGAGCAATGCCACCATTCCGCGGGTCCCTGAACGGTCCTCGGTCGTCGATGTCGACTCGGCGGCACGCGCCCGGATTCCCCCCAGGACCACAACCCCAAGGACGATGAGGAGGATCGGTCCCGCCGCGACGGTGAACGGTGGAAGCAGGGATCCGGATCTGGGGAGACGCATGGTGTCGAGACCCCGTGGCGGCACGAACCATCCGTCGAGGTGCTGCCTAGACTCCGGACTGCACAAGTGGTTTCAGGAAAACTGGTTACGGCATTGAAACGGGAATGATAACAGGTGTAATCATCGGCTGGATCAGAAAAGGTTACATAGGTAAACAGTCGGGGTCGGAAACGAGGAAAAGCGATGGAAAAGGTCTTGTGCTGAAATGAGCCGCAAGAAGGAGAAAAACCGGGAGAGTCGGGATTTGGATCGGGAATGGGACAGGTCTGATCCTAGCGGAGACCTCTGGAATTGGAGGTGGAGGCCGCACGGCGTGCCTCGATAGGATCGGGGCATGAGCAGCGGTTTGGAACAGATCCGTCGGCATCGGCGATTGCGGCAGATCCGGACGGTCCGGGATCTGGTGCAGGAATGCCGGGTGGAGGCGTCCGACCTCATCGCCCCCCTGTTCCTCCAGGACGGTGGGGGGAGGCCGACCCCGGTGGAGTCGATGCCTGGCGTGGTTCGCCACACGCTGGAAACGCTGGTGGAGGCGTGTCGGGAGCTCCGCGGACTCGGGATTCCGGGGGTCGCCCTGTTTCCGGCGACCGATCCGGCGCTCAAGGATCCTCTTGGACGGGAGGCGCTGAACCCCGGGAACCTGGTGTGCCGCGCGGTACGGGCGGTCCGCCGGGCGGTTCCCGACCTGCTGGTGTTCACCGATGTCGCGCTCGATCCCTACACCAGCCATGGCCACGACGGCATCCTGACCCCGGATGGGTCCGACGTGGACAACGACGCGACGGTGGCCGTGCTGGCCAAGATGGCGGTCCTGCAGGCGGCTGCGGGATGCCAGTTCGTGGCGCCCAGCGACATGATGGACGGACGGGTTGCGGTGCTGAGGAGGACGCTCGACGAGGCGGGGTATCCCGGGGTCGGCATCCTCGCGTACGCGGCCAAGTTTGCGTCGGCCTTCTATGGACCCTTCCGGGATGCGGTGGGCAGCGCCGCGGCGGCCGGGACTCGGGCGCTCGACAAGCGGACCTACCAGATCAACCCGGCCAACCGTCGCGAGGCGGTCGCGGATGCCCTGTGCGACGAGGCGGAGGGGGCGGACATCCTCATGGTCAAGCCGGCCGGCCCGTACCTCGACGTCCTCCACGAGCTCCGCGGAGCCACCCGACTTCCTCTGGCGGCCTACCAGGTCAGCGGGGAGTACGCCCAGATCCAGGCTGCGGCCCGGAACGGCTGGCTGGACCTTGTGGGGGCACGGGAGGAGTCGCTCTTGGCGATCAAGCGGGCCGGTGCGGACTTCATCCTGACCTATTTCGCGCGGGATGCCGCCCTGTTCCGGGCGGAATCCGGAAAGAAAAACGGCGTCGCCTGAGGGGCGACGCCGTGGTGCTCGGATCCCAGGAGAGGGTTCCTCCGGTGCGATGGGTCACTTCGGCAGCAGATCGCTGACGAGCGACTTCTCCTCCTTCAGTTCATTCTCGGTGGCGACGATCTTCGAGCGGCTGAACTCCCCGACGGTGACGCCCTGCTGGATCTCCCACCGGGCTCCGTTGCTGCGGATCGGATAGCTGTAGATGAGTCCCTTCTCGATGCCATAGCTGCCATCGGAGCAGACGGCGACGCTGAAGCAGTCCCCGGCCGGGGTCGGCTGGGTCAGGGCACGGACGGTGTCCACGACGGCGTTGGCCGCGGAGGCGGCGGAGCTGAGGCCGCGGGCCTCGATGATCGCGGCGCCGCGTTTCTGGACCGTCGGGATGAACGTATCCTTGAACCAGGCCTCGTCGGTGATGACATCGGTCGCGGCCCGGCCTCCGATCTTCGCGTTCGGGAAGTCGGGGTACATGGTCGAGCTGTGGTTGCCCCAGATGGCGACGTTGGTGACGGCGGTGATGTCGACACCGGCCTTCTTGGCCAACTGGGTCTTGGCCCGGTTCTGGTCGAGCATCGTCATGGCGAACCAGCGGTCGGAGGGGATCTCCTTCGCGCTGTTCATCGCGATGAGGCAGTTGGTGTTGCAGGGGTTGCCGACGACGAGGGTCCGGATGTCCGATGCGGCATTCCGGGCGATGGCCTGGCCCTGTCCGGTGAAGATCTTGCCGTTGATGCCGAGCAGGTCCTTCCGCTCCATCCCCGCCTTGCGGGGCACGCTGCCGACGAGCAGGGCCCAGTTCACTCCGCGGAATCCCTCGTCGAGGTTCGCCGTGGGCACGACGCCCTTGAGCAGCGGAAAGGCGCAATCGTCGAGCTCCATCACGACGCCGTTCAGGGCCTTGAGGGCGGGCTCTACCTCGACGAGGTGAAGGATGACCGGCTGGTCGGGTCCGAACATCGATCCGGAGGCGATCCGGAAGAGGAGTGAGTAACCGATCTGGCCGGCTGCACCGGTCACCGCGACGCGAATGGGATTCTTCATGAAGTAGGTCCCGGTAGTGTTCGGAATCAACACCCCGAGCGGAAGCGAAAACCCACCGGCTGAGGCGGCCTTGGGTTTTCCAGGACCTTGGGGTTCAGGCCACGACCTCGGTCCCCACGCCTTCGTCGGTGAAGATTTCGAGCAGCATCGAGTGGGGCACCCGACCGTCCACGAACTGCACCTTCTCGACGCCCGCCCCAAGGGCGTTCAGGGCGCTGTCCACCTTGGGGATCATGCCCGCGTCGATCACCCCCGCCTTCTTGAGCGGGAGCACCTCGTTGCGGTCCAGGTGCCGGATCAGGGTGGAGGGATCCTTCGGGTTCCTGAGGAGCCCTGGGACATCGCTCATGAAGACGAGGCGGCGGGCCCTCAGGGCGATGGCGGCCATGGCGGCGGCGACGTCGGCGTTGCAGTTGTAGATCTTCCCGTCCTCGCCCCGTGCAGTCGGGCTGATCACGGGGGTGAACCCATGCGACAGGCAGTCGAGCAGGGGGGCGGTGTTTACGCGGATCACCTCACCGACATAGCCGATGTCCAGCGGAGTGCCATCCGGTCCGAGGGGCCGCGCCTTGCGGCAGGTGAAGATGTCGGATCCCGCGAAGCCCTGGGCCACGCCGCCCAGGTGGTTGATGGTGTTGACCACCTCCGGGTTGATCTCCCGGGACAGCACCTGCTCGACCACGGCCACCGTGGCCTCGTCGGTCACTCGCTGGCCCTGGATGAACTGGGCTTTCAGCCCGGCCTTTTCCATCGCCCGGGTGATGGCCTTGCCGCCGCCGTGGACGACGACCGGGTTGATCTCCACCGCCTCGAGGAAGACGATGTCGCGGGCCACGCCCTGTCGCACGGCCGGGTCGGGCGAGTCCATGAAGG